>NZ_JBSFNK010000016.1:61210-256276 GCF_053587055.1 Nonomuraea sp. NPDC003707 | reverse complement strand
CAACGGCTCCGGAACGCAACCTAGGCTCCAGACATCTCGATGGCCATCGAAGCATGGATGCACGGCCGGTCAAGATTCACTTTGTTAGGACCTCTTAGGCGGGTTCCACCACGTCAAGCTGCCCGTCTCCAGCGTGCACAAGAGCCTGGAGTGGTACCGGCGCGTGCTCGGACTCGAGGTGGCGATCGAGTTCGTCGAGGACGGCGTGCTGCGCGGCGTGGCGCTGGCCGATACGGACCAGACGCTCATGATCGCGCTGCGTGAGGAGCCCGAGCGGGCCGCCGGGTTGAGCGGGTTCGATCCGGTCGCGTTGGCCGTGCCGACCCTGCAGGCGCTCCACGCCTGGTCCGATCACCTGGACGCGGTCGGTGTGGAGCACTCCGGCATCGCCGAAGGCAGCGTGGGATGGCTGATCGGCGGCATCATCGACCCCGACGGCATCGAGATCCGGCTCTACACCCGGCAGAGGCGGCCATGAGCGCGCTCCACCTGCCCGCCGGGGCCGGTGCCACCCATCGGTTTCTCGGCACCACGATGACCGTGAAGGCGGGGGAGTCGGAGACCGGCAAGGCCCTGACCCTGATCGAGCAGGAGTGCCCGCCGTATTTCGCCACTCCCTGGCATGTGCACCAGCGCGACGACGAGGCGTTCTATGTGCTGTCGGGAACCGTCCAGCTGTACTGCGGCGACCAGACCTGGCAGGCCGGAGCCGGCGCCTTCGTCCTGCTGCCTCGCCACCTGCCCCACGCCTTCGCCAACCGCCAGGACTCTCCGCTACGCCTGCTCCAACTGACCTGGCCGGCCGGCTTCGAACACTTCGCCGCCGACATCGCCGCCCGTGACACCGACCCTGGCCTGCTGGCCGAGGTGGCCGCCCGCCACGGCTACCAGATCATCGGTCCACCACCGGACACCACCTGCGCCGGCTGGTCAGAGCCGACCTGACCCAGGAAGACCACGATTTCGAGTTCAAGCGCCATGTGGCGAAGGGCTACCGTCCCGCCGCCACCGCGGTGAGCGCCACCGGCCACTACACCACCGTCTGGACCAAGTGACGCGCGGGTTTCGGCGCCCGAACCGAGGCGCCTGCCACGCATCCGTCAGCGGCCGGTGGATCCGTCGATCTGCTCGCGGAGGATGTCGGCGTGGCCGGCGTGCCGGCCGGTTTCCTCGATCATGTGCACCAAGGACCCATCGCATCGATGGCGCCGGCCCCGGACGTGGGGCTCGCGGAGCGGGAAGGGCCAGGTCTGGGCAGGCGTCGATGACCTGGTTCGCTCGCTCGACGGTCTTGCGGTAGTCGGCGAGCACGCCGTCGACGGTGTCTTCTGTGGACGGTCGCATGGTGGCGCGCCAGTCGCCGGCGTCCTCGCCGAGGAAGTAGAACCGTTCGACGAACGCCAGATGCTTGAGCAGCCCGAGAAGGTTGGTGCCCGAGGGAACTCCGCCGGTTCGGACCTGCGGTTCGGGTGCGCCCACGACCTTGTCCGCGACCGCGTCGCGCAGGTAGTCGAGGAAGCCCCGCAGGGTGGCCTTCTCGTCGGCGCCGGTCCGCGGAGGCGTGGTGTCCTTGGATCGCTGCGCGCGGCTTGCCGGCATCGAGTCGCTCCGTTTCGACGTGACGTCGTGTGGTGTGGTTCGGGCGGTCATCCGGCGGTTCGCTGGATGAGCAGGATGTGGTCGATGACGGTGGCCGTCTGGCCGGCGGGTCCGGTCGCCCGGCGGTGGGGCATGTCGGCGCGCAGGACGGTCCAGTGCGCGGGGTCGAGATCGAGTTCGGCGGCGATCTCGGTGGGTGTGGGGTGGTGGAGGTCGGGGTCCTGGTTCCACGACCAGGGCGCGGTGGAGCCGTGGTCGACGATCAGCAGCAGCCCGCCGGTGCGCAGGGCTTGCGCGGCGGTGCGCAGGACCTGGCTTCGGAGCAGCGGGAACGGGGTGTGGAAGTACTGGGCGGAGACGAGATCGAACCGACCGGCCGGGAAGCTTCGGGCCAGATCGTGCTGTTCGGTGGCGACCCGGTCGGCGATGCCGAGTTCGCGGGCGCGTTCCCGGACCCGTTCGACGGCGGTGACGGAGATGTCCACGGCGGTGACGTGCCAGCTCTGCCGGGCGAGCCAGATGGCGTCGCCGCCGGCGCCGCAGCCCAGATCCAGGGCGGCGCCGGGACGCAGCGGCGCGGCGGTCTCGGCGAGCAGCGGGTTGACGCGCGCGTCCCAGGTACGGCGGGCGCGGTAGTGCCGCTCCCAGAACAGCCCGGCGTCCTGGTCGCTCGAGACGTCGGTGGTGGGGTGGCGGTGTCGGGTGGTGTCCATGTGAGTTGCCCTTCGTCGGCCGGCGTGATCCGGAAGCGCCGGTGGTGTACCGGCAGCATCGCCGCCGTCATCGCGGACTTGCAAGAAAAATTGCGGATCCGCATCATCGACGGCATGGACACCTCCGAAGACGTTCTGGCCGGAGTCGGGCCGCGCCTGCGGGCCCTGCGCCGGGCGCGGGGCACCACGCTGGCGGCGCTGGCGAACGAGACCGGCCTCACCGCGAGCACGCTGTCCCGTCTCGAGAACGGCAAGCTCCGCCCCACGCTGGAGCAGCTGCTGCCGCTGGCCCGGGCGCACGACGTACCGCTCGATGATCTCGTCGCGGCGCCGCCCACCGGTGACCCGCGCATCCACCTGCGGCCGGTGCGGCGATCCGGGCTGGTGATGGTGCCGTTGACCAGGCGCGCCGGCGGTGTCCAGGCCTACAAGGTGATCTATCCGCCCGCCGGCCGATCGGCCACGATGAAGCTGCAGACCCACGAGGGATATGAGTGGTTCTACGTCCTCAACGGACAGGTCAGGTTCGTGCTCGGGGAGCAGGAGTTCCTGGTCGGTGTGGGCGAGGCCGTGGAGTTCGACACCCGCATCCCGCACTGGATCGGCAGTGCCGATGAGCGGCCCGCGGAGCTGCTCACCCTGTTCGGCGCGCAAGGAGAGCGCGCCCATCTGGCGCCGTCCGGGCACTGACCGTCGCAGCCCTCGGCCGGCCGGTTACTCGCCGGCCACCTGCGAGGTGACGCGCTCGATGGCCTGGACGGCGACATCGGGCTGGTCGACGTAGATGTAGTGCCCGCTGCCGGTGGCCGTGCTCAGCTTGCTGCCGCTGGACACCGCGAGCCACTTGCGCTGGCCCGCGGACCACGCCTGCTCCAGGCGCCGTCCGTACGTGGGGATGGCCGCGAGGTACTGCTTCCCATGCTGGATCACCTCCACCGGGATGTTCCCGGCGGAGCGGACCTTCCCGTCGGTGATGACGAGCTTCTCCGGGTTCTGACCCTGGAATATCGCGAGGTTCTGCGCGCGCACCTCGGCCGCCGGACCCTTGGCGGACTCGGGGATCGCCTTCGTGATGTCGTCCACCATCGTGGGCGACGTGGTGTCCAGCAGGACCAGCCCTTTGACCCTGTCCTGATGGTCGGGGACGTACCTGGCGGCGATCAGCCCGCCCAGCGAGTGCCCCGCCAGGACGACCGGGCCGTCACCGGCGACCCGGTCGAGCACCCCGGTGAGGATCTTCCCGGTGCCGGCGAAGTCCTGAGGGCCATCCGGCTGGTCGCTCGCGCCCGCGCCGAGCCGGTCGTAGGAACAGACCCGGTTCTTCTTGCCCAGCGTCTTCTGGAGGGCGGCCATCTTGTCCAGCCCGTCGCCCCCTCCGTGCATCAGCATGATGACCGGCCTGCCTTTCGCCGGGTCGCCCGAACAGGACACGTTCACCGACCGGCCCGCGACATCGATCTTCCTGGTTCCGGAGATCGGGCCGGCATCGGCCTTCTGCGTCGTGGGGGCGAGCGGGTCCCAGTTGTCCAGCGAGTCGCCGTCGCAGCCGGCGACCGCCGTGCTGACCACGGTGCTGCACAGCGCGGCCACAACGGCAGTCTTGTATGTGCGGAGCATGATGTCCTCCAGCGAGAGACGTCTTCACACGGCGGCTGAGGCGCCGTGCCACGTCGTAACGCTATGGAGTCGACGGTCCCGGAATCGTCACCACACGGTGGACATTCGCAGGTAGCTCGCAAGGGGGACACGTGGGCGACGGTGTGACCGCTAGGCTCGTCCGATGATCGATCTCCGCCGGGTCCAGGGCCTGTGGCGGCGGTGTGACGTCACGGTACGGGATTTACCGTTCGCGCTGCTGCTGACCGTCGCGTCACTCCTGCCGGAGTTCCAAGGCCACGGGACGCAGATCGGCGACCTGCCGCCCCGCCCCTACGACGCGCTGGCCGTCGTTGTGATCGCTCTCGAGTGTCTCCCGCTCGCCGTGCGCCGGCGGTGGCCGGCCGCCGGTCTCGTCCTGGTGTCGCTCGGCTTCGCCCTCGACCAGCTCTTCGCCTATCACGCGCTGGCCGGCACCGCGCTGCCCATCGCGCTCATCAGCGCGGGCGCCCATCTGGAACGTGGCCGGCGCGTCACCGTGATCCTGCTCTCCGCCGCGTACCTGCCGCTGATGTTCGCGCTCGACCGGCTCGGCTCGAACGAGACGCCGGCCGACATCGCGCTGTTCTACCTGGCGCTGGTCCTCGCGTGGGGCATCGGGACCTGGTTGCGCTCCACCCGGGCCGCCGAGGCCGAACGCCGCCGCCACGTCGCCGAGGCCACCCGCGCCGCCGAACGCACCCGCATCGCCCGCGAACTCCACGACGTCGTGACCCACCACGTGACGGCGATGGTCGTACAGGCCGAGGCGGCACGCTACCTGACCGCCGCGCCCGACCGCCTCGACGCGACCCTGACCGCCGTCACCGACACCGGACGGCGGGCCATCAGCGATCTGCGGCACCTGCTCGACCTGCTCAAGGCCGACCACGACACCGACGCCGGTACGCCGTCCGCCGGCGATCTGCACACGCTCGTGGAGCAGACGCGTCAGGCCGGGCAGCCGGTGACGTTCACCGAGGAGGGGGAGCCCGCGGAGTCGGCAGGCAGCGCGGAGTTCGTGGCCTATAGGGTCGTGCAGGAAGCTCTGACAAATGCCCTCAAGTACGCCCACGGCTGCCACACCGAGGTCCGCGTGGGCTACGGCGAGAAGGAGATCACCGTGGAGGTCGGCACCGACGGCTCCGGTTCCCGCACGCGCTCTCCCGGCGGGAGCGGGCGGGGCCTGGCCGGGCTCCGCGACCGGGTCGACGCCCTGGGCGGCGAGTTCAGCGCCGGCCAGCGCGCGGGCGGCGGCTTCGACGTACGGGCCCGCATCCCCGCCGGGAGCGCGTCGTGACCACGCCGATCCGGGTCCTGGTCTGCGACGACCAGGCGCTGATCCGCACCGGGTTCGCGACGATCATCGATGCGCAGCCCGACCTGGAGGTGGTGGGCGAGTGCGGGGACGGCCGCGCCGCGGTCGACCTCGCCCGCCGGCTGGACCCGGACATCGTGGTGATGGACGTGCGGATGCCGGTGCTCGACGGCATCGGGGCGACCCGCCTGCTGGCCGGCGCCGGGGTGGCCGATCCCGTCAAGGTGCTCGTGGTGACGACGTTCAACCTGGACGAGTACGTGTACGAGGCGCTGCGCGCGGGGGCCAGCGGGTTCCTGCTCAAGGACGCCCCGCCGGCGCAACTGCTGCACGGCATCCGCACTGTCGCGACCGGCGCCGCGCTGCTGGCACCCGAGGTGACACGGCAGCTCGTCGGCAGGTACGCGTCGCGGATCCGCCCCACCGAGGACACGCCGGACGACGCCGCGCTGACCCCACGCGAGCTGGAGGTGCTGCGCCTCATCGCCGACGGCCTGTCCAACAGCGAGGTGGCCGCGACGCTGGTGATCAGCCAGGAGACCGTCAAGACGTACGTGTCGCGCATCCTCACCAAGCTCGACCTGCGTGACCGCGTGCAGGCGGTGGTCTACGCCTACCGCAGGGGCTTGGTGACCTGAGCCCCGCTCAGTCGTCGATCGTGTGGTTCCGGCGCTGGACGTACAGGCGGTTGCCCTTCGGCCCCGTCCATTCCACCCGTACGACCCCGGGCACCGCTGTGTCGCCGACGCGCGACGGGTCGGACCAGTAGCCGAATCTGGGGTTGCGGAAGAACGTCGCCCACAGCTTGCCGCTGTGGTCCACGAAGAAGTTGTTGTGGCCGGCGCCGACACCCACGGTCCACCGCTTCGAGTACGGTCCCTCGAACGTGTCCGAGACGGCGACGACCGCGTCGTAGTGGTACTGCGTGCGGCCGGCGCCGGGCGGGTCGTAGGCGTACCGGGTGCTGCCGTCGGCATTGGTCGAGGATCGGTTCCAGGCGGCCTGGAGCAGGAAGTACTTGCCGCCGTGCTTGAACACGTACGCGCCTTCGAGATACGGCTCGGGCGCGTAGGGCACCTGCTGGAAACTCGGGAGGTTGGTGGTCGGGACGATGTCCTCCATGTCGTCCCGGAACTTCGCGTACAGGTGGTTGTGCAGCACCAGCCAGGCGTCGTCGCCCTCGGTGTAGAGGCTGCCGTCGATGTGGTGGTAGGCGCCGGGCAGGATGAAGCCGGGCCCGCCGATGAAGGAGTCGCCGAAGGGCTTGTCGTAGTTGCCCTGGACCAGCCGGTACGGGCCCTCAACCCCGCCCTCGCTCACGAGCATGAACGAGCCGACCTTCTTCGAGTGGTCGCCCATGCAGGCGACGATGTACCACTTGCCGCGGAAGTAGTGCACTTCCGGGGCCCAGACGTCGCCGCGCTTGCCGAACTGGTCGTCGTTCCAGTACTCCTGCCACGGAGCGACCACTGTGCGTCCGGGCCGGTTCTCGTCGGCGAACTCGGGCGACCAGACCTTGCCCTTCTCGGCGCCTGGGCGGATGCCCGTGGTGTCGGCCAGCCTCCACGGCCCGCGCAGGGACGGGGAGGTCCACACGAAGATGCCGTCGTTCCACGGGGCGGGCCCCGCGATCCCGGGCGCCCGGGTGGTGCCGGTGGCGACGTAGACGGGACGGCCCTTCGCCACGAAGCAGTTGACGTAGGTGTCCCGCATCCAGACCCGGCCGAGCTCCTGGTCACGGGGGCGGAGTTCCAGCGGGAGGATGAAGGAGTTGTCCTCGCGCGGCCACAGGTCGAGCCGGGTGTCGGCGAGGCCGTAGGGCTCGAGGTCGGGCCAGTTCGACGGGTATCGCTTCAATGCGGCGTTCGTCGGCGTCGCCTGCGCGGCGGTCGCGGGCAGCGCCGCCGCTCCCAGAAGGCCGGCGGCGCCCGCCAGCAGGGACCGTCGGTCGACGTTCAACCCGTTGTCGGCATCAGTCATCACTCACGTCCTCCACGTCAGCGCCCATCCGATGGGCAGCTTGCGGAGAGTGTGCCTAGTCGTTCATATTTCGTCAATAACCCGGAAAAAATAGCCCGCGATCGCGCAGATGGGGTCACAGGGAGAAGAACGCAGGTGATGCCGTTGTGGACAAAACACTTTTACGGGCTTGTCGAATCGCCGGCGGCTGAACGTACCGTGCCCCCACCGGCCACCAGCGCGACGACCGTCTGGCCGGCGGCGGCCACGCACATCAACATGATCGGTGCTCGCCAGCCGGAGCTCATCGTGTGCAGCAGCCCGAAAACCACCGGCCCCGCGGCGGCCAGCAGGTAACCGATCGACTGCGCCATCGCCGACAACGCGCCCGCCACGCTCGCGTCCTGGGCGCGCAGGCTGATGAAGGCCAGCGCGAGCACGAGGCAGGCGCCGCCGCCCAACCCGAGGACGACACTCCACAGCAACGCCAGTCCCGGCGCCACGAAGAGTCCGAGGTAGCCGAGGAACATGACCGCCGAGCAGATCGTCGCCAGCGCGCGCTGGTTACGCGCCCACCGCATCGCGCCGGGCACCGCCAGGCTGGTCAGCACCGCGACCGCCTGGAACAGGAACAGCAGCCATCCCGCGGTGGCCGCGCTCATGCCGTTGTCCTGGAAAACCTGGGGCAGCCACGTCACGACGACATAGAAGCCCAGCGACTGCAGTCCCATGAACGCCGTGACCGCCCACGCCAGCCCGGAACCCCACGGCAACCGGTGTCCGCGAATCGCCTGCGCGGTACGCCGCGGAGCCCGCACCTGGGGAAACCACAGCAGGACGGCCACCAGCGCGAACAGGACCCAGCAACCCAACGCGGTGTACCAACCGCCGGGGGCGACCTCACTGATCGGCACCGCCACCCCGGACGCCACCGCGGCGACACCGCCCATCACGGTGGCATAGGCGCTGGTCAGCAGTCCCACCTTGGTGGGGAAATCGCGCTTTATGAGGCTCGGCAGCAGCACGTTGCCGACGGCGATGCCCGCCCCGATCAGCACGGTTCCGCCGAACAGACCGACCGCCGCCGGCACCCACCGGAGCGCGATCCCCAACGTCAGCACCACGAGCGCGGCACCGAGCAACTGCTCGGCTCCCCACCGCGCGGCCAGCCGGGGCACCAGTGGGGACAGCACCACGAACGTCAGCAACGGCAGCGTGTTCAGCAGGCCCGCCACGGCCGGGGCCAGACCCAGATCGGCCTGCACCTGATCCAGCAACGGCCCGACGCCGGTCAAGCTCGCCCGCAGGTTCGCGGCCACCACGAGCAGCCCCCACACCAGCAACGCCTGACCGGAACGCCGCGTCGACGTACTCTCCATGCACACCACGATCGAGCCGCACCGTGGCCGACAGCCAGACCGAGCTCAGGCTAGCCCCCGGAGGGTCACCCTCCGCACTGTGCGATCGCCGGGCGGCCCGGTAGCGTGTCGACGTGGGGACGCCACTGGGGAATTTCATCCGGGCCAAGCGCGACAGCATCCAGCCGGAATCCCGTGGGCTGCCGGACCGCGGCCGCCGCCGGTCACCGGGTCTGCGCCGGCTGGACCTCGCCACGTGGGCCGGCATCAGCGTCGAATACCTGACCCGCATCGAGCAGGGCCGCGACCGCAATCCGTCGCCGGCGGTCGTCAACGCCCTCGGCGACGCGCTGCGCCTCACCCCTTCGGAGCGCAACCACCTGCGCTACCTCGCGAAGATCACCGGCGACGAATGCTCCGTCCACATCCGGCCCGTGCCACCGTCCCGGCACGTGCGACCGTCCGTCCTGCGGACACTCCGCCTCCTCGAACCCGGCGTCGCCATCGTGACCAACCGGCTGGGCGACGTCCTCGCCCACACCGGCGGCTACGAGCTGGTCACCAGCGGCACCGGACTGCTCGACGCCGCCCATCCGAACCTCAACCGCTACCTGTTCACCGACCCCCGCGCCCGGACGTTCTTCGTCGACTGGGACGACATCGCGGACGAGCAGGCCTTCGACCTGTGGCAGGCGCCATCCCTCGAGAACCTCGAGTGGCTCACCGCGGAGCTCACACCCATCGCCGGGCCCGACTTCACCCGCCGCCTGAAGCGTCATGTGGTGCCGCGACGTGGCGTTCTCCGGCTCAACCACCCGGCCGGGCACCAGCTTCGGCTGCTTCGCGAGACGCTCGAACTGCCCGCGGAGGCCCAGCAACTCGTCGTCTTCCTCCCAGCCGACGACCAGACGGCCGAGGCCGTCGACCGACTCCGGCGCCGGTCCCACGGCCGGCTCCGGTCCATCTCGTGACACACCGCGAGCATTCGGATTCCCGTCAGCGCAGTGCCGCGATCATGATGAGGCCCCCACCGCGCGTACCGCACCCGTGGTGGCGCCATAGCACGCTCTCCATGCCCGCCTCTACCCGCTCCGATCCTCACGCCGTTGCCACCATGCCCAAGCGGAGTCGGGCGTTGGTGAGGATCGGCGGAGGTAGTACAGGTCGACGGGTAGGACCAGGGCATACAGATGCGGTCTGGCCCACGGAGGTAAGCCGACGAGAGCCCGTTGAAGTCGCCGGCGGGGCGCCTCGCCCGTGCACTCATCGCACTCGCACCTGCGGAAGAGGCGATCAGCGGTCCCCACCAGGGCCGCCTCGTGCCAGGCCACCAGGGCCGCCGCCACCGCGCCCGGCCACATGCGCGTGTGTTCGAGGGTGATCACCGCGGCCATGGGACGACGGCCGAGCCCAGGAACGTGATGGATCACAGCTCTGTGGGTCCCGCACGCCGATCCTCGCGTACGGACCTGGGAAGGGCGCCTACGCGGCATGGCCCTTTCTGATCGATGACATGGCCAGGATGGTCGCATGCGACGAGCGTGACGTCCAAGCCCGACGAGGTGTCTACGTGTGCGGAGTCGGCGTTCTCGAGGACGGCCACGAGGAGCGCGCTCTTGCTGGGGAAGTGATGGACGACGCTGGTCAGACTGAGGTCGAGCTGCTTGGCGATCTCCCGCAGCGACCCGCCCCGGTAACCGCCCCGGCTCCGGCCGAGCGCACTCTTGCCGGATATTGAGAAGCGGCGTGGTGGCCATGAACTCGCAACATCAACAATGAGTGATGGATCAACTCATTGCGTTTATGGTCGGCGCCGATCTCGCATGGCGCACAAAGGCGTGAAGTCGGGCCGATATCCGCCAGGATGAATGCCGTCCGGTCGGCGGGTGAAGAGAATGATGAGGTCTTCCAGCCGGGTCGGAGCGAAGGCGACGGTGGCTGCGCTGCGGAAATACGGAGCGATGCCCGCGATCGGTGTGAGCCCCGCCCGCCCTTCCCGCGGGTAGGGCGGAATCATCTTCAGGAAATCTGAAATTCCACATTCTGGCGAGATCGATCCGTGTCAAGCGCCAGAGCTCATGTTGTGCTTACCTTTGTCTGTGCCCGGCGATCTACTCGACCTCATTTTGCTGACCCTGCTCATCCTCTCCGGCATCTCCGGTTATCGCCAGGGATTCATCGTCGGGGCCGCGAGCTTCGTCGGCTTCGTGGGCGGATGCGTGCTCGGGATCTACATCGCGCCACCTGTGGCGGGCTTGGTCGTGGACGGGGATGTCCCGGAATCCATGCTGGCGATCATCATCGTGTTCCTGACCGCGATGATCTTCCAGTTCGGTACGTCCACTGTCGGCGCGGTGATCCGCTCCTACCTGCGGCACGAGCCGGGCAGGATGCTGGACGCGCTGGGCGGCACACTCGTCTCCGGTTTATCGGTGCTGGTCATCGCCTGGCTCGTCGGCAGCGTGCTGGTGTCCAGCTCGTTGACCACCATCGTGGAGCAGATCCGCGGCTCACTGATCCTGGGGACGGTGGACCAGGCGATACCCCAGGCGGCACGTGACTGGCAGAAACCGTTCAAGCGGTTCATCGACCGATCCGATTTCCCGCCGGTGCTGGACGCGATCGCCGGCCAGCCGACCGTGAATGTCCCGCCGCCGGACGCGGAGGTGCTCGACAGCGCCGGCCTGCGAGCGGCGCGGACAGGCATCGTTCAGGTGCAGGGAGTGGCTCGCTCCTGCAACAAGCAGATCACCGGCACCGGATTCGTGTACGCGCCCGATCACATCATGACCAACGCGCACGTGGTCGCCGGGGTCGACAGCGAGTTGGTCGTCATCGATCACACCGGCCGATCGCACCCCGCGGTGGTGGTCCACTACGACCCGCAGCGGGACGTGGCGGTGCTGTATACGCTCAACCTCGGGTTGCCGTACCTGACCTTCGAGGCCGAGGCGGACAAGGGCGATGACGCCGTCATCGCCGGGTATCCCAAGAACCAGGGGTTCACCACACAGCCGGCCCGGGTCGCGGCACGGCAGCGGGCTCCTGTCCCCGACATCTACCGGGTCACCAAGGTGACGCGGGAGATGTATCTCATCCGGGGCAAGGTCCAGCAAGGCAATTCGGGCGGCCCCCTGTTGAGCCCCGACGGCCGGGTGCTGGGCGTGGTCTTCGCCGCCGTCGTCAGCGCGGACGACACCGGGTACGTGCTCACCGCCTCCGAGGTCGCCTCCGACGCCCGCCGCGCCGCCGGCGCCACCCAGCCCGTCAGCACTCAGGCCTGCGACTGACGCGGGTTGTGTCGCGGTCAGATCCCCTCGCCGGACGGCCCACACTGTCGCGCGGCGGTGGCCGGTGCGTTCGCTCGGACGGCGCCGGTCACGCCTTGAGGATGATCTTGCCGCGCGTGTGGCGCTTCTCCAGCTCGCGAAAGGCGTCCTGGACCCGCTCCAGCGGATAAGTGGCGGCGATCGACCATCTGAGCCTGCTCCGCGTGCTCGGCCACGACGACTTCGTGCCCGCCACCCCTGCCCGCCGCTGACACCGTACGAGGCGCGGATTACCCGGCGTCGAGCTGGTGGTCGGCCCAGACGTAGGTTTCGGGGAGCAAATCGGTGATGAGGACCGTTCGGATGCGGTCGTCCTTGCCGACGATGACCTTGAGGGCGGGGAAGTAGTCGAGGAGGACCTGACGGCAGCGGCCGCACGGGGGGACGACGCCCCGGTCGCGATCGCCCACGGCGACGATGGTGTCCAGCTCGTAGGCGCCCTGGGCGGCTGCCGCGCCGATGAGGACCAGCTCGGCGCAGGGTCCTCCCGTGAAGTGGTAGGCGTTCACGGCGGTGATGATCCGGCCGTCCCGGGCACGGGCCGCGGCTGCCATGGTGTGGTTGTCACCCCGGCAGCGAGTGCGGGCGACGTGCGCCGCGGCCTCGATGAGTTCGTGGTCGACGTGGTGGGGCTGCGTGGTCATCTTCTCTGCTGTTCCAGGTCCTGAATGTGGCATTCATTACCGGCCCGTGGCTTCACAGGGCCCATGGCGGGGGTAGTTCCTCCCTCGTGGGGCGATCATGGGCTCCAGGAGGAGGTCGACGATGTACGCAATGGTACGGCGGTACGAGGGGGTAACCGATCCCGCCGAGGCCGGGCGCCTGGTGAATGAGGAGTTCGTGCCACTCATCCGCCCGATCCCCGGGTTCGTGGCCTACTTCTGGGTTGACGCCGGGGATGGGGTGATGCTTTCCACCAGCGTCTTCGAAGATCAGGCTGGAGCCGAAGCATCAACCGAGAGGGCCGCGGACTTCGTGCGGGAGCGCATGGTCTCCCTGCTTCCCAACCCTCCTCAGGTCACGGCCGGTGAGGTTGTGGCGTCCGGGTAGAGGGCCACCCGGATTGCCGCCGCGTCAACGTCGGCGTCTGGGAAAGGGTAGGAAACTTTCTCCCCATTGCCGCTCGTCATCGCGAATAGACGCCGAACTGGGGGCGGAAATGCGCGGAGACGGCGACCGTCAGCGACGAGGGCAAGGGCGGGAGCGGGCGAGGGCGCGGGTCGAGGAGATCGCTGGCTCGCCCCCTTCTCCTGGCCGGCCCTGATCATCGGCGTGCTCTATGCCGGCCTGCTGTTCGTGGTCGGCCTCGCGACCTATGCGGTGATCACTCGCTACCGGCCTCGGGACCACGGCGAACCCGTTCACCGGACGTTCCTGCTCGTCGGCGCGCTCTTCGAGGCGGTCCGGCTCGCGCTGGTGACGCTGCTGCACGCCGACGTCGACGAGGCCGTATGGCTGGCCCTCGGGTACGAGCTGACCGGCGCTTTCACCGGCTTGGCCATGGGCACGCTGGCCGTCATCCTCAGCCACACCGACCCCCTGGCCAAGGACGCCCCCGAGCGCTTCCCCCTGGGGATGAGGCTCGTCAAGACCGCGTCGTCGATCGCGACCCAGGTCGGGTTCACCCTGCTTCTGGCCTGGAGCCCGTGGCTCGTGTTCGTCACCGCCCCGGCGGCGGTGGCCGGAGTGTGGCTCGGCGACAAGCAAGGCCGGGCCGGTGTCATGGGGCAGTTGGGCGTGCTGGGGATCGGGGTGGCCGTCACCGTGCCGGGCTGGTCCTGTTCGCACGCCTCGGTTGACGGCGGCCGCTCGGCTCCTTCAGTCTCCAATGCTGCTCAGATTCTGGGGTTCGGCGACCCAGCCGGCGGTCAGGATGAGGCGGCTTCGGCGGTCGACCGTGAGGAATCCGAAGGGATGGCTGAAGTCGAGGTCGATGTGTCTGACGCGGTAGGGAGGTGGTGGGGCGATTCCGCCTCCGACGGCGCCGAGGGCGGTTACGGCGGCGGCCTCGAAGCCGGTGGCTTGGAAGGTGGCGACGGCGTCCTGCCGGGCCTGGGTGACGGCGAGCGGTTGGGCGCTGATGCCGGGGAAGTGCCCGCGGGTCACGTCGGTCACCGTTGCCAGGCCGAAGACCTCGGGCAGGTCCAGGAGGTCGTGCGTGGAGGCGATGGTGAAGCGCGGGACCGTGACGTTCAGGACGTCGTCGGGGGTGTGGTCGCGGACGTTGCGGACGGTCAATCCGGGGCCCGGGCTGCCCGCACGCAGGAGGCCGGCTGGGGTGGTGGGGTGGCGTCCGGCCAGTACGTCGATGCCGGCGGTGAGGACATGGCCGGGTTTCATCGATTCGTCACCGAGGACGAGGTGGACGTCGATTCCGCCCGTGCCCATGACGCGGAGCATGGTCAGCGGGCCGGCGGGGGTGTCGGCGACTCTGGCGCGGTCGAGTACGCGGGTCCTACGGCATAGGACGTGGATCTCACGTCCGGCCCACGGGCCGTACTCGAACAGGTCGATGCCGTCGGTGAACGGGCGTAGCCAGGTGGTGCGGACGGTCAGCGCCATGGCCAGGACGAGGAGCACGCGGTCGGTCAGCTGGAGGGGCATGGCGGGGATGAGCCCGCCGGTCTGCTCCTGGGCCCAGGCGTCGAGCCGGAGCTGGTCCGCGGCGGGGTCCGAGGTCAGCTCGCCGTACATGCCTTCGGGAAGCGTCGCGATCCAGGCCGGATGCAGTGGCACGTCCGGCCGGGACCACAGGCCCAGTGCCGACCGGATCACCGTGGACCTGTCCATGATCGACAGTACGGCTCGGGCCGCCTGGGACGCGGTGGCGGCGTCCATCCCGACGGCATCCTGCAGTTCTGTGCGGCCTCGTCCCTCGGCGGCCGATGCCAGGTGGGCCAGCAGCGGCCAGGCCCCTGCGCCGGCCATCACGACCGATCCACCCGAACAGGTCTGCACCCACCGGGCGGTTAATGCGTTCACCGCGGTCACCGAGTCTTGCTGCCAGTTCATGGAGGTGACCGTACAGGGACCGAACTCCCGTTCCGAAGGGAGACCTTAAGAGATCCGTAAGGTGATTCCGCGAGGCTACAGAACATCAGAGCGGCTGAGCCGGACGGCTCCGCCCCTTCCTTGGAGGAACATCATGAGGACGATCGCTGCAAGCCTGTTCATCTCGCTCGACGGGGTCGTCGAGGAGCCGGCACAGTGGCACTTCCCGTACTTCAACGACGAGATGGGCGCCGCCGTGACGGCGCAGATGGCCGACACCCTGCTCCTGGGCCGCAAGACCTATGACAGCTTCGCCGGAGCGTGGCCGGAGCGGGAGGCCGAGGGCGGCGAGGACGCGGGCTTCGCGAAGACGCTCGGCGACGCGCGGAAGATCGTCGTGTCGCGCCAGCCCCTGGAGTTCAGCTGGCGGAACTCCGAGCTGCTCCAGGGCGACCTGGTCGAGGCCGTGACCGCGTTGAAGAACGAGCAGGGCGGCCGCATCGCCGTCAGCGGCTCGGTGTCGGTGGTCCGCCAGCTCCTGGCCGCGGGGCTGCTGGACGAACTGCACCTGCTGGTGCACCCGATCGCCGTCCGCAAGGGTGAGCGCCTGTTCGACGAGGGGGAGAGCTCCATCCCGCTGGAACTGATCAAGTCGGAGACGTTCGCGACGGGCGTGCTGTACCTGGTCTACCGGCCCGCCGGGGCGAGCGGTGACGCCTCCTACGACGACGCCAAGGCCCACCTGTCCCAGGGCGAGCAGTAGACGCGAGAGTACAGGGGCATGCCGGCCGATGAGGTGTAGCTGTGCGGCCGAGGTCCATGGAGAACTCGGCCGGCACGACCTCACACAGGTCCAGCTGTGTTGAGGTCGGCGGCGAAGTGTCATAGTCGTACTGCTTCTCCCAGGAGTGAAGCCACGGAGGGCTGTCGAACCGCAGAGGTCAGTGACGATCGGAGAGCCGCCGCGCAGATGAAGAAGTCATTCAGAGGCCTTGGCGGCGGCAGGATCGAAGATCACACACCTCCGCTCCCCGGACACCCCGTGCGAACGGACAAGATCGCACGCGTCGGCCCCTCCTGACCGCCCTGCTCCAGGGCGTCGGTGGCCTGGTGCTGCTGATCGGCGCTTATCTCACCTGGCGCCAGCTACAGCTCAGCCGTCACGGGCAGGCGACCGAGTCCTTCGCCGCCGCCATAGCGCATCTGGGCGACCCGAGCGTGGACGTCCGCCTCGGCGGCATCTACGCCCTGGAACGCATCTCCCGCTCCTCCACGGCCGACCGCCGGACCATCGGGGAGATCCTCTCCGCGTTCGTCGGCAACCGAGCCTGCGAGCCGCAACGCGACGCCCGGCACGCGCGTCACGCCGCCACGGCGTCGGAGCCGACCTGACCCGCGCGGATCTCAGCGGGGTACGACTGGCGGGGGCGGTCCTTGCTGACGCGATCCTCTACCAGGCCGACCTGCGCGACGTGGTCCTGACCGGAGTCATCGCCGAAGGCATCGACCTCCGGGGCACCGATCTGACCAGGGCCGACCTGCGGAACGCGAACCTGCGCGGCGCTCGCCTGGACTACGCCGACCTCCGTGGCGCCACGCTGACCGGCGCCGTCCTGACCGGTGCTTCGCTGAAACGCGTGGTCTTCGACGAGACCACCGCCTGGCCCGACGGCTTCGACACCTCCCGGATCAGACCCGCACGGATACGCTCGCTCCCGCCTGTCCGTATCAGGGACTACGAAGAGCTCGCTGTCCGGCCGGCGCCCGTCAAGACCGACTCGCCGGCCGAAGCCGAGTAGGCCCCATCAGCGGGCAGGGGCTAAGCCGGCGTCCGCCCGGGTGTCACCAGGGGTCGACGTCGACGCCGGTGGTGACGATTCGCAGGGCCGTGGAGGCGACCCACGGGCGGTCGTGAGAGCTGATGCCGCCGTGGGACGGCATCGGCAGCTCGGGGAGCAGGGCGAGCACCGCGCTCAGGTGGCGGCATTCAGCGGCTTGGACGGCGAGCGTGACGGTCGGGCCGTGGCGGCGTCCCGGGGGCATGCGGAGCAGCTCGGCACGCGCCTGCGCGAGGGCCTCGACGTCCGCGCCGCCGGGCCCGGCCGGGCGGCCGTGGGCGGCGTTGCGTTCCGCGATCGGCACGGCCTCCTCCACCCAGCAGTTGTAGCGCTCACCCCAGTCCACGAGCATGCGCGGCAGGCCGTGCTCGACGAGGAGCCGCTGCGCGCCCCAGCCCTGGAACCAGCCGTCACCGGACCGGAGCAACTCCTCGGCGAGCTCCACCTTGCCCTTGCGCAGCAGGTACCCCAGGAACGGGATGCCGACGTCGTCGCCGGCCGCGCCGCTGCCCTCGGCGAGCAGTGCGCGCGCCTCATCCTCGCGGCCGCATTCCATCAGTGCCCGGACGACCGGGAGGCTGTGGTCCCAGCCGCCGTCGTTCTCGCGGACCTTCTCCCGGGCCCGGTCGAACCACGCGTCGGCCTGTGCGCCGTCGCCCAGCAGCGCATGGACGGCGCCCATGGAGCCCGCCGTCGAGGCGGACTCACCCCACATTCCGTCGGTACGGCTGAAGACGGAACGCGCGTCGCCCTTCAGCCCCGAGGCCGCGAGCATCATCGCCACCTTGGCGGCGACGCGTGGCCGGCGGTGTTCGGGCAACGTCCCGATCAGCTCCAGCGCCCCGGCCGTCTCCCCGCGCAGCGCCCTGAGCACGGCCGCGGAGTGGAGCGCCTCGCCGGCCCAGGTGTTGCGGCGGTTGACCCCGTACTCCACGACCGCCTCCCGGAAGGCGCGGAAAAGGTCGTCGACGGTGGCGGTGTCGAGCGGCGGCCACTCCTGAGGGCCCGGGTCCGTCATCGTCCGGCCCCGGAAGGGCTCCAAGTACTCGTACAGCGGTTCGGGCACGCGTTCGGCCGCGGCGGGCGCGTCGGGGACGACCTCCAGCTCACCCCAGTGCACGGGCCAGGCGAACCGCCGGGCGGGCGCCCACGCGAGGGCCGCGGCCAGGTCGTCGTCGCGTCCGGGAGGGGCGATCACGACTCCGGGCAGCAGGGCGACGGCCCAGGTCTCGTCGTCCAGCGCGAACGTGGGGTTCGGCTCGGGGTACATGTCCTCCCCGAAGTCCTCGTCGTCGAGCATCAGGGGACGTGGCGCGGACGGCTGCCGCAGCAACCTGAAGTCGCCGATCACCTCGCCGGAGTCCGCGCGCAGGAACCGCAGCACCGTCGTGCCCAGCACCACGAGCACGCCGTCGGCGCCCCAGTGCACCCCCGTGGCCTCGGCGGGCGCGTCGAAGGAGCGCAGCCGTTCGCCTCCCTCGTCACCGAGCGACCAGATCTCGACGCGGCCCTCGGCGCTCAGGCACGCGGCCCGCTCGCCGTCCGGCTCCCAGGCCCAGGGGCGTACGTCCAGGTCGTAACTCGGCGACCGCAGCGGGACGTCGAGGTCGTAGCGGTGCTGCCCGGTTCTGTCCACGATGCCGACGCGCGAACCGCATTCGACGATCGCCAGGCGCGTCCCCCACGACATGAACGTCACCTCGGCGTACCCGGGCCCCTCGGACACCCGCCGGCCGGTGAGCGCGTCGGCGATCACCAGGCGGCCGTCGTGGTGAAAGGCGAGGAGGCTTTCGTCGGGGCTCCATTCGCCGGACGGCCACTTGTAGTTGCGGTCGCCCTCGGTCATCCACGTGACGCGGCCCGACGCGGCGTCGATCGAGCAGATCCGCCCGTCGTGCAGGTTCCCGTAGAGCCGCCGGCCGTCCCGCGACCAGACGACCCGGTCCAGGACGAACCGGGCGCGGTCCGACAGCGGTTCGATCCTGGGGTCGTCCGGCCAGACCTCCCCGCCGTCCAGCGGGACGACGGCGCCGTGAGCGCGCGCGTCGGCCTCCTGAAGGACGTAGGCGCGCACACCGTCGGGCGCCAGAGCGAACGGGTCCGGGCGTCCCGAGTAGGTGAGGCGAGCGGTTCCGACGGGTTCGTTCTTCTCGCCGAACGGGTCCCAGACGCCCACGTTGTTCGACCGGTAGGCCATGGCGAGGCGCGAATCGTCCGCCGACCACTGGATGACCTCGCCGTAGCCGGGCCAGCCGATCCCGCCCTCGATCCAGTCGATGACGTTGACGCACCGCCCGGTGGTCACCTCCCAGATCTGCAGGGTGGCTCCGCGGTCGTAGTCGTCGCCCCCGAAGTCGCCCACCGCCAGATACCGGCCGGACGGGCTGAGCGCCTGCGCGGTGATCTCGACCTGGTGGACGTCCGGATGGCGTAGCAGCGCGCCGTGCTCCCGGATCCGCTCGGTCGCGTACCGGTGCGCGTCGACGACACCGTGGCGTCGCTCCAGCTCGACGAGTGCGGCGCGCAGCGGGACAAGGTCGTGTTCCGGGACGAACGCGGTCCAGTCCGCGGCCCGCAGCTCCGCCTCAAAAGCCTCAGGTCCGGTCTCGGGCGAGTCGGGGATCTTCATGCCCAGTGATCGTACGACCGCGGGCGCGTCGAAGGAGGGTGAACGCGTCCTCGTCGGCGCATGGAACGGGATGGAACGCCCATCGGGTGTAGACCCACCGACGAGCCATGAGGAGCTCCCATGTCGTACCTGATGAAAAAGCTGCTGGTCGCGGCGGCGCTGGTCACCGCGACCGTCACTGCGACCACCACCGCGGCCACCGCCCAGAGCGGCGCGCTGTTCGACGGCTTCGGCAAAGGAGCCGTGGAGGACACGGCGCTCGCCAACGCGGAGAGCGCCGCCAGGCAGAACGCGCTCGACCACGGGTTCACGGCGTGCGACGTGTTCGAGTCGGTGGTCTCCCAGGATGCGCGGACGCACGTGTTCTTCGCGTTGGTCACGGTCCGCTGCGACGACGAGGCCGTGCTGGGATGATCCCGGTGACGGACACCCCCGAGGCCGCACACTGCGCATGCGGCCTCGGGCGGGGTCAGCGGGTGGTCATGAGGGTCAGGCTCTCGTCCTGTACGGAGGCCGTGACGCCGCGGGTGATGCGGTATCCGGCGAGGCCGGGGCCGTCACCGTCGATGATCTCCTGAGCCGCGAGCCGGCCGAGCTCGGGCGCCAGGTTGACGCCGCTGTGGGTGACGAGGTGGTAGAGGCCGGGGACCTCGGGGTGCGTGCCCGCCAGCGGCAGGCCGTCCGCCGGCACGGGCCGGACGCCGAGGCGTACGCCGGCCAGCCGTGCGGCGCGCAGCGCGGGAAGGACCCGCTGGCCGCCGGCGTGCAACCGTTCGGCCAGGGCGTCGTCGCTCTGGCCGGGCAGCAGCGCGTCCACGGGCCAGGAGATGGAGCAGATCCGGTCCCCGGGGGCGGGGCGCAGGTCAACCTCGGGCGTGGCCAGGATGGCGTCGAGCCGCAGGCCGGGGACCGGCGTGCTCTCTCCCACCAGCCCGGGGATCCGGGTCATGGGCAGGTCGGTGCCGGCCAGGGCCGCGATGCGGTCGGCGTCCGGGCCGGTGCAGTTGACCACCCAGTCGGCCTCCCAGCGCCGCCTGCCGGTCTCGACACCGGTGACGGCGTCGCCGTCGCGGATCAGCGCCTGTGCCCGCAGGCCGTACCTGATGTCGGCGCCGAGCGTGGCGGCGCGATCGAGCAGGCGCTGCACGAAGAGCGGGGCGTCGTACCACGCGCTCTGGTCGTGGACCACGAGCTCGCTCGCCGTGCACGCCGCCGGGTCGACGGCGGGGGCGAGTTCGCGCAGCTCGGACGGGTCGGCGATGCGGCAGGGGTGCCCCCACGACTTGAGGCGGACGGCCCGCTCCCTGAGCCCCCGCCGGCTCTCCTCGCTGTCGCCCCACTGGATGGCGGGCATGGGGTGCCGCCACGACGGGCCTTCGAGCTCTTCGGCCAAAGTGGCGTGCAGGGCTGCGCTGGCGCGGTTGAGCTCGTAGTAGGCGCGCGGGGTCTTCAGATGGGTGACGTCCATGGAAAAGGTCGCGCTGGAGGTCCCTGCGGCGGGGCCGCCGGCCTCGATGACGACGACCTGAGCCCCTGCGGCGGCCAGGTGGTAGGCGACGGAGGCACCGAGCACTCCGGCGCCGAGAACGATGACGCGGGACACGTGGATATCTTTCCTTCGGGAGTCAGAGGACCTTGCTGAGGAATGCCCGGGTGCGCTCGTGCCGGGGCTCGCCGAGCACGGCGCCGGGCGGCCCGGACTCCACGACGACCCCGTCGTCCATGAAGACGATGGTGTCGCACACCTCGCGGGCGAATCCCATCTCGTGGGTGACGATGATCATCGTCATGCCGTCCTCGCGTACGAGGTCGCGCATGACGTCCAGGACCTCGCCCACGAGCTCCGGGTCGAGGGCCGAGGTCGGCTCGTCGAACAGCATGAGGTCGGGCCGCATCGCCAGGGCGCGGGCGATGGCGACGCGCTGCTGCTGGCCGCCGGACAGCTGGTCGGGGCGGCTGTTCGCCTTGTCGGCCAGCCCCACCCTGGTCAGCAGGGCGTGGGCGCGCTCGCGTACCCCGGCCTTCGGCTCCTTCTTGACCATGATCGGCGCCATCATGATGTTCTCGAGCGCTGTCATGTGCGGGAAGAGGTTGAAGCGCTGGAAGACCATCCCGATGTCCACCCGCTGGGCGGCGATCGCCTTGTCCGGCAGCTCGTAGACCTTCCCGTCGCGCTCCTCGTAGCCGATCAGGTGGTCGCGGAAGTAGAGGCGGCCGGCGTCGATGCGTTCGAGGTGGTTGATGCAGCGCAGGAAGGTGGACTTGCCGGACCCCGACGGGCCGATCACGGCCAGCACCTCTCCCTCCGCGACCTCCAGATCGATGCCCTTGAGTACGTCGAGCGCTCCGAACCGCTTGTGCACGCCTTCCGCGCGGATGAGGGTCGTCATCGGCTGAACCTGCGTTCGATGTAGTGCTGCCCGGCGTTCAGGACGGTCGTGGCCACCAGATACCAGAAGCACGCGACCGTGAGCAGGGCGACCTGCTGGAAGTTCCTGGAGTAGATGCCCTGGATCGAGGTCAGGAGCTCCGGTACGGCGATGGCGAAGACGAGGGAGGTGGTCTTGAGCATGGAGACCACCTGGTTGCCCGTCGGCGGGATGATGACCCGCATGGCCTGCGGAAGAATGATCTTGCGCAGGGTCTGGAAGCGGGTCAGGCCCAGGGCATGGGCCGCCTCCGTCTGACCGTGGTCGACGGAGGTCATGCCGGCCCGCACGATCTCGGCCATGTAGGCCGCCTCGTGCAGGCCGAGGCCCAGCACCGCCGCGGTGAGCTGGGTGATGATCAGGTTGGTGTCGACCTCGAAGAACGTCGGCCCCCAGGGCACGCCGAGCCCGATCTTCGGCACCACCGCGGACAGGAAGTACCAGAACAGCAGCTGCACCAGCAGCGGCACGCCGCGGAAGACCCAGATGTAGAACGCGCTCAGCGCCGCCAGCAACGGGTTGGGCGACATGCGCAGCACGGCCAGCACGATGCCGCCCGCGACGCCGACGAGCATGGCGAGCAGCGTGAGCAGCAGCGTGGTGCCGAGCCCGCTCAGGACCGCGGGGGAGAAGAGGTACTCGCCGACCACCTTCCACTCCATGCGCGGGTTGGCCACCCAGCCCTGCAGCAGGAAGATCACCAGGAAGCCGAGGACGGCCGCGCTCACCCAGCGCCCCGGATGGCGGAGCGGGACGGCCTGGATCCGCTCCCGTGGAGCCGGGGGAGCGGTCTGCCCGGTCGTGGTCACGACTCGCCGCCGTTGAGCACGGCCTTGTCGAGGGCGCCTGACGACATCTTCCACTTGTCGAGGATCTTGGCGTAGGAGCCGTTCTCCATCAGCTTCTGCAGCGCCTGCTGCACGGCCTTGGAGAGGTTCTGGTCCTCCTTGTTGACGAGGATCCCGTACGGCAGGAAGCGGTAGGGCTCGCCCACCTGCTTCATCCGGCCGCCGGACTGCTCGGCCTGGTAGGTGATGGTGGGCGTGCCGCCGATGAAGGCGTTGGCCCGGCCGGTGGAGACGGCCTGCAGACAGCCGACCGTGTCGGGGAACACCAGCACCTGGACCGCCGGCTTGCCCGCGTCCGTGCACTTCTTCTTCTGCTGCTCGGCGTCGTCGGCCTGGGCGGTGCCCTGCTCGACGGCCGCCGTCTTCCCGCAGAGGTCGTCGAGCGACTTGATCGCCTGGGCGTCCTTCTCCTGGACCAGGAGCGAGCTGCTGGTCTTGAAGTAGTCGACGAAGGTGACCTTCTCGCGGCGTTCCGGCTTGTCGAGCATCGCCTGGATGGCCAGGTCGTAGCGGCGTGCCTGCACACCGGCGATGAGGCTGTCGAAGCTGGCCTGGCTGAACGTCACCTCGACGCCGAGCACCTGGCCGATGGCCTTCATCAGCTCGGGTTCGAGGCCGATGACCGACTTGTTGTCAGTGTCGAGGAAGACCAGCGGCGGGTAGTTGTGACCAGCGGCCACGTTGAGCGTGCCGCTCTTCTTGATCTTGTCGGGCAGCAGGTCGTGCAGTTCCTGATTCTTCTGCTGTGCCGGGGCGGCCGCCTGGGAGGCGCCGCCTCCGGAACAAGCTGTCAGGGACAGGAGTCCCGCCAGGCCGAATGCGGCGGCTGCTTGGGTGAACCGCATCGCGCAGGACACCACCTCTCGCGCTTGGTACTACTACGTTCCGTAAACACCAATATTGGGGGTCCGTTTGGATACGACAAGGTAAGCGAGCATGCGCATTGGTGCACATCCTGTTCACTCCTCCTTATCCTCTTTCTCATCCGCCCCAGGTAGCCGCCCAGGTGATCGATCGCCTGGCCTCAAGATGGTCCGCGGTCTGGTGATGCTTATCGCCGGACTGTTAAGTTGAGCCGATGCTTACTCCCGCCCAGCTTCAGGCGATCCGTGAGGTGGTCGCCACCGGTTCGCTCCGGACCGCCGCCAAGCGCCTCGGGTTCACCCCGTCGGCCATCTCGCAGCAGGTCTCCTCGCTGGAGCGGACCCTGGGCGTCCAGCTGTTCGAGCGCCTGCCGCGCAGCATCCGGCCCACCGCGGCGGGGGCCGAGCTGGCCCGCAAGGCCGCCCGGCTGCTGGCCGACCTCGAGGCGGCGGAGGAGGAGATGCGTTCCTTCGCCACCACCCACCGGGGCAGGCTGCGGCTCGGCAGCTTCTGGTCCGCCGGGTTCCGGCTGGTGCCCGCCGTGCTGGCCGAGTTCCTGCGCGACCGGCCCAACGTGGACATCCGCTACGAGGAAGGCGATCCGCACCGGACCATTCCCGCCGTCAACGAGGGGCGGCTCGACCTGGCCGTGGTCTTCGAGTACGGCATGGTGCCGCACAACTGGCCGAAGGACCTGACCATGACGTTGATCATGGAGGAGCCGCTCTACGTGCTCGTGCCGACCGGTCACCGGCTGGCCGCCCGCAAGCGCATCCAGTTCGGCGAGCTGTCAGCCGAACGGTGGATCTCCTACACCGAGGGGATGGACGCCTCGCTCAACCTGTCGCACATCTGCGCGGCCAGCGGCTTCGACCCCGACGTGCTGTTCCGAACCAACGACTACAACCTGCCCTTCGAGCTCGTACGCAAGGGGCTGGGGGTGGCGATCGTGCCGGAGCTGGCGATGATCGAGTCGCGCGAGGTGTGCGTGTTCCGGCTCGGCGACCCCTCCCAGGTCCGCAGGGTCTTCACCGTGTGCCGCGCCACCGACCCCAACCCCCTGCTCGGTCACGCGACGAGCATGCTCATCAACGCCGCCGAATCCCTGCACCAGCGCGCGGACCTCCCCATCGCCGTGTGAGCCCGCCGCTGCCCGCATGGCACACCCTTCAGGCGATCAGGCCGGGGTGGTGATTGTTGAGGAGTGCGGTGCCCAGGTCGGTGACGGTGTGGATGACTGCTTGGCCCAGGCGGTGGCTGGTCACCAGGCCGGCCTGGCGAAGTGTGGTGGCCTGGCGGCTGGCGGTCGAGCCGGGAATGTCCAGCTGACGCGCGAGCTCGCCGGTGGTGCAGTCACCGTGGGCTATGGTCTCGAGCACCTGGGCCCGGGTGGGGCCGAGCAGGCTCGTCAGCGTCGGACGCCGGTCGGTCGCGTCGCCGTGCGCCCAGGTGGGGTCGTGTTCGATCGGATAGACCAGCACCGGGGGCAGCTCGGGATCGCGCAGGGTGATCGGCGTCTGCCTGCAGAAGAACGAGGGCTGCAGCACCAGGCCCCGGCCGTTGAGATGGATGTCGTGGTCGGCCGGATAGGCGAGCTCCAGCGTCGGGAAGCTCCACCGCGCCGACGGGTGGAGCGTGGCGAACACCGCCTCCCAGCCGCCTTCGAAGAGCACTCGTGCGCGGCGGGCGCGTTCCTGGGCGACCTGCGCGCGGATCCGTGGCCAGTACGGCGACAAGCATGCTTCGAAGTAGGCCTCGGCCGCGTCGGCGACGGCGCCCAGCGTCTGCGAGCCGCCCTCGGCGAGGTGGCCGACCCACCCGGGCAACCGCCTGCCGGGATGGCGCCAGGACAACTCGGTCAGGTCGAGATGTAGCCGCTCACGTGTGGTTCGGCGCAGGGCCTCGGTTCCCGCCGCCATCGAGCCCGGCTCGGTGCGCGGGGTGAGGAAGTCGACGGTATAGCCTCGCGCGGGCGCGAGGGTCGTCAGTATCCGGGTCGCCGCGGGCGCCCTCGCCAGCGCCTCCTTCTTCCACTGACTGAAGACGATCGTCCGCTCCCGGCGGCGCAACCTGTAGAGGCTGAGCATCACCTCCCACATGGCGTCGCACCCGGGGGCGATGCGCGTTCGCGCGAGATCCTCGCCCGTGAAATGGATTCTCAGCGCCATGGATCCTCCGATCGACGTGCCCCGTTCGGCATGTGCACTCCGACGGAAGCACCTACTTCGACGGCGATCAGCGCGGTCAAGTTCGCCGGTGCCCCGGCCGCGCGGTGTCCGGTCCCTCGCGCAGGGCTTCTTCCAGGACATTTGCGCTGTGATGGAACGATCTTCGCCTGGGCCGGAGCCGCGCTGAAAATGATGGCTGGTCTGTGACCGCCGCCCTTCTCCGGGGCGCGAATGTCCGGCTTTCCGGCCCAGAGGCGTGCCGGTGACGGACGGGGCGGCGGCCGGCGACGACAGCCTGTGACGGCTGTGACGAGGAGGTAACACGGTGAAACGATCACGGGGGACAGGCGGTCTCTTAGCCGGTCACCGCGCGGTGGGTGAGCGGCGCGGGGGCGCGCTCGGCGGCCTGGTGGCCCTGATGGTCGCCGCGTCCTTGGCCGGACCGGTTTCCGGGGGCTCGGCCGCGGTGGCCGACGACGGGAGCCCTCCGGCCGACCGGGTGGCCGCCGCGCGATCGGCGAAGACACAGGGCACGCGGGTGGAGGTGGAGAGCGAGAAGAGCGACAGCTCCTCGCTCTGGGCCAACCCTGACGGCACGTTCACGCTGGAAACCTTCCCCGGCCCGGTACGGGTGAAGGACGGCGGCGAGTGGCGCCCCATCGACACGTCCCTGGTGCGTGACGGCGAGGCGGGACTGCGGCCGAAGGCCGTGGCATCGGACGTCCGCCTGTCCGACGGCGGCCTGGAGCCCTTTGCCGAGGTGCGGGGCGCGGATCGCTCGTTCGCGGTCTCGTGGGGCAAGGCTCTGCCGTCGCCGCAGATCAAGGGGGACACGGCGACCTACGAGAACGTGGTGCCCGGCGGTGACCTCACCGTGAGGGCGTTGCCGAACGGATTCAGCCATTCGATCGTCTTGCACCGGCGTCCGACGGGACCGCTGGAGTTCACGCTGCCGGTGGTCACGAAAGGCCTGAGGCTTTCCAAGGCCGCCGATCACGGCCTGAACCTTCAGGATGGTGCCGGCAAGGTGCTGGCGTCGGCTCCGGCCCCGCGAATGTGGGACTCCACGACCGACGAGCGCTCCGGCGAGCCCGTTCATCAGGCCGCCATCGAGACGACGGTGCGGCAGAGCGGCGACGGTGCGGTGCTGGTGCTGAAGCCGGACCCGAGGTTTCTTTCGGACCCGGCGGTGAAGTACCCCGTCACCGTGGACCCCACGAGCACGCTCACCGTGGAGACCGACACCTGGGTGCAGAGCGACATCCCCGATTCGCAGCGCGGCTCGACCGAGTTGAAAGCGGGCACGTACGACGGCTCCCACATCGCCCGCTCGTACCTGAAGTTCCGGCACATCGAGGACCTGCGCGGCACCCAGATCGTGGACACGGACCTGCGGCTGTGGACGTTCTGGTCATCGGTGTGCGTGGACCCCAGCGCGGGGGTGCAGGCACGCCGGATCACGGCGGCCTGGGATCCGGACACCATCAAGTACGGCTCGGAGCCGGCCACGACGACCAGCGGCGCGGTGATCACGAAGACCGCGCACGGGGCGGCGAGCTGCCCCCAGGACTTCATGCATTGGGACACCGACGCCATCGTGCAGGCATGGGCCGACGGCCAGCCGGACTACGGCATCCAGTTGCGCGGGGCGGACGAGAAGGACGCCTCGACCTGGCGCCGGTACTACTCCTCGAACTACGTCTCCGGCGCCCAAGGGGAGAAGGAACCCGCGCTCAGCGTCACCTTCACCTACAAGATCGGCACCCCTTCAGGGCTCGACATCGCGCCCAGAGCCTCCTCCGACCCGGCGGTCAACACCGTCGCGAGCCTCACGCCCACGCTGTCGGCCAAGGCGACCGATCCCGCCGGAGCGCCGCTGAACTACACGTTCGAAGTCACCAAGGCCGGCAGCAGTGACGTGGTCGCCACGGGAGGCCCCAAGGCGGTGGCCTCCGGTGCCACCGCGACCTGGACGCCGCCGGCGGGCGCCCTGCTGAACCCCGGGTCGTACCGGTTCCGCGTCAGGGTGACGAGCCTGACCGGAGCGAGTGGCTGGTCGTCGTGGACACCGTTCGCGACGGACGTGCCCAAGGTGCCCACCGGCCTTGCCACCGGCGTGAGCGACCCGTCAGCCGTCGTGCTGTCGGGCGTGCTCCTGCGGCCCTCGGGAGAGCCGCTCACCGCCAGGTTCTACCTCTACGACAGTGCCGGCGCCGTCGTGGGACCGAGCCCGGCGGGGTCCAGCACCGTTCAGGGCGGGCAGCGCGCCGCCCTGAAGGTCTCCTCCGACCTCATCACGCCCGGCGCCGTCTACAAGTGGCAGATGGAAGCGTGTGTCGGCTCCGCCTGCAGCGCCCGTACTGCCCCGGTCACCTTCACAGCTCCGCGACCGACGGCGGACAAACCCACTCGATCCACCACCCTCGGCGCCGGCGTACTCGCCATACGGGGTGCCAAGACGGCTTCCGACGCCTGTGACGGGCACGCCTGCCCGCTCGAGAAGGCCGCCGTGTTCCACGTGGGAGGCGGCCTGATCTCCACGTTCAAGGCGGACCTCACCGCGATCCCGGCGGGTGCGGAGATCGCCTCGGCAACGCTCGATCTCGGAACCCCCACATGTGCCGCCACGTGCCCCGCCAGCCTCAAGGTGTCGGCGTACGAACTGGCCGACGGCCTCGCCGCCGACGCGTCGGGGGCAGAGGTCTCCTCCAAGCTGCTGGACGAGCCGTTCGCCGAGGTGGACCTGGCCAACCCGAAGATCGACATCTCCGGGTCCGTACAGGGAGACCGTCAGGACGGTCAGGGCTTCGCGGAGCTCGCGCTGCGAACCACCGATCCCGCGGCACCGGAGGCGACCTTCGGCTCCGCCGGCGTGAGCGTCCCCTTGACCATCACCGTCACCTACGTCCCGCCGGGCGCGCCGGGAACCCTGCAGAACGTCAGCGTGCGGCCAGGTGACGGCGGAGCGCTCGTCACCTGGGGGCCGCCGTCCGACTCGACCGGTGACACGCGCATCACAGGGTTCGACCTGGACGTTCTCGACAGCGCGGGAACCGTCGTCAAGACACTGACGCCGTCCGAACCGAGGGCCGTCGTCACCGGGCTGGCCAACGGATCGGCGTACGTCTTCCGGGTACGCGCCGAGAACGAACAAGGCAGCGGCGCCTGGAGCACCACCGCGGCCGTGAAACCGCAGGCCGTTCCCGATGGGCAGGAATACCTCGACGCTGTCACGCAATATCTGGACAGCCGGGAGGGCATCGTCGAGGGACGTTTCGCGGGCGCCTCCGACGCGATCGGCAAACATGATCAGGGCAATCGGTTCGAGTCGCTGCTCCAGGCGGACGAGCAAGCGCTCGTGGTGGCGAAATCCGAGGCTGACGCCGACGGCGGGGCTCAGGAAAGCTCGACGACCACACTGAGCAACACCCTCGTCTCTTTGTCGGCCGACGGCAGGACCGCGACCGTCCGCGCGACCGTGCACCAGTCCCGGCTCCGGCGTGACCCGACCGGGGAGAAGACCACGGAAGAAGAGGAGAACGACGCGGACTATTCCTTCAATGTCGTCGTGGCAGGCCAGAGCCAGCATCCGGACGGCTCCTCCGACGGTCTCACCGGTCAGGCGGACGGCGATTCGGTCGACTCCCAGGTCTACCCCGACGGGTCGGCCACGGCGGACATGAACGAAGACGCGACCGTGCCCGAACCCGGCGATGCCCCGGCGGACACCGTCTCGGCCGACTACGTGAACCAGTCCGGCATCGCCGGCTGGGCCAGGAGGAACTGGAACAGCCACCAGGAGTACGACAACTTCTGGCACCGCGGCGGCGACTGCACCAATTTCGCCTCCAAGGCGCTGCGATTCGGCGGAGGCGTCCTGGAGATCCGGAACTACGGGTCAACGGCGAAGCAGAAACGCGAGAACCCGAACAACTGGTTCTGGGCAGCCCCCGTCGGCAAGGACTCGAACACCTTCGTCATCGTCACGAAGAGCATGAGCCACATGGCCAACCGCCACCGGATCCAATGGCGCTCCACATTCTCGGACGTGCGCGTCGGCGACATCATGTACTGGGACTTCGATCCGCAGAACCACAACGGGGTCGACCATATGTCGATCGTCACGAAGAAGACGTCCTCCAGCGAAAGAGGGATCTTCTACACCGCGCACAGCACCAAGAAGCTAGACAAGAGGGTCTCCGACGTGAAGGAGAGAGGCTGGCGGATCGGTTACGCGAGGGTGGTCTTGTGACGCGATCAGGAAGCGGTACGGCAAACCCGGCGTGCCTCTGCCGGTGAGCCGCCGGACAGCGGGCGACCTGGCGGGCCGCCCGCTGTCCGGCATCAAGATCACGGCCGCGGCGCCGGGCCGAGCAGCGGCTCGATCGAGTCCCAGGCGGGAGGCGCCGGCCACTCGCTCCCCTCCGCCGCCTCCAGGCCGATGACCGCGCAGGCCAGCAGGTGTTCGCCGGGCGGCAGCTCGCCCGTCAGCGTGGGGATCGTGGTGCGCGGGGCGAACACGTTGGTGCCGGGCAGGGGCGTGACCAGGGCGCCCTCTCGCCCGCCGGACAGGTCCTCGATCACGCACAGGCCGTTCGGCGAGTCGAGCCGGGCCCACCCACTCCCGGTCTCCACTCGGGTAGGCGGCCGGTCCCGGTCGACCGCGAAGGCGCCCTCGGCCGTGCGCAGCGCCCGTCCGGTCCTGATCCGGTGCACCCGTACGTGCCACGGGGGCAGCGCCACCAGCCAGGTCTCGATCTCCACGTCGTCCCAGGGCTTCCAGTGCGCGTGCAGCACGCCGTCGGAGGCGGAGACGTCGTACGGCAGCTCGCACGGCCGCCAGTGCTCGCCGTCCTCGCTGAGCGCCAGCGTGCTGTCGAAGGCGCCCTGTTCGAGCCCCAGCGTCCCGGCGGGCACGCTGAAGCCGAAACGCGTGGAGTAGGCGAACTTGGCGTACTTGGCCGCGCCGTGCCGCATCCACGGAGCGTGCTGCCCCGCGCTCAGCAGCACCACGTGCCGCCCCTCCTCGCAGCGCAGCAGCGCCACGCCCGCCTCCGGCTGGGTGCTGACCTCGGGCAGCGGCGGCGCGTCGGCCTCCTTCGCGGCCCAGAACGGGTGCTCCGCGGGCAGGGCGAGCGGCAGGAACGCCTTCATGGCCCAGTACGGCGAGCCGGGCGCGTTGTACTGCTCGGCCAGGTGCGGCTGGGGATAGCCGTAGCCGATGGTGAGCAGCCCGGCGGTGTCGCGGATGGGCCGGCCGCCCCACCAGCGCACGTTCCGCAGCAGGTGGCCCTTGGTCACCTCCCACGGCAGCGCCTCGACCCCGGCGAAGGCCAGCGCCCCCCAGAACGCCGACTGCGCGAAGCGGTAGGTCAGGCTCCTGCCGAACGGGACCGCGACCCCCTCGCTGGTGAACCAGTGCTGGAAGTCATGGGCGAACACCGCGGCCCGCTCGCGGAAGCGCCCGGCCCTGGCCGGGTCGTCGCCGAGCGCCGCGTAGATGAGGCCGTAGTAGTGCATGGCGAACGGGATGTAGTAGTCGCGCTGCCACTTGGGCCCGTCGGAGTACCACCCGCGCCCGAGGTCGAACTCCTCCAGCCGGTCGAGCCTGGCCGTGTTGGCCTCGCGGTCGTGGGCGACCCCGACGCGGTCGAGCCCGAGCCCCACCATGACCGGGAAGAACAGCCAGTTGTTGTCGTTGGGCTCCACGGTGACCGCGTGCCGCAGCCAGGCGGCCACCGTGTCGCGCTGCGGGCCGGTCAGCGGGTCCCAGACCTGCTCGGGGGCCAGGGCGAGCGCCAGGCCGATGGCGGCGGTCTCGACCAGTCGCTGGTTGCGGTCGAAGGCGGCGCCCCAGTAGTCGGGGTGCTCGGGGTCGGTCCCGGCGGCCAGCCCGGCGCGCCAGAGCTCCCAGTGGTCGAACGCCCCGCCGCCGGCCGCCAGGGGCGCCAGCCCCCACAGCGGCCGAGCGAACGCTTCCAGCTCGGAGGCGGCCCGGTCGTAGTGCGCCGTGTTGAACCCCAGCCGCAGCCGCCCCCCGCCCGCGCTGAATCTGGTGGTCAGTGGTGCGACCAGGTCCAGGACCTGCCGCTGCAGATCGTCTCGGTCGCTGCCAGGCCGCCCTGCGCGGTCGTCGGTGTCCACGGGTTCTCTCTCCTCCGCTGGGAAAGCGCTTTCAGAAAGACAGGGTTCCCGCCGCCGGCCGCACTTGTCAACAGTGGGGCGGCGCCGTGCTGTCGCGGACGTGCAACTCCATCGGCAGGTACACCGGCTCCCCGTCGTGCCCCTCGGTCATGAGGGCCTCCAGCATCTCGGCCGCCTGCCTGCCGAGCTGACCGCGCGGCACCGACACCGTGGTCAGGCTCGTGTGCGCCACGTGGTCCAGCGCGATGTCGTCGAACCCGACCACCGACAGGTCCTCGGGAACCCGTACCCCGAGCTCGCGCATCCGGGTCACCGCCCCCAGCGCCACCAGGTCGTTGTAGGTGGTGAGCGCGGTGGCGCCGGTGCCGGCCACTTCGGCGGCGGCGTCGTACCCGGAGCGGCTGGTGGACCCGCACGGCAGGATCGTGACGGAGATGCCGAACGCCTTGGCCGCCTCCAGCGCCCTGATCCGCTCGGCGTTGGCCCAGGACACCTCGGGCCCGCTCAGGTAGGCGACCCGGCGGTGGCCCAGCTGCGCCAGGTGGCCGCAGATCAGCATCATCCCGCCGAAGAAGTCGGCGGAGACCGCGGGCGCGGCGATGCCGGGGACGATCCGGTCGAGCAGGACGAGCGGGTGGTCCCGGGCGGTCAGCACGACCAGGTCCGAGCGCTCCAGGCGGGAGGAGCAGAGCAGCACCCCGTCGCAGCTGCGCATCAGGTCCGCGACCAGGTCGTGCTCGATCGAGGGGTCGTCGTCCGACTCCATGACCATGACGCGCCGCCCGTGGGAGCGGGCGACGGCCGAGACCGCCTTGAGCACGTCGGGGAAGTAGGGGTTGGCCAGGTTGGGGACCAGCACGCCGATGGTGCCCCACTCCCCGCGGGCCAGCCCCTGCGCCGCGGCGTTGGGCCGGTAGCCCAGCTGCCTGACCGCGTCGTGGACGCGCGCCGCCAGCGAGGGGGCGACCTTGGCCGTGCCGTTGAGCACGCGGGAGACCGTCGAGGCCGACACCCCCGCCGCCGCCCCGACGTCGCTGATCGTCACCCGGGCCGAGCGGCCCTGCCGCAGATTACGCACCCGCTCCTCCTCCCCCCGTGGAGCGCCCGTCAGCCGAGCAGCCCGCGTAGATGATCAAGATCCCGCCGTACGGCCGCCGCCGGGTCGGCCGCCGGGTAGTGGACGTGCAGCGACAGCACTCCGGTGTAGCCGCGTGCGCGCAGCCCGGGGACGATCTCCGGCCAGGGGACCACGCCTCCGTCCGCGAACGGTTGCCACTCGCACACCCAGCCGTCCGCGGTGGACCGCCAGACGGCGTTCTTCACTCCCATGCAGGCCATCCGATCGCCCAGCAGGTCGACGTTGAGCGCCCATGCCTCGCTGCCCTCCTTGGCCTGGTTGCCGGGGTCGGCGTAGAAGCGCACGTCGTCCAGGTCGCCGGCGAGTGCGAGGGCGAGCGAGGCGGATGGATGGATCGTACCGTGATGCAACTGGACCGCCAGCCGCACGCCGTGCCGGGCCGCGACGGCGGCCAGGCGGGACAGCGCGGCCCTGGACTCCGCCAGCTGACGGCGGTATCCGGCGGCGGGGTCGTAGCGGAAGAAGCCCACCCGCATGAGGGGGACGCCGCTCTCGCCGCAGGCCGCGATGATCCGTTCGGCGTCCGCGTCGGCGTCGAGCAGGTCGGTGGTGACGACGTCGAGGGTGAGCCCGCGGCGCTCGAGCTCGGCGGCGACGACGGCGATGCCACCCGGGTCGGCGGGGCTGACCGTCTGCCCCTCCCGCACGAGGAGATCGACCCCCTCGGCGCCCACCGAGGCCACGGTCTCGGCCAGCCGGGCGGGGTCGATCGGGCCGAAGGGCTTGGTGAAGGCGAGCAGGCGCACACGTACTCCCGAAGTTCTGAAAGCGCTTGTAGAGATTTTTCCGGCGCGCCGAGCTCATGATCTTATCGGCGCGCGCCGCCGAGAAGTGCCAGGAAAACCAGCATATGTCTGGCGGTACGGGTCGTCGACGGACAGGTGTCATGACCGAGCATCGATCTGAAACCGCTTTCTCACAAGTCTTGAATCGGCCTGTGACCGGGGTTACTCTCGGACCCACCTCTCGGGCAAGCGCTTACCCGATGCCCGACACCCCTCTGACCTCCGTCTCTCGGGAGGGCTTCATGAAACTCCATCGGCCCGCGATGATCACCGCGATGCTGGCCTCGCTGCTCGTGGCGGCGTGCGGCACGTCGAGCACCGGCCGCGACGGCGGCAGCGGATCGCAGACCACGCTGCAGATCTGGGACTTCTCCGCCGAACAGGTGAACTTCCACAAGGACGTCGGCGCGCAGTTCACCAAGGAACATCCCAACATCAAGATCGATTGGCGCTCGATCACCCAGGCCGACTACATGAAGACCCTGCCCCTGGCCTTCCAGAGCAACCAGGCGCCGGACATGTTTTATTGGAACGCGACCGGGCTGTCCCAGCTGCTGGACCAGAAGTGGATCAGCCCGCTCAGCCCTGGCGGCACCGTCCCCGCCGACTTCACCAAGCGCTGGCCGGACGGGTCCTTCCTGGAAGGCATCAACATGCAGGACGGGAAGACGTACGGTTTCCCGTTCTCGGAGAACCTCTACTGGGGCTCCGGCTACATGTTCCTCAACAAGCAGGTCTTCCAGCAGGCCGGGCTGGACGTCAACAACCCGCCCAAGACCTGGGCCGACCTCAAGAACGCCTGCGCGCAGATCAAGGCCAAGACCAAGGCCGAGTGCATCGCCGCCCCCACCAAGGGCGTGGACATGCAGCGGATCTGGTTCGGGCTGATCAGCAGCGTCTCGACGGATGAGTTCTTCGACTACAAGACGGGCAAGTTCGACCTGACCGAGCCCGGGCAGGTGAAGACCTTCACCTACATCCAGGAGCTCAGGAAGGCCGGATACCTGGCGCCGGGCACCAACGACAAGAACTTCTCCCGCCAGCAGTTCGCCGCCGACCAGGCCGGCATCATGTTCGACGGCACCTGGCTGCCGAGCGTGTGGGCCAGCCAGGGCTTCGGCAGCGACAAGTACGTGGTGGCTCCGCGCGTCAACCCGGACGACGGGCAGACCGGCGCCGCCGGCCGCAAGTACGACTCCAACAAGTACTGGGTCAGCTCGCAGACCAAGAACGCCGACGCCATGTGGACGTTCATCCAGTGGATGACCGACCCCAACGGCTACTTCGTCAAGCAGTACTACAAGAGCGCCTTCGGCACGCTGGCCTACGTCGACAACCAGAAGATGGTCAGCGACCCGGCGCTCAAGCAGATCATGCAGATCGGCGCGCAGCCGGGCTACCGGGTCCAGCTTCCCGTGCCGCTGCTCAAGTGCCCCGACATCGCCAAGTCCAAGGCGTACGTCAACGCGCTGGCGAAGAGCCCCGACGGGGAGTGGGAGGCCATGGGCGAGGCGCTGGTCAGCGGCCAGTCGCTGGAGTCGGTGGGCGCCGCCATCGTCAAGCAGCGCCAGACCGCCCTGGAGGAAGGGCTCAAGCAGGAGGCCGCCAGTGGCCTGAAGGTGTCGATGGACTGCTACACCTTCCCCGACTGGGACTACACCAAGGACTACACGAAGGACATGTACAAGAACTGACCGGACGGCGCCCCCTTCTCCCTCGTGAGGACATCCATGACAACCACCGCCCCCGCCCCCGGTAGGGAGAGGGTGCCGGACAGGGACCGGACGCCCGCCGAGCGTGTGCCCGAACGCGTCGATCACTCCCGCGAGCGCGTCCGCGGCTTCGACAGGGTCTGGCTGGTCGTCTTCCTGGCCCCCTTCCTCCTGCTCTACCTCGGCTTCACCCTCTGGCCGCTGGCCGCGACGATCTACTACTCCTTCTTCGACTGGTCGGGCATCGGCCCGATCGACCAGTTCGTCGGGGCCGACAACTACGGTTCGATCCTGGTCGACCCGCTGTTCTGGCTCTCGGTGGTCAACACGCTGATCTTCGCCGTGCTGACCACCGTCATCAAGCTCCCGATCTCGCTGCTGGCGGCGATCGTGCTCACCCGCAAGTGGCTGCGCGGCAAGCGGTTCTTCCGGACCCTGTTCTTCGCGCCGCTGATCATCCCCGTCGCCATGGCGGGCCTGGTCTTCACCTACCTGCTCAACCCGTCCAACGGCGCGCTGAACGCGATCCTGCGCGACCTCGGCCTGGTCGACCAGGGGTTCGACGTGTTCGCCAACCGGTGGAGCGCGCTGCTCGTGCTCGTGCTCGTCTCCGTCTGGCAGATCTTCGGCCAGTACATGATCTATTGGATCGCGGCGCTGCAGAACGTGCCGGAGGAGGTCTACGAGGCGGCCGACATCGACGGCGCGGGCGAGTGGAAGAAGCTCACCCGCATCACGCTGCCGATGATCAGGCCGGTCGCCGTGATCATCGCCCTGCTCGGCATCGTGAACGCCATGCACGTCTTCGGGCTGGTCGTCACCCTCACCGCGGGCGGCCCGGGCACCAGCACGTACGTGGTGTCCTACTTCATCTACCAGAACGCCTTCGGCTCGGTGCCGTTCGCCTACGGCTACGCCTCGGCCGCGGCGCTGCTGTTCTCCGTCATCGCCTTCGTCCTGGTCTCCGCCCAGGGCGTCGCGGTCCGCCGGGCCCAGCGGCTCAGGAAGGAGTACGGCGTCTGATGACCACGATCAACCAGGCCGCCCGGCGCAGCCACAGGACCCGGGCCAACCTCATCGCCCTGCCCATCCTGGTGGTCATCGGGCTCGTGTGGGTCTATCCGTTCCTGTGGACGATCTCGGCCGCGTTCAAGACCCAGGCCGGGATGTTCACCAGCGGCGCGAGCCTCGTGCCCGACCAGCTGAACTTCGACAACTTCGTACGCGCCTGGGTCAACGCCGGGTTCTCCGGATACTTCTTCAACACGGTGCTCTACTCGGTCGCCTCGACCCTCGTCGAGCTGGTCAAGGCGGCTCTGTGCGGCTACGTGCTGGCCAGGTACGAGTTCCCCGGCCGCACCCTGCTCTACCGGATGATCGTGGGGACCCTGTTCATCCCGGTCGCCTCGATCATCGTCCCGCAGTTCGTGCTGATCGAGAACCTCGGCCTGCTGAACACGCGGGCCGGCGTCATCCTGGCCATGTCCGGCGGCGCGGGCGCGCTCTACGTCCTGCTGTTCGTCGGGTTCTTCTCCAGCGTCCCGAGCGACCTGTTCGAGGCGGCCAAGCTCGACGGTGCCGGCTTCATCAAGACGTTCGGCCTCATCCTGCCGCTGGCCAAACCGGTCATCGCGGTGGTGGTCATCTTCCAGTTCATCAGCAGCTGGAACGAGTTCAACATCCCGCTGGTGTTCACGCTCGGCCAGCCCGACCTGCAGAACCTCGCCGTCGGGATGCTCTCCTTCCAGGGCGAGCACGCCACCGACTGGACCGGGTTCGCCGCCGGGATGACGATCTCGTTCCTGCCGATGCTGGCGATCTTCCTGTTCTTCCAGAACTACTTCACGCGCGGCCTGGCCGGCGCCACGAAGGGGTGACAGTCCGCTTGAAGATGAGGCACGGCGCGTTCGCCTACACCTGGGACCTCGTGGGCGACCCCGCGGCGGCCGAGCGCATCGCCGGGCTCGGTGTGAGCACGGTGACCCTGCAGGCGGCCTACCACTCGGTCCGGGCCACCACCGCGTGGCATCCGCGCCACCGCATCGTTCAGGCCGATCACGCGGCGGCCTACTTCCGGCTGCGTCCCGACCGCTGGCGGGGGCGGCTCAAGCCGTACCCGCCGAGCTGGGGGGTGCCGGACGAGGACCGGTTCGGGACGGCGCTGGCCGCGCTGGCGGGGGCCGGGCTGCGGGCCGAGGCCTGGATGGTGCTCACGCACTCCTCGGTGCTGGGCCGCGAGGCGCCCGACCTGACGGTCAGGAACGCGTACGGCGAGTCATACCCCTACGCGCTCTGCCCTGCCCAGCCCGCCGTCCACGACTACGCGCTCACCCTCGTGAGCGAGGTCTGCGAGCAGTACGACGTGCCCGCGCTGATGCTGGAGGCGTGCGGCTGGCTGGGCGCCGAGCACGCCGGACACCACGAGAAGACCTCCGGCGCCCACCTGTCCGCCTGCGGCAGGGCCCTGCTGTCGCTCTGCCTCTGCCCGGCCTGCCGGAGCGGGCTGGCGGAGCGCGGCCTGGACGTCGAGGAGCTGGCGCGCGACGTGCGCGCCGCCGTGGACGGGGAGCTCCAGCAGGGCGTCCCCGCCGGGGAGAGCCTGGGCGACGCGCTCGGCCACGAGCGCGCCCAGGCCGTCTACGACCACCGCGGCCGGGTCATCGCCGACCTGGTCCGGGACGTGGCGGTGCCGGCCGCCGGCCGCGAGCTGCTGCTCATGGCCACCGACGACCCGCAGGTCACCGGCCCCGACGTGGGGATCGACCTGGCCTCCTTCGACGCGCCGGTCGACGCGTACGTGCTCAAGTGCTGGGGCCCGGAGGAGGCGGCACTTGCCCAGGTGAAGGCCGCGGCGAGCCGCACCGAGATCCCCCTCGTCGCCAACCTGACCGTGCTGGAGGACGGGTACGCCCGGATCCCGGCACTTGCCGCCGACCTCATCGCAGGGGGAGCGCGGCAGCTACGTTACTACCACGCCGGGTTGGGCTCGCCTGCCCGCCTGGCCAGCGTGCGGGCGGCGGCTCGCGTGAAGGAGAGGCAATGCTGAACGGGCTGTACGTGATGGACCCGAACCGCTTCGACGACGTCTACGGCCCTCAGGCCAGGGAGGCGATCGAGCGGCACCTGACCATCGCCTCGCCCCCGCTCACCGCCGACCGGATCACCCCGGACGTGCTCGCCGACCTCGACGTGCTGGTGACCGGGTGGGGGGCGCCCAAGCTGGACGCCGGCCTGCTCGCCGCCGCGCCCAAGCTCTCGCTGGTGCTGTACGGCGCGGGCTCCATCAAGGGGATGGTCACCCCGGAGATGTGGGCCAGGGGGGTGCGGGTCACCTCGGCGGCCACGGCCAACGCCGAGCCGGTCGCCGAGTTCGCGCTCTCGCAGATCCTGTACGCGCTCAAGCACGGCTGGCGCTACGTGCTGGCCGCGCGCGCCGCCGCGGCCACCGCCCCGCGCGGGCCCGAGATCGGGGCCTACGACGCGGTGGTCGGGCTGGTCTCGCTCGGCGCCACGGGCCGGGCCACGGCGCGGCTGCTCGCCCATCACCACCTCGACGTGCAGGCCTACGACCCGTACGCAGACCCGGCGCAGGCGGCGGAACTCGGCGTGCGTCTCGTCGGGCTGAAGGAGCTGTTCGCCACCTCCGACGTGGTCAGCCTGCACTCGCCGCTCACCCCCGATACGCAGCGCCTGGTCGGCACCGAGCTGCTGGAGTCGATGAAGCCCGACGCCACCCTGATCAACACGGCGCGCGGCGCCCTCGTCGACGAGGCCGCGCTCGTGGACGTGCTGAGCCGGCGGACCGACCTGTTCGCCGTCCTCGACGTCACCGAACCGGAGCCGCCCGTCGCCGGGTCGCCGCTGTTCACGATGCCCAACATCGTCGTCACCCCGCACGTGGCGGGCAGCCTGGGCTTCGAGCGGCGCCGCCACGGACAGGCGATGGCCGAGGAGCTGGCCCGCTACATCGCGGGAGAGCCGCTGCTGTACGAGATCACCGAGTCCGGACTGGCGAGGAGGGCGTGAGCCCAGCCACCCTGGTGCTGCTGCCGCCGCACGATCCGGCCACCGCGGGCTGGCGGGCCCGGCTGGAGCAGGCGGTGCCGGAGCTCGTCGTGCTCCAGCCGGAGACCCAGGAGGAGGCGGCGCGGGCGCTGGCGGAGGCCGACGCCGCCTACGGCACGCTGCCCGCGGACCTGCTGGCGCACGCCGGACGGCTGCGCTGGCTGCAGGCCCCGCAGGCCGGGCCGCCTCCGGGCTTCTACCATCCGGCCCTGGTCGCGCACCCCGTGCAGGTCACCAACATGCGCGACACCTACACCGACCACGTTGCCGCGCACGCGCTGGCGCTCGTGCTCGCGCTGGCCAGGGGCCTGCCCAGGTACGCCCGCGAACAGGCCCGCGCGCGCTGGGCGCCCGACTGGGACCCCGGCGCCGTGCTGTCCATGGGCGAGGCCACCGCCCTGGTGGTGGGGGTGGGCGCGGTCGGGGCCGAGGTCGGCAGGTTGCTGGCGGCGTTCGGCACCAGGGTGGTGGGCGTGGACGCCCGGCGCGGCGGCCCCGTGCCGGGCTTCGCCGAGGTGCTGCCGGCCGACGCCCTCGACCGGCTGCTTCCCGAGGCGGACCTGGTCATCCTGACCGTTCCGCACACCCCGGCCACCGAGGGCCTGCTGGACGCGCGGCGGCTGGCGCTGGCCAAGCCCGGGGCGTACGTCGTCAACATCGGCCGCGGGCCCATCGTGCGGCTCGACGACCTGACGGCCGCCCTGGCCGAAGGGCGCCTGGCCGGCGCGGCCCTGGACGTCTTCGAGACCGAACCGCTGCCCGCCGATCACCCGCTCTGGCGGCGTCCGGACGTGCTCATCACCCCGCACGTGGGAGGCGTGGGGCCGCACGGCGACGAGCGGCGCTTCGCCGTACTGCTGGAGAACGCCCGGCGCTTCGTGGCCGGGCGCGAACTGATCAATCTGGTCGACAAGTCCGAATGGTACTGAATCACGTGAACCGGATAGCACGCGTCGAGACCTTCACCGTGGGCCTGCCCTCGCTGCGCGACTTCGCCGTGGCGGGCGGGTCCGTCGTCCAGGGCGGCCGCCCGGCCGTCAGAGTCCTGGTGAAGGTCACCGCCGACGACGGGGCCATCGGGTGGGGCGAGGCCACCCCGATCCCCTCCTGGACGTACGAGACCACCGAGTCCATCGTCTCCACCATCGAGAACTACCTGGCCCCGGCGGCCGTCGGCCGCCCGCTGTGGGACCTGGACGGGCTCTGCCGCGCCTTCGACCGTACGATCAGCAAGGGCTTCTCGATCGGCATGCCGCTGGCGCGCGCGGCGGTCGACGTGGCCTGCCACGACGCCTACGCCCGCAGCCTCGGCCTGTCCCTCGGCGAGCTGTGGGGCCGGCGCAGGCGCGACACCATCGAGCTGGCCTGGATCGTGGCCACCGAGTCGGCCGCCGTGGCCGCGGACTCGGTGGCCGAGGGCCGCGCGCTCGGCTACCGCCACGTCAAGGTCAAGGTCGGCCTGCACACCGAGGACGAGGACGTGGCCATCGTGGAGGCCGTGCGCGCCGCGGCTCCCGACGCCGTGCTCTGGGTGGACGCCAACCAGGGCTACACGGCCGCCGTCGCGCTCCGGGTGGCCCGGCGCCTGACCGACCTGGACGTGGCCGTCTTCGAGCAGCCGCTGCCGTCCAACGACGTGGCCGGCCTGCGCCGCCTGCGTGACGCCAGTCCCATCCCGGTGGCCGTGGACGAGAGCCTGCGCCATCCGAGCGACCTGGCGACGTTCGTCCGGCTCGACGCCATCGACGTCGCGGTCGCCAAGGTGCAGCGCTGCGGCGGGCTGACCCTGGCGCTGCGGCAGTGCCAGCTCGCCGAGGACTGCGGCCTGGCGATCATGGGCTCCGGCCTCACCGAGTCCGACATCGGGCTGGCGGCCTCGCTCCACCTGTTCGCGGCGTTCGGCGTGGACACGCCGGTGGACCTCAACGGCCGGCAGTTCATCACCAGCCCCTACGCCACGGATCCGGTCATCACGGTCACCGACGGCGTCGCCCAGGTGCCCACCGGCCCGGGCCTGGGGATCGGAGTGGACGAGGAGGTCGTCCGCGCGCTCGCCCTCTGAGCAGGCGCTCACGCGATCGCCTTGAGATGCCGGCCGGCGTGATGGGGTGAGGCGAGCACGCAGGAGCGCCCCTGACGGTCAGGTCGTCGAGGCCGGCTCGGGTGGCGACGTGGCGGGGGCCGGGCGGCGTGGTGCCCGCAGCCCGAGCGCGCGCCGGCCGGCCTCGACGAGCTGCCGGAGCAGGATGTCGTCGTCGACGTGGACCAGGGCCGGCCTGGCCGCGGAGGCGATGCCGGCCAGCACGATGGTGGCGTTGACGTAGCCGGCCGGGCCGGGCGTGATGTCGGCGAGGATGGCCAGCTGGCGGTTGATCAGGTCGCTGGACTCCGGCTGGCCGCGCAGCAGGTCGATCGCTCCGGGATCGGTGGCGAGGACGGCGACCACGGCCCGGTGCTCCACGGCGAGGGTGGCGTAGGCGGTGAGCAGGTGCTCGGCCCGCGCGTGGGGCGTACGTTTCGTCTCGGCCGATTCGATGCCCGCCCGCAGCTGGCGCAGCGCCGGTTCGACCACCGCGCTGAGCAGCTCCTCGCGGGTGCGGAAGTGGTGGTAGACGGCGGCCTTGGTGATGCCCATCTCGTCGGCGATCATCTGGAGCGACGTGCCCGCGAAGCTGTGCCGGGCGAACAGGCGAACCGCGACGTCGATGAGGCGCTGCCGGGTGTCCGGCGCGACGGGCCCCTTCCGGGCGGTTCTCGCTGTCACGTCTGCTCCTTCTCTCCTGTGGTCTGTCCGGATTCTAGCTTGCCGATCGGCAAGCATCCAACCTGCCGATCGGCAAGTGACTTACCTCACAATGCCTGGTTTGCGGCTTGCCGATCGGCTAGGAATTAGCTTGCCGATCGGCTAGGTCGGCACTTGTCGTACAGGACCGAAGGAGAGACCTATGGCCGACGCTCCCGGGTACCCGATGCCCAGGGACAGCCGCTGCCCGTTCCACCCACCGGCGGACGTGCGGCGGCTGACCGCCGAGGAGCCCGTCTCCAAGGTGCGGATCTGGGACGGCAGCACGCCGTGGCTGATCACCCGGCACGCCGACCAGCGGGCGCTGATGAACGATCCGCGCCTCAGCATCGACGAGAAACTGCCCGGGTTCCCGCACATGACCCGAGGCCGGGCGGAGGCCGCGAAGGTCATTCCGGCGCTGATCACCAACACCGACGCGCCCGAACACACCCGCCTGCGCCGGATGGTCAACGCCCCGTTCACCGTCAAGCGGGTCGAGGCCCTGCGCCCGGCGATCCAGAAGATCACCGACGACCTGATCGACGCCATGCTGGCCGGGCCGCGGCCCGCCGACCTCGTCACCGCGCTGGGCCTGCCCGTGCCGACGCTGGTGATCAGCGAACTGCTGGGCGTGCCGTACGAGGAGAGCGCGTTCTTCCACCGCAACAGCACCGTCGCGGTCAGCCACAGCGCGTCGGAGCAGGAGGCGCAGGAGGCGGGCGCCGCGCTCTACGGCTATCTCGACGGCCTGCTCGGACAGAAGATGACCGCTCCCGCCGACGACATGCTGTCGGAGCTGGCCGCCCGGATCGAGGCCGGCGAGATGACCCGCGCCGAGGCCGTCACCATGGGCGTGGCCGTGCTGATCGCCGGGCACGAGACCAGCGCGAGCATGATCTCCCTCGGCACGCTGCTCCTGCTGCAGAACCCTGACCAGCTCGCCGTGCTGCGCGACACCGACGACCCGAAGGTGATCGCGAACGCGGTCGAAGAGCTCCTGCGCTACCTGACGATCGTGCACACCGGGGTCCGGCGGATCGCCCTGGAGGACATCGAGCTCGGCGGCCAGGTCATCCGGGCCGGGGACGGCATCGTCTTCGACGTGTCCGCCGCGAACTGGGACGCCGGCACGTTCCCCGAGCCCGAGCGGCTCGACCTGGGCCGGGCCGCGCGCCATCACCAGGCGTTCGGGTACGGGCCGCACCAGTGCCTGGGCCAGTCGCTGGCCCGCGTGGAACTTCAGGTCGTCTACGGCACGCTCTACCGCCGCGTGCCGACACTCCGCCTGGCGGTGCCGGTGGACGAGGTCCCGTTCGCGTTCGAGGGCATCGCCTACGGCCTGCGTTCTCTGCCCGTCACCTGGCTCGGTTGATCAAGGAAGGAAGAAATCCCATGCGAGTAGAACTGGACGAACCGAAGTGCGTGGCGTCGGGGCAGTGCGTGCTGGCCGCCCCCGAGGTGTTCGACCAGCGGGACGATGACGGCGTCGCGATCCTGCTGGACGAGACTCCCGCCGCCGGGCTTCTCGACGGGGTCCGGGAGGCCGTGGCGATCTGCCCCGCGGCGGCGATCCGGCTGGTGGAACGATGAAGCGGATCCTCGTCGTCGGCGCCTCGGCCGCCGGGCTGGCGGCGGCCGAAACCCTGCGCAGAGAGGGCTTCGACGGCACGCTGACCCTCGTCGGTGACGAGCCGGAGGCTCCCTACGACCGTCCGCCGCTGTCCAAGCAGATCCTCTCGGGCGAGTGGAGCGCCGGGCGGCTGCCGCTGCGCCCGCCCGCCGATCTCGACGCGCTCGGCCTCGACCTGCGGCTCGGGGTCGCCGCGACCGGTCTTGACCTCGCCGAACGTACGGTGCGGCTGGCGGACGGGGCCGTGGTGCCGTACGACGGGCTGGTCGTGGCCACCGGGGTGCGGCCGCGCCGCCTGCCCGGCCGGGGCGCGCACGTGCTGCGCACCCTGGACGACGCCCTGGCCCTGCGGGGGCGGCTGGGGCCCGGGCGGCGCCTGGCCGTGGTCGGCGCGGGATTCCTCGGGGCGGAGGCCGCGGCGGTGGCCCGCGGCCTCGGCTGCGAGGTCACCCTCCTCGAACCGGCGCCGGTCCCGCTCGCCCACGCCCTCGGCGAACAGGTCGGACGCGTGCTGTCCCGGGCCCACCTGGAGCACGGGGTGAACCTGCGCACCGGGGTCACCGTGACCGAGGTGGACGAGGGCGGGGTACGGCTCGCGGACGGCGAACTGGTCGAGGCCGACGAGGTCCTGGTCGCCATCGGCTCCCTGCCGAACACCGAATGGCTGGCCGGCAGCGGCCTGACAGTGGCCGACGGCCTGGTCTGCGACGCGCACTGCGCCGCCGCGCCCGACGTGTACGCCGCCGGGGACGTCGCGCGCTGGCACAACCCGCTGTTCGGCACGTCGATGCGGATCGAGCACCGTACGAACGCCGCCGAACAGGGCATGGCCGCCGCCCGCAACCTGCTCCACCCCGAGGCGCGCAGGCCTTTCGCCCCGGTGCCCTACTTCTGGTCCGACCAGTACGACATGAAGATCCAGGCGTACGGCCAGCTGCGTGGCCATGACGGCGTGGCCGTGATGGAGGGGGACCTGGACCAGCGCCGGTTCCTGGCCGCGTACCGCACCGGGGATCGCCTGACCGGAGTGCTCACAGTGGGCATGCCGCCCAAGGCGATCCGCCCCTGGCGCCAGGCGATCGCGGCCGGCGCCGACCGACTCCCCGCCTCGGCCTGGTGAAAAGGGCCCCGCATTCGAAAGAGAGTCCCTCCATGGCCACGATGAAGTCCGTCCAGACCGGCGCACAGGGCACGATCGAGATGGTGGACGTCGAACGTCCCGTCCCCGGTCCCAAGGACGCCCTGCTGCGGATCCGCGCCTGCGGCATCTGCGGCACCGACCTGACCTTCCTGCGCATGGGTGGCATGCCGCTGGGCCCGGACGGGCGGCTGACCTCGATCCGGCTCGGGCACGAGCCGGCGGGCGAGATCGTCGAGGTGGGCGCCGAGGTCACCACCCTGAAGACCGGCGATCGCGTCGTCGTCAACCCGCAGGCCGCTCCCTCAGGCATCATCGGCTGCGGCGGCGCGCTCGGCGGCATGAGCGAATACCTGCTCATCGAGAACGCCGTCGCGGGCAAGAGCGTGGCGGTCTTCCCCGACACGGTGCCGTTCGCCGTCGCCGCGCTCAACGAACCCATGGCGGTCGCCCGCCACTGCGTCAACCGCTCCGGGGCCGGACCGACGGACAAGGTCCTGGTGTTCGGCGCCGGCCCCATCGGCCTGGGCGCCGCGATCTGGCTGAAGCTGCGCGGGGTCGAGCACGTGACCGTCGCCGACGTCATCCCGCAGCGCCTGGAGACCGCCCTGGCCGTGGGGGCGGACGCCGTCATCGACTCCGCACGGGAGGACGTGGCCGCGCGCCTGACGGAACTGCACGGCCAGGGCACCGACTCCCTGGGCCGGCCCCGCCCCGGCACGGACATCTACATCGACGCCGCGGGCGTGGCCGCCGTCGTCAACACGGCGCTGTCGTCGGCGAAGTGGGGCGCCAAACTGGTCACGGTGGCCGTGCACACGAAGCCCGAGCCCATCGACCTGGGCGCGATCCTCCGCAGCGAGATGACCATCCTCGGCTCCCAGGGCTACCCCACGGAGATCTTCGAGGTGACCCCGGAGATCGTGGCACACCAGGAGCGCTTCGCCCGGCTGATCAGCCACACCGTCCCCTTCTCGGAGGTCGAACGCGCCTTCGATTTCACGCTGACGCCCGGTGCGGCGGAGAAGGTGGTGGTGACCTTCGACGACCAGCCGTAGCCCCTGAGGGCCACCGCGACCGTTCACGCCAATCCACCAAAATCGATGACCTTCCAAGGATCGTCGTCCGACTGCCTCCCCACCAGAAAGGTGTAGGGATAATGCGGGTCGTCGTCCGGAGGCTCTTCGTTGCACCGGTGAACCTCGATATCAACGAAGACCCGCCGTACTTGCCGGTAGCCGCCAGACCCATACGTGTCGGGCTCCGGCTTGTCGACCTCGGAGACCTTCAGGCTGGTCCATGTATCGATCGGATCATTCGACCAGCTGTGGACGCGTTCGTAATAAGAGGGCGCCGACAGAGCGCGGGCCGCGTCGGCGTCACGCGCCTCGACGGCGGCGAGATACGCGCGGACCACCACGTCGGCCGCCGCGTCGGATTTGGGCAAGGTAACCGGTGGGCCCTGTGAGACGGTGCATGCGGCACAGCCGCTGCCTAAGTGTACGAAGGACAGTAAGGCCATCGCCGCGGCCACGCGTCCAGCTTTCACCCGCACTCCTTCGAATAGGGAATGGCGTAACCGCCCATTGTTTGCTTCGTGGAGCTTATGCCGTATGGCGACCGCCTACTCCAGGCGTCGGCGCTGCGCCACCTAGGCGAGGTCAAGGTGCGGCAGGTTCTCCATGACGAAGCAGAAGCTGGCTCAGATGATTTAGGCGCTGTTTGTCACTTTCATGACCTTGTTCGGGTGGTGCGGATGTCAGCGTGAATGAATAGGGCCCTTTTGAGGTCCAGCAGGAGAGGGGTACGACATGACGAGATGCCGGGTTTCGTGTGTCCTTCTCCTGTCGGTCGTGGCCGTCGTGCCGGTGCCCGGTGCGGCGGCGGCGTGGCACGGGTCGTGTCCGTCGCCGGGGGCGAGCAGGGCGACGGTCGTGCTGGTGCACGGGGCGTGGGCCGACACCTCCAGCTGGAGCGGGGAGGTGCGGGCTCTGCAGCGGGCGGGTCACGCCGTGCGGGCCGTGGCCAATCCGCTGCGCGGCCTGACCGGTGACGCGCAGACCGTACGGGACTTCCTGCGGACCCTGCCAGGGCCGGTCGTGCTTGTCGGGCACTCCTACGGCGGCTCGGTGATCACGAATGCCGCCGCCGGCGACCCGCGCGTCAAGGCGCTGGTGTACGTCAGCGCCGCGGCGCCGGACGTCGGCGAGACCACGGGACAGCTCAGCGGCACCGGCTCGGCGCTCGGCGGGGACCCGGCCACCCTTTACGACCGCTCGGCCTACCCCGGATCGAGCGGCGGCGCGGCCGACCTGTACCTGAAGCGGGAGGTGTTCCTCCGCTCCTTCGCCTCCGACCTGCCCCGCGAGACGGCCGACCGGTTGTGGGCCTCCCAGCGGGCCGCCTCGACGGTCGCGTTCACGACGCCGTCGAAGGCCGCCGCGTGGAGGACGATCCCGTCCTGGTACTTCATCGCCACCGGCGACCGGATCATCGTGCCGGCCTCGCAGCGGGCGATGGCCAAGCGGGCGGGCTCGAAGGTCACCGAGTTCCCCGGCGGCTCCCACCTCACGCTCATCTCGCACCCGGACGCCGTGACGCGGGTGATCGAGGACGCGATCTGCTCCGTACGCTGAATCCAGAGACCCCGCTCCCGCGAACAACACACAAAAGGGGATCCTGATCATTCGCGGAGGCGCTCGTGGGCGGTTCGCCGGGGGAGAGATGCGCGCAACGGATCGTGGTCGGCGGGGCGAGGGAACTGCCGGAGTGGCTGGTCGACGGCATGTTCCGCCTGCGCCACACGGTGTTCTACGAACGCCTGCACTGGGATGTCGACAGCTTCCACGGCAGGGAGCGCGACTCCTACGACGACTGCGATCCGGTCTACGTGATCGGCTACGCGGAGGACCGCCAGGAGGTCATGGGGTGCTGCCGGCTGCTCCCGACCGTCGGTCCCTACATGCTCCGCGACGTCTTCTCCGAGGCGTTACGCGGTGGCCAGGCACCGTGCGATCCGGCCGTCTGGGAGCTCAGCCGGCTGGCCACCGCGGGCGCCTGGTCCCACAAGGCGACGGTGGGTTTCGGGCCGCTCGCCCGCGCGCTGCTCCGGGAGGCGTTCCGCTGGGTCGACCGGCGCGGTGACACGGTGGTCGCGGTCTCCAGCGTGGCGGTGGAGCGCAGCGTGAACGCCATGGGCGTCGCGACCCGGCGCTTCGGCGACGGCGGGGCGACGCGGCTGGGCAGTCTGCTCTGCTCCGCCTACACCACCTCCACCAGGGACTTCCTGGCGAAGGTGGGCCAGTGACGTTTCGGCGGTGCCGGATCAAATCTTCATTACTCGCCGCAGGCCAAGAAGTTCATCTCGCCGAAACCCAAGGCGGGATCGCGCCGGATAGAGTCCCGCCATCCTCGACAACGTTGATCCGTTCATCGGCACCTCGGCGACCGACCTGCCCCGGGCACGTGGTCTGGCCGCCACTTGGTGGTGGCCGAAACCGCAGGTGGGCAACACCCATCCGGGAGCCACCTCGCCGCTCGGCATGGTGTCCGCCTGCGCCTACTCCGGCGCGTACCCGACGGGGTACGGGAGGTACACGAAGAACACCGAAGGTGTGCCCGAGGAGATGCTGGAGCGGCTGCAGGCGTCCGGGTTCACCCATTTCCAGCAGTCCGGCACCGGCGCGATCCGCAAGTACTACAACTACGTCCGGGTCACGCCGATGGTGCAGCCGCTGGACGCGCTGGGGGAGGCCTGGCCGCTGCACGACGAGGTGGCGGAGGCGGGCTACTACGCGGCCACCCTGGACACCGGGGTCCGCTGCGAGCTCACCGTGGGCGCCAAGGTCGCCGTGCACCGGTACACGTTCCCGCAGCACAGCAGCGCCCGTGTGGTGATCGATCTGTCCTGCGGCGGCCTGGACATCGAGCTCGGCCGTACGGTGCCGCTGCGGGCCCAGGTGGAGAGCACGGGGCACGGGCGGACCCAGGGCACGGTCGTGATGGAGGGCGTCCCGCTGTCGGTCGTCGTGGACGTCGACAGCCCGGGCTGGCGGCAGATGCTCTGGTACGACCGGCGGCTCATCGACGGCGGCACGCGCCTCGACTTCGACAGCATCCGGCACACCACGCTGCGCCCTTTCGGCATGCTCTACATGGGCCCGGCCGCGCCGGGGCAGACCATCGAGGTACGGCTGGGCTTCTCGCTGCGCGGGTGCGACCAGGCGCGCGAGAACCTGGAACGCGAGTGCGGGCAGGGGCAGCCGGCGTTCGACGCGGTACGCGCCGGGACCCGCGCCCGCTGGGGCGATCACCTCGACCGGGTCCAGGTCGAGGGCGGCACGCCGGCCCGCAGGACCGTGTTCGCGACGGCGCTCTACCACGCGCTGATCAAGCCGTGCGTCGCCGACGACGAGAGCCCGTTCTGGCCCACTCCCGGGCCGTTCGCGTTCGACGTGTGCACCATGTGGGACATCTACAAGACCCAGCTGCCGCTGCTCGCGGCCGTCGCCCCCGACCGGGCCGCGGACCTGCTGGAGTCGCTGATCCGGGTCTGCGAGGAAGAGGGCAACTTCCCGATCGGCTACCGGATGTCCCGCGGCGCCGACCGGTTCTTCCGCCAGGCCAGCGCGCTCGCGCACACCGCGCTGGCGGACGCCCACGCGCTCGGCTGGGCGGGCCTGGACTGGAACTGGGCGCTCGTGCACATGGTCGACGACCTGCGCCGGATGTACGGCGAGGACTTCTTCGAGCACGGAGTGGTGCACCCGATCACCCACACCCTCGACCTCGCCTACGCCCACCACTGCACGGCGCAGGTCGCCCGCGCGCTGAACGACCGGCGCCTCGCCGCCGACCTCGAGGACCGCAGCCGTCACTGGTCCAACGCCTTCGACCCGGGCACGGGGCTGCTGCGCGACTCGGAGTTCTACGAGGGCGGCAAGTGGAACTACTCGTTCAGGCTGCTGCACGACATGGCCGCGAGGATCGCCCTGGCCGGCGGCGACGCGGCCTTCATCGACAAGCTGGACAGGTTCTTCGGCTTCGGCGCCGCACCGGTGACGCAGCCCGGCCGCCGCCCGCGCACAACGGAGATGGCGGCCGGTTACGCCCTCAACCGGTTCGAAGGGCTGAACAACGAGCCCGACATGGAGGCGCCGTGGGCCTACCACTACGCGGGCCGGCCCGACCGCACGGCCCAGGTGGTGCAGGCGGCGCTGACCTGGCAGTTCGGCACCGGTCCCGGAGGGCTGCCCGGTAACGACGACTCCGGCGGTCTGAGCTCGTGGTACGTCTGGGCGTCGCTGGGGCTGTTCCCGGTCGCCGGGCAGAACCTGTTCCTGGTCAACGCGCCCGCGTTCGAACGGGCCGTGCTCCGGGCGGGCGGCAACGAGTTCGTCATCGAGACCAGCGGGCTCCGCGAGACGCCGATCGGCGTCGACGGCATCGATGGCGACCCGCCCGCGCAGTACGTACAGTCGGCGACCCTCAACGGCGAGCCCCTGCACGCGACACACCTGAGCGCCGCCACCGTGCACCGGGGCGGCCGGTTGCACCTGCGGCTGGGGCCGGAGCCGTCGGCGTGGGGCCGGGGGATCCGCCCGCCGTCCCTGTCCGATCCGCCCGCGACACCGGAGGAACCGTGATGACCCACCCCCGTCGCCGTCTCGTCATCGTGGTCAGGGCCGACCCGGTCATCTGCGGCCACTCCGGCGAGGCCCGCAATCTCGCCGAGGTGGCGCTGACCCGCGGATTCGACGACGTACGGCTGCTGACCTGGCCGATCCCGACGCTGCAGGCGGCCGGGCTGCCGCTCAAGCCGCTGGACCGGCTGCTGCCGTACAGCGCCGGGATCACCGTGGAGCGGCCGGAACCGGTCGGCGACTACCGGGTGCCCGACGGACGCCACCAGGCCGGGCTCACCGGCCGCCTCGTCGAGCTGCTCGCCGAGCCGTTACGCACGACCTGCCTGTCCATGTACCTCGCCCCGCACACCGCGGTGGTCGTGGACGCGGTCGCGGCCGCGCGGGCGGCCGGGTTCGCGCCGGACGTCCACACCATCGCGAAAGCCGTCGGCTCCGACGTGACCAACGTGATCCGCTCGTGCCTGCGGGAAGGCCGGTTCGGCGCGGCGACCGTGCTGTTCACCACCTTCCTGGCCAACGACGAGGTCGTCGCGGTCTCCGAGTACACCCGAGAGGAGATCGTCGCCTCGGCCGAGCAGGTGGACGCCCACTGCGGCACCACGTTCGCCGAACAGTGCCGGCGTCGCGTCACCGTCAGCTACCCGCCCATCGACTCCGCCGCCTTCCTCGACCCGGACCCGGCCCAGGTGGACGCCGCGCTCGCGCGACGCGGCCTGGAGCGCGACGGATACATCCTGTTCCTGTCCCGCGTGACCCGGGCCAAGGGGATCCACGACCTGCTGGCCGCCTTCGGCCGGATGCGCTGCCGGTCACGGGTGAAACTGGCCGTCGTCGGCACCGGCCCGGCGCTGGAGCAGGTGCGGGCGGCGGCCGAGGGCGACGATCGGGTGGTCCTCTTCACCGACGTCGACGACCAGGAGAAGCCGCTGCTCATGCGCGGCTGCGCGGCCTACGTCCTGCCCACCAAGCCCGAGCCCGAGTTCGTGGAGACGTTCGGCATCGCCCTGGCCGAGAAGATGCTCTCCGGCGGCGGGCCGATCGTCACCACCACGACGGGCGGGACCCTCGAGGCGGTCGGCGACACCGCCGTCGTCATCGAACCCGGGGACGTCGCCGGGCTGGTCGCGGCCGTGGACCGGGTGGTCCTCGACATGCCCGCCGCCGAACGGCAGGACCTGGAGCTTCGCGCCCGCGCCCGCGCGATGTCCTTCGACCGGGTCGCGGTGTTCGACAGCTTGTTCCCACAGGGGACGCCTGCCGTTGCTTCTTGCTGATTTTGGACGTGTCTGAATAAGTCCCGAACACGTCCATATGTTTCGTGGTAGGACGTACGAGCGAACGTAGGGGATCGGCTGGATGTTGCGCTCGGCCCGCCCATGGTGCGCGCGCTCACCGCGCGCCGCCGGGCTACGGGGCCGTCGACGGGGATGATCAGAGTCGGCCGCGTGCCGCGCGGGGGCCAGCCGACGACGATTGGAGCAATGTGCGACGAAAGTACTCTGTGCTGGCTGCCGCCTTCGTGGCGTTAGCGGCGCTTTTGCCCGTCTCGCCGGCCGCAGGCGCGGCCACGCGGGACGGAGCCTCGGGGGAGACCGCGACAGGCAGCATCGCCTGGGCGCCCTGCGAGGAGGAGCCCACCGCCGAGTGCGGCAAGCTGGCCGTCCCGGTCGACTGGTCCAACCCGAACGGCGAGAAGATCGACCTGGCCATCGCCCGGCGCAAGGCCACGGACCCCGCGGCCCGGGTCGGCTCCCTGGTGATCAACCCGGGCGGTCCCGGCGGGTCCGGCGTGGAGTCCGTGTACGGCGCCACCTGGTTCACCGATGAGCTCCAGAGGCGCTTCGACATCGTCGGATTCGACCCCAGAGGCGTGGGCCGCAGCCACCCGGTGATCTGCTCGGCGTCGGTGTACAACCAGATGCCGCACACCGTCATCTCCTCCCAGGCCCAGTTCGACGCCTGGGACGCCTTCACCAAGAAGCTGCACAAGGACTGCCGGGAGCGCACCGGCCCGCTGTACGACCACGTCGACTCGCGCAACGTGGCCCGCGACATGGACGCCCTGCGCGCCGCCCTCGGCGAGGAGAAGCTGACCTACTACGGCATCTCGTACGGGACGCTGATCGGCCAGATGTACGCCGAGATGTTCCCGAACCGCATCCGGGCGCTCGCGCTGGACAGCAACATGGACCACAGCCTCGGCGTCGCGGGCTTCCTCGCCACCGAGGCGGTCGCGGTCGAGGACGCGTTCGACGAGTTCGTGGGCTGGTGCGAGGCCGACGAGAGCTGCATCCTGCACGGGCGTGACGTCCGCGCGATGTGGCGGGACCTGCTGGCCAAGGCGCGGCGCGGGGAGCTGTACTACCCGACCGCCCCAGACAAGCCGATGACGGAGCTGCAGGTCATCTACAACGCCGCGCTCGGCACCGAGGGGCCCGACTGGCGCACGCTGAGCGAGGTCATCAACTGGCTGAGCGGCGGCGCTGAGCCGTCGTGGGTGCCGCCGCTGCCGGGGCGGGGCCCCGTCGAGGGCGACGTGGCCGAGCTGCCGACCCGGATCCTGTGCCAGGACTACAACCTCCGGGTGCGGAACTACGCGGAGTACGCGGCTCTCATGAAGGTCTCCAACAGCCTGGCGCCCGACGTGCGGTACCACCCGTTCCCGTACGACGACCTGCCGATCTGCCTCAACTCGACCCCGACGAACCCGCCGCACGCGCTGCGGTACACGGGTGACGCCCCGATCCTGCTCGGGAACTCGCTGCACGATCCCGCCACTCCGTACATGTGGTCCGCCAACGTGGGCCGCCAGCTCGGCTCGAAGGCGACGCTGCTCACCTACGAGGGCTGGGGCCACCGCATCTACGGCAAGGACGAGTGCAGCACGGTGCCCATCGACAACTACCTGATCTCGCTGACGGTGCCCCCGAAGGGCTACCGCTGCGAGGTGGGCGGCAAGGCCGAGATCATGGCCAAGCGGCAGCCCGGGCGGCTGTGGCCGACCGACCGGCTCAACTGGGGCGGCTCGTTCGTGACCCCGTCCTTCAAGACGGCCGGCTGAACCAGCCGGCGCTGACGCCGCCCATGGCCCGGATACATGGCCATGGGCGGCGTCTCGCTTTCCCGTCAGGAACGGGGCCGGCGGGCGTGCAGGACGAAGGCCGGGGGCCAGTTGCGCCAGACGGTGCGGCTGGGGACGACCTCCTCGAAGCGGTCCGCCAGCAGGTCGCGGAAGCGGCGCGCGGAGCTCAGCGGGACGGCGTGGAGGTAGGTGAAGGCGGTGAAGACGCTGTACGGCCCGAGGATCGCGGTCGTCGCGTCCATGAGCTGCTGCTGGTCGGCGGCCGGGAAGAGGGTCCAGGGCAGGCCGCTCACCACGACGTCGGCGCGCTCGATCCCGCGCTCGTCCAGGAGCCGCCGCAGATGCTTGGCGTCCTCCTGGATCACCTCGGCTCCCGGGTAGCGGTGGCGGAGCAGGTCGGCCAGGCGCGGGTTGAGCTCGATGGCCAGGTGGCGGCCGCGGCCGTCGAGCCGGCGCTGGATCTCCGCGGTGAACGGCCCCGTGCCCGGGCCCAGCTCGACCACGACGGGCTCTCCGCGCTCCGGGAGAGGGCAGGAGACCGCGCGCGCGAGGTGCCGCGAGCTGGGCGCGACGGCGCCCATCCGCAGCGGGGATCGCAGCCACTGTCCCAGGAACAACGTGAGGTCGTTCGGCGCGAGCCGGGCCGGGGCCGCCTCGGTGCGGTGGCGGTCCGGTTCGCCTGTGGCGCGAGTGGTGCTGGAGGTCATGCTTTCCCTTCGCGATGTGCGGATGCGGGGCATTGCGATCACTTACGTCCTCACCGGCTGGCCGACCAGGTCATTGGAGAGCTCTACCCAAATGAGATGTCCTGATTAGTGTGGGGTTGTCCGAGCCAGTGCGCATCCGGCAGTGGGGATCCGGCCTTGTCGGTGTCGTCGGCAAGGGTGTCGCTCCAGTTGTCGCGGCCTGTGACCTGGTAGTAGACCCTAATGCCGATGCGGCCGCCCGCGTGCCCGCCGGCCCGGGGAATCACGCCGGGCGGTGCCACCGGTAGCGGCGTTCCGGGCGGCCGGTGCCGCCGTAGCGCAGGGAGACCTCGACCTGGCCGATCGCGGTCAGGTGCTCGAGATAGCGGCGGGCGCTGACCCGGGAGACGCCCACCTGGGCGGCGCACTCGGTGGCCGACAGCGTGCCGCCGCTTTCCCGGAGCGCGCGTTTGACCAGCTCGGCCGTCTCCACGCTCATGCCCTTGGGCAGCGTGGCGGGCATCGCCGAGCCGGTCCCGGCCAGGAGCCGGTCGACGTCGGCCTGGCTGGTGATGACCGTGCTGCCCAGGCCGGCGCGCCGGGCGGCGTAGCGCTCCAGCCGGACGCGCAGGTCGTCGACGTCGAACGGCTTGAGCAGGTAGTCGCTGACACCCCGGCGGGCGGCCCCGCGTACCGCGTCGAGCTCGCGGGCCGCGCTGATCACGATGACGTCGCAGTCGTGTCCGGCGGCGCGCATCCGGGTGATGACCTCCAGGCCGAAGACGTCGGGCAGGTACAGGTCGAGCAGCACCAGGTCGGGGTGGAGCTCGGAGACGCGCTCCAGGGCCTGCTCGCCGGAGCCGGCGGTGCCGATCACCCGGAAGCCCTCGATCTGGTTGACGAAGCCGCTGTTGACCTTGGCGACCATGAAGTCGTCGTCCACGACCAGTACGTCGATCATCGGGATACCTCCATCGCCAGGCGGCCGACGGACATGCGGGCGGTGAACATGGCGCCGTCGGCGGTGTTGGTCACCGCGACCTCGCCGCCGCGCCGGCGGCAGACGAGCTGGGTGAGCGCCAGGCCGATGCCGCGTTCGCCGCCTCGGGCGGCTTTCGTGGTGAAGCCCCGGGTGAAGACCTCATGGGCGAGTTCGGGTGCGACGCCGGGGCCGGAGTCGCGTACGACGATCTCGACGCTGGAGGTGTCCTGGCGCAGCTCCACCTCCACCCAGGCCGGCTCGCCGCTGCCGCAGGCGGCGTCGATGGCGTTGTCGACGAGGTTGCCGGTCACGGTGGCCACGTCCGCGGCGTCCAGGGGGTCCAGCCGGTCCAGGGCGGTGCGTCCGGACAGGCGCAGCTCGACGCGGCGTTCGGCGGCGAGGGAGGATTTGGCCATGAGCAGCGCGGCGACGGAGGTGTCGCGGACACGGCTGCTGAGGCTCAGGTCGAGGGACTCGCGGTGCTCGCGGATCGCCCGGATGTAGCGGACGACCTCGTCGTGCTCCCTGACCTGGATCAGCCCGGAGATGACGTGGAGCTGGTTGGCGAACTCGTGCGCCTGGGCCCGCAGCAGCTCGGTCGAGCTGCGGAAGGAGCCGAGCTCGCGTTCGAGCTGGGCGAGCTCGGTGCGGTCGCGCAGGGTGGTGACCGAGCCGAGGCGGCGGCCGTCCTTGTCGATCATCATGCGGTTCATGACCAGCACGCGGCCCCGGTGGAGGGCGATCTCGTCGTGGGCCTCGTCGGCGCCGCTCAGCACGTCGTACAGGCGGCCCTGGACGCCGAGCGCGGTCAGGCTCATGCCGACGCAGTGGTCGGGGAGGTCGAGCAGCGTCCTGCCCATGTCGTTGACCATGGTGAGCCGGTGCTGCGGGTCCAGCGCGACCACGCCTTCGGCGATGCCATGCAGCATGGCCTCGCGGTGCTCGGTCAGGCCGGCGATCTCGCGGGGCTCCATACCGAGGGTCTGGCGTTTGATCCGCCTGGCCAGCAGCCACGACCCGGCGCCGCCGAGCGCGACGGCGACGCCGAGGTAGGTCAGCAGGTACGAGGAGGCGCCGACCAGCCGTTCCCCCACCGTGGGGGCGGCCACGCCGATCATCACCGTGCCCAGGTGAGCGCCGTGGTCGGCGGGAGCGTCGCTCAGGACGGGAACCTGGGCGGCGACCTCGGGCACCCCGTCGACCACCAGGTGACCGGACCAGCCCCGCGCCCGGGCGACGCCGGGATCGCCCAGCGGCAGCGCGGCTCCGACGATGGTGGTGTCGGTCGAGCTGATGATCTTGCCGCTCGCGTCGGCCACGGTGACCATCGTGACGCCGGACTGGGTCAGCGTCGCGTGCACCAGCGGGGCGAGCACCTCGCCGGGCGCCGGCTGGTCGATCCGGGCGCGTACGAGCGGATTCCAGGCGAGCTGTTCGGCCAGCGCGGTCACCCGCCGTCCCTCGACGCGGTCGAACGTCGCCTCGGACTGGGCCAGCGAGAGGGCGCCGACGGCGAACAGGACCATCAAGACGATGGCCAGTTGCAGGATCAGCATCTCTCCGGCCAGAGTCGGGCGGCGGCGTCTCACGAACACAATGAACACAATCTCCGCTGGTCACACAAGGCAGACGGCCTGTCGGCCGGGTTCGCATAATCATGGCGCTGCACTTGTCCATGCGAAAGAGACCATTGTGAGAAATCGGATCGGCGCCCTCCTCGGCGCACTGGCGGCGCTGTCGATGCTCGCGGTCAGCGCCTGCGGGGCGACCGCGGCCAAGCAGACAGGCACGGGCGCGAGCGCGGCCGGCGAGCCCGTCAGCGGGCTGCGCGTCATGGTGCCCAACACCCCCGGCGGCGGCTACGACACCACCGCCCGTACGGCCGCCAAGGTCATGGAGGACACGAAGATCGCCTCGGGTGTGCAGGTGTTCAACCTGCCCGGCGCGGGCGGCACGGTCGGCCTGCAGCGCACGATCAACGAAAAGGGCAACGGCAAGCTGGCCATGCTGATGGGCCTGGGCGTCGTCGGCGCCTCCTACGCCTCCAAGTCCACGGCGACGCTCACCCAGACCACCCCGATCGCCAAGCTCATCGAGGAGGCGGGCGCGATCGTGGTGTCGAAGGACTCGCCGTACAAGACGATCGGCGACCTGGTGGCGGCGTGGAAGAAGGACCCCGAGAAGGTCACCGTCGGCGGCGGCTCCTCGCCGGGCGGTCCCGACCACCTGCTGCCGATGCAGCTGGCCAAGGCCGTCGGCATCGACCCCAAGCAGGTGAACTTCGTCTCCTACGACGGCGGCGGCGAGCTGCTGCCCGCGATCCTCGGCAACAAGATCGGGTTCGGGGCGAGCGGCTACGGCGAGTTCCTCGACCAGGTCGAGGCCGGCACCGTGCGCATCCTCGCGGTGACCAGCGCGGAGCCGATCGACGTGGTCAAGGACGTCCCCACGCTCAAGGCCTCCGGCATCGACCTGGTCTTCAGCAACTGGCGCGGCATCGTGGCGGCCCCCGGCATCAGCGACGCCGACAGGAAGACCTGGATCGACGCCATCACCCGTATGCACGACTCGCAGGAATGGAAGACCGAGCTGACCAAGCGCGGCTGGACGGACGCCTTCCTCACCGGCGACCAGTTCACCGCCTACCTCGCCGAACAGGACAAGAGCGTCGCGGCGATCCTGTCCGAACTCGGGCTGGCATGAGCCGGGACCGCGCCCAGTACGGCGTCTGCGCCCTCCTGGCCCTGACCGGCGCGCTGGTGATCGCCGACGCCCTCCGGATCACGCACCTGACCAGCAGCAACGACCCCATCGGCCCCCGCCCGGTCCCCATCCTGCTGGGGGCCTGCCTGCTCGCGGTCGCCGTCGCGTACGGCATCGACGTCGCCCGCGGCGGCCGCGGCGAGCCGGAGGCGGGCGAGGACGTCGACCTGACCACCCGCGTCGACTGGCGCACGGTGCTGCTGCTGATCGGCGCCTTCCTGCTGAACGCCGCCCTCATCGACTGGCTGGGCTGGGTCATCAGCGGCACGATCCTGTTCTGGGGATCGGCCTTCGCCCTGGGCAACCGGCACCACGTGCGGGGCCTGCTGATCGCCGTCGCGCTCGCGCTGATCACCTTCTACGCGTTCGCGATCGGCCTGGGCGTCAACCTGCCCGCCGGCGTGCTGCAGGGGATCCTGTGATGGACAACCTGCGCCTCCTGCTCGACGGGTTCGCCAACGTCGCCTCCCCGGGCAACCTCCTGGTGGCCCTCATCGGCGTGGTCGCCGGCACCGCCGTCGGCGTGCTGCCCGGCATCGGCCCGGCCATGACCGTGGCTCTGCTGCTGCCGGTCACGTACGGGATGGATCCCACCCAGGCCTTCATCCTGTTCGCGGGCATCTTCTACGGCGGCATGTACGGCGGCTCGACCACCTCCATCCTGCTCAACACCCCCGGCGAGTCCTCCTCGGTGATCACCTCGATCGAGGGCAACAAGATGGCCAAGGCCGGGCGGGCCGCCCAGGCCCTGGCGACCGCGGCCATCGGCTCGTTCGTGGCCGGCACGATCGCCACCCTGGCGCTGGTGCTCGTCACCCCCGTGGTGGTCAGGTTCGCCATCAGCCTGGGCGCGCCCGACTACTTCGCGATCATGCTGCTGGCCTTCGTCGCGGTCTCGGCCACGCTGGGCGGCTCGCGGGTGCGCGGCTTCGCCTCCCTGCTGGCCGGGCTGGTCATCGGCACCGTCGGCATCGACGGAGTGACCGGTCAGCAGCGGCTCACGCTCGGCATCCCGCAACTCGCGGACGGCATCGACGTGGTCGTGGTCGCCGTCGGCATCTTCGCCGTCGGGGAGGCGCTGTGGGTGGCCGCGCACCTGCGCCGCAAGGCCGTGCCCGTCGTGCCGGTCGGCCGGCCGTGGATGGGCGCGGAGGACTGGCGGCGCTCCTGGAAGCCCTGGCTGCGTGGCACCGCCCTCGGCTTCCCCTTCGGCGCCCTGCCCGCCGGCGGCGCCGAGATCCCCACCTTCCTGTCGTACGCCACCGAGAAGCGGCTGGCCGAGCGGCCGGAGGAGTTCGGCAACGGCGCGATCGAAGGCGTCGCCGGACCGGAGGCCGCCAACAACGCCTCCGCCGCCGGCACCCTGGTGCCGATGCTGGCCATCGGCCTGCCCACCACGGCCGTGTCCGCGGTGATGCTCGCCGCGTTCGAGTCGTACGGCATCCAGCCCGGCCCCCTGCTGTTCGAGCGCCAGCCGACCCTGGTCTGGACGCTGATCGCCAGCCTGTTCGTGGGCAACCTGCTCCTGCTCGTCCTCAACCTGCCCCTCGCCCCCGCCTGGGCCAGGCTGCTGCGCGTCCCCCGGCCCTACCTGTACGCGGGCATCCTGTTCTTCGCCTCCATGGGCGCCTACGCGGTCAACGCCCAGCCGTTCGACCTGATCCTGCTGCTGCTCCTCGGGCTGCTCGGCTTCGGCATGCGCCGCTTCGGGCTGCCGGTGCTGCCGCTGATCGTCGGCGTCATCCTCGGCCCCCGCGCCGAACTCCAGGGCCGCCGCTCCCTGCAGCTGTCCGGCGGAGACCTGTCGGGCCTGCTCGGCGGGCCCGTCTCCTACACGATCTACGCCGTCATCCTCGTGCTGCTGGCCTGGCCGTTGATCAAGCGCCTCCGGAGAGGCTGAGGGCCGCCTCCGCACGGAGGCGGCCCCGGTCAACTGCCTACTGTCGGCCCTCTTCCGGCAGCCCGTTGTCGAACTGCTGCTGGGGCTGCACCTGCTTGTGCGGCTTGCCCCGCTCGCCCCGCGCCAGGACGGCGGCGTCCGGGTAGTCGGTGACGAACGCGTCCACGCCCAGGTCCAGGTGCGCGCGGTACTCCGACAGCGCGTCACCGTGGTCGGTCGCGACCTGGCCGCGGCGCAGCTGCAGCGGCAGGTACTGGTTCTCGCTGCGGAAGGTGTACACGCCGATCTTCAGTCCCGCCTTGTGCGCGTCGGAGACCAGCGTCGTCGGGGTGCCCGAGCTGCCGTCCGGGTTGAGCGGGATCGCCGAGGACTTGTCCGGCCCGATCCACTGCGCGTACTGCGCGATCTTCGCCAGTCCCTCGGGCTTCATCATGTCCGCGTAGGTCGTCGGGTCCCCGGCCACGGTCAGGTCGTACGGCCGGCCGGTGGTGCCCAGCGCCTGCCACAGCGGCACGCGCAGGTCCTTGGCCACCCGCTTGAGGCTGGACGGCTCGAACGACTGCACCACCACCGGACCGCCCGGCCGGTTGAGGCCGTTGCGCTTGACGGTCTCGATCAGCGGCTCCTCCAGCGGCAGCCCGATCGACCTGAAGTACGTCGGGTGCTTGGTCTCGGGGAAGACGCCGACCTGCCGGCCGTACTGGCGGGAGAGCCGCTGGGCCAGGTCGAGCACCTCCTGGAAGGTGAGCACCTGGTAGTAGCCGTCGTAGACGGTGTTGCGCTGGCGGATCGCGGGCAGCCGCTCGACCGCGCGCAGCGTCTTCAGCTCGGCCAGCGTGAAGTCCTCGGTGAACCATCCGGTCACGTTGCGCCCGTCGACGACCTTGGTGGTCTTGCGCGTGGCGAACTCGGGGTGGAGCGACACGTCGGTGGTGCCGGAGATCTCGTTCTCGTGCCGGACGACCAGCACGTGGTCCTTGGTCGGCACCAGGTCGGGCTCGATCCAGTCGGCGCCCATGGCCACGGCGAGCTCGTAGCCGCCCTGCGTGTGCTCGGGGCGGTGGCCCGCCGCGCCGCGGTGGCCGATGACGACGACCTGGGACCGGTCGGGCGTGGCCTCGGCGGCTGCCGGAGCGGCGCTCGCTCCGGCGAGGGGGGTGATGATGGCGAGCGTGGTGGCCGCGATCTTTCGCACGTGAAACTCCCTGCGGCATCGGCACCGGAGACTCTCACCGGTGATCGCCGCGGCGATTATGGTAAGGACCGAAATGCGACTATGGGCCAATATTGGCGGAATTTCCGGTGACAAGCCCGCCGCGGGAACAGACAGCCGCCCGCTCGGAGTCGGCGCAGACGGCCCTCGTGATCTCTTCCAGGCGGGTCACGTGGGTACCGGTGAACACCTTGTGCCGGAACTTGGTGACGCAAACCAAATGAGCGTGCAAGAGGAAAACGCAGTGTCTGTCGGTTCTGATTTCGCCGTACTCAGCCATGGACCAACTCCTACGATGGCTCTCGTGCAGCTGCGGTATTCCTTCCGTGTGGATCCGACGCCGGGGCAGCGCATCGCGTTGGCAAAGGCGTTCGGGTGCGCCCGCGTGGTGTTCAACGACGCGCTCGCGCTGCGCAACCACGCCCACGAGCAGGGGCTGCCGTTCGTCACCGATGCGCAACTGTCCCGCACGGTGATCACCCAGGCGAAGCGACGCCCCGAGCGGGCCTGGCTGGGCGAGGTATCGGCGGTCGTGCTGCAACAGGCCCTGTCCGACTGCACCACCGCGTTCCGCAACTTCTTCGCCTCGGTCAAAGGGAAGCGCAAGGGGCCGAAGCTCGCGCCGCCCCGGTTCCGCTCCCGCAAGGACAACCGGCAGGCGATCCGGTTCACCAAGAACGCCCGCTTCGCCGTCACCGTCGCTGGCAAGCTGCGCCTGCCGAAGATCGGGGATGTGCCGGTGCGGTGGTCGCGCAAGCTGCCCGCGCAACCATCCTCGGTCACCATCGTCAAGGACGCGGCAGGCCGGTATTTCGCCAGTTTCGTGGTCGAGGTGCGTCAGCAGCCGCTGCCCGCCGTGCCTGCCGAGACGGGGATCGACCTCGGACTCGGCCATTTCGCCGTCCTGGCGGACGGCCGGAAGATCGACTCTCCGCGTTTCCTCCGCCGGGCGGAGAAGAAACTCAAGAAGCTTCAGAAAGCGCTGTCGCGTAAGCAGAAAGGATCAGCCAACCGGGCCAAGGCCCGCAGCAAGGTCGCTCGCCAGCACACGAAGGTTGCCGACGCGCGCCGTGACTTCCATCACCAGACCTCCACCCAGTTGATCCGCGAGAACCAAGCGATCTACGTGGAGGACCTGGCCGTGAAGGGGCTGGCGCGCACGAGGCTGGCCAAGAGCGTCCATGACGCGGGCTGGTCGGCGTTCGTGAGCATGCTGGAGTACAAGGCGAAGCTGGATGGCAGGCAGTTCGCAAAGGTCGGCCGGTTCTTCCCGTCGTCCAAGCTGTGTTCGGACTGCGGGGCACTGGCCGAGACGATGCCGTTGAACGTGCGGAAATGGTCCTGCCCGTGTGGCGCCGTCCATGATCGGGACGTGAACGCTGCGATCAACATTCTCGCCGCCGGACGGGCGGAGAGGCAAAACGCCTGTGGAGGGCCGGTAAGACCACCGCTCGCGGCGGCACGGGTCGGCGAAGCAGGAAGCCGAGGAAGTGCCGCCGCATGAACGGCGTGGCACAGGCCAGAATCTCCGGCCCTTCAGGCCGGAGAGCGCGTCAATTCAGAGCCGTGAGGCCGAGCGAGACGAGCCGGGCAGAGGTGGATGACGCCTCGTGCATCGAACGGTCCCGGCGCGACCCCGAGGTGTTCGCCGAGGTCTTCCGCCGGCACGCCGCGGACGCCACCCGCTACGTTACGCGCAGGCTGGGCGAGGACGCCGCCGCCGACGTGGTGGCCGAGACGTTCCTGACCGCGTTCCGGCGGCGCGACGGCTACGACCTGTCCCGCCCGAGCGCGCGGCTGGCGGTGCTCGCCTCCCGGTCGGAGGCGATCCGGCCGCGCAGCATGGTCTCCATGACCTTCATGAAGCGCTGCGCCCGGGGAGCGCCGATGACGAACGGGTTCGCGGCCCCGGACGACCCGCCGCGCAGCTCCTCCATGCGCGCCAGGCCGTTGTCGCAGAGCCCGTGGTTGTTCAGCTCGACGTCCACGCCCGCCTGCCGCATCCGGGCGGCGAAGGCGAGCACGGAGGCGAGGTAGGTCCGCTTGTCCTTGGTGGCGGTGGGCGGGTTGGTGCCACCCCACAACATCGCGGTGTGCCGCTGTCCCTTCCACCGCACCGGGAAGATCGGCGAGACGGTGCCCGGCGTGTGCCCGGGCGTGTGGTGAAAGGTGACCGTGGTGTCGCCGAGGGTCAGCCGCTGACCGTCGGCGATGTCCAGGTCCCGTTTCGGAGCGTTGGCCGGACGGTCGGCGGCGACGAGCTTCCAGTCGGCCGGGGCCATCATGACGCGGGCCCCGTACCGGTCGGCGAGGTACTGGGCGCCGCCGAAGTGGTCGCTGTGGCCGTGGGCGGCCACCACGTACTTGATCGTCGAGGGGTCCACCCCCAGCGACGTCAGTTCCGGAACGATGATCTTCTTGGCGTCGTCCGGCGACCCCAGCGCGTCGATGAGGATGACGCCCCCGGACGTGAGGAGCGCCGTGGCCGAGACCAGGCCGGTGCTCACCACGGCCACGTTGTCGAAGATCCGCAGCGGCTTGGGGGCCTTCACCTCAGGGATCACGGCGCCGGGGGAGAGCGCCTTGACGAGTTGCCGCAGGACCGGGTCGTCGCCGGCCAGCCCGGCCGCGCGGTCGTAGTAGTCCTTCGCGCGCCGGGCCGACACGGCGGCCGACGCCTCGGCCGCGCCTCCTGCCAGCGGCAGGACGGCCGAGGCGATCAGCAGGGTACGGCGGGACAGACTGGTCTGCTCGAACGACATGCGCCCCAGCAGACCAGAGTCGATCATGCGGTGTCCAATATTGGCAACGCTCGCGCTGCGATAGGAAAGTCGATATCGAAGCCGGTCAGGAGCGCGCAGGGCTGCGCAAGCCGCTCATCGAGGTCGAGGGTGCGCGGGCAGGGCCCTGCGGGGCGTGAAGAGCGCGACCAGCACCAAGGCCACGACGGTCAGCGGCACATTGATCAGGAAGACCCACCGGAAGGACAGGAAATCAGTGATGACGCCGCCGATCACGGGCCCCGCGATCAGGGCCGGGACGGCGAGCGCCACCGGGATCACCAGCGCCGGCCCCCACTCGGTGCCGCGGAAGTGCTCCCGGGCGAGCTCGAAGCCCGCCCGCAGCACGATCGCGGCCGCCAGCCCCTGCCCGGCCCGGCCGCCGATCAGCATGGCGCCGTTCGGGGCGAGCGCGGCCACCGCCGAGGCCAGGCAGAACGCGCCGAGCCCCAGGAGGAGCACGCCGAGCCGGCCCTTCACGGGGATCAACACCCCTAACAGGGCGGCGGGATAAAGGTAGATCAGCCATACGCCGGCGGCCGAGGTGAGGTGGAGGTCTCTGGAGATCGACTGCTGAGCCACGTACAGCGCTGTCCAGTTCGCGGAGAAAAGTGCCACGCACAAGCTCAGGGCGACCATCATCTGCCATCGTCCAGTCACAGGCTGCACTTTACTCTCACGTACTTGACGGTCACCTGCCGCAACCACTACGTGAAGTTGCTGTACAACTCCGAAGGGTTACTATTGCGTGGGGCCCCGCAGGACCTTCCCGCCCCTTCCCCTGACCACGGAGTGCCGCATGGAGCGAACGGTTCTGGCCGCCGTCACCGAACGTCCCGACGCCGACTCGGCACTCGCCGAGCAGCTCCGCCGCGTGTGCGCGGCGATGGACGAGCTCGGGCTCCAGGTGCGCTGGACCCACCGGGCCGAGGACGCCCTGGCGGTGGTCGGGTCCGACGCGTCGCTGTCGGCGGTGCTGGTGGCGTGGGAGGCGCCGGGCGCCGAGGAGCTCCTGGGCGCGGTCTCCAGGCGGTTCCGCGGCCTGCCCGTCTTCCTGATGACGCAGGAGCAGGAGCTTCCGCTGTGGGTGTACGAGGTCATCCAGGGCTACGTCTTCCCGCTGGAGGACACCCCGCGCTTCATCGCCGGGCGCATCGCCTACGCGGCAGAACAGTACGCCGAGAACATCCTGCCGCCGTTCTTCGGCGCGCTGCGGCGCCTCGAGGATCACCATCGCTACTCCTGGCACACCCCGGCGCACGCCGGCGGCGTGGCGTTCCTCAAGTCGCCGGTGGGGCGGGCGTTCTTCGACTTCTACGGGGAGCGGCTGCTGCGCACCGATCTGTCCATCTCCGTCACCGAGCTGGGGTCGCCGCTCGACCACACCGGCCCGATCGGCGAGGCCGAGCGCAACGCCGCCCGCATCTTCGGCGCCGACCGCACGTTCTTCGTGGTCAACGGAAACTCCACCGCCAACCGCATCGTCGGTCACCACGCGATCGCCCGCGACGACACCGTCCTGGTCGACCGCAACTGCCACAAGTCGGTCCAGCACGCGCTGGCCATCAGCGGGGCCCGCCCGGTCTACCTCGTGCCCGAGCGCAACGGGCTCGGGCTGGCGGGCCCGATCCCGCCCGCCGCGCTGGAGGCGGACGCCGTCCGTGCGCTGGTGGCCGCTCACCCCCTGGCCGCCGGAGCGCCGTCGTACGCGGTGATCACCAACTCCACGTACGACGGGGTGTGCTACGACGCGGTGCGGGTCGGCGAGCTGCTGGGCGCCGGCGTGCCACGGCTGCACTTCGACGAGGCGTGGTTCGCCTACGCCCGGTTCAACCCGCTCTACGCCGGCCGGTACGGCATGGCGATCGACGAGCGCACGCTGCCCGGTCCCGGCCGCCCCACCGTGTTCGCCACCCAGTCGACGCACAAGCTGCTGGCCGCGCTGTCGCAGGCGGCGATGCTGCACGTCCGCCCAGCGGAGCGGGCGCCGGTCGACTACGACGCGTTCAACGAGACGTACCTCATGCACGCCTCCACCTCGCCGCTCTACCCGATGATCGCCTCGCTGGACGTCGCGGCGGCGATGATGGACGGCCCGTCGGGGCCGTTCCTCACCGGGGAGGCGATCGTCGAGGCGATCCGGTTCCGGCAGGCGATGGTGCGGCTGGCCGCGCGCATCCGCGAGGACGGCCGGCGGCCCGACTGGTTCTTCGGCGTCTGGCAGCCCCGTACGGTCACCGACCCGCGCACCGGGCAGAGCGTCTCGTTCGCCGAGGCCGACCCGGCGCTGCTGTGCGCCGAGCCCCGGTGCTGGACCCTGGAGGCGGGGGCGGCGTGGCACGGGTTCGACGGGATGTCCGAGGGCTACGGCCTGCTCGACCCGGTCAAGGTGACGATCACCTGCCCGGGGGCCGACGCCGTCACCGGCACGCTCGACTGGGGCATCCCGGCCCGCATCGTGGCCGCCTACCTGCAGCGGCGCGGCATCGTGGTGGAGAAGACCGGCGACCACACGCTGCTGGTGCTGTTCTCCATGGGGATCACCAAGGGCAAATGGGGCACGCTGATCGACGCGCTCACCGACTTCAAGAACGCCTACGACGACGACCTGCCCCTGGCGGAGGTGCTGCCCGGCTTCGGGCCGCCCGCGGTCTCGCTGCAGAAGTTCTGCACGCTGGTCCACGAGAAGCTGCGTGACTCCGAGCTCGGGAAGCTGCTCGACCAGGTCTTCACCACCCTGCCCGAGCCGGTGTCCACCCCCGCCGACTGCTACCAGGCCATGATCCGGGCCCGCACCGAACGCGTCCGGCTGGCCGACCTGCCGGGCCGGGTCGCCGCGGCCACGGTGGTGGTCACCCCGCCCGGCATCCCCATGCTGATGCCCGGCGAGGCGACCGGCCCGGCCGACGGTCCGCTGATGGCCTATCTGCGGGCTCTGGAGGACTTCGACCGGGCCTTCCCCGACCTGGCCACCGAGATCCACGGCGCCCACCGCGACGGCGACGGCCGCTACCGGGTGGAGGTCGTCAAGGCCTGAGCCGCCCGGCTCGGGTTACCGCTCTTCGTAGGTGATCTGGTGCTTGGCGGCGATGAGGTTGAGCTTCTTGGCGTCGAACCGTCCGTCAGTGGTGGTGGCGTCCGGTCCGGCCTCGGCGGCGTCCTCGAGGTAGCACTCCCATCCGCCCGGCGTGGAGATCTGGAGCACCCGCGGAGGCGGGGTGGATCCCCTGCGCAGGGCGTGCGGGACGCCGTGCGGCAACAGCACGAACCCGCCCGCCGCCACGTGCTCGACCCGGTCGTCGAACTCGACCTCCAGCACGCCGTCCAGCACGTAGACGCATTCGTCGGCCACGTGATGGACGTGCCGGGGGATGTCGCGGGCCAGGGTCACCTCCAGGAGGGAGAGCCTGCCCTCGGTGTCCTCCGTCCTGGCCTTGAGGCCGAACACGGGCGGCATGGGGACCCGGCTCGGCCGCACCTCGCCGGGGTTGAGCAGGATGAAACGATCCTTCGACATGATGGCGGCCCTTTCGGACGTGGCATAATGGAATGCGGAATCCTGATTCCGTAATTGAGTCTAGACAGAGGATCGCCAGGCATGTCAACTCCGCCGACCCGCCGCAAGCCGCGTACCGACGCCGAGCGCAACCGTGACCGCGTCCTGGAGGCGGCCCGCGCGCTGTTCGCGGAGCACGGCTATGACGTGCAGATGTCGGAGGTCGCCCGCGTGGCCGGGGTCGGCGTCGGCACCCTCTACCGCAAGTTCCCGACCCGTGAGGCCCTGATCGAGGCCGTCGCCGCGCACCGCTCCGCCGAGATGGTCGCCTTCGCGCGGGAGCGATGCCTGGCCGAGGGTGACCCGTCCCAGGCGCTGGCCCGGTTCCTGGGGCATGTCGGCGAGGTGCTGGCGGGCGATCGCGGCATGTCGGAGGTGATCGAGCAGGCCATGGGCTCGACCGAGCCGCAAGGAGAGCCGCGCGCGAAGCTCCACGCCGTCGTCGGGGAGCTGATCGATGCGGCGCGAGCCGGCGGCACGGTCCGGGCGGACGTGACGGCCGCGGACGTCAACATGATCGTGTGCGGGCTGGCGGCCGTCATCCGGCACTCCGCCGGTGACCGGCGGCGGTTCACCGAGATCGCGCTCAACGGCCTCCGGTCGTGAGCGGTGTGCCCCCGGCTGCGTACGGTGAAACAGCTCCGCTCCACCTCCCGGGGGAAGGTGAAGCGGAGGCGTGAGGTCAGCCGGAGGTGCGGCAGGTGGCGCCCTGGCAGGAGCTCAGTTCGGCCATGCGCTTGTTCAGGCGGGCCACGAGGCCGGTATGCCGCTCGCGGCCTTTCGCCGTGGCCAGCAGGTTGTGCAGCTCGTACGGGTCCGTGGTCAGGTCGTAGAGCTCGTATTCACGCTTGGCCGCGGAACGTTCCAAGTCGTACCACCGGGTGTAGACGTAGCGCTCGGTGCGGAGCGAACTCCAGGACGGTACGTCGATCAGGTAGACCTCCTTGGTGTCGCCCGGCGTGTACTCCTGGAAGATCCCGTCCCGGTCGGTGACGCCGTCGCCGGCGTACTGGCCGAAGAAGTCGGTGCGCCAGCCGCCGGGGGTGCGGCCGCCGAACAGCGGGACGAGCGAGGCCCCGTCCACGTCGCCGGGGATCGGCACCCCGGCCAGGTCGAGGATGGTGGGCCCGTAGTCGATGGAGGTGGCCATCGCGGTGGTGGCGCCGCGCTTGACGTGGGGGCCGGAGACGACCAGCGGCACCCGGGTGGACTCCTCGTACGGCGCCATCTTCTGGACCAGCCGGTGGGCGCCCAGGTTGTAGCCGTTGTCGCTGGCGAAGATCAGGTACGTGTTGTCGTACTCACCGGTCTCCTTCAACGTCTTGACGATGCCGGCCACCATGTCGTCCAGCGCGAGCAGGGTGCCCATGCGGTTGCGGTAGTCGCGGTCGTTGGTGGCGGCGACGAGCGCCGAGCGGACTGTCTTGCTCTGCTTCAGCCAGGTGGGCTTGTCGCTGACGTCCTTCTCCTGGAAGTTGGCCAGGTGAGGCGTGGGGCCGAAGCGCTTGTCCGCGTACCTGGGCGGGGGCGGCATGGGCAGGTGCGGCGCGGTGGAGGCGGCGTACCAGAAGAAGGGCTTGCCGCCGGCCGAGGACTCCTTGATGAAGGCGTTGGACTTGGCCGCGACGACATCCACCTGGTAGTCCGACGGCTGGTCGCCGTACTGCATCATCGTGCCGTTCTCGTTGAGGGTGTAGTTGTAGCCGGTGTAGAGCGTCTGGGTGACGCCGGCGTTCCAGTCGTCCCAGCCGGGCGGGATGTGCTCGGGGGAGTCCTCGAGGCCGTTGAGGTACTTGCCGGCCATGCCGGTGCGGTAGCCGGCGTCGTGCAGGTATTTGACGAACGTCCTGTCCTCGTTGCCGTTGGCCTCGAACGCCGCGAACCCGCCGAACTCCCCGAAGTTCGTCAGGACGTGGCTGTTGTGGCCGTACTTGCCGGTCAGGATCGAGGCGCGGGCGGCGCAGCAGATCGGCGTGGTGACGAAGGAGTTCGTGAACGTCAGGCCGGTCTGCTGTAACAGCGCCTTGGTCTTGGGCATGGCGTCCCAGTACGGCGTGGTCCGGTCGTCCAGGTCGTCGGCCAGGATCATGACGACGTTGGGGCGGTCGTCGGTCGCGGCCCGCGTGCTGGTCGCGGTCACCCCCGTGGCGAACAGGGTCAGCGCTCCTGAGAGGAGGAGGGCGCTCTTCCGTAAAAGTGTCATGACTGACACTTTAGATGAGAATCTGTCAGTCCTGACACTTTCTTGAGGGTTAGGTTTCCGGAGGCGTGGCACAATGCGGTCATGGTCACTGCCGGACGGCGCGAGCTGCACAAGAGGGCGACGAGGCAGGCCTTGCAGGAGGCCGCGACGCGCATGTTCGAGGAGCGGGGATACGCCGAGACCACGGTGCGCGACATCGCCGATGCCGTCGGGGTGACCGAGCGGACCTTCTTCCGCTACTTCCCGTCCAAGGAAGACCTGATCCTGGGGGAGATCCTCGAGCTGTTCCCCGAGTTCGCGCGGCTGGTGCGGGGCAGGCCCGCGGAGGAGGGGCCCTACCTCGCCGTCCGCAACGCGCTGTTCCACCTCGCCGCCGTGCGCGGCACCGGGGTGGCCCTGCTGTTCAGCGGCCTGCCCGGCCAGGTGTTCTCCCACCCGGCCAGGACCGCGCAGCCGGTGCTGCTGGAGCTGGAGGACGGCCTGACGGCCGCCCTGCATGACCGGCTGGGCGACTCGGGCGGCGGGCAGGACGAGCGGGCGCTGTCACTGCGCGCCTCCGTGCTCGCCCGCGCCTGCGTGGCCGCGCTGCGCGCCACCGTCCTGGCCTTCCACGCGCTGCCCGAGGAGGAGCGCACGCTGGAGTCGGCGCGGGGCCTGGCCCGCCAGGCGTTCGACATCCTGAACGACGCCCCGCGCGAGCGCTGAGGCTCTAGCCGTACGACTTGGCGACGCCGTCGAGCAGGTGCTCAAGCGTGTCGTACGAAGGGATGTCGACCACGTCGATGAGGTCCTTCGGGACGGGCACGTTGTGATCGGCGGCGACCTTGGCGAACCGGGTGGCGTCGCCCGAGCGGAGCCCGTGCTCGGCGGCGAGCCCCTGCAGCTCCGGATCGGTGCTCAGCAGGCGTCCGATCCGGTCGCCCGTCGGGGTGAGCGGCACCAGCGTGTGCTGGGACAGCACGGTCGGCGACGGGTACATCAGCACCATCCCGGGCTTGAGCCGGCCCCGCGCGGCGGCGTCCACGTACTGCGCCTCGTAGATCCAGACCATCGGGGTCGGGCCCATGCCCACCGTCAGGTATTCGTTGAACGGGCCCTCGGAGGTGTTGTCGGTGTAGCCCTGGCTGGTGAAGAGCCGGGTCATCAGGGGCAGCACGCTCTTCTCGGCGGTGGCGCCGTGCACGACCGCGTTGCCGTTCGCGACATAGCTGGCCGTCGCCAGGTACATGGCCGCGGAATTCGACGTGCGCGGGTCCGTCGTGGAGACCAGGACGTTCTTGTCGACGGGATAGGCGGAGTTGCGCGAGAGCTGGGCCCACTTCGTGCCCGACGTGACGAGCCCGAGGTAGCGGTCGACGCTGAAGGTCGGGACGGGCCCCTTCTTCACCACGCCCGCCTTGGTCAGCACGTCCATGATCGGCTGGAACGTCGCGATCGCCATCGGCGAGGAGAACGGCGTGTATTTCGTGCTGACGTGACGCGTGCGCTGGATCGACTCGCCCGCGGGCGCGCTCGACGGGAACGCGAAGTCGTACCGATCGAGGTTGATCGAGGTGGCGATCTGGCGCGAGCCCGCCGACTCGACCTCGACCTTCAGGCCCTGGCCGGCGAGGGCCTGCTGCACGCGCGGATCCTCGAAGAACGCCTTCTTCTCGGAGCCGATCACACCGCGCACGATCGTGAGCGGGGGAGGTGGCGGGGGGTCGTCCTGGCTGACGTTCACCACCACGACGACGGCGGCGGCCACGACGACCGCCGCCGCGACGAGTGAAAGAAATCCCTTACTGCGAATGAGGGAGGACGGCTGCGGGGATGGCCGATCGTTTTCCGGCGAGTGAATTTCCGGTGAATCGGGGACATCGTCGGCCGTCTCCGGAACTTCAATGTCCACGACCTCGTCGGCCCGCGCCTCAGCCGCCAACTCTCCGTGCGCGATGCGTTCCACCAGAATGGGGACGAAATCCCTGATGGGAAAGCCGTCGAAACGCTTACGGGCGGCCTCCATAACGGCTCTGACGTGCTCCGTTGAGTGAGTGCCCGCGTAAACCTGAACCAGGTGGTCGGTGGCCCGGCTTATCGCCTGTTCTTCACGGAGAGTATTGTCGCCCACCAGTGTCCCCTCGACCTCATATATCGCCGCGGACTGCCGCGTCCGCCCGCGCGCCGGGGCCAACCTTATAGGGGTTTCGGTCGAGAGGATAACCCGAGTCAATCGGTTATTAAAACGATGTCGGGAATCGTCTGTTCACCGTTGGAACATTCTTTGTTTAATCGGAATTCATGCGCACCTTGCCGTCCTGCATGACGAAGCGCACCCGGCGCGGCGCCTCGATGTCGCGCAGGGGATCCCCGGCGACCGCGCTCGAACTCCGCCTGCTGCCGGGGGAGGCCGGCTGAGGGCTCAGCGCCTGATGGGACGGCCGGGCAGCGCGTCGAGGAGGAGCTCTCCCGACCGCACCACGAACCGGCCGCCGACCAGCACGTGCGCGTAACCGGCCGAGGGCGTGGTGCTGCGGGCGTAGGTGGCCCGGTCGCCGACCGTCTCCGGGTCGAAGACGACCAGGTCGGCGTCGCAGCCCGGCTGGATCCTGCCCTTGCGCCGCATGGCGGGCACGGCGTCCTCCAGCACCCGGGCGGGCAGCAGGCTGCAACGGGCCACCGCCTCCAGCAGCGTGAGGCGGCCCGTCTCCCTGGCGTGGCGGCGCAGCACGCGCGAGAAGGTCCCCGCCGTACGGGGATGCGTGACGGCGGACGGCGGCAGCGGCCAGGCGAGCGGCTCGGGCGGCCCGTCCACCCAGGTCAGCGGCATGGCGTCGGAGCCCACGACGGTGCCGGGGCTGAGCAGCGCCCGGTCGACGAAGGCCAGGTCGGCGGGGTCGTCCTCGTCGAAGAAGTGGATGACCGCGAGCCCGCCCGGGTCGGCGGCACGCAGCCGGCGGAGCATGTCGGCGTCGACGACCCGCTCGCCCGTGGGGACGTAGACGATGGACTCAGGCCCGATGCCGGAGGCGGGCAGCGCCTCGGGGGCGAGGAAGGCGGCGCCGATGCCGGTCATCCCCGCGCCGTAGGGGTACGCCTCGGTGGTCACCCGCGCGCCCTCGGCCCGCACCCGCTCCACCAGCGCCAGCACCCGGTCGAGCTGGCGCAGCGACGTGCTGTTGACGTGGCAGTAGTGCATGTGGGCGCCCGTTTCGACGGCCGCCATGACGATCTCCTCGGCGCCGTCGATCGGCAGGTCAGGAGTCTGCTCGACCAGGTCGCGGGCGTGGGTGTAGGTGGGCGTGCCCGCCTTGGCGGCGAGCCCGGCGACCGCGATGTACTCCTGGGGGTCCACCCTGGGCGCGTACCCGATCAGCAGGCCGATCCCGAGGGCCCCGTCGGCGAGGTCGGCCTCGATCAGCCCGAGCAGCGCCTGGAGCTGCTCCCGGCTCGCCTCCGCCTGCCAGGCCGGGCTGCCGATGGCGCCGAGCGCGGCGGCCAGCCCTCCGCCGTGCGGCATCCCGCCGACCGCGGCCATCCTGGCCATGCCCCAGGAGGCGGAGAAGCCGTAGTTGAGCGGGCGCCCTTCCGCCGCGGCCGTGTCGTACGCCTCCGCCACGGGGCTGATCCCCGCCTCCAGGTCGAGCACGGTGGTGACGCCGTCGAGCGCCTGCAGCCGGTGCCCGGCGACGGTGTGGGAGTGACTGTGCAGGTCGATCCAGCCGGGCGCGATCGCCAGCCCGGAGACGTCGAGGTGCTCGCGGCCGGACAGCGGCCGCGTCGAGACGGCCGAGATCGCGCCGCCGGTCACGCCTACGTGGGCGACGGTGTCGAGACCGGTCTCCGGGTCGAGGACCCGGGCGCCGCTCAGCACGAGGTCATGGGTGTCCATGGGCGCACCGTACCCGGCCGGGGTGGTGGGCCGGATTGTGCGGGAGCACGAGTTTCGTGCTGGATTTTCGTCCGGTCAGCCCTGCCCGGAGCCGCCTTCGCGTTCGTAGACGTCCGCCTCTGGGTCGGATATGCCGGAGATCTGGGGCGTTGTCCTGATTTTCAGCGATTGCTCTCTCGGCGTTGGCCGACAGGTCTGACAATCTCTTTGACCGCGGGTTCGCGGTGCAATCCCCCACGGAGGAAACTCTGATGCGAGTCGTCCCATTGCTCACCGCCGCGGCCGCGGCCTTCGCCACGGCGGCCGTGCTCGCCGCTCCCGCCGTGGCGCAGGCCGATCACGATCGCCCGATCCAGGTTCGCCGCGACCACTCCGACGTACGGGTCCCGTTCCTCGTGAAGCGGGCCGGCGAGGCGGTCGTCGACCTGAACGCCGCCGCGCCCGGCACGGACTGGGCCGTGAAGGGCGGCGAGTCGGCCGTCGTGTCGGTCTACGTCGACAACCGCTACGCCACCGACCTCGTCGTCTCCGGAGACCAGCGGCTGCCCCGGCAGCTCGCGCTGGGCTCGGTGCGGCAGGGGCCGCACGTGCTGCGGCTGCGCTTCGCCGGTGACCGGTCCGCCGGGGGGAGCACGTCCGTCCTGCTCGACCGGGTGAAGGTGACGACGTACGCGCCGGGCAGCGCCGAGTACCTGGCGCTGCGCTACGCCCCGATCGTCTACGGCCGCAACCTCTCCGAGCTCGGCACCCCCTACCAGAACGCGACGACCGACACGCCGCTCATCGCCTGGCACGAGGTCGGCCCCGGGTCGGCGCCGGGCCGGACGAAGCTCACGTACTCCGTCGTGTGGAGCAACGAGGACGGCGGGACCAACACGCCGGCGCTGATGGCGCGCTGGGGCCGGACCACCGACATCGAGTGGGTCTACGCGATGGAGGTCGACGAGCGCGGCAACCGGGTCGCGGGCAGCGACACCTACCAGGCCGCCAACCACCAGACGCTGCAGTTCGCCGGCACGTACGAGGGCGACCACGCCCAGCTGGAGACCTGCACGAACAACAACAACATGTGCGACAAGGTCACCGACCCGATGCGGTTCTTCCTGTCGGCGCTGCAGACCCGGCCGGCCGCCGAGGCCCGCGAGTACATGATGGACACCAACTCCTGGACCTACCAGATCATGTCCAAGGAGATGATCCGGGAGGGCAAGATCGAGGCCGCCTCCGGCACGACGCCTGCCACGCCGGAGGTCAGCGACCAGCGCAACTACCTGTACGCGGTGCTCAAGAAGACGACCGACCGGCCCAACACCGGCTCGTCCTGGGTCGGCGTCTCGCTCGGCGTACGCCTCAAGAGCGGCGCCACCGTCTACCTGTCGAACCACGTGGAGCCGACCTGGTCCATCCAGCGGGACGACCCGGCCGCGACCACGGTGGAGCTGCCGCCCGGCACGACGGCCGACGACATCCAGGAGATCACCGCCAACCGCGTCGTGGTCGGCACCGACAACGGCGCCGTCGTGCACGTCACCGGCATCAAGCGCGGCTTCTTCCTGGGGCAGGACTACCTGCCGCAGCCGTCCTTCCTCACCTGGAACGGTGATGTCACCGTCGACGCCGGCACCCCCTCCGCGGTGATCTGGCGCCGCTGAGCCCCCGGGGCAGCGGCAGGCGTCCGGCCAGGGCCTCCCAGGGCCTCAGCCGGCCGGACGCCTGCCGAGCTCGTCGGACCAGCCCATGTCCTCCAGCGCCACCCGCAGCAGGAGCTTGCCCTTCTCGGCCAGCTCGTACTGCAGCAGCTCCGCCGACTGCTCGTCCACGACCAGCCGCACCGTGAGCTCGCGCGCCGTCGGCGTCGAGAGGGCGACCCCGGTACGCCCCAGCGCGTCCGAGGTCTTGCCCTCGAGCGTCACGGACGGCTGGTCGGCCAGCACGCGGAACAGGGCCGAGCGGGTGCCCGGCTGGAGCGGCGCGGTCATCAGGTCCACGGCGGTCTGCCAGAGGTAGCCGGCCTTGCCGATGTCCGCGCTGTTCGGGCTGCGCTTCCAGAGGTCGTCCAGGCGGCGGCGCAACGCGTCCTCGCCGGTGGGCAGGTCCGCGAGGTTGCGCAGGTTCAGGCTCGGGTTGTCGATCGACAGGATCCGCTCGGTGGCGTCGTCGTAGGTCTTGGGCTTCTTCTCGGCCAGCTCGGGGGAGCCGGCCGCCCGCCAGTCGGCCTCGTCCTGCGGGGAGCCGAAGGTGACCTCGACGTCCTGGTTGCTCACGCTGCGGCCGGTCTCGCCCGCCTTCATCGGCCGCCAGGTCTCACGGGTGTCGGCAGTGAAGGCCGTGTACGGCAGTTCGGCGACCCCGTTGGTCTTCAGCTCCACGACCTGGCGGTCGAACTCCTTCTTCGCCGCGGCCAGCCGCTCCGGGGCGCCCTTGAGCCCCGCCTCCTTGTCCTTCTGCGCCTTGAGCAGGGCATTGAGCTTGGCCTCGTAGTCGCCCGGCACGTTGTGCACCTTCGCGAACGTGCGCTCCCGCAAGTACCAGTAGCGGCCGGACTCGGCCGGCTCTCGCATCGCCGTCGAGGCCGCCGCGAGCAGGAAGGAGCGGGCGGTCAGCGGCTTGGCCGCGACTGCCGGGCTTGGCGCCTTGGGGGTCGGGGTCCCGCCGGAGGCGACGACCACGGTGGCGGCCGCGAGCCCGGCCGCCGCCGTACTCGCCACCAGCAGGAGCGGCCACCGCGAGCGCCGCTTGACGCGCGGCGTGGCGAAGGCACGGGCCAGGTCGGCCGAGCGGCGCCGCCGGTAGCCGTCCTCGGCCAGCTCGTCCAGCCCGTCGGGCTTGAGCTCGGCGAAGATTCGGTCGGTCATGAGGGGTCCTCCAAGGGTGTGGTCAGGAGTCGAGGCTGCGGGCCGGGCTCGCGCCGCCCAGGCGGAGGGCCAGGGTGAGGCGCTTGCGCGCACGGTGGAGCCGGACGTTGTACGTACGGACCGAGCAGCCCACGACGGAGGCCGCCTGCTCGGGCGGCAGGCCGTACCAGGTGGCGAAGATCATGGCCTCCACGTCGTGCTCCGGCAGGGCCGACAGCGCGGCCAGCGCGGTCTCCCGGTCGATGACGTGCTCGGCCACGTCCCAGGCCACCTGGTCGCGCGGGGTGGTCAGGGCCACGATCCGGTCGACCAGGGCCTGCCGCCGGTGGCGCGAGTCGCGCTGCTTGGCCAGCAGGTTGCGCGCCACCCCGAGCAGCCACGGCAGCGGCGGCTCCGGCAGGTCGTCGAGCCGCCGCCACGCCACCAGGAACGTCTCGCTGGAGACGTCCTCGGCCAGGTCGCGCTCGGCCCGCAGCAGGGCGTAGCCCAGGACGCTCCGGTAGTGCCGGTCGTAGAGGTCTGTGAATCGTTCCTCGGGATCATCCACACCCAGTAGTCCCTCCGGACGCCCCTGGATTACCGCGACGCACCGAATTATTCGTCAGGCTCACCGGCACGAGAGGCGGACCGGGCCGGCCGCCGTCGACTGCGCGCCTGCCGGGTCCGCGATCTCCACCGTGACCAGGCCGTCCGAGGTGTCGACGGGGACCCAGGTGCCCTGGCGGGTGTGCTGGTCGAGGGTGAATTCGGCGACGGTGCGAGCGTCGTCGCCGAAGCCGTCCTTGACCGTGTACCGGACCTGCCGGGTGGGGAGGGGAGGGCTGCCCACGGAGACGTCCACGAAGCATTGGTGCCGGCCGCGCAGTCCGGTGGTGAACCGCCATTGGAAGGTGTTCCCGCAGCCCGTGCCCGGTGTGCCGCGGGTGTCGTCGCGCGGGCAGCTGGGGGCGGCGACCGCCGTGAAGGCGAGGTCGGGCCCGGTCGCCGCCATGAGGTCCTTGGGGAGCGTGCCGGCCGTGACCAGGGCGATCAGCCCGAGCGCCACCAGGGCCAGCCAGAGCAGCGCCGAGCGGCGGCGCGGACGGGCCGGCGGCGGCGACGTCGTGGTGTCCAGCCTCGCTCTGATCGCGTACCAGGTACGGGTCCATTCGTCCTGATCGCCGCCGCACGCGCCGACGTACGCCTGCGTGACCGCCAGGCTCGGCAGCCGGTCGCCCGCCGCCGCCGCGGACAGCGCGGAGGCCGAGTAACCCGCTTTGCGCTCCATCGCCCGGTAACTCGGATTGCCCGCCGCCCCCCGGAGGTCGCGCAATCCTTGGGCGAAGTCCTGGAGCGGGCCGGGCGGCACCGGCCGCTCCCGCCGCCCACGTGTCGTGGTGCCGTCGTGTGTCATCGTGCCCCCTGCCGTGAAGTGTCGCCCCCTATTCGTGGGCACACGGCCGGCGGACTGCACGTGCGGCGAAGCGCCTGGCGGGGGCGCGTCCGCTCCCCGCCAGGCGTCCGGCTTCCTACCCTCTGCCCTTGCCCCGCAGGCAGGTCAGGACGATGCCTTCGTTCATCGTGTAGGTGTTCTTCGTGTTCCCCGCCTCGGTCCGGTGGCTCGCCATGGCGCCGGTGAGGTGCGCGAGCTCGTGGAGCAGGACCAGCGTGCGCCACTCGTCGGGGTCGAGCGGCGTGCCGCCGTCGTCGTTGTTGTACTGCACCGGCTGCGGCTTCGACTGGTGCCACTCCTGGTAGAGATAGATCGTTCCGGCCGAGCCGCGGCCCGTCGTCGACTCCGCGTACGGCAGGCGCCCGTCCGGCGCGGGCGTGCCGTGCTTGGAGTACAGGTCGAACAGCCTGGGCGCCTTCCAGATCGCCCGCAGGATCGACAGGGCGCTCTCGCCGCCGGGGCTGTCCAGACCGGTGACGAAGCTGTTGCAGCGGGGGCGGCGCTCCAGCAGGTACAGCGCGGTGTCCACGGCCAGGTGGAACTCCTTGTCGGCCGTCGCGGGGTCGGGCGGCCTCAGGGGGGTCGGTCCGGGGGAGGGCCGCTGGTTCTCTTCCTCCTCCTCGATCACGGGCTCGTCATCCGTGTCATCGTCATAGAGGTCCTCGTACCAGCTGGGCTCCTCCGGGTCCGACCACAGGTCGATGACGTCGGCGCGGGCCGGGCCGGTCGCCACGGCTCCGCTTCCGGTGATCACCGCGAGCGCGGCGAGGACGGGCAGCAGGCGGCGCGGGCTTATGAGTCTCATCGTCAGCCCACCTTGACCTTGCCGAGGATGTCGACGACCGGCTCGCCGCACGTGTTCACGTACCGGACGATCACGATGTACCGGACGCCCCTGGTCAGGAAGGAGGCGGCGTACCTGGTGCGGTCCTCCAGGACGGTGTTCTTGGCGACCGTGGGCTGCCGGTTGAGGAGCTCGTCGCCCGACTCGGACAGGAAGGCGTACTCGGCCGTGCTGCTCTTCGCGAGCTTGTCGCCGAAGGGTGCCAGATAGGTGTTGCCGCCGATGACGAGTGTTTTGCCGAGGTTGTCGCCGCCGATGTAGAACCTCGGGGTGAACTTGCCCGTGCGGGCCGTCGTCCCGTACAGGCGGACGTAGGCGGGGACGCGGCAGGTCTGCCGCTGCAGGCTCGGCCGCAACCGCATGACCTGCCGCCCGTACGAGCCCTGCCGTCCGTACGAACCGTCCTGGCCGTAGGAGCCCTGCCGTCCGTACGAGCCCTCCTGGTCGTACGAGCCTTGCCGGCCGTAGGAGTCCTGCCGGGCCTGGGGAGCCTGCTGGGCCGGTTGGCCCGGCGTGCCGCGCTGCGCCGGTGCCGGGGAGCCCTGGGAGGGACGCTGCGGCTGGCCGCTTCCCGGGCGGCCGACGATGTACCGGTCGATGGCGGCGTTCGCGCCACGCTCCAGAACCCGTTCGAGCCAGGCGGGAAGCTTGGAACCCCCGCTGGTCTTCGGGAACGTCTTCGGAGTGGCCGGACCCGGCTGGTCGCCCGTACCGGTGGGCGTGTCCCCGCCGCTCTCGGGCTCCTCCAAGGACAAGGAAGGGCTGCCGTCGCCGGAGCTACCGGCGGGCCCGGATCCGATGTCCCCGATGCCGGGAATGCTCGGGATGCCGGGGAGGCCGGGAATGTTGAAGCCGCCCGAGTCGTCCGACGGCAGGAATCCGGAGCCGGGGTCGAACCCTCCGAACGGGTCGATGTCGGCGCGGGCCGCGCCGGCGGTCATCCCGCTCGTGACGACCGCGCCGCTCACGGCCAGGACGACCGCCGCACGGCGCAGCCTCGAAGGTGATCTCACGTTTGCTCTCCTCTCGCGCTGCTGGACGTCTGCCAGCGATCCCTGACTACGGGGCCCGTCGATGACCAGCCAGACGGTGACGTTGTCCATTGGCCCGAGCCGTTGATCAGGGACGCCGGTCATCTCCGGCCGTCCGCGCGGAGTTGGGCTACGTGGGGCCGCCGGCCCGGATGACGGCGGGGCCGTGGCCGTACCAGCGGTGGATGGCCCGCCGCAGCGCCCGCGAGTCGGTGAAGCCGACCCGCGCGGCGATGGACTCCACGCTGAGCGTGGTCTCCCGCAGCAGGCGGTCCACCCGCCGCCGGCGCAGCCTCTCCAGCTCCTCCCGCCAGCTGGTGCCCTCGTCGCGCAGGCGGCGCTGAAGGGTCCGGGGGCTCATGGCCAGTCGCGCGGCCACCTGGTCGAGGCCCGGCGGGCCGCCGGCGACCGCGGACTCGAGCACGGAGTGGAAGCGGTCGAGCCAGCCCAGCACCGGCCGGGCGGTCACGACGGACAGCCGCGCGTGGTCGTCCAGGATCGCGGCGAGCGCGGGGTCGGCACGCGGCAGCGGGGCCTCCATGTCGGCCCGGGCGAACGTGATCGACGGTTCGCCGGTCTCGAACTCGACGCGCCTGGTGCCGAAGAGCTCCATCAGCTGCCTGGGCGCGGCGGGCGAGCGGTGCGGCAGGTGGACGCGTACGGGCGTGATCCGCCGTCCGGCGCCCGAGCTCGCCATGACGAGCATCATGTACGTCGCGAACTCCGCGATCATCGGGTAGTCCGGGTGGTCGCGGTAGGGCCCCTGCCAGCTGACCGCCACCCCGCCGTCGTCGTCGCGGGTGACGACGAGCCGGTCGGCGGGGTCGGCGATGGCCGTGAGGCGGCGGGAGGCCACCTGGAACGCGTCGCCGAGGGTGCCGGAGACGGCGAACAGGTAGTCCCACACGCCCAGGCCGCCCGGCCGCCACAGCTCCATGACCCGGTTGCTGCCGCCCGTCTGCCACGCCGGGCCGGAGGTCAGCTCCCAGACCCGCAGGATGGTGGCGGTGGGGATGCGGATCCCGTCCTCGTCCAGGACGGAGAGGCCGGGCACGCCGGCGAGGCTCGACCGGTCCAGCCCCGCCGCGATGCCCGCCCTGACCAGCAGGCGGGTCAGATGGGGCGAGACGGTGCCCTTCGCGGTGTCGTCCCCCGTCGTGCTGCTCACCATGAACTCCCAGCGGAAGTGGCGCCTTCGGCCCACCCGATGACGCCTTCGGCCCTCCTGACGGACTCCCGCAATTTCTACCTTCATGGGCAGACAGCCCCTTCAGGGGGCCCTTGCGGGAGGAACATGATGGAGAACACGCTGTTCGACTACAGCCCGATCGTCGGGCGCGAGCCGATCCGCTGGCCGGGCGGTGCCCGCGTCGCCTTCTACGTCGGCCTGAACGTGGAGCACTTCACCGTCGACCGCCCCTCCACCAGCATCAACGAGGCGACCGCGGCACTCGTGCCGGACCCGCTGAACTACGGCTGGCGCGACTACGGGCCGCGGGTGGCGATCTGGCGCGTGATGGAGGTCCTCGACCGGCACGGGATCCGGGCGAGCGTGCTGCTCAACGCCGACGTGTGCGAGCGGTACCCCCAGATCGTCGAGGCGGGCAACGCCCGCGACTGGGCGTGGCTTGCCCACGGCAAGAACAACTCCACGCTCCAGGTCGACGTCGGCGACGAGCGCGCCTACCTGACCGAGGTGGTCGAGACCATCGAGAAGGCCACCGGGCGGCGGCCGCGCGGCTGGCTGGGCCCCGCGCTCACCGAGACGTTCCGGACGCCGTCCCTGCTCGCCGAGCTCGGCCTGAGTTATGTGCTCGACTGGACGAACGACGATCAGCCGTACCGGCTGAACGTCCCGGGGATGCTGAGCGTGCCGTACTCGCTCGAACTCAACGACCTGGGCATCTTCACGATGCACGGCAGGAGCGGCGGCGACTTCGTGCAGCTGGTCAAGGACCAGTTCGACCAGCTCTACGCGGAGTCCGCCGAGAGCGGGCGGGTCATGGCGCTGGCGCTGCACCCGTTCGTCATCGGCCAGGCGTTCCGGGCGAAGTACCTGGACCAGGCGCTGGAGTACGTCGCCGGCCACGACGGCGTATGGCTGACGACCAGCGACGAGATCGCCGAGCACTACGCGGGCCTGGGGCGGTCGTAGAGTGACCGCGTGAGAAGACATATCGCGTTCGAGCGGCTGCACAACTTCCGGGATCTCGGCGGCTACCGGGCCGCCGACGGGAGCGTGGTGCGGTGGGGGCGGCTGTTCAGATCCGATTCGCTGGCCAAGCTGGACGGCGAGGACTGGGACCGCTTCCTGGGCTTGGGCGTCCGTACGGTGATCGACCTGCGCTACCCCTGGGAGATCGAGGCCAAGGGGCGGGTGCCGCACCACGACGGGGTCGCCTATCACAACCTCAGCATCGAGCACCGGCCCTACGACCAGGCGGAGATCGACCCGGACGCCGACCCGTGGCGCTTCCTGGCCGACCGCTACGCCGAGGTTGCCCTCGACGGGGTCGCGGAGCTGCGGCAGGCCCTGGAGGTCATCGCCTCGGCGGACGAGCCGCTGGTGTTCCACTGCGCCTCAGGCAAGGACAGGACCGGGCTGGTGGCCGCGCTGGTGCTGGCCCTGCTGGAGGTGCCGGAAGACGACATCGTGCGGGATTTCGCGCTGACCGAGCTGGCCACCGACCGGCTGATCGCCGACTGGCGGGCGGCCCACCCGGGCCGCGAGCTGAAGTGGCCCGGGTACGGCAGAGCCCCCGCCGAGATCATGCGGCTCTTCCTGGCCGACCTGGCGGCGGCTCACGGCTCCGTTCGGCGTTATGTCACCGACCGTCTCGGCGTGGACGAGGAGCTGATCTCAGAGCTCCGCGGCCGGTACCTCCACGACGGCTACGCCGGCACCCAGCGGTAGGAGGCGACCTCGGCGCCGCGCGGCTCGTACGACACCTCCAACCGTCGCGAGCCGCGCTCGAGCGTGAACGTGACCTCGGCGGGCGAGCCCTTGGCCAGGTCGGAGCCGCTGGGGCCGGCCAGGATGCGGTCGCCGTCGCGCAAGCCCGCCCGGTCGGCGGCCGATCCGGCCACCAGCCCCGCGACGACGCCGGTCTCCATGCTGCCGATGTCGAACCCGGCCTCCGCGACGCGGTCGCGGAGGTCCACGCGCCGGAAGCGGGGCCCGAGGGCGTCGGAGGCGGGGACCATCCACTCGCCCGCCTCCAGCGCCGCGAAGTCCCGCCTGGCCTGCTCGCCCAGCTCGGCGACCACCAGGTCGATCCACTCGGGCACGCCGACCTTCTCCCCGGCCCGCTTCCGGTCGAGCACGGTGAGCACGAGCTCGTCGAGGGGGCGCCGGCCGGCCGCGCGGAGCTTGGCGTCGAGGCCGAGGAAGTAGAACAGGCCGCGCCCGTACGGGACCCGCTGCGCCCGCTGGTCCTTCCAGAACAGCTCGGCGGCCGCCCGGTTGCTCAGCGTCTGGAGGGGATTGGTGTAGTAGCTCCGGGCGCGGTCGTTGATCAGGCGAAGGAACGCGTCGTCATCGATGAGCCCGGCGCGGTGGGGCAGCACGATCGAGTAGTACTCGGCGGTGCCCTCGGTGTACCAGCTGACGTCGCCGTGCTCGCCGTCGAGGTGCGGCCAGTTGTGCGCGGTCTCGTGCGCGAGCAGCGAGGTGAGGTCTTCTGCGGCCGGTGACTCGGCCTCGCTCCAGCCGAACATGAACGAGCGGTGCAGCGCGGTGCCGCCGTTGCCCCGGTAGGGGTGCTTGCGGACGAAGACCCGGTGCCCGGGCTCGGGTTCGCGGAAGAAGTCGCACATCGCCCGGTAGATACGCTCGATCTGGGTGGCCACGGCGACGGTGTCGAAGGCGGGCTCGCTCAGCCAGTACATCGCGAACGGCCCCGAGTCCGGATATTTCGTTATTGGTCCGGCGAAGTAGTAGCTGAACGCCAGCTTCTCGGCGGTGCCCGTCAGCTCGACGTCGCCCTCGCCGAAACTGGAGACGCCCTGGCCGGCCCAGCGCAGGGTGATGGCGTAGTCGTGGGTGGTATCGGGCAGCGCCAGGAACGAGATGCCCGCCCCGTGCACCCCACCCGCCTCGGCGCGCAGGTCGAACAGCGGGCCGTTCCTGGTGGTGGCGTCCACGGCGCGTACCGGTGCGAAGTAGGCCACCTTGACGTCGCCGACGCTGTCACGCGTGGCGCACCACCGGCGATACGCCCAGCTCGACGTGGGCGGCTCGGCCTCCTCGTCGATCGGCAGCTCGCCGAGGTCGTCGGTGACGCGCAGGTCGGCGGTGCGCAGGGTGACGCCGGGGATGCCGACGACGACACCCGGCAGGCGGCAGACCGCCTGGCCCGCCGGGACGGACGGCGACTGCAGGACGTATTCGACGTCGATGCCTTCGGGGTGCGGCGACAGGGTGAGGGAGAGCGTGGGGAGGGTCATCGGGCCTGTCCTTGAGGGGCGAGGAGCGCGCGTACGGCGGAGACGGCGGTTTCCAGCGACTCGCCGTCGCCGAGGGAGTGCCCCGCCACGAGTGGCAGCACGTGGACGTTCGACGCCGGCACCCCGGCGTGCCGGATCGCGTGCGTGCTCGCGGCCAGGGGCGTGGCCAGGTCGAAATAGCCGCCTGTCACGAGCACGCGGATGCCGGGGCGCTCGCGCAGGAGCTGCGCGACGTGCTTGGTGGGGTTGCGGTAGAAGTCGGCCTTGGGGTGCTCGCCGCGCCAGTCGAAGGCGAAGTTGAGCTCCAGGGAGAGCGAGACGTAGGTGCCCTCGTCGGTCGCCCCGGCCTCGCGCCTGAGATAGTCGGCCAGCTCCTCGGAGAGGATGACGTTGGACCTGCCGATGCCGAACGCCGGGTCGTCGGCCGCGAGCGGCCGGTCGTCCTCGGGCGGGGGCGGCATCGGGCCGGTCACCCTCGTGTCGAGCCGGCCGACCAGCTCGTCCCGGTCGGCGAGCAGCGTACGCAGGAAGTCCTCGCTGCCGACGCGCAGGTCCGCGGCCAGCACCTGCCCGACGGGCAGCCCGATGAGCTCGGCGACCCGCTCGGCGACGGCGGCGCGTTCGTCCTGGGGGAGCGCCGAGCCGAGGTGCAGCGCCGTCAGGAAACGCGACTGCGCGAACTCCTGGGCCCGGTCGAACACCGTCGCGGCGTCCGGCGCGCCGGCCGACGCGCGGCCGTGCGCCCAGGCGGCGACCGCCATGGTGGGCAGTTCGAGCACGTGCGGCAGGTCGTTGCCGGGCGCGGGGGTGGACGCCGTCGCGTCCAGCAGCGGCGAGACGAAGACGAGCCCCGCCACGTCGATGTCGCCGACCTCCGCGCAGAGCGTGGCCAGCCGGTGGCCGCCGTAGCTCTCGCCGACGAGGTAGACGGGGCAGTCCCGGCGGTCGTGGCGGGCCAGCCAGCCGCGGATGAAGTGCCGCATCGCCGCCACGTCGCCGTGCACGGTCATGTACGGCGCCGCGCCGCCCTCCCGCAGCACCCGGCTGAACCCGGTGCCGACGGGATCGACGAAGACCAGGTCGGCGACGTCGATGATCGACAGGGGATTGGGCACGATGATCCGCCGCCGCCCGGTCTCCGCCGGGACCGTCTCGAAGCGCTGGGGGCCGAACGCCGACATGTGCAGCGGCGACGACGAAGCGCCGGGACCGCCGTTGAACAGGAACACCACGGGCCGACGCCCCGAGCCGGGGACGACGTAGCTCGTACCGGAGATGAGCGCGTCGGGGACGCCGTCGGCTCCGGCGAGCACCGACGACTCCCAGCGGGTTGTGTAGCTCTTCGGCATGTGCTCTCCCGTCAGAGGGTTTTCAGCTCGGCGAGCAGCCGGTCGACGTCGGCGTCCGAGGCGTAGAAGTGCGGGGACATGCGCAGGTGGCCGCCGCGGTGGGCCACCGCCAGCCCCCGCGCGGCGAGCCGGTCGACGGCGTCGGCGTGCCCGGCGACGCTGACGATCCCGCCCATGCGCTCGGGGTGGGCGACGGGGACGAGGCCCAGCGCCGCCGCCTCCTCGTGGAGGCGGCGCGCCAGCCGGGTCACGCGGGCGTGGATCTCCTCGTGCCCGACCGTCTCGCGGAAGGCCGCGGCGGCCTCCAGCGCGTAGACACCGGGCAGGTTCAGATGCCCGTACGTCAGGCGCGGCGTCGGCGGGGGATTGCCGTGCCCGAGCAGCGTGGGCCGCAGCGAGTCCAGCGCGGCGCGCCGGGCGGCGACCACCGCCACGCCGAACCCGGCCAGCAGCCACTTGTAGCCGGTGGCCACGTAGAAGTCCACGTGGTCGAGCCCGACGGGGATCGCCCCCGCGGCCTGCGCGCCGTCCACCACCAGCGTCGCGCCCGCCCGCGCGCACGCCGCGCCCAGCACGTCCAGGTCCACCAGCGTGCCGGTGAAGGAGCTGACGTGGGAGACGGCCACCACCCGGGTGCGCGGGCCGATGGCGGCCAGCAGCGCGCTGAGCCGGTCGTCGCCGGGCAGCGCGTCCACCTCCATCACGCGTACGGCGTCGCCGAGCCCTCGCCATGGGTAGACCACGGTCGGGAACTCGTCGCGCAGCACCAGCACCTCGTCACCCGGCCGCCACGGCACCGCGTGCGCGATCGCGTTGACCGCCTCGCCGGTGCTGGCCATGAAGGCGACCTCGTCCTCGGCTACGCCCAGCTCGGCCGCGTAGCGCCGGTGAGCTCGTTCGACGACCGGCCGCCACTCGCGCGAGCCCCGGGTGCCGCGCCCCATCGCGTCGTAGCAGGCGCCGACCGCCGCACGGACGGCCTCGGGCACCAGCCCGATGGACGCCGTGTCGAAATACCCTCCCGACTCCATGCCCACCTCCAATGTTCAACACACAGTAGAGGAATTCAATATCTAGTCAAGAGGTTCGGCCTGGAGTTCGTTGAGGTAGTTGTAGATCGTGAAGCGGCTGACCTGGAGCCGCTGCGCTGCCAGGTCCACGGCGCCGCGCAGGGTGAAGAAGCCGCGCTTGTTGAGGTCCTCGACCACCGCGAGCTTGTGGGACTTCTTCATCAGCTCGACCGGCACCCCCACGCCGCCGACGGCGTCGGCCAGGATGCCGTCGCCCAGGCTCTCCAGCGTCTGCGGGAACGTCTCGGCCGGCCCTCCGGGCGGCCCGCTCAGCAGCGGGCCCGCACCCGGGTCGGTCGAGGTCAGCGCCCGCAGGATCTCCTCGGCCCGCTGCAGGTCGCCGATGTCGGTGTTGAGGCACAGGCACGCCACCGACCGGCCGGAGGGGGCGTGGAAGAAGACGCTCGACGAGCGCATCACCAGCCCGTCGGCCGTCTCGGACCGGTAGCCGATCAGGTGCTCGGTCCAGCCCGCCTTGAACGTGCGCAGCCCCAGGTCGGTGGCCGGACCGCCGATGTCCCTGCCGGTCAGCGTGCCGCCGATGGCGGCGATCGTGTTGGGCATCGTGGTCAGGTTGTGCAGGACGACCTCGGTCTTGGGGCCCATGGCCCGGGCGAGCATCGGGACGACCGGCCCCAGGATCTCGACCACCAGCGCGGCGTGCGCCCGCTCTCCCGTGGTGAACGTCAGCTCGTCGTCCTCGGATGTGGATGTCATGACCGGCACCTGTCTCGTGGCTGTCAGAAGATCAACAGCATGTCGAAGGAGCGCTGCCGCGTGTGGCGCTTCAAGGAGGCGTTACCTTACGGAAACTTCTCATCATTGTAGAGCACTGCAACAAGTCGTAATCTTGATGCCTTCCCGGATTCTGTCGGACCCGCCTGGCAGTGTCGGCACAGCCGACCGTCGAAGGGGTGACGCATGAGCACGACAGCCCGGGCCGATGTGCACGTGAGCTACCACCAGATCCAGGTGCGGGAAGAAGAGGGGGACGTGCCCGTCGTGGACGGCGTGCCCAACGGCCTGACCGCCTCGGTGCCGGGCGCGGCGGTGATCCGCACCGGCATCCACACCGGCGTCGTGGACGTCACCGTGCGGCTCGCCGACGCCCCGCCCGCCGATGCCGCCGAGGGGTGGGACGAGGTGGAGGAGGTGGAGCTCATCAGCTTCGAGGGCGGGATGCGGCTGGCGGGCCTCCTGGGCGACCTGCCCGAGGAGCTTCCCGTGCTCACTCCGCACGGCCCCGGCCGCTACGGCATGCGGGTGCACGCCCGGGGGCGCGACATCGACTACGACGGCGTGGCGCGGGTGCCGTTCGAGTTCTACCTGGTGACCGTGTGGCCCATCGACGTCGGGCCCGAGGCCCGGCGCCGGCTCGGGGTGGGGGTCGCCGAGGAGCTGGGGCTGCCCGCCAGGTCCCGCGATCTCCGGGAGCGGGCCCGGCACCTCGGCCTCCCGGCGCAGGAGCCGGGGCGCGTCGCACGGGCGGAGGGTGAGTGGGGGAACGTCGCCCGGGTGGAGCGGGAGCCGGGGCGTGGTGGGCGGGTGGAGCAGGTGCCGGGAGTCGTCGCCCGCGCTCGGGTGCCGTCGCCCGTGCCGGGGCGCGTCGCTCGTGCCAGGCCCGTTCCGCCGCCCACCCCCGTGCGCGGGACGGCTCTCGCCTCGGAGCACGGCTTACGCATCGGCAACCCCTACCGGGAGCCGGCCGCCGAGCCTGAGCTGCCCGGCGGCCTGGTGGCGGCCGTGCCCGACCTGCTGGTCATCCGCACGCTCAAGCGCCAGGGGCGGGTGGGCGTGCACGTGCGGTGGGATCCCGCGGCGCCCCGCCTGCCGGTGAGCCGGTGGGAGCAGGTGGAGGAGATCGAGTTCGCCACGACGACGGGGATCATGCAGATCGAGGGGATGCACACCGACGGCGAGCGCCCGCCCAACCTGACGTTCCAGGGCGCGGGTCGCTACGGCCTGCAGGTCCACGGCCGCGCCCGGCGGGGGGAACGGCTGTCCAACCGCCCCGGCGAGTCGTACCTTCTGGTGATCTGGCCCGTGGCGCTGGGATCCTCCTAGCCGGCCTTGCGGGTGTAGACGACGTGGTCCACCAGCCGTTCGGACTGGCCGGGAGGCGTGAAGTACAGGTCGAAGGTGTGCTTGTCGTTCGACCTGATGGTGATCACGGTCCGCATCGGGATGGTCTTCCCGACGTATTCGGGGCCGAGCACGCCGGGGTCGGTGAACGTGCCGGGCAGCGACAGCTTGTTGGTGCGCTTGGTGAGCGCGGGCCCGCGGTAGGTCATCGCGGTGGGGGTGACGCTGTCGAAGGTCGTCCACTCGTAGCGCCGGTCGATGGTGGAGAAGCCGAGGACGCCCAGGCGGTAGTAGGGGTTGCCGCCCAGGGTCCCCTCGGTCCGCTCCTCCAGGAAGCGGCCGCCGGTCTTGGCGATCCACCGCGTCGTGACGGTGATGTCGCGGGAGACGATCGGCTTGCCGCCGCCGAGGAGGTAGTTGGTCTTGACGGCCTTCCACGTGCCGACCAGCGGGTCGAGCTGCCGGTGGAAGGGGCCGGGCGCGAGGACGTCGGCGGGCGCGCTCCGCACCTGGACGGCGGTCCGCGCGGTGATCGGTGCCGCGGCGGGCGCGCTCTGGAGCTGGGCGGCGGTCCGCGCGGTGATCGGTGTCGCGGCGGGCGCGCTCGGCGCGCCGGCCAGGCCCAGTATGGCCACGGCCGAGACCACGGCCGGTGCCAGTCGGTTCAGCATGATGTCTCCACAGTGCTCGGAGGGCTCGGACGAGCCCGGCCGCCGGAGTGATCTCGGCGCAGAGGGATCGTGACATCGGGGGCATAGCCGCTGATAGTGTCGCTGTACTCGGCCGGGTATGCATTTTGCACGGTTCACGAGGAGGGGCCGGGTGGCGCGGACCGCGGACGATCTTCCGCTCCGGCTGGCCCGAGCCATGCTGTGGGCCTCGTTCGGCATCCTGTTCGCCATCCGCGCGCTCGCCGGGCTGGACAGCGGCGCCGGCCCGCTCGGGGTGCTGCTCCCGATGGCGTCGTACCCGCCGCTGGTCGCGCTGGCGGTGCGGCGCTGGAGCCCGGCCGGCCGGTACGCGCTCCTCGCGGCCGTGGTGCTGCTCTACTTCCTGCCGTTCCCGGTCGTCGGCGAGTCCTGGGACTGGGTGCCGTGGACCGTGGCCGCCGCCGTCCTGTGCGCTCTTCCCCGGCGGGCCGCCTGGCCGCTGTTCGTCCTCGTCGTGGCCGCGGCCGGCGCGTCCGTCCTCGTGCTCGGGTACGACGCCTATCCCGGGGAGGAGATCCAGGCCCTCCTCGGGTACATGATCATCACGGCGGACGACGGTCTCATCGTGTTCGGCCTGTCCGCGCTCGTCCGGGCCGTCGAGCAGGTGCACGGCACCCGGGAGGAGCTGGCCCGGGTGGCCCTGGCCAAGGAGCGCCTGCGGCTGGACGGAGAGTTACGCGGCGTCCTCGGCGGAAAGCTGCGGGCGATCGCGTTCCGGATGCGGAAGGCGGCCCAGGAGGAGCCCGGGGACGCTCGAAGCGACCTCCGGGAAGGCGTCGAACCCGCCCGGCGCGACCCCGGGGGAGATGCCGAACTCGCCCGGCGCGACCTCCGGGAAGGGGTCGAGCTCGCGCGGCGCACGCTGGCGGAGGTGCGGGCCACGGCCGGCGCCTACCGTGCCGCCGCTCCCCAGGAGGCCCAGCCTCCGATCGAGTCGCCGCGCCTGGCCCGGCACGTGCTGCTCGCGGTCCTGCTCATCCAGTGCGTGCTCGTCCTGAGGGTCATGGCGCCCTCCCACCCCTACGACTGGCCGGCCTTCGCCCTCGCGGCGGCCCTGCTGGCCGCCGTCGTCATCCTCCAGGTGCTCCCGCCGTCGCGGGCGGCGCTGATCGCGCAGAGCCTGCTGATCCTGCTGCCGCTGGCCGTCTTCCCCGAGGCCTGGGACCGCTTGCTGAGCGTCTTCACGGGCAGGCTGCTGCTCAACGTACGGCCGCCGCTCTCCTGGGCGATGACCGGGCTCGTCCTGGCCGGGCACCTCACCTGGCTCCTCCTCTCCGTGGACAGCGGCGCCCTGTTCGTCGACGACGTCGCCGCGGCGCTCTCCCAGTTCGGCGGCCACATCATGATCATGTGGCTGGTGTACTGCCTCGGACGGCTGAGCGGGCTCCTCACCGTGCTCGAACGGATGCGGCACGAGCTCGCCGAGGCGGCGGTCCGCCGCGAACGGGCGCGGGTCGCCGGCGACCTGCACGACGTGCTGGGCTTCAGCCTGTCGGCGGTCGCGTTGAAGGGCGAGGTGGCCGAACGCCTGCTGGACACCGACCCCTCCCGGGCCAGGTCCGAGATCGCCGCGCTCGGGTCGCTGGTCGAACGAGCGGTGGCGGAGCTCGGCTCCATCGCCGGGGACCGGGTCGAGCTGCGGCTCCGTACCGAGGTCGACGCGGCCCGTGAGGTGCTGGCGAGCGCCGGCATCGAGGTGGTGACGAGCGTCGGGACGGGCCCGCTGGCGGCGGAGGCCGACACCGCGCTGGCCGCCGTGCTCCGTGAGGGTGTCACCAACGTCCTGCGCCACAGCCGGGCCCGCACCTGCGAGATCACCGTGTCGGAGGCGGCGGGGTCCGTACGGCTGCGGCTGGTCAACGACGGCGCCACCGAACGCCCGGGGAAGCGGGGGACCGGGCTCGACAGCATCGCGGCGCGGACCGGCGGGCGGCTGACGGCGGGGCACCGCCCCGGTGGCAGGTTCGAGGTGCTCGCCGAGTTCCGCACGGATCCGGCCGACACCACCCAGGCCGCCCAGGAGGCGAGCCGCCCGCCCCAGTAGCGTTCGAGGAGGAGAAACCGTACGACCGCGGTCCATTTGTCCATCCCGTCCGGAGCCCGCATGTCTTCGCATCCGACCGTCGTGCCCGACCTGTCCGGCGGCGTCTCCGGCGCCGCCGCCCTGGAACCTCTGCTGCGCACGGTGCTGACCGCCCTCTCGGAAGGCGCGGCACGGCGCGGCGGGCCGATCCCCGCCGGTACGCCCGGCGAGCTCTTCGCGGGAGTCGCCCAGGGCTTCGCCGGGCCGGGCGGTGACGCCCTGCGCCGGTTCACCGAGCTGGTGGCCGCCGGCAGCGCCGACCCGGCCGACCCGGCCTGCGCCGCGCACCTGCACTCCCCGCCGCTCGCCGTCGCCGTGGCCGCCGACCTGGCGATCTCCGCGCTCAACCCGTCGCAGGACTCCTGGGACCAGGCCCCCGCGACCACCGCCCTGGAGACCCTCCTGCTGGGTGAGCTGGCCGGATTGGTGGGCTACCCGGACTCGGCCGCGGGTGTGCTCACCTCCGGCGGCACCGAGTCCAACTTCATGGGCCTGATGCTGGCCAGGGACCGGGTGCTGGGTCACGCGACCGGCCACCGGATCGAGCGGAGCGGCCTGCCGGCGAACGCGCCGCGGGCGCGGATCTTCGCCTCCGCCGCCGCCCACTTCTCGACACGGCGCGCCGCGGCCCTGCTGGGCCTGGGCGAGGACGCGGTCGTGACCATCCCGGTGGACGGCGAGCTGCGGATGCGGCCGGAGGAGCTGGCCGCCGCGCTGCGGGAGTGCGTGCGGCGGGGCGAGCTGCCGATGGCCGTGGTCGCCACGGCCGGCACCACCGACACGGGCGCGATCGACCCGCTGGGAACCTGCGCGGAGCTGGCCGCCGAGCACGGGGCCTGGCTGCACGTGGACGCCGCCTACGGCGGTGGCGCCCTGCTGTCCGACCGGCTGGCTCCGCTGCTGGCGGGCATCGAGCGGGCTGACTCGGTGTCCCTGGACTGGCACAAGCTGGGCTGGCAGCCCGTCGCCGCGGGCGTCTTCCTGGTACGGCGGGCCGAGACGTACGAGTCGCTGGAGCGGCGCGCGGCCTATCTCAACCCGGCCGACGACGAGGAGGCCGGCTACACCAGCCTGCTCGGGCATTCGCTGCGCACCACCCGCCGCCCCGACGGCTTCAAGATCGCCGTCACGCTGGCGACCTTCGGCAGGGACGGACTGGGCCGCCTCGTGGACGCCTGCCACGATCTGGCGCGGGCGGGAGCGGCGGCCGTCCGCGTCCATCCCCGGCTGGAACTGCACGCCGACCCGGTGCTGACGGCGTTCCTCTTCCGGTATCTCCCGGCGGACTCCGCCCTGGCGGACCGGGTGAACGCCGGGCTGCGCCGCCGCCTGCTCCACGAGGGACGCGCCGTCGTCGGCCGTACCGAGCTCCCGGGAGCGGGGCCGGGCCGCGTGCGGCTCAAGCTCACCCTGCTCAACCCGCACACGACCGCTGCCGAGGTGGAGCGGCTCGTCCACCTGGTCGCCGCCGCGGGCGAGGCCGAGGAGGAGACACTGTGAAACGGGGCCTCTAAGCTGAGTGATCGTGACGACGCGGCGAGCCGGATTGCGCACATGAGCGTGGTCCGCGTTCTCCTCGCGGAGGACATGCTCCTCCTGCGCGAGGCGCTCGTGGAGCTGCTCCACCTCCACGACGGCATCGACGTGGTGGCCCAGGTGTCCAGCGGGGCGGAGATCGTGGCGGCGGCGGAGCGTCACCGGCCGGACGTCGCGGTGATCGACATCGACCTGCCGGGGATGGACGGCATCACGGCCGCCGCCGAGCTGAACGACCGGCTGCCCGGCTGCCGGGTGCTCATCCTGACCGCGTTGAGCAAGCCGGGCGAGCTGCGCCGTGCGCTCGATGCGAGGGTCGCCGGGTTCGTCCCCAAGGACATCAGGCCCGGCGACCTCGTCGCCGCCATCCGGACGGTCGCCGCCGGAGGCGAGGTGGTGGACCCGGCCCTGGCCATGACCGCGTTGCGGGCGCCGGAGAGCCCGCTCACCCAGCGCGAGACGGAGGTGCTGCGGATGTCGGCGACCGGCGCCCAGCCCCTGGAGATCGCCGAGCGGCTCTTCCTCACCTACGGCACGGTCCGCAACTACCTGACCTCGGCGGTCGCCAAACTGGGCGCCCGCAACCGGATCGACGCCATCCGCATCGCCTCCGAGGCCGGCTGGCTCTGACCGCGGCCCGCGCCGAACGGCATCTCACGATGCCGCAGCGGACGTGAAGTCCTCGAGGATGCCGTTGAAGAGGTCCGGGCGCTCCATGTTGGGGTAGTGGGCGGCACCGTCGATCGAGATCGCCCGCCCGTCGGCCACGGTGCGGGCGAGGCGTTCGGCCATGCCGATGTGGTCGGGCGAGTCGAGGGCGCCGTTGACGGCCAGCACGGGAACACCGATCCCGGCGACGCGCTCCCAGGTGTCGCGGACCGGGACGAGCAGGTCGGGCTCGCCGGCGGTGTGCTTGGACATGGTGGCCCTGGCCATCCGGCGCAGGCGGCCGGCGACGCCGGGGCCGAGGTCGTCGAGAGCGCGGTGCGGGCCCGCGGCGAACAGCATGAACCCCTCGACGGAGCCCTCCAGATCGCCGGCGGCCATCGCCGCGTGCCAGGTGGCCAGGGCCCGGGTGGTCCAGGGGTCGGTGAAGTACGGCTCGCCGGTGCCGGCGCCGCTGACGACCACGGCGGCGACCAGGTCCGGATGCTCCAGCGCGGTGTCGACCGCGATGCTCGCTCCCATGGACACGCCCGCCAGGACCGCCGGCCCCGTGTCCAGGTGGCGCAGCAGTGCGGCGAGGTCGTCGGTGAGCCGGTACGGCTCGGTGGCGTTGGCGGAGCGGCCGTGGCCGCGGGCGTCGGGCGCGATGACGCGGTAGCGCGAGGCGAGGCGGGGAATCTGGTCGTCCCACATGCCGTGGTCGACGAAGCCGCCGTGCAGCAGGACGAGGGGGCGCCCGGTGCCGGTGTCGAGCCAGAACAGATCCTTCATGACAACCAAGGTGTCATTTTCGGATGAAGATGACAACCTAGGTGTCATCATGGTGGGGTGAGTGACACGAACCGCAGCCCGGGCGACCGGCTCACCGAGGTGTTCGACCTGGTGGGGCCGCTGTACCGGCGCGCCCAGCGCAAGGTGGAGCAGGACGCGCCCGTCGAAGGGCTGTCGGTGGGGGTGCGGGCCGTGCTCAACCTGCTGCGCGAGCACGGGCCCATGACCGTCCCCCAGATGGGGCGGGCGCAGGCGTTGAGCCGCCAGTTCGTCCAGCGGATGATCAACGATGCGGCCGGGCGGGGGCTGGTCGAGTTCGTGGCCAACCCGGCGCACAAGAGGTCGTCGCTCATCCGGCTGACCGAGCAGGGGCGGGCCGTCATCACCGCCGTGATCGACCGCGAGCGCGCCGAGCTGCGCCGGATCGGCGGCGACCTCACCGACGCCGAGGTCACCGCCTGCCTCCGTGTCCTCTCGCGCCTGCTCGGGCATCTCGACGACATCGACATGGACTGAGCGGGACCTTCATCCCACGGGGTAGTCCTTGAGCGGCACGACGTCCTCGGCCACCTCCACCGGGGGCTCGGTGGGCGGCTGGAGGAACCAGCGGGCCGCGGCCCGGCCGTGCAGCTGGTTGCGCTCGACGTAGTCGCGCAGCCGGCTCTCGTACGCGGCGAAGGCGGTGGCGTGGTCCGGGGCCTCCGCCAGCTCGCCGGCCAGCACGTACGCACCGATCAACGCCTGCGAGGTGCCGCGGCCGGAGGTGGGCGCCGCGCAGTACGCGGCGTCGCCCACCAGCGCCACCCGGCCGGCCGACCACGAGTCCATCACGACCTGGCCGGAGGAGTCGAAGAAGAACTCCTCGGCCTCGCTCATGGCCTCCAGCAGCCGGGGCACCTCCCAGCCCGCGCCGGCGAAGTGCTCGGCCACCAGCTTCTCCTGCTGCCGGCGGTCGCGCCGGTCGTAGTCCAGGTGGTCGGCCCCGAACGACAGGCCGACGCGGAGCTCGCTGTTGCCGCGGGCGGCGAAGGCCAGCGCACTGCGCCCGCTGGTGTTGTGCATCAGGCCCGTGCGGTCGAGGCCGAACAGGTTGGGCGTGGTGAACAGCGCGCCGTAGATGCCCAGGTGGCGGACGTAGCGGGACTCGGGGCCGAAGGCGAGCCGGCGCACGGTCGAGTGCATCCCATCCGCGCCGATCACCAGGTCGAACGTACGGGATCCGGCGCGCTCGAAGGTCACGTGGACGCCGGAGCCGTCCTGGTCGAGCCTCGTGATCGTGTCGTCGAAGAGGTAGTCGGTGGTGTCGCGGGTGGCCTCGTACAGGATGGCCGTCACATCGGACTTGAGCACCTCCAGGTCACCGGAGATGGCGGTGGCGGGCAGCTCGGCCAGAGGTGCGCCGGCGTCGTCGACCAGCGTCATCCCGGTCATCCCCGTCTCGTGTCGGCGCATCTCCTCCAGCAGGCCCATCCGCTCCAGCACCTCCAGCGCGCTGCCGCGGAAGTCGATGGCGGCGCCGCCGCCGCGGACGACCGGGGCCCGCTCCACGATCGTGGGCGCGTGGCCGTGCCGGTGCAGCCAGTAGGCCAGGGCGGGACCGGCGACGCTGCCGCCGGAGATCAGGATCCGCATGGGATTTCCCTTCTCGGTTGGTGTGGGGCAACCGTACGCAGAGTTTGGGCAAATGCGCAAGACGAACGTCTCATGCGCTCGTGCTAGGCTGTCCGCCATGGGAAACCGTGAGGACCTGCTGGCCGGGGCGCGGCGCTGTCTGGAGGAGAAGGGGTGGGCGCGCACGACCGTCCGCGACATCTCGGCGGCGGCCGGCGTCAGCATGGCCGCGATCGGCTACCACTTCGGCTCGCGCGAGGCGCTGCTCAACGCGGCGCTGGTGGAGGCCATGCGGGAGTGGGGCGAGCAGATCGGCGCCGCGATGGCCGCCGTGGACGAGGCGGCCGCGCCCGGCGAGCGCTTCGAGGCGCTCTGGGAGCGGCTCATCGCGTCGATCGGCGAGCACCGCACGCTGTGGCTGGCCAATCTGGAGGCCATGGTGCAGGCCGAGCACTCGCCGGAGCTGCGCGACGAGCTCGTGGCCGGTCAGCGCGAGGGCCGCCGCGGCATGGCCGCGCACCTGGTGGACGGCGACGAGGCGGACCTCGCCGAGCGCGAGGTGCGCACCGTCGGCTCGGTGCACCTCGCGCTGCTGCTGGGCGTGATGATGCAGTGGCTCAACGACCCGGACCAGGCTCCGACGGGGGCGGAGGTCCTGGCGGGCCTGCGCGGGCTGACCGCCCGGATGGGGTGAAGTTCGTCAATCGTTCAGCTCGGCGCAGCCGGCCGGATCCCGGGCAGGCGCCATCATGCCTCTGTGTACCGCATCCCGGTGGCCGTCGTGCTGGCGGCGCTCACCATGGTCACGCCGGTCGAGGCTGCCGTCGGCTGGCAGGTCAGCTTCCGCGGCGGAGCCCGTACGCACATCGCGGATCTCGCCGCCACCGGGCCGGCGGACGCCTGGGCCGCGGGCCGGCGCGAGACCAAGCAGCTCGATCCGCGGACCGGCTCGCCCGTCACCGCGCCCCTGATCAGGCACTGGAACGGCAGGGAGTGGACGGAGTTCGCCGGCCCGGGCGGGCCCCTGCGTGAGATCTCCCTGATCGAGGCGTCCTCCCCGGCCGACGTGTGGATCGCGGGGAACACCGGCGCCAGCTCGGTGCTGTCGCGCTGGGACGGCAGGCGCTGGCGGCTCATGGGGTCGGGCCGGACCACGATCACCGATCTGGACGTCCCGGACGGCGAGCACGCCTGGGTCGTGGGCCGCGACGGCCGTACACGGGGGGTGTTCTTCAAGCGCTATCACGGCGGCCGCTGGACGAGCCTGCCCGCACCGGCGTCCCTGAGGGAGATCAGCGTCCGCACGCCCGGAGAGATCTGGGGCTGGGGTCCCTCCGCCGTCATGCGCTGGGACGGCAAGGCGTGGCACCCGGTGGCGCTGCCCGCCGTCGCGGTGCCCGCGGCGGCCGTGCCCGCGTACGGACCGGTACGGGTCCGCTACGACGCGGTGCTCGCCGCCGCGAACGGGGACGTCTGGATCGCCGCCGGGTTCCAGCAGGGCGACTGGACGCAGCCGGGGGCCGTCCTGCTGCACCGGCGCGGCGGGACGTGGGAGCAGCTCCGGCTGCCCGGCGACCGCGTCACCACCCTGTCCGGCGACGGCTCGGGCGGCGTCTACGCGGCGACGACCCGGCAGTCGATCACCGCGACCCCGGACGGCCAGGACCCCTACGCCTACACCACCCTGTCCATCGACGCGCTCCGGTACGCCGGCGGCGTGCTGACCCGGCAGAGCGTCACCCCGCCGGCGACCGGATTTGCATGGACGGACCTCGTCGCCGTGCCGCGTACGGGCTCGGCGCTGGCCGCGGGCTTCGCCTGGAAACCTCCTCAGGGAGACGTGATCTTCCGCAACTCCTAGCGCCGCAGGTCCAGCCGCACCCTGGCCAGCCAGGACCCCCAGCCGTTCTCCGGCCGGCTGTCCCCGATGCGCAGGTAGAACGTACGGGCCTCGCCCCGCAGCTCGTCGAGGTCGAGCGTGCGCGCCGAGCGGTTGGACAGGTCGCGCACGTCGGCGCTCTCCCGCAGCACGGTCCGCCAGCTCCGGTTGTCGGCCGAGACCTGCACCAGGAACTGGTTGCCGATGTCCAGCGTCACCGAACCCCCGCTCACCTGGGCCGGCAGCTCGAACCGGTAGGTGGCGTGGCCGTCGCCGTCGGTGAAACGGGCGCGCCCGTCGAACACCTCTCCGTCGAGCTGGGACCCGTCGGCCTCCAGCAGCCACGGCTCCTCGGCCGCCGTGCCGGGCGTGAACTCCACGGTGTCGCCGATCACCGTGACCGCCACCTGTTCGGAGGCCGGCCCCTGGTCGGAGGTCGCGGCGAGCCGGATCGGGTGGCTGCCGGGACCCGCCGTCGCCGGCACCGTCACCTGGAACGTCACGGTCTGGGACGCGCCCGGCGCGACGGGACCGAAGGCGACCCCTCCCGAGGGCTGGACGGTCCAGCCCTCGGGGCCGGTCGCGGTCAGCCGTCCGGCGGCGGGCCGGTCGGCGTGGTCGGACACGGTCACCGGGACTGTCACGGTCTCCCCAGGAGCGGCGAAGACCCCGGCGGCCTCGATGACCAGCGGTGACGTGGCGGGCGGCGCGGGAGCGAGCAGCTCGATCTCCGCGAGCGACGTGCCGCCGGTGAACCTGATCCGGTAGTGGGCGTACGCGCCAGGATGCGCGATCTTGAACGGACGGGTCTGCAGCCGCCACGGGAAGCTCTCGCCGGCCCGCTCGTCGAGCACCTTCCACGACGTGCCGTCGGAGCCCTCCAGGACCCATCCGGACGGATCCTCGGAAGGCTGTCCGGCGCCGGAGGTGAGCGTGTAGTAACGCGCCTCCCGGTCGCCGTCGAAGGTGTATCGCACCCATTCGGGCAGCGTCGCCCGGGTGGCCGAGTCGTCGTCGAACAGCGCGCTCACGTCCGCGCCGCCGGCCGCCGACGCCGTGCCGCGTCCCGGCCCCGTGAGGTCGTGCAGCGGGGCGGGGATCCGGTCGTCGTCGGTGATCGAGGGCGGGGCGGCGTTCCTGCCCGTGCCCCAGCGCGACGGCTTCGGCCCCATCTCGAACACCAGCTCGCCGCCCTTGGCGATCAGCTCGTGCGGAAGGTACGTCTTGTCGTACGCCCTGCCGTTGACCGTCAGCCCCTGCACGTAGACGTTGCGCGGGCTGTTGCCCGGCGCCTTGATCACCAGCTTCCTGCCGCCCTCCAGGTGCACCGTCGCCTTCTTGAACAGCGGCGAGCCGATCGCGTAGTAGGGGCTGCCCATCTGCAGCGGGTAGAACCCCAGCGCCCCGAAGACCTGCCAGGCCGACATCTCCCCGTTGTCCTCGTCGCCGGGGTAGCCCTGGCCGATCTCGCTGCCCAGGTAGAGCCGCGAGAGCGCCTCGCGCACCTTGGCCTGGGTCTTCCACGGTTGTCCCGCGTAGTCGTACATGTAGGCGATGTGGTGCGAGGGTTGGTTGCTGTGCCCGTACTGGCCCATCCGGATGTCCCGGGCCTCGCGCATCTCGTGGATGATCCCCCGGTACGAGCCGGGGAACGCCGCCGTCTCCTGGGTGGCGAAGAACGCGTCCAGCTTGGCGGCCAGCTTGTCGGCGCCGCCGTACAGGTTGGCCAGGCCGCGGCCGTCCTGCGGGACGTGGAAGGCCATGTTCCAGCCGTCGGTCTCGGTGTAGTCGAAGCCCCACGTACGCGGGTCGTAGGCGCTCGGCTTGAGCCGGAAGGAGCCGTCGGCGTTCCTGCCCTGAAAGAAGCGCACCGCCGGGTCGAACAGGTGGACGTAGTTACGCGCCCTGTTCCGGAAATATTCGTACTCCTCCAGGTAGCGGGCACGCTCCGCCCCCGTGGACCGCTCGGCCAGCGCCTTGGCCATGTTCGCGATCCCGAAGTCGTTGATGTACCCGTCCATCGCCCACGACATCGCCTCGCCGGTCGACTGGACGCTCGTGTACCCGAGGAAGACGGAGGTGTTCAGGCCCTTGCGGCCCACCTGCCGGGCGGGCGGGGCGACGGTGGCGTTCTTGACCGCGGCCTGGTATGCGGCCACGGCGTCGAAGCCGGTCACCCCCTTCAGGTACGCGTCGGCGAAGGCGACGTCGGAGCTGGTGCCGACCATCAGATCGGCGTACCCGGGCGAGGACCACCGGGAGATCCAGCCGCCGTCCAGGTACTGCCGCACGAACCCGTCGATCATCTCCCCGGCCGCCTTCGGCGTCAGCAGCGCGTACGCGGGCCAGGTGGTGCGGTAGGTGTCCCAGAAGCCGTTGTTGACGTACACCTTCCCGTCCGCCACCTGCGCCCCGGTCTGGGTGGGTGTGCTGGGCGGGGTGCTGGTCGCCGACTGCACGGCGTGCTTGTGGACGGGCGCGGCAGCGGTGCCGGTGTTCTCGAAGCCGGAGTTGGGATAGAGGAACAGCCGGTACAGGTTGGAGTACAGCGTGACCAGCTGGTCCCGGCCGGCCCCTTCGACCTCGATGACACCCAGCTTGGCGTCCCACGCCCGGCGGGCGCGCTCGCTGACCGTCTCCAGCGTGTCCGAGGCGGCGATCTCCAGCTCCAGGTTGTGCCTGGCCTGGTCGATGCTGATCAGCGAGGACGCGATGCGCATGGTGACCGTCCTCGTCGTGCCCGCGTCGAAGGACAGGTAGCCGAGCACGTTGTCGCGGCCCTGGCCGGTCAGCTTGCCGCCGCCGGTGACCGGGCGGTCGAAGACGGCGTAGTAGAACATCCGCGTGGCCCCGGTGGACAGGTCGCTGCGCACGTCGGAGTAGCCGGTCACCACACCGCCGGCCGGGTCCAGGGTCAGGCCGCCGCTGTTGTTCACGTTGTCGAAGATCAGCTTGGCCTCGGTGCCGGGGAAGGTGAAGCGGGCCAGCGCCGCGTGGTCGGCCGGGGCGATCTCGGTCTTGAGCCCGTTGTCGAACGTGACCGCGTACAGGTGCGGCTGCGCGACCTCCCGCTCGTGGCGGAAGGCCAGCGCGCGGGCGGTACGGGACGGGTTGGGCACCCCCTCGGCCGCCGAGGGCATGAACTGGAACGTCTGCCGGTCACCCATCCACGGGCTGGGCTCGTGACTGGCGCTGAACGCCTGGATCTCGGGCAGGTTGGCGGCGTTGCCGGCCCGGTGGTACTCGTACAGCCAGCTCGTCGAGCCGGCGTTGGTCATCGGGGTCCAGAAGTTGAACCCGTGCGGCACCGCGGTGGCCGGGAAGTTGTTCCCCCGCGAGAAGCCGCCGGTGGAGTGCGTCCCCCGGGTGGTCATCACGTACTGGGCAGGGCTGCGATCGTCGCGTGCCGGGCGGCCCTCGTACGGCTGCCGCTTCCGCTCCGAGACGATCCTGATGTCGTCCACCCACCCGCGGAACCCGGCGGGCCCTGCCGGGCTGTCGTAGGCCACCAGGATGCGGCTGATCCGCTTGCCCTTGGCGACCTCGCCGATCTGGGCGCGCTTGTAGTTCCACTGGTCGGCGTACAGGGTCTTGGACTCGCCCTGCGCGCGCGGCGCCAGCCGGACGCCGTGCTGGTCGACGGCCTTGAGGTCGCTGAGGTACGTGCCGTCGCGGAAGGCCAGGTCCACCGAGACGTACGTGCTGGGGTAGCGCAGGTCGGCCGCGGTGAACTCGGGGAAGACCACGTAGGACAGCTCCGTCGTGGCCGTGACCGGGATGTCCACCTCGAACACCTTGTTGGTGGAGTGGCCGCCGGTCTCGGCGGTGGTGCTGCCCGCGTACTGGAACGCCCGCAGGCCGGAGAAGCCGGCGCGCGGCTTGGACACGAACCCGCCGTTCGGCCCCGCGCCGATCTGGCTGCGCATGTCGCTGGGCGGTGTGGGGCCGGTCCGGCCGTCCGACAGCTCCCACTCGGCCAGCTGCAGGGTCGAGCCGCCGCCGATCCGGGTGACGTTCAGCCGGTAGTGGGCGTAGGCGGTCGGGTTGGCGAAGCGGTACTCCTTGCGCTGGAAGCGCGCCGTGAACGTCTCGCCGGTCCGGGTGTCCAGGGTGGTCCAGCTCTGCCCGTCCTGGGAGCCCTGCAGCTGCCAGTCGCGCGGGTCGCGTTCGGGCGCGTCGTTGGCGGAGGTCAGCCCGTAGTGCACGACCGCGACCGGGGCGGCCAGGCCGTACTGCGCCCAGCCGGTGCCGGCGAACACCAGCCACTTGGTGTTCGCGTCATCGTCGGCCAGGTTCTCCTTCCCCTCGCCGCCGGAGGCGTTCTCGCCGCTGGCGCTGAACCGGGCGATCTGGTCCGAGATGCTGCCCTCGATGCGTCCGGGCAGGGTGCCGATGACGTTCGCGGCCTTCTTGACGCCGCGGGCGTCGGTCTCTGTCGTGTCGGCCCACGTCGGCTGCGGGTCGCCGGGCTCGAAGGAGGAGGCGAAGGCCGCGCCCTCGGCCCGGGCCAGGGCCTGCCCGTCCCGCGCCGCCCGCTGCGTCTCCGTCGCGGGCGGAGCCGGCTCGGCGGCCTGCGGGCCGGGGGGCGGGCTGTAGGAGGGGTTGGGGGGCGGAGTGCCCGAAGGGCCGGGATTGGGCACGGGCTCAGGTCCGGCCGGGCCGGTCAGCGCGGCGGCGGGTGCGGCGAGGGCGAGGGTGGTCACGGCGCATAAGACCGCCATCATAAGAGATCGTTTACGACGGGACGGGGAAGGCCAGAGGGTGCTCACAGCGGTCTCCCAGGAGGAGTGATGACAACGTTGTCAACCCCGATCTGTTAAGGAAGTTTTCAAATCGGCGGCGCTGTGTCAAGACCTCAGTGGGAGCCGACCAGGGTCTTGAGCGCGATGATGGCCAGCCCCATCGCGAGGTTGGCGGCCCCGGAGAGGGCCACCACCCGCGCGGAGGCCCGGGCCGTGACGGCCGCCGCGACGGCCCAGGCCGTCTGGCTCGCCACGGCGACGACCAGCGCCACCCAGGTCGACGCCTTGTCGGACAGGCCCAGCGACGAGGCGAAGGCGGCGCCGATGGCGGGGGGGAACGAGGCCTGCGCCACCGGCCAGTCGTGCCGGCCGGCCGTGCGCAGCCGCTCCCAGGTCAGGGACTGGGTTCTGCTGGACACCACCCAGGCGTAGACGTGGGCGAGCCAGAACACCACGCCCGTGCAGATCAACACGACCACGAGGTCGCCCGCGGACACCGGCGTGCCGTCCACCGCGCTGCCGGCCACGACCGAGGCCGCCAGCAGCGAGCCGTACACGGCCCCCGCGAACTCGGTCCGCTCCTGGCCGTCCTCGGTGTCATGCGTGTCCATGGCAGCAGTGTCGTCGGGCGCCCGCCGGGCCCGGCCGGTCGGCGTGCGGGACGATGCACAGTTTTGGGCTGTTCGGGAAGATCGCCAACCTGCCCGGCCGCGCCGCGTGAGAGGATCTGCTGGCGATATGGCCTGGGTTTCGATCGTTGGGGGAACGATGTTCGCAATATCCCTGGGCGAGGACGGCGCGGAGCTGCGGCCGCTGGAGCCGTGGTCGGCCGAGGAGTTCCTGGCCCACATGGACCGGGCGAGGGAGTTCGTCGGGCAGTTCATCTCGTTCGCGGACAGGGCCACGGACCTGGAGTCGAGCCGGTCCCTGCTCCAGAGATACGCGGAGAAGGCCGCCACCGACACCGGGCGGATCTACGGCATCTGGTTGGACGGCACGCTGGTCGGCGGGGTGCTCTTCCGCACGATGGACGTCCTGACGGGCGTCGCGGAGGTGGGCTGCTGGCTGGAGCCGTCGGCGGCGGGCAAGGGCCTGGTGTCCAGGGCCGCACGGGTGATCATCGATTGGGCCGTCGAGGAACGGGGCATCCACCGCATCGAGTGGGTGGTCGCGTCGGAGAACGCGGCCAGCATCGCCGTGGCCCGGCGGCTGGGGATGACCAAGGACGGCGTGCTGCGGGAGAGCTACCCGTACCGGGGCAAGCGGCACGACATGGAGGTCTGGTCGGTGCTCGCGCCGGAGTGGCGCGCGGCCGGGCAGCCGTCCTAGCGTGACCGGCACCCGCCCGCCGTCCGGGCGGGTGCCGGGCTCCTCATGGACTGACGTGGGCGCAGTGGCGGAACACGTCGCCGGGGTCCCAGGCCGCCTTCACCTGCTGCAGCCGGCGATACCTGCGCACGCCCATCGCCCAGCGCACCCGGTCGTCGTCGGCCTGCTCCAGATTCAGGTAGGAGCCGGTGACCCCGTGCTTCCTGATCGCCGAGGTCACCTCCTCCACCCAGGCGAGGTTGGCGGGGTCGTCGCCGGGATCCACCCAGACGCCGACGGGGTGCACCAGCCAGCGCCCGCCGTGGCGGCTGGGGAAGGCGGAGTCCGGCGCCGTCCTGACCGCCTCCGGCAACGGCGAGACGATCAGCTGCGACAGCGGGCTCGGCGCGGCGATCGCGGCGTCCTGCAGGTCGGAGATCAGGCTCGGCTCCAGGCCGGGCACGAACTCCGCCGACCACCTGTTGCGCCGCCCCGGCTGCGAGCCGTCGTCCAGCATCGACTGCAGCGCCAGGTACGGCATCGGCTGGACCGCGTCGAACAGCGGCGTCGCCGCCTCGAACAGCGGCCGGATCACCTCGGCCCCCGCCTCCGGGTCGCCGAGCCAGACCGGTGCGATCGCGAGGATCGGCCGCCCCACCACGTGCCCGGGCACGAACGGCGCCGGTGGCGCCGTCAGGAAGACCGCCGCGGGGGCGAAGTCGTCGTGCCCGGCCGAGTGCAGCCGGTCCAGGGCCTCCAGTACGGCGGGCGCGTCGGACACCCGGTAACCGAGCATGCCGCCGAGCACCAGCGGGCCCAGCGGGTGCAGCCGGAAGGTGAACGACGTGACCACGCCGAAGTTGCCGCCCCCGCCGCGCAGCGCCCACATCAGCTCGGGCTCGCTCTCGTCGTCGGCGACGACCACCCGGCCGTCGGCCGTGACGAGCTCGACGGCGATCAGGTTGTCGCAGCTCAGCCCGTACTTCGCGGACAGCCAGCCCTCGCCGCCCCCGAGGGTGAGCCCGGCGACGCCGGTGTGGCTGATCCGGCCGCCGGGCACGGCCAGGCCGTGCGCCTGCGTGGCCTGGTCGACCTCGCCCCAGATCGCGCCCGCCTGAACGACGGCCGTCCGGGCGGCCGCGTCCACGGTGACGCCGCGCAGCGCCGACAGGTCGATCACGAGGTCGCCGCCGAGCGCGTGCCCGGCCACCCCGTGCCCGCCGCCGCGCACGCTGACCTCCAGGGCGTGCTCGCGTGCGTAGGACAGCGTGCTGACGACGTCGGCGGTGCCGCTGACCCGTACGATCGCGGCCGGCCTGCGGCTGATCATGCTGTTGTGCAGGGCCCGGGCGTCCTCGTAGCCGGCGTCCCGCGGGGTGAGGACCTCTCCTTGTACGGTGGCTCGCAGGTCCGTGATGTCGTGTGTCATGAGGCCAGCCTGAGCGGATGACCTTGCACCCCCGTTTCACGGACGTCTCACGGAATTCGCTGAGATAATTCCCCCATGCCCTCCCTCCCCGGCCTGGACGTCCTCGTGCTCGGACCGGTCACCGTCCGTGCCGGAGACGCGACGATCGTGGTGGATCGCCTCCTTGAGCGCGCGCTGCTGACCCGGCTCGCGCTCGCGGGCGGGTCTCCGGTTCCCGACGCGCGGCTGGCCGCCGACCTGTGGGGGGAGGCGGAGCTGGCCCGTCCCACCGAGCGTCTGCGGGTCCTCGTCTCCCGCCTGCGCGCCGCCCTCCCCGCCGGCCCCGGGCAGGGCGCGGGCCGGTCGCGGCAGGCCTCACCCCTGGTCAGGACGCCTGGCGGCTACGCGCTCGACGCCCACGCCGCCGACCTGGTCAAGGCCCGGGCCGCCGCCGAACGTGCGCACGCGGCGGCCAGGTTCGGCGACCACGCGGGCGCCCGGGGCTCGGCGGCGCAGGCGCTCGGGCTCTGGCGCGGCAGCGCGCTGGCGGATCTGCGGGCGATCCCCTATGCCGAGCTGGAGGGGGAGCGGCTGGAGGCGTGGCGGCTGGACCTGATGGTGCAGCGGCTCACCGCCGACCTCGCCCTCGGCGCGGCGGCCGAGGTGAGCGCGGAGCTGGAGCGGCTGGCGGACGAGCATCCGCTGCACGAGCGGGTGTCCTGCCTGCTCGCGCTGGCCCTCTATCGCACCGGCAGGCAGGCCGACGCGCTCGACCGGCTGGCCAGGCTCCGCTGCAGACTGGCCGACGCGCTCGGCGTCGACCCGGTCCCGGAGACGGCGGCGCTGGAGCTGCGGATCCTCCGCCAGGATCCGTCCCTGCAGCTCATGAACACCGCCCCGGCGCAAGGCGTGATCGCACCCGGGCAGGAGCCGTCCCCGCTCTCCGTCGCGGAGCCGTCCCTGCTCTCGGCCGGGTCGCCGGGGCCGCCCCCTGTGGAGTCGCCCGCCCCGGATCAGGCTCGCTCCCGCGCACGCCTGCCGGGCCCCGCGACGAGCTTCGTCGGCCGGGACGGCGAGCTGGCGGCGCTGGTGAGACGGCTCGCGCGGCCGGGGCTCGTCACGCTCACGGGCGGGCCGGGCAGCGGCAAGTCGCGGCTCGCCGTCGAGGCGGCCAAGGCCGTGGCCCAGGCCCCGGCCGCGGAGCCCAGGGCGGTGACCCTGGTGGAGCTGGCGCCGTTACACCGGGAAGGGGCGGTGCGCGCGGCGGTGACGGCGGCCGTGGGGCTGGAGTCGGAGTCCGACGATCCCCTGCCGGAGCTGGCCGCGCGCCTGGACGGCGGGCTGCTGGTGCTCGACAACGCCGAGCATCTCGTGGACCAGGTGGCCGAGCTGGTCATGGGGCTGCTGGGCCGTACCGACGGGCTGGCCGTGCTGGTCACCTCGCAGCTCCCGCTGCTGGCGGCGGGGGAGGAGCTCAACCGGGTCGGACCGCTGCCCGCGCACGCGGCGGCGACGCTGTTCACCCAGCGATGCGCCCCCGACCAGGTCGGCGCCGAACCCGCCGCCGTCGCGGCGATCTGCGCCGCCGTGGACCGGCTGCCGCTGGGGATCGAGCTGGCCGCCGGTCTGACCCGCACGCTCACCGTGACGCAACTGGCCGCACGGGTGGAGGACCGGCTGCGCCTGCTGGTGGGCGGCGGACGCACCGCGGGCGGCCGGCACACGAGCCTGCGCGCCGCCCTCGACTGGAGCCACGACCTGCTGGCCGAGCGGGAACGGCTGGTGCTGCGGCGGGTGTCGGTGTTCAGCGGCGGCTTCGACCTGGAGGCCGCCGAACACGTCGTGCCGGCCGTGCCGGACGACGCCGGCCCAGGCGGTCCCGGTACGAGCGGTCCCGGCACGGGTGACCTCGGCACGGGCGGTCCCGGCACGGGTGACGCCGTTGGAGAGGGTGTGACCGTCGGGGACGTCGCGCCCGCGCTGGCCGAGCTGGCGGACCGGAGCCTGGTCACCGTGGAGACGTCCGGGGGCGGGCGGCGGTTCGGGCTGCTGGAGACCGTACGCGACTACGCGCGGGCGAAGCTGCTCGCCGCAGGGGAGACGGAGGGCGCGCTGGCCGCCCATCTGGGCTGGTGCGTGGCGTTCGTCCGCCGGCTCGGCGCGCCGACCGACTTCCTCGCGGCGGAGGAGGTGTCGGCCGTGTTCGCGGAGTGGCCCAATCTGCTCGACGCGCTGGAGCGCGCCCCCGGCACCGAGCGGGCGGCCGACGGCCTGCGGCTGGCGCTCGAACTGCACACGCCGTGGCTGATCCGCGGCTGGTACGGCGAGGCCGAGCGGCATTTCTCGGCCCTGGCCGACGCGCCGGGCAGCACGCCGACCGAGCAGGCGACCGCGCTGAGCGACCACGCCTTCGTCTCCACCATGGTCGGCAAGTTCGACGCCGCGGCCGAGCTGCTGACCAGGGCCGCCGAGCTGGCCGAGATCGCGTCGGACGACATGGTGACCATGAACGTCCTCTACTACCGCGGCATCGTGGAGATCGAACGCGGCCGCCTGCGCGAGGCGCTCCCGCCGCTGCTCCAGGGCCTGGAGCTGGCCGAGAGCGTCTCCCACACGCAGCGGGTGTCCGCCTTCGCCGACGCGCTCGGCACGCTCCACCTCTACTCGGGCGATGCCGAGCAGGCGCTCCAGCGCTACGTCACCGCCAACGCCTTCGACCTGGAGACCGGCGACGAGCACGGGCTGGCGCGCGGTCTCAGCAACCAGGCGCAGGCGCTGCTGGGCATGGGCCGCCTCAAGGAGGCGCTGGCGTGCGCCACCGAGTCCGACCACTACGCCGCGCGGCTGGACGACCGCCAGATCCTCCCGCTCAACGAGCTGATCAGGGGCGCCGTCGCCATGGCCGAGGGGGAGCTGGGCCGGGCGGAAGCCCATATGCGTACGGCCGTCGGCTACGCGGTCACCGACGGCTCCGGGGCGAGCATGGCGCACATCGACCTGGCCGACGTGCTCATCCGCCGCGAGGAGCTCGGCGAGGCGGCGGCGCTGCTGGACGAGGTCTACGCCGAGTCGGCCGAGCACAGCACGCCCTGGCTCGCGGCCCGGGCCGTGTCGGCGGCGCTGGCGCTCGCGGGCCGGGACCGGCGGCGGGCCGGGGAGCTGGCGGAGGCGACGGCCGCCGCCTACACCGCCTCGGGCTTCGGCTGGCCCCGCTACGCCGCCCGCCTGGAGGAGGTCAGAGCCGCGCTCGCCATCCCATGACCAGCCCGCGCAACACCGGACCCAGCTCGCCGCGACCTCGGTTCGGGACGCGTGCGGGGCCAGCTCGCGACCTCGGCCAGTAAGCGTGCGGAGTCAGCTCGCCACTTCAGCCGGGAGTGCCTGGTCGTAGCCGCCGACCTGAACCTTCACCGACGTAACGTTCGTGCTCGGCGCCGGGAAGAGCCCCCACAGCGTCACCTCGGCACCCGCGGGCACCGTGTCGAGCTTGCCCGGCGCGAAGGAGGCGCTCATCGTGCCGACGAAGTCGAAGTACGTGGGCTCGGCGAAGCCGCACAGCTCCTGCCGGCCGTTCTGAGCCGCGATCGACAGCTGGCCCGAGGTGAGCTCCTTGGGCGTGAAGTGGTTCTCGTACTCCAGGGACGCGGCCTCCGACCCGGGGTTGGTGACCTTGACGCTCGCCAGGAGGTAGCCCGACAGCCGCTGTACGCTCTCCACCCGAACCTGGAGCCCCGCGTCGGTCAGGTCGCTTCCCGTCTCCGGGGCCCGCACAGTGGTGTCGCTGTCGATCTGCACCTCGACTCGCCGGTTCTGCGCCCGCCCGTCCGGGTCGTCGCTGCCGTCGGGCTTGGTGTTGGGCGCCACGGGCTCGCCCTCGCCGTGCCCCTTCGTCCGGTACGCGAAGCCGTCGCCGAGAGAAGGACGCAGCACCTGGCTGACGGCCGCGGCGCGTTCCTGCGACAGCGTCTGGTTGTCGGAGGTGCCCCCGATCGCGTCGGTGTGCCCGTCCACGGTCACCGATCCGGACGAGGCGGAGACCCGGCCGCGCAGCGCCTCGATGGCGGACTTGGCCGACGGTGACAGCTTGGAGCTGCCGAACTCGAACAGCACGTCGCTGGGCAGCCGGAACGCCTCACGCGTGCCGCCCGTCGTCTTGCACACCAGCGGACCGACCTGGAGCTTGTTGTGCGGGCCGCGCAGGGCGGGGTCGTCGGCCGGTTCGGCGTCCGTGATCGGCACGGTCACCGGGAGCAGGCCGTTGAGCACGACGAGCATCTCGGTGGCCTCCTTGGGCGGCGCCGCGAAGACCGCCGTCACCGGGGCCGACCGGCCCGGTTCGATGTCGACGTCCGCGCTGATCCGCCCGTCCGGGCCCGAGCTGCCGATCAGGCCGTAGGCGGTGCCACGGGGCAGGTCCACCAGCGTGATCAGCTGCTCGCGGCTGTCGAGGCCGAGCGTGCCGAGCGAGATCTCGTCGTCCGTGCCGTTGAAGAGCTCGAACTGCAGCGCCAGCTCGTTCTCGCCGGACCTGACCAGGCGCAGGTTCCGGCCCTCGACCGGCAGGGCGGACGAGGTGGGACCGGCGACCACGCCTTCCGAGGGCGACTCCGGCCGCGCGGGAGAGTCCTCCGGAGAGGGTGTCTCCTCCGGCGGGTCCTCGGGCCGGTCCTGCGCCGGGGCGTCGGGAGCCTTCACCGAGGCCGCGGGCGGAGCCGGCCGCCCCAGCGCACCGCAGGCGGAAAGGGCGAGCACGAGCGCCGCCCCGCAGGCCGCGCTCCTGGTCATGTCAGTCATTGGCATGCGGACCAGCCTGGGAGCACGGCGTTCCACGGACATTTCACCGGAGTCTCACCGCGGGACGGCGCTCTTATGGCTCCAGGCCGAACAGTGCCCAGGACTCGCCCGCGGCCAGGCCGGCCAGTTCGCGGCCGCACTCCCGGAGCAGCTGCGGGCCCGAGGTGATGTGCGCGGCGCCGGCGTGGACGTCCCTGAACAGCCGCTGGATCAGCCCGTCACGCAGCGCCGAGGTGCCGCCCGACGCGTAGACGAAGTGGGAGACCTCGGTGATCGTCGACGTGATGTGGTTGAGCGCGAGCCGCACCATCGTCTCCTGCCGTACGTCGAGCGTCCGGCCCGAGTCGAGGGTGCGTTCCACGTCGTCCCACGTCTCGCGCACCAGGGCCGCCGCGGCGCGGAACTTCGCCTCGGCACGGGCGAAGTCGGTGTGGAAGGCGTCGCTGCCGGCGATCTGCCCGGTGCGCCCGGCCCGTGCCACGGCGTAGCGGCTCAGCTCGTCCAGCAGCCGGCGGCCGACGCCGAGCGCCCAGGCGGAGTGGCAGATCAGCGCCTGGTCGACCAGGCCGAGCCGGTAGATGGCGCCGCCGCGCAGGGGCTCGTTCGTGTCGAAGACGTGCGACTGCGACTCCGGTACGAAGACGTCGTCCATGGAGTAGTCGATGCTGCCGGTCGCGCGCAGGCCCAGGACGTCCCAGTTGCCGAGCGGCTTGACGTCCTCGATCGGCGTGATGAAGATCCGGACCTCGTCGGTGCCCTCGATGGCGCCCAGGCTGTGGACGTACTGGGAGTGCAGCATGGCGGAGGCGAAGCTCCACTGCCCGCTGAGGCGGAAGCCCCCGTCCTCGGGGACGGCGATGCCCGGCCGGGTGCCCTGGCCCGCGAAGAGCGGCATCCGGGGGCCCTTGAAGATGTGTTCGACGGCCTCGTCGCCCAGGTAGGCGCCGGCCGTGCCGTTCTCCAGGCAGGTGGCCATGACCACCCAGCCCGTCGAGGGGTCGGCGTAGGAGAGCTCTCCGAGGACGGCCATCAGCTCGCTGGGCGACAACTCGGCGCCGCCGAGCGGCACTGGCACCCATATCCCGAAAAGTCCTGCCTCGTGTAGGGCGTCCACGACGGAGGTGGAGAGTCTGCCCTGCTCCTCGGCCCGGTCCGCGTCGCGCTCGATCAGCGGGCGCAGCGTGCGGGCTCGCTCCAGCAGGGTATTGCCCGCGGTGTGCAGTCGCGGCGTGTCGCTCATGTCCAGGTGCTCCTGTTCGCGATCGTCGGCGCTCTTACTCCGTCAGATCACGTATGCGGTGCATTGTCCAGAGCCGCCGCGCAACCTCATAGGCCGGCCGCCCGGCTCGATCCGCGGACGATCAGCTCGGTGGCGAGCTCGATGTGGCGGGACTCGATCTTCTCGCCGGCGGCCAGGCGCAGGGCCGTGCGCAGGGCGATGCCGCCCATCTCGCGCAGCGGCTGGCGTACGGTGGTCAGCTGCGGCGAGGTCATGACCGCGACCTCGGTGTCGTCGAAGCCGACCACGCTGAGGTCCTCCGGGACGCGCAGGCCCCGAACCCTGGCGGCCTGCATGGCGCCGAGGGCGCTCCCGTCGCTGGCGGCGAAGATGGCCGTCGGCGGGAGCCGCAGGTCGAGCAGTGCGGCTCCGCCCGTCGGTAGTCATGTCTCCGGGCGTCGCCTCCAGTATGAAAGGGCGGGCAAGGCGAATCCAGGACTAGGAGGGCCGGTCGTTCGGCGGCGGCGTGAACTGGCCGTAGCGGACGGCGCGGGTCTGCTCACCCGAGTGCGGCTGGGCCTGGCCGTGCGGGGGCGCGGGGTACCCGTACGGGCCCGGTCCGTAGTGGGGGTTGCCGTGGTCTGGAGCCGACCCGTACGGGGAGTTGCCGTGGTCCGGGGCCGAGCCGTACTGGGGGTTGGGGTGGTCCGGGGCCGACCCGTGCGGTGCGGCGCCGTAGCCGCCGGCGTTGTACGCGACGGGGCCGTACCCGTCGGCGCCCTGCCCGTACGCCGCTTGCCCGTACGCCGCTTGCCCGTATGCACCCTGCCCGTATGCACCCTGCCCGTATGCACCCTGCCCGTATGCACCCTGCCCATATGCACCCTGCCCGTACGCCTCCTGCGCCGGGGGCGGCACCTGGCCCGCGGGGAGCTGCCGCCACGACGGAGGCTGCACCGCGCCGGGCAGGGGCTGGACGAAGGACGGCTCGGAGTGGCGACGCCGGCGCCCGCGGCCGCGGAGAACCTTGGCCAGGACCGCGACGATCACCGCGGCGACCAGCACGCCGGCCCCGATCAGCACCCACAGCAGGATCGGCTTGGGCGACTCGTCCTTGCCCGCGGAGATCGCCTGCTGCGCGTCGCTGATGTACTTGGCCACGTACGGGTGGTTCGGGAACAGCGCCTGGACCTCGCGGAACTTCGGCAGCGAGTCCGAGTAGTAGTGCCGGAAGAAGTCGTTGAGCGCCTCGTTGTAGCGGGTCGTCGTGGTGGTCTGGGCGGGCTTGATGTTCTTCTCGCCGAGCTTCTCCTTGATGATGCCCACCGGCAGGACGAAGCTCTCGCTCTCGGACGCCTCGCCGTTCTCGCTCACCGTGCCGGCGATCAGCATGCCGATGACCTTGCCGTCCTTGCTGAACACCGGGCCGCCGGAGTTGCCGTGGTAGGAGGGCGCCTGGGTCTGGATGTACGGCACGCCGGTCTGGGTGGTGCGCTTGGCGTTGTACGGGCCCTCGGTCAGCGCCGGCTCCAGCTTGGACTCCAGGCTGAAGAACGGCGTATTGGTGACCAGACCGGGGAACCCGCTGATGTAGAGCGTGTCACCGGTACGCACGTCGGAGTCGTCGCCGAGCGGCACGGTCGGCAGGTTCTGCTGGCCGTTGACCTTGAGCAGCGCGAAGTCCTTGCCCGGGTAGCTCTCGCCCACCGACACCAGCTCGGCCGGGACCGGCTTGGCCGTCTTGTCCACGCCGCCGCCGGGCAGGCTCTGGACCACCGACAGGCTCTGCTTCAGGTTGCGGAGCTGCATGTGGTTGGTGTTGAAGGTGACGTAGATCTGCTGCGCGAGCTTGACGATCTCCTCGTCGGCCTCCAGGCCCCGCAGCCCGCTGATGATCTCCTTGGCGTCCTGCTGGTTGAACTTCGCCAGCGCCTGCCGCGCGAACAGCTGGCTCAGCTCGGTCTCGCCGACCTGGACGCAGTGCGCCCCGGTGACCATGTACCCGTCGGGGGTGACCCACCAGCCGGTGCACAGGCCGCCGACCTCGGCTTCGACCGTACGCTCCGGGGTGGTCGAGGCGAGGTAGGTGTCCACGTCGGCCGCGATCTGCTGGAACAGCCACTTGGCGATGCTGCGCTCGTCCGAGGAGATCTTGCCGGACGCCACGGTGGCGGTGGCCTGCTCCACGAGCCGGTTGAACGCGGCCTGGTTGATCGTGCTGGTCGGCACGGCGACCGTGCCGGTGTAGGTGAAGCTCGTCAGCTGGACCGCAGGCTGGGTACGCGCGGCCAGCCAGGTGCCGACGGGCACGTCGGGCCGCTCATCGGGCGTGTCGGCCGCCGCCGGTAACGCGGGCAGCGCGACCGCCATGGCGACCGCCGCACCTGCGGCGATCTTCATCAATCTTGTCCTGAAATTTCCGCTCACATCCGGAAATGGTGAGGTCCGGCTCTTGTGCGTGGCTTGGAGCCGACTTGGGGGTGGGGCGCAGTCCTCGCAGGCCGGTTTGCGCCGTCCTCGCGGACCGGATGCTCAGTCCTCTCGGGTCGGGATGCGCAGGATGAAGCGGGCGCCGCGCTCGGAGTCCTCGATCGTGAGCGTGCCACCGTGGGCCTGCGCGATCTCGCGGGCGATGGGCAGGCCGAGCCCGGTCCCGCCGGCGTCGCGGTTGCGCGCGGCGTCCAGGCGGGTGAAGCGCTGGAAGACCGTCTCGCGCTTCCCGGGCTCGATGCCGGCGCCGTCGTCGAGCACCTCCAGCACGGCCTGCCGGCCCTGCCGCCGTACGGTGACGAGGATCTGGGACTCGGCGTGCCGCTCGGCGTTGTCCAGCAGGTTCGTCAGGAGGCGGGCCAGCTGCAGCCGGTCGCCCGTGACGGCCGCGCCCGGCTGCAGCGTGGTGACGACGTTCTTCGTGCGCGGCCTGCCGGTCTCGGCGGCGACCAGCTCGCCCAGGTCCACCGGCTCCCGGGAGCTCGGCGCGCCCGCGTCCAGCTTGGTCAGCGTGAGCAGGTCGGTGACGATGGCCTGGAGCCGGTCCAGGCTGGTCAGCAGCGCCTCGCCCGTCGCCCGCCAGTCGGCGTCCTCGGGATTGAGCAGCGCGTCCTCGACCTGGGTGCGCATCGCCGTGATCGGGCTGCGCAGGTCGTGCGAGGCGTCCCCGGCGAACCTGCGCTGCTGCTCCACCGCCTCCTGCTGCTTCTTCATCGCGGCTTCCAGCCGCTCCAGCATCTGGTTGCCGGTCCAGGCGAGCGTCCTGATCTCGTCGTCCACGTTCTCCGGTACGGGGAGCCGCATCCCGCCTCCGCCCGCGGTGATCTCGGCCAGCCTCTTCGTGATGTTGTGCACGGGTGCGAGCGTCCGGGCCACCACGCGCGACACTCCGAACCAGGTCAGGAGCAGCAGCAGGGCCGCCACGCAGATCTCGAAGAGGATCACTTTCAGACTGACGTACCAGGGCACGGCGGGGGCGAAGGCGTAGATGACCCACGCGCCGTCCGGCTGGTACGCGTGCATGGAGACCACCAGCTCGCACCGTCCGGGAAACGCGGGCAGGTCGCAGAACTCGGCGACGTCGTTGGCCGTGTTGCGATGGGGGATCGCCGTGGTGACCCGGGGCAGGCGGGCCAGGTTCGGCGTCGAGGAGACCACGCGGCCCGCCGAGTCGATCACCTGGATGCCGTCGAGCCCGTCGGTGTTCACCGTCGGGGGCAACTCGTTCCGCTTGACCATGAGCAGCACGCGCAGGGCCCGGCTGGCCACGTCGTACGCCCGGATGTCGGCGGCCTCGTTCCGGATGGCGTACAGCACGAACGCGCTGACGACGACGTTCAGCAGCAACATGGCCAAGCTGGCGAGCAGCGCCAACCGCATCCGCAGCGACCGGCCCAGCCGTCTGATCACTCCACACCCCGGTAGTCAGAAGACCACATGGAGTGCGTTCGCCCCTAATTCAGGGAGATTCCCCCGCAAATCCGATAAGAGGGGCACTTAGCCGGTGTGTGGGCGGCTACGTTAGGCGTCCGGGGGTGATCACGAAGTCGTGCGTAGGACGATCGCGGGCCTGTGCCTGATGCTGCTCCTGGCCTCCTGCAACTGGTCCAATCGGGTCTCACCGGGCCGGTTCGAGGCACGTGCCCGGGAGGTGGTGGCGCGCTGGGACGGCTCGGCCGGCGACCGCGCCTGGCGGTCGGGTTTCGTCCTGCTCGGAGGGCTCCAGGATCGAGGCGGCTGGACCGATCCTCCCGCCTGGGCCGCCCTGAGCGCGCACAACGGCGTGTGGAAGCTCGCGGCCGAGTTACCCGCGGCCCCCTTGGCCGAAGCGCCCGTGCGGTGGCCGGACGGCTCGGTCTCGGAGGTGCCGCTCGTCACGGCGGCCGACGCGTACGCGGAGCTCAGCAAGCCCGCCGACTTCATCGAGGAGGAGTGCCCGGCCAAGGGCTGCCGCCCGCTCCGGGTGACGGGGGCCGAGCTGGGCGAGACGACGCTGGAGACCAGCCGCGGCACGATCCGGGTGCCCGCGTGGCAGTTCACCGTCAAGGGGGTCGAGTCGAAGTTCGTGTACGTGGCGGTCGCCCCCTCGGCCATCACCCCCCGGCCGCAGGCCGCGGAGGGGGAGTACGAAGAGGTGAAAGGGTTCGACCTCATCGCGGGCAAGCCGCACGACCTGCTCCTGGAGTACGGCTACGGCTCCTGTGACCGCGTTCACGGGGCGCGGGCGTACGAGACCGGCAGGCTCGTGGTGGTGGACGTGGACGAGGAGGGCTCTGGCGGGATCTGCGACTTGGTGCTCCACATGGACACGACCACCGTCACGCTGACGCGTCCGCTCGGCGACCGCCTCGTGCTCGACTCGGGCACGGGACTGCCCGTCGTGCGCGGGGTTACGCCGCTGTACGGCCGCGGGTAGCAGGGGCACAGCGGCGCGCCACGAACGGGTCGACGACGAATGGTCCCTCGTCGAGACGCTGCGCCACCTCGTCTTCGCCACCGACGCCTGGGCGGGCCGGGCGATCCTCGACGCGCCGGACCCGTTCCACCGGCTCGGCCTCACCCACTCCGGCTACCCGGCCGAGGACGCGGCGGCGCTCGGCGTCGGACTCGACGCCCGCCCGTCGTACGCGGAGGTGGCGCAGGTGCGCGCCGGGCGGGTGACGCTGGTGCGCGGGATCCTCGACGGCCTCACCGACGCCGGGCTCGAACGGGCCTGCACCCGCGCACCCGCGCCCGGCTACCCGGAGGAGCCGCGCACGGTCGGCGGTTGTCTGCGGGTGGTGATGGAGGAGGAGTGCGAGCACCGCCGCTACACGCTGCGCGACCTCGCGACCCTCGAAGCCCGCTGACCACGCCGACCACGATCACCACGCCGACCACGATCACCACGCCGACCACGATCACCAGGCCGACCGGCGTCACGCCGACCGGTGCCGTGTCATCCGGTGGTGCGGAACGGGTCGTCGGCCGGTAGCCAGGCCGTGTCGGCGTCCAGGCCGAGCCCGCCGACGTCCCGGGTCAGCGCCTCGACGGCGGCCCGTACGGCCTTGCGGGTCTCGTCGCGCCGGCACACCAGGGCCCAGGTCCAGTACGGCGCCGGATCGACCACCGGGCGCTGGACGAGGTCCGGCGGCACCGGCGCGGTCTGGCCCTTCGGCGAGTTGACGACGGGGCGGCGGAGCCGCCGTACGTGGTCGAAGAAGGCCGGCCCCGTGATGCCGCCGTCGTCGATGCGCACGACGCGGGCACCGGTGTCGCGGGCGAACTCCTCGGCATAGCGGTTCCAGGAGTCCCAGGTGGCGGTGTCGGAGTCCACCAGCACCGACGTGTCCTTGGCCGGGACCGCGGACGTGCCGGTGCCCGTGGAGATCGCGAAGAGCCGGTCGGCGCCGATCAGCCGGGCCTCCAGGGCGTGGGCCGCCAGGTCGTCGGCCCGTACCCAGCAGATGGCCAGGTCGATGCTGCCGTCGGCGACCCGTCCCGCCTGGGTGTGTGACGGCATGACCCACGCGTCGACGTGCAGCTGGGCGACGCCGGACACGCGGGCGGTCAGGTCGGGCGGGCGCCAGCTGACGTAGCCGAGCCGGACCGGCTCGGTGGCGGCCATGCCGGCCGCGGAGCGGCGCAGCTCGTCGGCCTGGTCGAGCAGCGCCCTGACCTGGGGGAGCAGCGCCTGCCCCGAGGGGGTGAGCGCCACCGAACGGCGGTCCCGGTCGAACAGGCGTACGCCCAGGTCCCGCTCCAGGGCCTTGATCTGCTGGGAGAGCGACGGGCCGGCGATGCGCAGCCGGACCGCGGCACGGCCGAAGTGCAGCTCCTCGGCCACCGCGACGAAATATCGCAGCTGGCGTAGCTCCATCCGCCCAGGGTAGTGCGCTGGGAGGCACAGCCTCACAACAGAGAGTGAACCGGTCGTGGCGGGATCGCGCCCGACTGACGCAAGCTTGAACCATGACCGCGCGGTGCCGGTCCGCCCCGTTCGCCGGCCGGCCGCGCTGATCGAGACCCGGGACGTATGGCCTCGATCCATATGAGAAGAGAAACCCATGAGCACGCACAAAGTCGCGGTGATCACCGGCGCGTCCCAGGGTATCGGCTCGGGGCTGGTGGCCGCCTACCGCAAGCTCGGCTACGCGGTCGTCGCGAACTCCCGATCGATCGAGCCCTCCGACGACCCCCTGGTGCGGACCATCGCCGGTGACATCGCCGCCCCGTCCGTCGGCCGGCGCGTCATCGAACAGGCGCTGGAGGCGTACGGCCGGGTCGACACGCTGATCAACAACGCCGGTGTCTTCGTGTCCAAGCCGTTCACCGACTACACCGACGAGGACTACGAGCTGGTGACGAGGGTCAACCTGCGCGGGTTCTTCGAGATCTCCCAGCGGGCCATCGACGTCATGCTCGCCCAGGGCGGCGGGCACGTGGTCAACATCACGACCAGCCTGGCCGACCAGGCGGACACCCGCGTGCCGTCCGCGCTGGCGGCGCTGACCAAGGGCGGCCTCAACTCGGTCACCAGGTCGCTGGCCATCGAGTACGCCTCCCGGGGCATCCGGGTCAACGCGGTCGCGCCCGGCGTCATCCGTACGCCGATGCACCCGGCCGAGACCTACGACCTCCTCGCCGGCCTGCACCCCGTCGGCCGGATGGGCGAGATAAGCGACATCGTCGACGCGATCGTCTATCTCGAGACGGCCCCGTTCGTCACCGGCGAGATCCTGCACGTCGACGGCGGCCAGAACGCCGGCCACTGAGTCCCCCGCCACCGGGTGCGTCCGCTCCCGCCGGCCGAACGAAAGGCGAAGTTTGACCTCCGTACGAGAGCACGGCACGGACGGCGGCGAGGAGACCCGGGCGGATCGGCCCTGGCGGATCGTCGGGCAGGGCGCGGCGGCGCTCGCGGCGGGCATGGGTGTCGGCCGGTTCGCCTACACCCCGATCCTGCCGATGATGCACGCGCAGGCCGGGCTGTCGCCGCGGCTGGGGGCGGAGCTGGCCACCGCCAACTACGTCGGGTACCTCCTCGGCGCGATTGCCGCGATCGTCGCCCCTCGGATCTTCGCCTCCCGGCGGGCGCTGCGCCCGTCCCTGGCGATCCTGATCGTCACGCTGGCCCTGATGCCGGTCACGCACGCCGGCGCGCTCTGGTCGTCGCTCCGGCTGGTCGCCGGGATCGCGAGCGCGCTGATCTTCGTCATCGCCGCCGACGCCATGCTCACCGGACTCCGCGGTCACGCGCACCACCTCGTCGGCTGGGCCTTCGGCGGCATCGGCGCGGGGATCGCCCTGTCGGGCGTCGCCGTGCTGGTCCTGCGTACCGCCGGCACCTGGCAGCAGGCCTGGTGGACGGCGGCCGCGCTGACCGCCGTGCTCGCGATCCCGGCCTGGGGCCTGCGCACCGACCCGGCATCCCCGGAGGCGCCGCCGCCCGCCCCGTCCGGTCCCCGAGCCGGATCCGGGCTGCGCTGGTTCGGAGCGCTGCTGGCCGGCTACACCCTCGAAGGGACCGGTTACATCATCGCCGGCACGTTCCTGGTCGCCGCGATCGACCAGAGCGCGCCTGGCTGGGCCGGCAGCGGCGCCTGGATCCTGGTCGGGCTCGCCGCGCTGCCCTCAACGGCCCTGTGGGCATGGCTCAGCCACATCTGGTCCCGCCCGGCGCTGGTCCTCGCCGCGCTCGTCGTGCAGGCCGTCGGCATCGCGCTGCCCGCCCTGGCCGGCGGGATCGTCCCCGCCCTGGTCTCGGCCGTCCTGTTCGGCGCCACGTTCCTCGGCGTCGCCACCCTCACCCTGGCCATCGGCTCCCACCTGCGGATCCCGCGCGCCGTCGCCATCCTCACCACCGGCTACAGCATCGGACAGATCCTCGGCCCGCTGGTCGTGACGCCGCTCCTGCACCGGGGCTACCACCCGGCGCTGCTCGTCGGCGCCGCCCTCGTCGTGCTGGCCGCCGCCGCGACCGGCGTGCTGCGCCACCGCTTCCCCCATCACCTCGGCCCGCTGCCCCGCCGCGTCCTCGCCGTCCGTCACCAGGGAAGCCCGTGAGGGCCGGGGGACGTGGGCGAGCTTGTCGGGGTTGCTGACGGTGTAGACGTCCTGGATCTGGGAGCCGTCGGGCGTCATGTCCACGACCATGACGGCGTACGGGGCGTTCTCCACGAACAGCACCGCGCAGGGATCGCCGTTGACCTGGCGGTACTGGATGTCCAGCCCGTCGAGGGGCTGGGCGGCGCGGGAGACGAGCACGCGGGAGACGTTGTCGCGGCCGCGGATGGGGCGCGGGCCGCCGGCGTTCGACTTGCCGCCGCCGTCGGCCCACAGCGTCACGTCCGGCGCCAGGAGCTCCATCAGCCCTTCCAGGTCGCCGCCGAAGGCCGCGGCCACGAACCGCTCGGTCACCTGCCGCTGGAGGCCCGGGGCGACCTGGGTACGGGGGCGGCGGGCCTGGACGTGCTCGCGGGCGCGGTGGGCGAGCTGCCGCACCGCCGCTGGGTTGCGGCCGATCATGGCGGCGATCTCGGTGTGGGCGTAGGCGAAGACCTCGTGCAGGATGAACACCGCCCGCTCCAGCGGGGTGAGCGTCTCCAGCACCACCAGCAGCGCGAGCGAGAGCGTGTCGGTCCGTACGGCGTGGTCGGCGGCGTCGGGGGAGGTGACGAGGGGTTCGGGCAGCCAGGGCCCGACGTAGGTCTCGCGGCGCCGGCGCAGCGCGCTCTGGTGGGCGAGCGCCTGGTTCACCGCGACGCGTACGAGGTAGGCGCGCGGATGGCCGATCTCGTCCGGATCCTTGGACGACCACGCCAGCCAGGTCTCCTGCAGCACGTCCTCGGCGTCGGTGACGCTGCCCAGCATGTTGTAGACGATGGAGAACAGCAGTTCGCGATGGGCGGCGAACACCTGGGTGACATCGGACATCACGGACCCCCTATGCGTGTGACTGCAGCTCTTAGAGCCCCTGAGAGGGCTGTCGTGTGACATCCCAATGTTCCGGTACGCGCCCATTGAGACCTATTTGTGACGGATGACCAGAATCACGCAACCGTTTATCGTCCCTTCAGCCCCTCTATGCACAACGTTCACTCTTGCGCTCCAATGTGTCCGCCCGGGAGCATGCCGCTTTATGGGCTCCTTATGCACATAAGAAGGGACTGCCAATGGCAGCACGAAAGTCACTGGGCGGTTTAGGGGGCCGGGCGCGTTTCGCCCTGGCCGCCTCGATCGCGACGCTGCTGGTGAGCAGCTTCGTCACGGCCGCGTACGCCGACCCGGGGGCGGCGGAACAGGACAAGGGCCGGCCCAGCCCCACGCCGACGACCACCGCCGTCCCGAGCCCTCCGACGCTCACCCCCGCCGGCGGCTCGTACCTGGAGGGGACGGCCAAGGTCGCGGCGGTCCCGACCGCGTCCGGTGACAGCGTCACGAAGCTCGCGGTCGACGACACCGCGCTCAACGCCACCCGTACGGTGGGCGTCTCCAAGCTCCGCTTCGACGTGGGCTCGAACTCGACGGAGGCGCAGTACCACAGCTACGTGCTCGTCAACGGCGAGTACCGCAGCGAAATCGGCAACTTCGTCAACGAGCGCGCGAGCATCGACATCCCGAACGAGCGCCTCGTCAAGGGAGAGAACACCGTCGAGATCGTCGTCGGCGCGATCCCGTCCTCGTGCGGCACGAACTACGACGACTTCGTCCTGTCCGACGTGGGCCTCGAACTCCTCGGCGAGGTCGCGGACGGCGAGGACAACCCGTACACGCTCTCCTTCGGCGACGGCAGCTGCGGCACGAACACCACGCTGCTCAAGCGCGCCACGCTCAAGTTCTTCGTCCAGGGCGACCCGCAGGGCACCACGGGCCTTGCCGCGGACCTGGACACCGCGACGCTGTCCAACGGCGAGCACACCATCACCGCCACGACCGCGGCCGGCGTGACCGTCAAGAACACCGTGACCGTGAACAACGCTCCGGCCGGGGCGCCGCGCCTGCTGCCGACGGACGGCACGCTCGTGGCGGGCACCAAGCCGGTCTTCGCGAACGTCCCGGCGAACAGCGCGGGCGGCGTCAAGTCCCTCACCGTGGACGGCGAGAAGCCCGTCACGAAGCCCACCCTGGGCAACGGCGCCGCGATGCTCAGCTTCGACGTGGGCGCGGACGGGATCGAGGACAAGTACGACGACTTCCTCCTCGTCAACGGCAAGCGCATCGACCTGGGCGGCACCTGGGCGAGCCGGCGCGTGACCATCGCGGTGCCGGCCAAGTTCCTGGTGCCCGGCGACAACACGATCAAGGTCGTCACCGGCGACGCCAAGGAGACCTGCGGCAACAACCGCGACGACTTCACGATCACGAACCTCGAGCTCACCCTCGACGGCGCCACCGTGACCGGCCAGGACCTCAAGCCGTCGTACGAGATGGGCGACGGCACCTGCGGCAGCAGCCAGACCCTCCTGCGCGAGGCCGAACTGCGCTACAAGATCGACGCTCCGGCGGTGCCGGTCATCGAGACGCTCGGCTCGGGCCAGGCGACCTTCAGCTTCAACGTGGGCAGCAACTCGATCGAGGCGCGCTACCAGAACTTCCTGCTCGTCAACGGCCAGAAGATCGTGCTCGACGGCGACTTCGTGAGCAAGCGCGTCGACTTCACGATCCCGAACGAGTTCCTGTTGCCCGGCTGGAACACGATCGACTTCGTGGCCGGCACCTTCCCGACCTCGTGCGGCAGCAACCGCGACGACTTCGCGATCTCGAACATCGCGCTCACCCCGGCGCAGGGCACGGCGACCGGGCAGCTGCTGAAGGCCTCGTACAGCATGGGCGACGGCAACTGCGGCGACAACGTGAGCCCGCTCACCGAGATCGACCTCGAGTTCCTGGTGGACGCCCCGGCCCGCGGCCTGCGCGCGGACCTCGACACCACCGCCATCAAGGACGGCAAGCACAAGCTCGCCGCCGAGTCGGCCACCGGCGAGGTCGCCACCCGCACCCTGATCACCGACAACTCGGCGCCGAAGGTCGCCAAGAGCGTCCCGGCCGAGGGTGAGAAGATCATCGCCTCGGTCGTGCTGGACGTCAAACTGGAGGACGCCTCCGGCGTCGTGTCCGGGCCGGACGTCAAGCTCGACGGCCAGCCGATCGAGCTGGGCGCCCAGGTGGGCCCGGGGCTGCGCGCCGGCAAGCACACTCTGGCCGTGACCGGCGCCGACGGGCTCGGCAACACCACGACCCGCGAGGTCGTGTTCGAGTCCGCGGGCATCCCGGACGCGCCGGCCGAGTTGAGCCCGGCGCGGGGGGCCACCGACGTGTCGGACCCCGTCACGCTCTCGGCGAAGGTGGCCGAGCCCGACGGCGGCCAGGTGACGGCCACGTTCAACGAGGCGAAGATCCTCACCCCGGATCAGGCCTACCAGGGCACGGCCCAGACTCTCCCGACGACCCTGCGGGTGCCGGGCGAGAAGCGCGTCAAGACCGACGGGCTCGAGCCCGCCGACGGCAAGACGCTGGACGCGCCCTCCGGGCAGGACCTCGTCTACCAGCGGTACGACGTCGAGGTGCAGGGTCACGTGGACTCCCCGGTCCTGCGCTGGGAGGGCGCCATCGACCCCGAGCGCCTGGCGGGGCTGCGGGCGTGGAACACCAAGTCCAAGGCGTGGGAACTGCTGACGAGCGCCCGCGGCGCCGCCGAGGGCAAGACCGTGCTCACGGCCGTCGTCGACGACGACTACATCGACAGGCAGCAGGTCCACGTCATGGTGACGGGTGAGGACCCGTTCGCCGACGACATCGACCCCGGCGACCCGAACGGCTTCGCCGACCCCTCCTCCTACGACTTCTCGATCGTCCACTACACCGACACGCAGTACATCTCCGAGGGCGCGGTGGAGCAGGAGACCGCCGAGGAGCGCGCGGTGTGGGAGTCCGCCTACGCCGGCGTCGTCAACTGGATCAAGGACAACAAGGACCAGCGCAAGATCTCGTACGTCGCGCACACCGGCGACATCATCGAGAACAACATCCGCAAGCCCGCCGACGAGGCCACGCAGCAGCAGGTCGTCGGCGAGATGGAGGTGTCCTCCAAGCAGCAGAAGGTGCTGGATGACGCGGGCATCCCGAACGGCGTGATCGCCGGCAACCACGACAACCAGTCCGGCACCGAGAACGGGCCGGAGGCGATCTACAACAAGTACTACGGCCCCGCCCGGTACCAGGGCGCGTCGCAGGGCTGGCAGCACGCCAAGTACGGCGGGCCGTGGAAGGAAGGCGACAACCAGAACCACTACGACCTGTTCTCCGCGGGCGGGCTCGACTTCGTCGTGGTCGGCCTGTCGTACGGCGTGACGAGGGAGGAGGCCGAGTGGGCCGACTCCGTCTTCAAGAAGTTCCCCAACCGCAACGGCATCCTGCTCTCGCACGACTATCTCGTGCCGAGCACCAACCCGGACGGCCGTGGCGCCGGCTTCTCGGCTCCCGACGGCTCGATGCTGTACAAGACGGTGGTCGAGAAGAACGCCAACGTCTTCCTCATCCTCGCCGGTCACGAGCACGGCGTGGGCACCAACGTGAAGCCGAAGGTGGGCCAGGTCGGCAACGGCGTCGTCGAGCTCCTGGCGGACTACCAGTTCTACACGGTCTCGGCCGACCGGCTCGGGCTGACCGCGATCGGCGGCTACAACCCGCAGGACCAGCTCCAGTTCGGCGCGAGCTTCTTCCGCATGCTGCAGTTCAACGTCAAGCGGGCGGAGCTGAGCGTGGACACCTACTCCCCGCTGCTCAACGAGTTCGGCGCCAACGAGTACGACCCGCTGCGCCGCTACAACGGGCTCGAGGACAACATGGTGCTGCCGGTCGACCTCACCTCCCGTACGACGACCTTCCAGACCGACTCGCTGGCGATCTACAAGCCCACGCGGGTCATCGGTAAGAGCACGGTCACCTCGGGCCAGGTCGCCTCGGTGACCTGGAAGCGACTCAAGGACGACACGGCCTACGCCTGGTTCGTCACCGCGCGCTCCACCGGCGGCGGCGTGACCGCCTCCGAGCCGAGCGTCTTCGTCACCAAGGACGAGCACGGCCGCCCCGGCACGTGGGGACCGGACTCGCCCATGTACCACTGGTTCAACCGCTAACCCAATCCCCGCCGCCCCCGGACCCCGGTCCGGGGGCGGCCCTCATCCCTGACCCCATGGAGAGACGAGACATGCGCCGCATGCGCTGGTTGCCCGCCGTCGTCCTCGCCCTGGTCCTCGGCGGCGTGCTGGCCGACCTGGCGCGTCCCGCCCCGGCGGCGGCGCATGACGCGACCACGACCGCCCACGCCGAGGTGACCGGCTCGGGCCTGAACGTCAAGGCCGTGCTCGACCTCGAGTACGACCTCCTCATGAAGTCGGCCTGGCTCTACGCCGAGGCCTACGACGCGAAGGAGCGGACCGAGCAGCTCCGCCAGCTCAAGATCAACCGCGATGCCGTGACCGACTATGTCACGCGCCGCTTCGCCGTGGCGTACGCCGGCAAGCCCTGCACGCCTGCCCAGGTCGGCGACGCGGACATCCGGATGCGCGGCAAGGCGGCCTTCGCCGTGCTCACCTACACCTTCGCCTGCCAGGGCGAGAGCGGGGGGACGCACGAGATCTCCAGCGCGCTGTTCCCCGACGCCGAGAGCTTCGTCCACAGCACGAAGACGATGGTCCGCTACGAGCTCGACGGCGAGACGGGTTCGGCCGTCCTGGAGGCCACGGCGCCGACGGTGAAGGTCGGCGAGCACCAGGCGTCGAGCCAGATAGGGGAGTTCTTCGTGCTCGGCGCCGAGCACCTGCTGTTCGGCCTCGACCACATCTTCTTCCTGCTGGCCCTGGTCATCGGGGCCCGCCGCCTGCGCGACGTCGTCGTCACGGCCTCCGCCTTCACCGTCGCCCACAGCATCACGTTCCTGCTGGCGGCGATGGGGGTCGTGGACGTTCCGGGAGCGATCGTCGAGCCGGTCATCGCGGTGTCGATCATCGTCGTGGCGGTCGCCAACCTCCTGGGCCGCGACGAGGACAAGCTGGGCAAGTGGCGGCTGCCGATCGTCTTCGCCTTCGGCCTGATCCACGGGCTGGGCTTTGCGGGCGCGCTCGACATCAAGGAGAGCGGGTCCTGGGGGCTGCTCCTGTCGCTCCTGAGCTTCAACCTCGGCATCGAGGTGACGCAGCTCGTGCTCATCGCCGTGCTCTTCCCCCTGCTGGTGCTGCTGCGCCGCACGTCCGCGGCCCGCTGGGCGGTGGCCGCGATCTCGGTCCCCATCGTGGCGGTCAGCCTGTACTGGTTCTTCGACCGCATCCCGCTGCCGCTCTGACGGTTCCGCCTACCTATGAGGTAATCGACGCCCTTACGTGTGCCCCGGCAGGATGGTTCCCATGAGGCCGCCGGGGCGGCGGCCCGCTGACGAAGGAGCAAGCCATGAGCGCGTACGCCCTCGCCCACCTGCGTCCTGTTGCGGAGCCGCACGAGGAGGTGTTCCAGTACATGGAGCGCATCCAGGCCACCCTGGATCCGTTCGGCGGCAGGTTCGTGGTGCACGGGGCGCCGGTGGAGGTGCGTGAGGGAGAGTGGCCCGGCGGGCTGGTGATCATCGAGTTCCCGTCGATCGAGGAGGCCCGCGAGTGGTACGACTCGCCTGCCTACCAGGAGATCCTGCACCTGCGTGCCGACCACATCCCCGGTGACCTGGTGCTGGTGGACGGCGCGGAGCCGGAGCACGACTCGGCGGCGATGGCGGCCGCGATGCGGGCCGCGGCGAACCGCTGAGGTCCCGCCAAAGGTGAACGCGGCATGCACGTTTTGTTAGGAAACGCGTCATTTGCACCCTCTACCGTGCCGGGCATGAAACGCATCTCCCTGGCGGTAGGCGCCGCCGCGCTGGCCGTGGGCATCGCCGCGACCGGCCCCGCGTCCTACGCCACCGCTGCCGCCACGCCGGACGGCGCGGCCCGGGCCACGCTGACCGGGTTCGCCTCGCTCCCCGCGCAGACCTTCGTGCCCGGCAGCGAGCCGTCCGGCTCCCAAATCGGTACGGCTCCGATCAACGGGGTGACCCCGCCCTTCTCCGGCCAGCCGGTCCAGGGGTTCAGCGGCATCGTCCGGCGCGGCGACGGCACGTTCGACGTGCTGTCCGACAACGGGTACGGGAACAAGGCCAACAGCGCCGACTTCCTCCTGCGCGTCCACCGCATCAAGCCGGACTTCCGCGCGGGCACCGTGAACGTGCTCGGCGGGTTCAACCTGTCCGACCCGCAAGGCCGGGTGTCCTGGCCGCTGACCAGGGCCGACCGCAAGCTCACCGGCGCGGACTTCGACGTGGAGTCGATCGTGCGGGCCGATGACGGCACGTACTGGATCGGCGACGAGTTCGGCCCGTTCCTGCTGCACTTCTCCGCGCGGGGCACGCTGCTGGAGGCGCCGATCGAGCTGCCGGGCGTCAAGGCGCCCGAGAACCCCACGCTGAACGGCGCAACCCCCAACCTGGCCGGCAGCAAGGGCTTCGAGGGCATGGCCCGCTCCGCGGACGGGCGGTGGCTGTATCCGCTGCTGGAGGGCACGGTCAACGGTGACCCGGCGGGCACGCTGCGGATGAACGAGTTCGACGTGCGCAAGCGCGCCTACACCGGCAAGCGGTGGACGTACCGGCTGGACAGCCCCGCCAACGCGATCGGCGACGCCATCGCGGTGGACCAGCACCGCTTCCTGATCATCGAGCGGGACAACAACCAGGGTGACGCGGCGGCGCTCAAGCGCGTCTACCTGGCCGACAGCCGCGACCGCGACCACGACGGCGCCATGGACAAGACCCTGGCCGCCGACCTGCTGGACCTGGCCAACCCCAAGGGGCTCGGCGGGTTCGGCGAGACGTTCCGCTTCCCGTTCCAGACCATCGAGGACGTCGTCATCCTGGACGACCGCACGCTCGGGATCCTCAACGACAACAACTTCCCGTTCTCGTCGGGACGCACGCCGGGCCAGCCGGACAACGACGAGTTCATCACCGTCCGCCTGCCCTGGCGCCTGCACGCCCGCTGACGGGCGGGGGTCTTCCCGGCGGCCCGCCGGGAAGACCCTCAGGCCGAGGTCATGTGGTCCGGCCGGCGGGCGAGCCAGGTGGTCGGATGCCGGCGGATCTGGTCGATCGAGGTCAGCGCGGCGCCGATGACGGCGGCGTCCGGGCCCAGCAGGGCGGGCCGGAGCGTGATGGGCGCCCAGGCGGCGGTCAGGACGCGCCGGTCGATCTCGGCTCTGGCGTTCGCGGTGAGCCAGGACGCCAGCAGGGAGAAGCTGCCGCCCAGCAGCACGGTGTCGATGTCGAGGATGTTGAGCATGTCGGCCAGCGCGATGCCCAGCGCGGTGCCGGCCGCGTCGAGGGCGGCGATGGTGGCGGGGTGGCCCGCCTCGGCGCGGCCGGTGGCGGCGGCGTCGGGGGTGGTGCCGACCGGCGCGGGCTCGTCGCCGAGGACGGCGGACAGGCTGGCGTACGTCTGCAGGCAGCCGCGCGAGCCGCACGGGCAGGCGTTGCCGTCGGGATAGACCGTCACGTGCCCGAGCTCGCCGCTCCAGCCCCGGGCGCCGCGCATGAGCTGCCCGTCCAGGACGATGCCGGCGCCGATGCCGAGCCCGCCGGAGACGTACACGAAGCTGTCGAGGGTGTTGTCGCTGGCGTAGAGCTCGCCGAGGGCCGCCAGGTTGGCCTCGTTGTCCACAGTGATCGGCAGGTCGAGGGGATGGAGGGCGTCGCGCAGCAACGCCTGGGCGTCGACGTCGCGCCAGCCGAGCTCGGGCGCGGACTGCACGATGCCCGCCTGCACGGGGCCGGGGACGGCGAGCGTGGCGGTCAGGACGGTCAGGTCTTCGGCGGAAGTGGCGTCGATGGCGGCCCGGGCCATGTGGGCCAGCTGCGCGAGCACGTCGGGAGCGCTCCAGCCGGAGTACGTCGCGGGGGTGAAGGCCAGATGGCGGACGGTGCCGGTGAGGTCGACCACGCAGGCCGCCAGGCCGTCCGCGCGGATGTCGAGCCCGAGCCCGGCCGGCCCCTTCTCGGACAGCGTCAGGCCGACGCGGGGCCGACCCGCGCGTCCGTTGTGCGACAGGCCGGCCTCGGTGATGAGCTTGCCGGCCAGGAGCTCCTCGGCGATGCGGGTGATGGTGGGGCGGGTCAGCCCGGTGACCGAGGCGAGCTCGGTGCGGGAGATGGGGCCGTCGGCGGCGAGGATGTGGCGGAAGACCAGCTCGAGGTTGAGGGTGCGCAGGTTTTCCTGCCGTACGGGTTCTTCGGACTGGCGGGGCCTGCTCGGCCGGACGCGCGCGGTCATGCGGCCGACCGGGCGGTGCCGGCGAGCTCGGCGGCCGTGGCGGCGGTGACGGCACCGTCGATCACCACGGTGACGACGTGCCGGTCGATGCTCTCGCCGGGCGCCAGCACGAGCGGCTCGTCCCAGGCCGGAGACGAGCAGACCCCGAGGTAGTCGCGGGCGCGGACGAACCACCTGTCCCGCGCGCCGGCCTCGTCGGCGTGGGTGAAGAGCGTCGTCCATGGGCGGCCGTCGCGGTCGCGGCCGGTGACGGCGACCCAGTCGGCGGCCTGCCCGTGGACGCGCTGGACGTCGGCGCCGTCCGGGCTGAGCACCTGCGCGGCGCCGTCGAAGGCGGGGCCGCGCCAGAAGACGCCGCCGTAGCCGGCGCCGACCCGGCCCAGCGCCGCCGGGGTGCGCCACGGCAGCGGCCGGTCGGTGGCGTTGGTGAGCCGGGTGTGCACGCTCAGGGACCAGGCGGTCTCGTCCACCGGCCGGCAGGTGATCGAGCGCTGCTCCCGCAGCAGCGTCGCCTGGCGCGGGTCGGTCCATTCGAGGGTGTGGTGCAGCTCGGTGTTCGTGCGGCGCAGCCAGCGCTGGTGGCGCTGGGTGCCGTGGTTGTCCAGCCAGGCCGGGCCGTGGCCGGCGACGAAGGTGCGTCCGCCCCAGAAGTTGCACCCGTCGAGGTCGGGGGCGGCCACGCTGATGCCGAACTGGTGGGGGTGCGAGTCGGGCGCCGCGTCGGTGACGGTGACGCCGGCGAGCGTGCGCACGGGATGGAGGTAGGGGCGCGGGGACGCCGACAGCGGCAGGTCGGGCTCCCAGACGTACTCGGCGACGTCCTGCCCGCGCAGCCTCAGCACGGCGACTCCGCGCGGCCGGTCGGTGCGCGCGGGGGGTACGCCGGGAGCGTGCATGGTCGTATCGCCGCCTCTCTGGGCCTCGACGAGGCCGAGGGTCTTTCCCCAGGGTTGAGCGTACGACACTTCCCGGTTCCCCCAGTTTCGAGATCGGTGGGTGTGCAGGGCGTGCCCCGGTGGGGTCACGCGGGACGGGACGCGGAGGTCAGCGGCAGCCCGAGGTCGTCGAGGCGGACGGCCTTCCCGGTGCGTAACGACTCGTTGCCCGCGACCCCGGTCAGGACGCTCGCGGCGCCGTCGAGGAACCCGGCCTGCCGGCGCAGCGGGTCGCCGGAGGCGCCGCGGAACACCTCGTCGAGCAGCATCGTGTCGCCGCCACCATGCCCGCCACCATGCCCGCCACTGGGCCCGCCACTGGGCCCGCCGCCGCCCTCGGGGATCGGCACCTGACGGGCGGGCTCCCAGTGCCGCTGCAGGAGGAGCCGCGCGCCCCGGCGGCGCGGCTGCTCCGGCTCGCCGTCCTGGCCGCCGTCCACGGCGCGGGCGTCCACGGCGGTGGCGGCGGCGATGGCCGCGCTGGTGGCGACGGGCTCGACGTGGGTGCGCTCGACGACGTCGAGCTCGATGCGCCCGCCGGTGCCGTTGATCGCCACGCGATATCCCTCCCAGGGGCAGTGCGCGTGCAGCGTGTACGACATCGACGCGCCGCGGCGGTAGCCGACGACGACATTGAGGTTGTCCTCGATCGTGATGCCGTCGGAGAACACGTCGCGGTCGCGGATGTAGCCGTCCAGATGCTCGCCGTCCTGGTAGAGCAGCCGCAGCCGGTCGTCGGCGGCGATGTCGAGCGCGAAGGGGTCGCCCGGCCCGGCGGCGTCCCTGCTGCGCTCGGGGCGCGGCCCGAGCCCCCGCCTGCGGGCGTTGTCCGAGCCGTAGAACCGCAGGCCGCCGCGGGCGTACACGGTCTCCGGCAGGTCGGCGAGCCACCAGTTGACCAGGTCGAAGTGGTGGCTCGCCTTGTGCACCAGCAGGCCGCCGGAGACGGCCTTGTCGCGGTGCCAGCGGCGGAAGTAGTCGGCGCCGTGCACGGTGTCCAGGCACCACTCGAACGTCAGGGAGGTGATCTCGCCGATGGCGCCCTCGGCGATGAGCCGGCGCACCAGCGCGTTCCGGGGCGAGTACCGGTAGTTGTGGGTGAGGATCAGGCCCGCGGTGCCGGCGGCGAGCGCGTCGCGGATCTGCCGCAGACCGGCGACGTCCACGGTCAGCGGCTTCTCCGACACCACGTCCGCGCCCTCGCGCAGCGCCTGGCCGATGTAGGCGGCGTGGGTGGCGTCGGGCGAGGTGACGACCACGACGTCCGGCCGCTCCCGGTCGAGCAGGCGGCCGAAGTCGCCGGGGCCGTAGTGCGCCATCCGCAGGTCGGGCCGGGTCTCGCGGACGAGACGGTCGTAGTACGCCATGCGCACCTCGTTGGTGTCGCAGAACGCCACCGGGTGACCGACGTCGGCGTACGGGCCGAGCAGCGCCCCCAGGTACATGCGGGCACGTGAACCGGTGCCGACGAAGGCGTAGCGGCGAGGTCGGGCCATGCGTTTCGATCCCCTATTTCAGGCCGGTGGTGGCGATGCCCTTGACCAGGTACTTCTGGCCTGCGATGAAGAACCCGATCACGGGCGCGAGCGACAGGAACGACATGGCGAACATCTGCCCCCACTGCGACTGCCCCTCGGAGTCGATGAACTGCCGCAGGGCCAGCGGCACGGTGTACAGCTCGGAGTCGGTCAGGTAGATCAGCGGGCCGAAGAACTCGTTCCACACCGAGATGAACGTGAAGATCGCCGTGGTGGCGAACGCCGGCATGCACAGCGGCATGATCACCTTCCAGAAGGTGCGGAACGGCCCGCAGCCGTCGATGCGGGCGGCGTCGTCGAGTTCCTTGGGCAGGGCGCGCATGAACTGCACCATCAGGAAGATGTAGAACGCGTTGGTGGCCAGGAAGTTGGGCACGAGCAGCGGGTAGTAGGTGTTGAGCCAGCCCAGCTTGGCGAAGACGATGTACTGCGGCACCAGGAGCACGTGGCCGGGCAGCATCATGGTGCCGAGCATCAGCGTGAAGAACAGCTTGCGGCCGGTGAACTTCAGCCGGGCGAAGCCGTACGCCGCCAGCGAGCAGGACACCAGGTTGCCGACGATGCTCAGCACGACGATCACGAACGAGTTGGCGAGGTAGACGCTGAACGGCTGCTCCAGCGCGGTCCACCCGTCCAGGTAGTTGGCCGGGTTCCACTCGGAGGGCCACAGCGACAGGTCGGTGAAGATCAGCCGGTCCGGTTTGAGCGAGCTGGAGATCAGCCACGCCAGCGGGTACATCATGACCGCGCCCACCACGCAGAGCAGCACGTGCTTGGCGTACCGGGAACGGCGGGTCCGGCCCACGCGCTCGACGAAACTTTCCTCAGTTGTCATAGAAGACCCAATACTTCGCGGCCAGGAAGTTGACCGCGGTGAACGCGGCGATGATCACCAGCAGCATCCAGGCCATGGCCGAGGCGTAGCCCATGTTGAACTGCGAGAAGCCCTGCTGGTACAGGTACAGGTTGTAGAAGAGCGTGGAGTTGGCCGGCCCGCCGGTGCCGCCGCTCATGACGAATCCCTGGGTGAACGTCTGGAACGACGAGATCAGGGACTGGATCAGGTTGAAGAAGATGATCGGGCTCAGCAGCGGCAGCGTGATCGAGCGGAACTGCCGCCACCGCGAGGCCCCGTCGATGGCGGCGGCCTCGTAGTACATGCCCGGGATCTGCCGCAGCCCGGCCAGGAAGATCACCATGGGGGAGCCGAACGTCCAGATGTGCAGGACGATGAGCGTGGTGAGGGCGTAGTCGGGGTCGGTCGTCCAGCCCGGCCCGTCGATGCCGAACCAGCCGAGGAACGCGTTCACGATGCCGTCGAGGCCGAAGATGTAACGCCACAGCAGGACGATCGCGACGCTCCCGCCGAGCAGGGAGGGCAGGTAGAAAACCGCCCGGTAGACGGACAGGCCCCGGACGCCGCGGTTGAGCAGCATGGCCACGCCCAGCGCCGCCGCCAGCGACAGCGGTACCGACACGAACGTGTAGACGAAGGTGACCTTCAGCGACTGGTGCAGCACGGGGTCGCGGAGCATCTCCGCGAAGTTGTCCAGCCCGATCCACTTCGGCGCGTTGAGCAGGTTGTAGTCGGTGAACGCCAGATACAGCGAGGCGAAGAACGGGATGACCGTGAAGAGCATCCCGATGAACCACGGCAGCAGGAAGAGGTACCCGGCCCGGTCCTGGGGCGGCTTGGCGGGGCGCCCGCGCCGCGGCCCGGCGGACGCCTCCGCTCCGGTGACGGGCCGGTCCAGCACCGGCGCGGCCTTCGACCTGCTCACCCGCCGAGCGCCTTCCTGCCCGCGTCGAGGAACGCCGCGGCGCCCTGCTGCGGCGTCTGCCGCTTGAACTCCACTTCGGCGGCGATCGACTGCAGGCTGGAGGCGATGCTGCTCGACCCCGGCGGGTACGTGTAGGAGCGCGGCAGCTCCTCCTTCTGCAGCCCGATCAGGTAGTCGGTGGCGACCTGGTCGTCGGCCGCCAGGCTCGGCCTGACCTCGGTGGCCACCTTGGTGTTGGCGGGCACGCCACGGGTCGTGCCGGTGGCCCTGGAGGCGTCCGGGTCGTTGATGAGGAAGTTGAGCAGCTTCAGCGCCTCGGCCGGGTGCTTGGACTTCGCGGCGACCGACCACAGGGCCGGGGTGTCGATCGACTGGCCGCGCCGCTTCTCGGTGGTCTCGCCGGGCATGCGGAGCAGGACGAGGTTGCCTCCGGCGGCGGCGTTGTAGCCCAGGAAGTTGTTGGTGGGGATGATCTGCGACGCGATCGCGCCCTTGGCCAGGTACGACTGCTCGGCGCCGCCTCCCACGTTCTCGAAGAACCCGGCCGGCGGGAACCCGCCGTCGGCCCGCATGGACTGGAACATCTCGAACCAGGCGACGAGGGTGGCCTCGCTGATGCCGAGCTTGCCGTCGGCGGAGTAGAAGTCCTCGCCGCGCTGGCGGGTGAACACGATGAGGTTGGCCAGCGTGTACGCCTCGAAGCCGGTGCCGTACACCTTCTTGCCGCTGGCCTTGCTGATCTCGTGGGCGAAGGTGGCCAGGTCCTGCCAGCTCCAGGTGTTCCCGTCCGGGATCTTCACGCCGTACTTCTCGGTCAGCGTCTTGTTGACGACGAAACCGATGCTGTTCAGGCCGGAGGCGACGCCGAAGTTCTTGTCGCCGACGGCCGCGAGCGCCCGTACGCTCTCGCTCAGCCCGGACAGGTCGACCGCGCCGGCGTGCTGGTTGAGGTCGAGCAGCGCGCCCCGGTCGGCGTACTCGCGCAGGCTGTCCATGCGCATCATCATCAGGTCCGGCGGGTTTCCGGCGGCGAAGCGCGTGGCCAGCTTGTCCTTGTACGGGCCGCTGTCCTGATACTCGGTCTTCACCGTGACGCCGGGATTCTTCTTCTTGAACACCTCCAGCGCGGCCTGCGTCTTCTGCGCCCGGGAGGCGTCGCCCCACCAGACCATGTTCAGCTGGATGCCGCCGCCGCCGGATCCGTCGCCGCCTCCGCCGAAGCCCCGGCCGCACGCCGTCAGGCCGAGACCGAGGCCGGACAGACCGGCCAACTTCACCAGATTCCTTCGGCTTAACGACATCGGGGCCATTCGAGCGGATCGAGGGGTCATCTGGGCGCGGTCCCTTCGAGAGGGCGCCGGCGAGCCGGCGACGAGACGTCCTGGGGGGTAGGGGGAAGGTCACGTTACGTCGGCATTTCGGGTTACGTCAACCCATGAAACAAATAGAGGCAACCGTTTGCACGGTCCTGAAACGACAACGGGGCGGCGGGTTCACCCCGCCGCCCCGTTGCTCGCAGGCCGTTACTTGTTGACGTGTCCGTACAGGAACACGGCGGCCTTCTTCAGCTGGGCGGCGCTCGCCCGGCCGGTGCGGTGCCGCTCCGCGGCGGCGATCGCCTGCTTCAGCGTCGTCTTCCCGGACACCTTGGCCGAGCCGTTGTAGACGCCGTGCGCGTAGTTCAGCCACGCGGCCAGCAGCTCACGGTCCAGCAGCGCCTTGGCGGCCTTGCTCTTGGTGGCGAGGGCCTTGTACGCGGTGGACAGCGTGGTGGCGTCGGTCAGCTCGGGGAAGACCTTGCTGCCGTTCTGCGCGATCGCGAGGTAGCACGACAGCGTCTGGTCGCTCAGCGAGCCCTTCCCGCGCAGCATCTCCTTGGCCCACGCCTTGGCGCTCAGCGGCTTGGTGCCCTTGCCCCGCGTGCAGTCGTCGGGGGTGGGCACCGGCACCGGCTCGGCGTCCGTGCCGGGGTCGGTCGGGCGGTTCGACGGGGTCGGCGCCGCGGTCGGGCTCGGCGACTTCGTCCCCGTGGGAGTCCCCGTGGGCGTCACCGTGGGCGTCACGGTGGGCGTCGCGGTCGGGGTCGGCGTGGGGGTCGGGGTGGCGTCCGGGGTCCACGGCATCGCCCTGGCGACGTCGATCCGCTTGGTGGTGACCGAGGTGCCGCCGCTGGTGTAGGTGATGTTCTTGCCGGTGGCCTTCAGCTTGTCGAGGAGCTGGTCCATGGACAGGTTCGGGTACGCCTGGCGCATCACGGCCAGCGCCCCGGCGACGTGCGGGGCCGCCATCGAGGTGCCGTTCATGGAGCCGAACCCGTTGCCGGGCACCGAGGAGTTGATGCCCACGCCGGGCGCGAAGAAGTCCAGCAGCGGGCCGCGGTTGCCGAACGAGGCCACCGCGTCGTTGTCATCGGTGGCGCCGACCGCGACCGCCCGGGAGATGCAGGCCGGGCTGGAGACGCCGTCGGTGAAGCCGTTGTTGCCGGAGGCGACGACCGTGGCCACGCCGAACTGCTGCAGCCAGACGATCTCGTCCCGCAGGCCGCCGAAGTCGGGGTCGTCGTCGCAGGGCTTGGTCTGCTTCGGGCCGCCGCCCAGGCTCAGGTTGGCCGCCACGACCTTGTAGGCGGCGTGGACGCTGTCCACGTACTGCAGGGCCAGCTTCTGGTCGGAGGTGTAGCTGAGGAAGCACGGGGCGCTGGTGCCCAGCTCGCCGCAGATGGGGCCGTTGAAGCGGGTGAAGACCTGGACGGGCAGGATGCCCGCTTCGGGGGCGACGCCGTCGGATGGAGCGTTCCCGGCCTTCTTGCCCGCCGCGATGCCGGCCACGTGGGTGCCGTGGGCGCACTTGTTCGCCCCCTGGACCAGGCACTTGGGGGTCTTGGCGTCGGCGGAGCCGGGGCCGGTCTGGACCGGCAGGCCGTTCGGGCACAGCGACTCGGCCTGGATGGCGGGGTCGTTGTCGACGGTGGAGAAGCAGGCCTCGTTCACGATCCGCCCGGCGAAGAACGGGTGGTCGCGGTCGATGCCGGTGTCGACGATGGCGACGGTGGAGCCCTTGCCGGTCCAGCCCGTCTTGTTGGCCCAGTCGGAGCCGATCAGCTTGGTGCTGACGTCGAGCGAGGGCGCGCTCAGCTCGTCCTCGTAGATGGACTTGATCCGGTCGTCGGTCTTGAGCTTGTCGAGCGTGGCCTGGTCCAGGGAGGCGACCAGGAACTCCTTGGAGCTCGTCCGGTCGATGACCTTGGTCTCTTTCGAGGCCTTCTCCGTCTTGTCGGCCACGGCCGCCAAGCTCTCGCCGCCGTTGATCTCGATGATCGCGCGGACCTTGTGGCCGCTCTTCACCTCGGCGGTGAGGCTCTTCGCGACGGCGGGATCGTCCGCGGCCGCCTGCGCGGGCGACGCGGCGGCCAGGGCGCCCGTCATCGTGGTGGCGAGCATGGAAACGCTCGCCAGCAGAGACCGTAGTCTCACTGATCCTCCGGGGGGAACGGGCCCGTCTCGTCCGGACGGGGCTGCGTAAGGGGAGCGGGACAGCATCGAGTGCTCAGCCGGCTGCCGTTGTCGAACAAGATCCCCTTTGAGTGCGAGGAACAGGCTAGGAGGTTATGCGGAGGATAAGTAGGAATGAGGTGATTCCGTTATCTGGAAATCTTCGCAGGTCACATGGGTCGGAAGCCGGACGTGTCCCGCATCCGTGAGATAATGCTCTTATCGGAGCCCTCTCGGCCCCGGGCACAGCCCGGGCGGGAGGGTTTTTTCATGCCCGCCTTCACCACGTGACCCGCGGCGGGCGTCTCCCCCTTCACCCCATCAAGGAGTGCCCCTATGGACCTCGGTCTGACCTGCCCGCGTTTCCTCTGGTCCGGCGGCGACGCCGCGATCGCCGACAAGTTCGCCGCCGTCGCCCGCGGCGCCGACCAGGCGGGGCTGCGCAGCCTCTGGGTGATGGACCACTTCTTCCAGATCCCCAACTTCGGCTCCGCGCAGGACCCGATGCTGGAGGCGTACGGCGCGCTGTCGTACGCCGCCGCCCTCACCAGCCGGGTGAGCCTGGGCGCGCTCGTGACCGGCGCCGTCTACCGCGCGCCCGGCCTGCTGATCAAGCAGGTCAGCACCCTGGACGCGCTCTCCGGCGGTCGTGCCGTCCTCGGTATCGGCGCCGGCTGGTACGAGCCCGAGGCCCGCGGTCTCGGTCTGCCCTTCCCGCCGCTGGCCGAACGGTTCGAGCGGCTCGAGGAGACCCTCCAGATCGCCAGGCAGATGTGGAGCGACCAGGACGGGCCGTACCGGGGCCGGCATTACAGCCTGGAACGTACGCTCAACGCGCCGCAGGCCGACCCGCCCATCCTCATCGGCGGCAGCGGGGAGAAGAAGACCCTCCGCCTCGTCGCCCAGTACGCCGACGCCTGCAACTTCCTGTACGGCGCCGACGTCCGGCACAAGCTCGGCGTCCTGCGCGCCCACTGCGAACGCCTGGGCCGGCCCTACGAGGACATCGAGAAGACCCTCCACATGCGCATCCCCGAGGGCGAGAGCGTCGAGCAGAGCGTCCGGCGCTGCGCCGAACTCGCCGCCCTGGGCATCGACCACGTCATCGTCGCCGTGCCCGACCCCGCCGCCGATTCGTGGCTGACCCACCTGGCCGAACTCGCCGCACGGATATCCACCATCACGCCATTCGGTCGTAACGGGAGCAATTCCGGCTGAATAACTTTGCGCGATGCGATGAATATCTGGTCCGCGTATTATGGAATGGTGGTCTTCCGGATACTCGTCTCATGAATGCGCAGGGCGTGGCCTTGCTGACCGCGGCGATGAACCTCGTCACGCTGCTCTTCGTCGGGCTCCAGACGAGGGCGCTGACGAGGCAGACCAGGCTGGTGGCGGCCAATCTCGAGTACGGCACCCATCAGCGGCTCATCGATTATCTCAACGAGATCAACACCATGATCATCGATAATGACCGCGTTCGCGAGATATTCGCGGACATCGATTTCATCGGGGACAGCGTCCGGCGAAATCCGGAAATTTCCGTGCAGAACATCGCCCTCGCCTGGTCCATATTCAACCGCTACGAGGCCGCCCACACCGGCTACCGGCTGGGCGTCATCAAGGACGACGACTGGGAGATCTGGCTGCGCAGGATCAGGAAGGACCTCAAGATCCCCTTCATCCGCACGGTATGGCTGCAGGACATGCAGAACTTCGACTACCGCAAGGACTTCCGGGACCTGATCAACGACCTCCTGTAGGCGGCCCCGGCCGGCTCGACGATGGGAGCAGAACGCCACGTTTGACACCAAAACCTGACAGTCTCCTCCGCGGATTGCGATAGCTTGTGTACGGAATGATCACGAATGGAGGCCGTGACATGCCGGAGCAAGGCGGTGGCGGAGCTATGGGGATCGACGTCACCAGGCCAAGCGTCGCCCGTATGTACGACTACTACCTCGGAGGCAAGGACAACTTCGAGGTCGACCGCGACGCCGTACGGCGGGTCGAGAAGGCGATGCCCGAGATCCGTCAGCTGGCCCAGGAAAACCGGGCGTTCCTGCGCCGCGCGGTGCGGCACATGGCCCGGCAGGGGATCCGGCAGTTCATCGACATCGGCTCCGGCCTGCCCACCGTGGGCAACACCCACGAGATCGCCCAGCAGATCATCCCGGACGCCCGGGTGGTGTACGTCGACAACGACCCGGTCGTGCTGCAACACGGCCGCGCGCTCCTGGCGACCGACCACAACACCACCGTGGCCGCCGCCGACATGCGCCGCCCGGCCGACGTGCTCGGGCACCCGGAGACCGTCAAGCTCATCGACTTCAACGAGCCGGTCGGCGTCCTGATGATCGCCATGGTGCACTTCCTCACCCTGGAGGAGCGCGCCTCGGTCATGGGCCGGCTCCGCCACGCCCTGGTGTCCGGCAGCCACCTGACGGCCACCCACGTCACCGTCGACGGCCACCCGGCGGACGCGGTCGCCCAGATCGAGACGGTGTACGCGGCCACGCCGACGCCGATCTACTTCCGCGAGCACGCCGACGTGGCGAGCTTCTTCGATGGGTTCGACCTGGTGGATCCCGGTCTGGTCACCATCGACGCCTGGCACCCCGACCCGGCCGACCCGGCTCCCGCCGCCACGCGATGGCTGTACGGAGGAGTCGGCCGCAAGCCGTGAGCCGCCTCATCGAGGCTCCGCGCCGCCGGCGACCAGGCGTTTGCCGAGGCGCTGGGCCGGGGCCTCGATCAGCCGGTAGGTCATGGCGCTGAGCGGGATCAGGGCCAGGAAGTACAGCACCGGGTTCGGGATCACGTGCAGCAGGATCGGGTGCAGCAGGTAGACGGAGAAGCTGATCACGCCGAGCCGCGCCAGCCAGCGCGGGAACGCCCGCCGGCGCAGCGCGAACGCCAGCCCGAAGGCGCCGTACGCGAGCGCGATCGCGGGCGCCCAGCTGGGCTCGTCCTTGGCGAAGAGCCCGCAACCCAGCACCACCGCCACCGCGACGGCCGCCGTACGCCAGTGGACGGCTCCCTGCTCGGCCCGGTACACCGCCGTCCCCGCGAACATCGTCGCCAAAATGATCACGCCCTGCCAGGTGCCGGCCCGGCTGCCCAGGATCACCAGCCCGAGCCCGAGGAGACCGCCCGCGACCGCGGCGGCCGTACGTACCCGGCCGTGCCCGAGGGCGGTCACCGCGATGGCCGCCACGACCGCGACGGGGAGCAGCACGGCGGCCACGTCGTCCCGGCCGCCGATCATCGTCTGCGGCACCAGCAGGCCCAGGCCCACGGCCACCAGCGCCAGGACGACGGCGATCTCCGCCGACCTGCCGGCCTGCCGCACCTGGAACAGCGCGACGCTGATCAGGTAGAACGCCATCTCGTACGAGAGCGTCCACGTCACGCTGACGACGGCCGGCAGGTTGAGCAGCTCCTGCAACATGGTCAGATTGCCGAGCGCGACCACGGGGAGAGGACGCTCGGCGAGCTGAGGGTCGAGGGGGAGCACGCCTGCCAGGGCCAGGAGCAGCACCAGGCCGCAGGCGCTGACCAGCAGGGGGAGGAGGCGGAAGGCCCGCCCGGTCCAGAAGGCGCGCACGTCGCCGCGCCGCTCCAGGGAGGCGGGGATGATGTACCCGCTGACCAGGAAGAACACGAACACGCCCCAGCTGCCGAGGTCGATCCGCCGGTCCACCTCCACCCAGAGGTCCGGGACGAAGGTCCAGCCGGCGTGGTGCATGGTGACGGCCAGCGCGGCCGGCCCCCGCAGGGCGTCCAGCCAGGCCAGCCGGGCGGGGGCCCTGAACATCTGCCGGAGTCTAGGCCATCCGAGACCGCCGGGAGTCCACGTCTCAGACCAGCCGGGCCTCGTAGGCGGCGATGACCAGGTGGACGCGGCTGCGCGCACCGAGCTTGGTCAGCAGGCTGCTGACGTGCGTCTTGACCGTGCTGAGGCTGACGTACAGGCTCTGCGCGATCTCCGCGTTGGACAGGCCCCGGGCCACCAGGACGAGGACCTCGCGCTCGCGTTCGGTGACGTCCAGGCCGCGGACGGGTGGCGCCGGGCTCACGTACCGCCGGATCAACCGCCGGGTGGCGGTCGGGGCCAGCAGGGACTCGCCCGACGCGATGACCTCGACGCTCCTGAGCAGGTCGGCGGGCGGGGTGTCCTTGAGCAGGAACCCCGCGGCGCCTGCCCGGAGGGCGCCGTAGACGTACTCGTCCAGGTCGAAGGTGGTCACGATGAGCACGCGCGTTCGCGGGCGGTCGGCGCAGATGCGGCGCGTGGCCTCGATGCCGTCCATCTCGGGCATGCGCACGTCCATGAGCACGAGGTCGGGACGGTCCCGGGCGGCCGCCGCCACGGCCTGCGCGCCCGTGGCGGCCTCGCCGACCGTGTGGAACCCCGGCGCGCTGTCGATCAACCGTCGGAAGCCGGCCCTGATGAGCGGCTGGTCGTCGGCCACCAGCACTCTGATCACAGCGGCAGCCTCGCCATGACGCGGAAGCCGCGCAGGGGACGCGCGCCTGCCTCGAACTCGCCGCCGAAGACGCGCACGCGCTCGCGCAGCCCCGTCAGGCCGTGCCCGTACGGCCGTTCCTGGCCGCGCGTGCCGTCGTCGACGACCTCGACGACCAGCCCGTCTCCCTGCCGTTCGACCCGGACCCGGACGTGGCGGGCCCCGGCGTGTTTGAGCACGTTGGTCAGCGCCTCCTGGACGATCCGGTAGACCGTCAGCTCCATCTCCCCATCCACCTCGCCGTCGATCCTCAGCTCCACCTCCAGGCCCGCCGCCCTGGTCCGTTCGGCGAGCGCGCCGAGGTCGGCCAGGCCGGGAGCGGGGGCGAGCTCGGCCTCGCCGTCCTCGCGCAGCACGCCGAGCAGCCGCCTGGTCTCGCGCAGCGCCGACCTGCTGGTCTCCTCGATCGAGGTCAGCGCGCCGCGCATCTCCTCCGCTCCGCCCAGGAGGCCCGCCACGCCCGCCTGCACGGTGATCGTGCCGAGCCCGTGGCCGATGACGTCGTGCAGCTCCCTGGCGATCCGCAGCCGCTCCGCCATGGCCTCCGCCCGTGCCCACTCCTCCGCCTGCGCGGCGAGCTGTTCGGTGTAGCGCCTGCGCTGGCGTACGGCGGTGCCGGCGGCCCAGGCGGCGACCATGATCGCCAGCACCAGCCCGAGCTGGTCGCGTATGACGGCCGTCAGCGGCGGAGCCAGCACGCCCTGCGCCACGACCGCGGCCGCCACGAGCAGCGCGACGACGGCCCTGCCCCGCGTCGCCAGCGTGTACAGCACGAGAGGCAGGCAGAGCAGGTCGGCGTGCGGCATGAAGAACTCGCGCATGCCGAGCCCGCCCACCAGGACGATCACGAACACCGCCCGCGGCCACAACCGCCTGACCGCGACGGGCAGGGCGGTGGCCAGGGCGGCCGCGTAGTCGAGCGCGTCGGGCGCCGACGGGTTCCTCGACGCGGCCAGGCCGACGAAGGCGGCGGCGAAGAAGAGGGCGACCCCGGCGTCGATCGTCACCCAGATCCAGGCCGGCACCCGGCTCAGCAGCGGGAGACGGATCTGTTCGCGCACGCCACGAACCTAACCGCGAGATCCGGCCGCGCGCATCGGTCCCAAGACCGATGCGCGGCGCGCAGGTCCCGGCGGATCGTGAAGGACATGATCGAAGTCAGCGGGCTCACCAGACGTTTCAAACAGACCCTCGCCGTGGACGACCTCTCCTTCACGGTGCCGCCCGGCAGGATCACCGGCTTCCTCGGCCCGAACGGCGCCGGCAAGACCACCACCATGCGGCTGATCCTCGGCCTCGACCGGCCGACGGCCGGCCGCGCCACGGTGAACGGCCTGCCCTACCACGCGCTCGACAGGCCGCTCACCCAGGTCGGCGCGCTGCTGGACGCCACGGCGGTGCAGGGCGGCCGCCGCGCGGACCAGCACCTGTGGTGGCTGGCGCGCTCCAACGGGATCTCGCGGCAGCGCGTCGGCCCGCTGCTGGAGTTCGTCGGGCTCGGCGACGCGGGACGCAGGCGCGTCGGCGGCTTCTCGCTGGGCATGAAACAGCGGCTCGGGCTGGCCGCGGCGCTGCTCGGCGACCCCGAGGTGCTCCTGCTCGACGAGCCGGTCAACGGGCTCGACCCGGAAGGCATCCGCTGGATGCGCGACCTGCTCAAGTCGCTCGCCGCCGAGGGCCGGACCGTCCTCGTGTCGAGCCATCTCATGAACGAGATGGCGGTGACGGCCGACCACCTGATCGTCATCGGCCGGGGCAGGCTGCTGGCCGACGCGAAGATCGGCGAGTTCGTCCGGCCCGGCACGTCGCTGGAGGACGTGTTCATGGAGGTCATCGGGAGGTACGAGCCGTGAGCGCGATCGCCGCCGAGTGGATCAAGCTGCGCACGCTGCGGTCGACCTGGTGGGCGCTGGGCGTCGGCGTGCTGGTGGCGCTCGCGCTGACCGTGCTCGGCGCCGCGACGGTCATCGCACGCTGGGATCCCGGCCGTACGGGCGACCAGGCCGCCATGGGGGTCGTGGTGGCGGTGTACGTGGGGGTGGTCCTGGCCCAGCTGCCGTTCGGGATGATGGGCGCGATGACGATCAGCGGCGAGTACACGTCCGGCATGATCGACGCGACCCTCGTCGCCACGCCGTCCAGAGGGCGGGTGCTGGCGGCCAAGGCGGTCGTCCTGAGCGGGGCCGCGGTCGCCGGCTCGCTGCTCATCGCGATTCCCGGCTATCTCTACGGACGGTTCCTGGCCGCGGAGTTCCGCCCGTCGCTCCTGCCCGCCGGGGCCTGGACGGTGATCGCGGGTGGCACGCTCATGATCGTGGTGGCCACGTTGCTCGGGCTGTCGCTCGGCGTGATCCTGCGCAACGGGGCCGTGGCGACCGCGGCGCTGGTGACGATCGTCCTCGTGCTGCCGTTCGCCGGCCTCGTGCTGCCCGGCGGGGAGTGGGTCAACCGGTTCCTGCCCGGCTACCCGGCGCTCCAGCTGATCCAGCAGCTGCCGGCCATCATGCCGACCTGGGCGGCTTTCACGGTGCTCGCCGGGTGGGCGGTGGTTCCGCTGCTCGCCGCCTGGCGGCGGGGGTGAATGTGCAGGATGCGGGGGTAGGGGGCGCCCGTAGTCCGAAGAAATGGGGAACGTGTATGAGCCGCATCGGGGAATGGCTGAAGAAGGCGGAGAACCTGGCCAGAGGGCATTCCAAGCAGGCCGACCAGTTGCTGGACCGGGCCGAGCGCTACGCGAAGGAGCGGACCGGCCACAAGTACGACGACCAGATCTCGAAGGGCGCGGACGCGGTGCAGGAGCGCTACGGCGGCGGTGGTCAGAAGCAGCCGCCCGTTCGGGACGAGGAGACCAGGGACCAGAGGCGCGAGGGCTGAACGGCCGGCTACCTGTCCTCGACGTCCTCGACGAAGGAGAGGTAGCGGTCGGCTGAGCGGCGGACGGCCTCCGCGCCGTCCCCGTGCACGACGCGCTTCCACCAACCCCCGTAAACCCTCTCGAACGCGTACGGCTCCAGCAGGTCCAGGGCGCGGCGCACGACGTGCGGACGTTCCGGGATGTAGTTGGGGTAGCTGTACATGAAGCTCACCCAGCGCCGGTCCTGGACGACCTGGAGGATGTCACCCGAGAACAGGGCACGCTCGGACGACCAGTGCAGCACCTGGCCGCCGTCGAAGTGCACGCCCGCGTTGATCAGGGTGAGGTCCTCCGACAGCCGGTGGGTGTCGCCTTCCCAGAAGATGACCGAGTCGTCCGGTCTGGCCACCCACCGCCTGTCGGCGGCGTGGATGAACACCGGGGCGTCGAAGGCCCGGGACCATTCGATCATGGAGCCGTAGAAGTGGGGGTGGCTGATGGCGATGGCCGACACCCCACCCAGCTCCTCGACCTCGGCGATCAGGTCGTCGTCGAGGTAGGAGACCATGTCCCAGAGCACGTTGCCCTCCGGCGTGCGCAGCAGGAGCGCGCGCTGCCCGATCGCCGTGGGCGGGGCGGTGCCGATGCCCACCACGCGCGGGCCCTCCTCCTCCACCCGGCCGCGATGGCCCTCGGCCGCCAGGCCCGCCAGCGTGGTCCACCGCTGGCCGTCCCAGCCGACGTACTGGCGCTCGTCCTCGCAGATCGGGCAGTCGGGGCGCGGCTCGGCGTACTGGACGCCGCAGGTGCGGCAAATGGGCAGGTCGGCCGGTGGCATGCGGCCAGCCTAACGCGGGCCTGTACGGTGATCGCATGGTCAGAGGGGGGTTGCTGGTCGCGGGGACCACGTCCGACGCGGGCAAGAGCGTGCTGACGGCGGGGATCTGCCGGTGGCTGGCCCGCAGGGGCGTGCGCGTCGCGCCCTTCAAGGCGCAGAACATGTCGCTCAACTCGTACGTCACCGCTCAAGGCGCCGAGATCGGCCGGGCCCAGGCGACGCAGGCGCAGGCCGCCTACCTGGAGCCGACGGTGGACATGAACCCCATCCTCCTCAAACCGGGCAGCGACCGCCGCAGCCAGGTCGTCCTCATGGGCAACCCGGTGGCGGACGTGGACGCGATGGAGTACGGCGCGCTCAAGGACCTCCTGCGCGCCACCGCGCTGGAGGCGCTCGAAAGGCTCAGGGGTCAGTACGACGTGGTCGTGTGCGAGGGCGCGGGCAGCCCCGCCGAGATCAACCTGCGCCGCGGCGACATCGCCAACATGGGCCTGGCCAGGGCCGCGAACCTGCCCGTGATCGTGGTCGGCGACATCGACAGGGGAGGGGTGTTCGCCGCGTTCTACGGCACGGTGGGCCTCTTAGACGCCGACGACCAATCGCATATTTCCGGATTTGTCGTGAACAAGTTCCGCGGCGCGCGGGAGCTCCTGGAGCCCGGCCTTGACATGCTCAGGCGGCTGACCGGGCGCGAGGTGTACGGCGTCCTGCCCTGGCTCGACGGGCTCTGGCTGGACGTCGAGGACTCGTTGGCCCTGGACAGCCGGAAGGTCGCGGTGGGCGCCCCGTACGGCAGGCAGACCCTTCGGGTGGCCGTCGTGCGGCTGCCGAGGATCTCGAACTTCACCGATCTGGACGCCCTGGCCGCCGAGCCGGGGGTCGTGGTGCGTTTCGTGACCGATCCGGTCGAGCTGGACGACGCCGACCTGGTGGTGCTGCCGGGCTCCAGAGCCACGGTGAGCGACCTGGCGTGGCTGCGGGAGCGCGGGCTGGCCGCGGCGATCATCGACCGCGCGGGGCCCGTCCTGGGGATCTGCGGCGGGTTCCAGATGCTCGGGCGGGAGATCGTGGACGAGGTGGAGTCGGGGGCGGGCAAGGTCGAAGGGCTCGGGCGGCTGCCGGTACGCGTCGAGTTCGCGAAGGAGAAGCGGCTCGGGCGGCCGGAGGGCACGGCGTACGGGCAGCCGGTCCGCGCGTACGAGATCCACCACGGGCAGGCCTCGGTCGACGGAGGCGAGCCGTTCCTCGACGGCTGCCGGGCCGGCAACGTCTGGGGCACCACCTGGCACGGTGCCCTGGAGAACGACGGCTTCCGCCGGGCCTTCCTGGCCGACGTGGCCGCGCGGGCGGGACGCGACTTCGCGCCGGCTCCCGGCACGGACTTCGCCGCGCTCCGGGAGGAGCGGCTCGACGCGCTCGGCGACCTGGTGGAACGGCACCTCGACACGGACGCGCTGCTCCGCCTCATCGAGCACGGCCCGCCGGACGTCCCGGTCCTGCCCCCGGGCGCGCCGCCGCTCGGCTAGCCCGCGCTCATCGCGTCTGGGCTCATTTTGTCTGGGCTCCGTTTGCCCGGGCTGTGCGCTGGGCGTCGATCCAGGCGTCGATCTGCTCCCAATGGTCGTACAGCCACCGGATCCGGTCCTCCCGCTCCGCCGGGATCTCGGCCGCGGGCACCCGCCACCACTTCGCGGTGATCTGAGCGTTGAAGGGCAGCTTGCGCCAGACGTCCCCCAGCGTGATGAGGTCGTCGAGCCCGGTGTGCGCGACGAAGATGACGTCCGCCGACGGGCACGCCTCGATGGCCGTGATGGCGCCGTTCGGGCGGGGCGGGAGCAGGTGGTCCATGCCGCGCGCCCGCTCCGCCTCCTCGGTCAGCCCCTTCTCCTCCAATCGCCGGATGGCGAGCCGGCGGCGGCGCGGGGTGAAGTTCCCGCCCTCGGGGAAGATCACGAGAGCGTCCTGGTCGCCCATCGAGGCGGCGAGGCGGTGGATCTCCTCGATGATCCGCTTCTGTCCGGACTTGCGAGGCACGAACGCGTTCGGCAGCCGGTTGATCACGACGTCCAGCGAGGGGTCGTACTGGAGTGCGGCCTTCATGACGATGCGCGGCCGCCGGCGATAGATCGCCAAAAGGTAATAAATCAGCAAAAAGGAGTCGCCGGGGCCCGCGTGCCGCGACAGCACGATGACCGGTCGCGTCAGCCTGGCGGACTGCTCCTCGGTCGTCAGGTCGGGCTCCTGGATCTCCAGCGTCAGCCGGAAGATCCGTACGGCGGCCGCGTGCACCTTGGCCAGGAACCACCTGATCAGGGCGTAATGCCGCTCCTGGCGCCGGGCCCCGCCCGCCACCCACAGCCACAGGCACGTGATCAGCACGCCCGACTCCAGTGTCAGCCACACCGTGGCGAACCAGACGAACCTCGCCCCTCTGCGCCGCGGCGGCGGCAGGCGCAGCGAGGCCGCCGCCGTGACCAGGAGCCAGAACGGCAGCGTCACCACCATGAACACGGTCACCACGATGACCAGCGGAGCCAGCACCAGCCGGCGGAGAATACGCGGTGGAAGCAACGGCGCCTCCCTGCAACGGTCTAACCCTCATCCTCCTCTGTTCCGCAAATAGCGGGAAGAAGCGCTGTACGCCCGCTCGATGCAGGCGGAGATCTGCGAGATGTCGCGGTAGCGCAGCGGGGAGAGCGCCTCGGTCATCCCGGCGGGCAACACGTGCACCTCCACGCCGGGCGGCAGGCTGGCCATGTCCTCGGCGAACCGGTGCCTGCGCGCGATCTCGAACGCCACCATGCCCACCTCCCAGAACCTCCTGGGCGGCGCGAGCGGCCGTTCGATCCGCCCGACGTGCAGGACGTAGACGCGCTTGGCGCCGAGCTGCACGGCCCGCCCCACGGGGATGCTGTGCACCAGCCCCCCGTCGTAGAAGTGCTCGCCGCCGATCACGACGGGCGGCAGCAGCCCGGGCACCGCGCACGATGCCAGCACGGCATCGACCAGCGGCCCGCCGGTGAACCAGTGAGCCGCCGCCCGCTCGACCGAGGCCGCCACGCACTGGAAGGGGACCTCCAGCTCCTCGATCCGCGAAACCCCCACGGTCCCGCTCAGAACCTCGCGCAACGGCCCGATCGGGTGCAGATGGGTGCCGGTCCTGGCCAGCGTGGACAACCGGGCCACCCACGAGCCGGCGAAGGCCGTACGTACGACGTCGGAGCGCCACAGAGTGGTCAGCCGCTCCACCGCCTCGGACGGGGCGGCGGCGATGACCACCCCGTTCAGGGCACCCACGGACGTGCCCACGACGAGGTCGGGGCTGATGCCCGCCTCGTCGAGCGCCTGCAGCATGCCCACCTCGTGCGCGCCGAGCACGCCCCCGCCACCGAGCACGAACGCCGTTTCCACGCCACCCACCCTCTCGTTGCCGCGTCCCGGAAGCAAAGCCATCCGCACGCTGCCGGACCCGTCCGGTGACGGAGGTCCCGCGTGGCGGGACGATTCGGCCATGACAGCAGTGGTGCAGGCCGAAGGGCTGACCAAGTATTACGGCAGGCGCCGCGGCCTGGAAGATCTCACGCTGGAGATCCAGCCGGGGGAGATCTTCGGGTATCTCGGGCCGAACGGCGCAGGCAAGACGACCACGCTCCGGTTGCTGCTCGACGTGATCAGGCCGACCCGGGGCACGGTACGCGTCCTCGGCGCCGACCCGCGCGAGGCCGCGACCCGCTCCAGGATCGGCTACCTGCCGGGCGAGCTGGCGCTGGAGGGCCGCGAACGGGCCAGGGACTACCTGCGCTTCCTCGGCAGGATGCGCGGCGGCGTGCCGGACACGCGCATCGAAGCCCTGGCCGAGCGCCTCGAGGCCGACCTGTCGGTGCAGATGCGCAAGCTCTCCAAGGGCAACAAGCAGAAGGTCGGGCTGATCCAGGCGTTCATGCACGAGCCGGAGTTCCTCATCCTGGACGAGCCGACGGGCGGGTTGGATCCGCTGGTGCAGCACGAGTTCCTGGCCATGGTCAGGGAGGTGCGCCAGTCCGGGCGAACCGTGCTGATGTCCTCGCACGTGCTCGCCGAGGTCGAGAACGTCTCGGACCGGGTCGGAATCGTACGGGACGGGCGCCTGGTGGCCGTGGAGGACGTGGCGGCGCTGCGCGAGAAGGCGGTGCGCCGGGTCGAACTGCACTTCGACGCGCCCGTGCCGCGAGCGGCGTTCGAGAACCTGCCCGGTGTGCGCGACCTGCGCGTGGAGGGTGCCGGCGTGCGCTGCACGATCGACGGCCGGCCGGACGCGCTGATCAAGGCGGCGGCCGCCTTCACTGTGGTGCACATGGTGAGCGCGGAACCGGACCTGGAGGAGATCTTCCTGACCTACTACAGCGACGAGGAGCGGCACCATGATCGCTAAGAGCCTGCGCGACAACCGGCGGTCGCTCATCTGGTGGTGCCTGGGCATCAGCGCTTTCATGGGCGTCTATCTGGGCGCGTACGCCAACGTCAAGGTGAACCCCGAGACCTACGACTCCATGGCCATGGCCAAGTTCCCCGGGCCGCTCAAGGACCTGATGGGCGGGCTCGGGGACTTCGCCTCCGGCGCCGGCTACCTGCAGACGGTCGTCTACCAGCTCTTCGTCCCCATGCTGTTCATCGTGTTCGCGATGCTCCTGGCCAACCGGGCGATCGCGCAGCCGGAGGAGTCGGGCACGCTGGAGCTGGTCGTCACGCTGCCGGTGGACCGGCGGCGGCTGGTGCTGGACAGGTTCGCCGCGCTGGCGGTCGCGATGCTCGTGCTGGCCGTCGTGACGCTGCTCGCCATGTGGGCGATGAGCGAGGTCGTGGAGATGGGGGTGCCGTTCGACCGGATCCTGGCCGCGCACCTCGGGGTGCTCCTGGTCGGGCTGCTGTTCGGGACGATGGGGCTGGCGGTCGGCGCGGCCGCCGGGCGCAGGTCGATCGCCTCCGCCGTGGTCGGGGTGTGGGTGGTGGCCGGCTACGTCGTGGTCACGATCGGCCGGAACATCGACGCCATCTCCTGGCTGAAGTGGGTCTCGCCGTTCCACTACTACGCCGAGGGCCGGCCGCTCTATGAGGGGCTGCCGGTCGGGGACTACCTTGTGCTGGCGGGGGCGACGGCCGTGCTCGCGCTCACCGCGGTGCTCTCCTTCGACAGGCGTGACGTAGGAGTGTGATGGCGATCTCCGAGCTGCCCGCCGACCTGCTCGCCGACCTGCTCGGCGGGCATCGGCGGGTGCTGGCCGAGCACGCCGCGACCGGCCGCTTACCCTCCCGCGAGGCGCTCGACGCCTACCGCGCGGCGGGCAAGCGCGCCGCCACGCTGGGGGTGCCGCTGCGGGTGCTGGTGGACGGCGCGCTCGCCGCCGGCGAGGGGCTGCCGGAAGCGCTGCCCGCGCTGCGCAAGGCGGTCTCCGCGCTGATGGAGGGGTACGAGAGGGCGCAGCTCGCCGCCATCCGCGAGGAGGAGCAGGCCTGGCGGGAGTTCGTGGACGACCTGCTCCAAGGGCGGGCCGAGCGGCTGGCGGAGCGGGCCGAGCACTTCGGGCTGCGGCTGGCGGGGTCGTACGTGGTGGCCGTGGCCCGCGGCATGCGCGACGGCGACCAGGACCGCATCGAACGGGACCTGATCGCCCGGTTCGGCTCGCACAACGTGCTCGTGGCCGTGCGCGACGGGCTGCTGGTGTGCGTGGCCCCGGCGACGCTGCCGGCCGCGGTGGGAGAGTTCACCCATCACGTACGCGCCCGCTTCCCAGCCGGGTGGCGGGTCGCGGTGGGACGGCCGCAGCGTGGCCCCGGCGGCGTGGTGGCCTCCTACCGGGAGGCGGCGCAGGCCCTGGAGCTGGCCGACGGGCTGGGGCTCAGGGCCGACGTGGTCAAGGCCGCCGACCTGCTCGTCTTCCCCGTGCTGCTGCGCGACAGGGGCGCGATCGAGGACCTCGTGACCAGCGTGCTGAGCCCGCTGCTGGGGGCGCGGGGCGGGCACGAGCCGCTGCTGGAGACGCTGGAGGCCGTCTTCGCCTCGCACGGCAACCAGACGGCGGCGGCCCGGCGGCTGGGGCTCAGCCCGCGGGCGGTCACGTACCGGCTGGAGCGCATCCGCCGGCTGACCGGCTTCTCGCCGGACGACCCGACGCAGCGCTTCACCCTGGAGACCGCCGTGCTCGGGGCCCGTCTGCTGGGCTGGCCCACGAGCCCCGGCTTCGGCCTCAGTCGGTGACGGCGAGGCGGATGCCGAAGCCGACGATGACCACGCCGGTCAGGCGGTCGAGGAAACGGCGTACGGCGGGCGTCCGCAGGAAGCCGCCCACCAGCGAAGCGAACCCGATCAGCGCCGCGCTCCACAGCAGCCCCTCGGCCACGTGCACGCCGGCCAGCACCAACCCCATGACCGCGTGCGGCGCCCCGTCCGGGATGAAATGCGGCAGCATGGCCACGTAGAACGCCCCGACCTTGGGGTTGAGCAGGTTCGTGACCAGGCCGCGCCGGAACCCGCCCCCGAACCGCACCGCCTGCTCCGGCTCGTCGTGGGGCGCGGCCTTGGCCAGGAGCATGCGCAGGCCCATCCACACCAGGTACGCCACGCCGGCCCAGCGCAGGATCTCGTAGCCGAGCCGCGAGGCGGCCAGCAGCGCCGACAGCCCGGCCGCGGTGAGCACGCCCCATGTGAGCGTGCCGAGCTGGATGCCGAGCGTCACGCCCCAGGCCGCCCGCCTGCTCGCCAGCAAGGACGTACGCAGGATCAGGGCCGTGTCGAGGCCGGGGGTGAGCGTGAGCAGTGCCACTACGGCGGCGAACGACCAGATTGATCCTGCGATGTCCATGGCGTCAGGGTATGAGGAGCAGTTTTCCTGTCGTCCGGCGGGCCGCCAGGTCCTCGTGCGCCTGGTGCGCCTCGGCCAGCGGGTAGCGGTGGGAGATGTTGATGGCGAGCTGTCCCGACTTGATCCAGCCGAACAGGTCGGAGGCGCGCCGCAGCAGCTCCTCGCGCTCGGCTATGTAGTGGACGAGCGTGGGCCTGGTCAGGAAGAGCGAGCCCTTGCGGTTGAGGATCTGGGGGTCGATCGGCGGCACCGGGCCGCTGGCGGCGCCGTACAGGGCCATGAGGCCGCGTGGCCGCAGCGCCTCGAGCCCGCCGTCGAACGTGGCCTTGCCGACGCCGTCGTACACCACGTCGATCCTGTCCCGCAGCGCCTCGGCGAAGTCGTCGTACCGTAGCACCTCGTCGGCGCCGGCCTCCCTGGCCAGCTTCTCCTTCTCGCTGGTGGAGACGGTGGTGTGGACCTTGGCGCCCTTGAGCTTGGCCAGCTGGATGAGCAGCTGCCCCATGCCGCCGGCTCCGGCGTGGACGAGCACCTCGTCGCCTTCACGCACCTCGTGGGTGGAGTGGGTGAGGTAGTGGGCGGTCAACCCCTGCAGCATCGCCGCCGCGGCCACGTCGGCCGGGACGCCGTCGGGCACCGGCACGGCCCGGTTCGCCGGGACCACCGCCTTCTCGGCGTAGCTGCCCAGGACGTTGGCCCAGGCCACGGTGTCGCCCACGGCCAGTCCCCGCACCCCGGGCCCGACGGCCGAGACCGTGCCCGCGCCCTCGGAGCCGATGGGGGTGGGCAGGTCGAGCGGGTACGCGCCGGAGCGGTGGTAGATGTCGATGAAGTTGACCCCGCTGGCCGCGACGTCGACCACGATCTCACCCTCGCCGGGGACGGGATCGGGCCGCTCGACGTATTCGAGAACCTCAGGACCGCCAGGGGCGGAGACGATGATGGCATGCATGACGCCTAGTCAACTCCGTGCGTGCGGGGGCATGCCACCCGGGTCCGGCTTTCCCCCAGGTGGCGAATACGTGGCGTGCTCGGCCCTGCGCGGTGTGCGGCGTGTCGGTAAGCTAGCGCGCCGTGAGCGGTGAAACCTCCCACATCGGGCGCTACAGGTTGCTTAGCGTGCTGGGTCGGGGCGGCATGGGCACGGTCCATCTCGCCGAGGATCCGGCTGGGCAGCGGGTCGCCGTCAAAGTGATCAACTCGGAGCTGACCCAGCACGAGCAGTTCCGCATGCGGTTCCGCAGGGAGGCGGACGCCGCCCAGAGGGTGCGCAGGTTCTGCACGGCCGCGGTGATCGAGGCCGCGCTCGACGGCGACCAGCTCTATGTCGTCACCGAATACGTGCCCGGCCCGAACCTCGAGGCCGCCGTACGCCAGTCGGGCCCCCTGCGCGGCTCCAGCCTCGACGCGCTGGCCGTCGGCGTGGCCACCGCGCTGACCGCCATCCACGGCGCCGGTGTGGTGCACAGGGACCTCAAGCCGTCGAACGTGCTGCTGTCGCCCGTCGGCCCGCGGGTGATCGACTTCGGCATCGCGCGGGCGCTCGACACGCTCGGAGGCGTCACGGGCACCGGCGAGCTGGTGGGCACGCCCCGCTACATGGCTCCCGAGGTGCTGCGGGGCGAACCCGTGTCCCCGGCCTGCGACGTGTTCTCGTGGGGATGCCTGGTCGCGTTCGCCGCCAGCGGCAGGGCGCCCTTCGGTGGCGACACGCTGCCCTCGATCGTCTACCAGGTGCTCAACACCGAGCCGGATCTCAGCGAGGTCGAGCCCGGCCTGCGCGAGCTGGTCGGGGCCGCGCTGCGGAAGGACCCGGCCGCGCGGCCCACCGCGCAGCAGCTGCTCGACCAGCTCGTCGGGCGGTCGGCCGGGCCCGAACAGGCGGCGCATACCGTACAGGTGGCCTGGCAGCAGGCCACGGCGCCGTACACGTCCGTCCAGCAGAAGTCCAAGGGCAACCGCGCCAAGCTGATCGCGGGCGTCGCGGCGGCGGCCGCGGCGGTGCTCGTGGCGGGCTCGGTGGCCGCGTGGGCGGTGTTCAGCCCCAGCGGGCCGCCCGACATGAGCGTTCTCTACCGTGAGGACTTCACGCAGACCTCCGGCGGCTGGAACGGCGTCTACGACCCGGACGAGACGGCCAGTTACGGCTACCGGACGGACGGGACGTACGGGCTGGACGTGGAGAAGGGGTCCGAGGAGCGGTGGGCGAAGGCGCCCATACCCTTCCTCATCGCCACGCCGACCAACACGCCCGACCCGTCGGCCACGCCCACGCCGATGTTGCCCTCGTCCGTCGTCGTCGCCGTCACCGCCGAGGTCAAGAAGTCGGTCGGGAGCGGTGAGTACGGCGTGTACTGCCACAACATGGACGATGACGACACGTACTACGAGTTCGCGCTCGACACGACCGGGAAGGCCAGGATCCGGCGGATCGTGGACGGATCGGGCGGGACGCTGGCCCAGCCGGTGCAGGTGGACGGCCTGCCCGGCAAGGCCCGGGTGGTGGCGGCGTGCGAGCAGACCGGGTCGGCGGTGCGGCTGACGATGTGGGTGAACGATCAGCGGGTGCACCAGGTGGAGGATCCGAACGGGCTCGGGAACGGGTATGTGGGGTTGTTCGCGCGTACGCCCAAGGACGAGACGTCGCTGCTGAAGACGACGTTCGACGACTTCGAACTACGCGGCCAGAAGACCCCCTGACCCTCCCGGGGCACCGGCGCGGGCTGCTCTTGCCGGCGCGGGATCGGCTCACAGAGCACCGGCATGGCCGGCGGCGAGTGCCGCACACCGGCGCGGGCGGCAGCACGGGCGGCGGTTCATAGAGCCCCGTCGCGGGTGGCAGTTCACAGAACACCGGCGCGGGCGGCGGCGAGCGCCGCGTCGGCGGCACGGTCGGCGTCCCGCTCGGTGACCGGCTCATGCGCCACGAACAGCCGGTAGTAAACAGGCGCGACGGCCACCCTGATCACTTCCCTGACATCCACGACGTCAGGCAGCTCACCGCGTGCGACCGCCCGCCGCACCACCTCGGCCGACTGCTCGTGCCGGGCCATGAAGAACTCGTGCAGCGCCCGCGCCGCGTCGGGATCCTGTACGGCCGCCGCCACGAACGCCAACGACACCGGCCCCAGCTCCGGGTCGTCGAAGCCGCTGCGCACCAGCTGGACGATGCCCCTCAGATCGCCCTCGATCGAGCCCGTGTCGGGAATGGGCCACGGCTCGTCCCTGGCCAGCTCCAGGGCGTCGGAGATCAGCCCCGCGACGCTGCCCCAGCGCCGGTAGACGGTCGTCTTGTGCACTCCTGACCGCTCGGCCACGTTCTCCACCGTCAGGCCCCGGTATCCGTGCTCGGCCAGCTCGGCGAGGGTGGCCTCCCGTACGGCGTCCCGAACCCGGGCGCTTCGCCCGCCCGGCCGCTTGTTCGACTCCAAAAACTACTCCAGTTGCATTAGCTTCTCCCGCATGGCACACTAACGCTACAACGGTTGCGATTGGAGTTCCATCCTGATCAGTCTTCGAGGGGTTTCCAAGTCATACGGCGAGCGGGCCGTCCTCGCTGAGGCGTCCATGTCCGTGAAGCCCGGCGAGCGCGTGGGCATCGTCGGCGAGAACGGCTCGGGCAAGTCCACGCTGCTGCGGCTGCTGGCCGGGGTCGAGCGGCCCGACGACGGCGAGGTGACGCTGGCCGACGACACCGGCTACCTCCGGCAGACGCTCGACCTGCCGCCCGGCCACACGGTCCAGCAGGCCGTCGACGCCGCGCTGGCCGGCCTGCGCGCCATGGAGCGCCGGATCCGCGAGCTGGAGTCGGCGCTCACCGATGACGTCATGGCGGAGTACGGGGAGCTGCTGACGGCGTACGAGCTGCGCGGCGGCTACGAGGCCGACGCGCGGGTCGACAAGGCGTTCCACGGGCTGGGGCTGTTCCACGTGGGCCGCGACCGGCCGCTGTCCAGCCTGTCGGGCGGGGAGCGCGCCCGCCTCGGCCTGGCCTGCGTCCTGGCCGCCGCCCCCAGGGTCCTGCTGCTCGACGAGCCGACCAACCACCTCGACGAGTGGGCCCTGACCTGGCTCGAAGCCCGGCTGCGCGAGCACCGGGGCACGGTCGTCGTGGTCTCCCACGACCGCGTCTTCCTCGACCGGGTGGCCACGGCCGTGCTCGAGGTCGAGCACGGGGCGATCACCCGCTTCGGCGGCGGCTACACCGGCTTCCTGGCCGCCAAGGCCGCCGCCAGGGCCCGTTGGGAGCAGTCGTACGCGGCGTGGTGCGAGGAGGTGCGGCAGGTGCGCGACTACGCGGCCACGACCGCCCACCGGGTGGCCACGGGGCGGCTGATGCGCGACAACAACAAGATGGCCTACGACCGCAACGCCGGGCGGGTGCAGAGCTCGGTGGCCAGCCGGGTCCGCAACGCACACGAGCGCCTGCGCCGGCTGGAGGCCGACCCGGTCCCTCGGCCACCCGCCCCCCTCCGCTTCCACGGCACCTTCACCCCCACCCCGGCCCTCCCCGACCCCCTGAACACCACCACCCCGACCTTCCCCGACCCGCTGGAAATCGACGAAACGAGTCCCAGCACCCCCGCCCCAGGCCCTGCACCCAACGCAGCACCGGAGCCCACCCCGAAACGCCAGCCCGGCACACAACGCACCCCTGATAAGACCCACGAGCCCACCCCAAGCCATGCGCCGGCTCCGGGACATGCGCCCGCTTCGGGACACGCACCCGCTCCAAGCCATGAGCCCGCTACGGGACGCGTGGCCGGCGTGCGATGCGCCCCTGATACGGGACGTGAGCTCGGCCTCCGGCAGCAGCGTGCCGGAGACGAGCATGCGGCCGGAGACGAGCATGCCGTCGGACACGGGTATGCGGCTGGGCACGGGTATGCGGTCGGGCACGGGTATGCGGTCGGGCACGACCGGGCCCAAGCTCGCGTGCTTGTGGAGCTGCGCGATGTCCGGGTCGGCGATCGGTTGCACGTCCCCTCCCTGACCATCGAAGCCGGTGACCGGCTGCTGGTCCGCGGGGCCAACGGCGCGGGCAAGTCGACACTGCTCCAGACCCTGGCCGAGCACGCCCGGGTAAGGGTCGGCCACCTGCCGCAGGAGGTGACGTTCGACCCCGACCTGACCGTCCTGGACGCCTACGGCCACAACCACAGCTATGCGGACGAGCGGCGTGCGGCTCTGCTGAGCACCGGCCTCTTCAAGCCCCAAGCCCTCGACCAGAAGGTGGGCACGCTGTCGGTCGGGCAGCAGCGCAGACTGGCGCTGGCCCGGCTGCTGGCGCAGGAGTACGACCTCCTCCTGCTCGACGAGCCGACCAACCACCTGTCGCCGGTCCTGGCCGAGGAGATCGAGCAGGCACTCGACGACTACCGCGGCGGGCTCGTCGTGGTGTCGCACGACCGCGCCCTCATCCGGCGCTTCCGGGGGACCGAGATCACGTTGGCAGGAGGACGCATATGTTGAGCAGCGCAGGATCGACCAGTGAAGGACCGCAGATGTTGACCAGGATTGATATTGATGAGGGTGCGCCGTACGGCATCGCGACCGGGCCGGATGGGGCGCTCTGGTTCACGCTTGTCCACGAAGGGCGTGTCGGCAGGATGGTGCCGGGCCAGAAGCCGGTGATTCATCAGCTCGATCCGGCCGACGGGCAGCCGATGGTTATCACCCCGGGGCCGGACGGGGCGATGTGGTTCGCGGAGGGCACGGGCGGCCGGGTCTCCCGGATCGCCGCCGACGGGCAGGTGACCTCCCATGAGGCGGACTCGCCGTACGGGCTCGTCGCCGGGCCCGACGGGGCCATGTGGTTCACCCAGATGCAGACCGGCCGGATCGGGCGCATCGGGCCCGGCGGAGAGCGGACGGAGTTCGAGGTGCCGGTGGAGGGCGGTATGCCCGCCTTCATCACGGTGGGGCCGGATGACGCGCTCTGGTTCACGATCAACCAGGGCAACGCCATCGGGCGGATCTCGCTGGCAGGCGAGGTGACCGTTCACCCGCTCCCCACGGAGGGTGCCGCCCCGGTGGGCATCACGCTGGGGCCGGATGACGCGCTCTGGTTCGTGGAGATCGGCGCTGGTCAGGTCGGGCGGATCGACACCGCCGGCAAGATCACCGAGTACCCCTTGCCCGATCGGGTCGCACGGCCGCACGCGATCGTCACCGGCCCCGACGGTGCCCTCTGGTTCACCGAGTGGGCCGCCGACCGCCTCGGCCGCATCACCACCGACGGCACCATCGACTCGTACCCGCTCCCAACCGGACCGCAGGCGGGGGACGAAGGCGCGCGAAAGGCCGAGCCGCACGGGCTGACGGTCGGGCCGGATGGGGCGATCTGGGTAGCCCTGGAGGCGGGCGCTTTGGCCCGCTTCAGCATCGACTAACGAACCACGACCACCTCAGTAACCTCACCTACCAACCAGCCACCCCTCACCCCGACCCCTCACCCCGACCCCTCACCCCGACCCAGCGCCCCGACCCAGCGCCCCGACCCAGCGCCCCGACCCAGCGCCCCGACCCAGCGCCCCGGCTCGGCGTCCAGGGTCTGCGTCCAGGGTCCGTGCCTGGGGTTCGCGCCCAGCGCCCCGGCTCGGTGTCCCCGCCGGGCCCGGCACCGCCCGTGGCCCGGCATCGCCCGTGGCCCGTCACTGGCCGGGGTCCGTCACTGGCCGGGGTCCGTCACAACCCAGCCCGTCACCATTCAGCACCTCGCCACTCAGTGCCTCACAACCCGGCCCGTCACAACCCGGCCCGTCACAACCCAGCCCGTCACCCCAAGCCCTCGGCTCCCACGACCCGCCCCTCAGCGCCCGCCCTCAGCGCTCACCCCTCATCGGCATCCCCAGGCCCAGCTCTCAGCCCTCTGGTGGGTGGGTGTTGGTCATGAGGTGGGTGAGCGACGGCAGGCCCTTCTCCGGGGACGTCACCAGGACGCGGCACCCCGCGGCCGTGGCGGCGGCGACGCCCGTGGGGCTGTCCTCGACGGCGACGCAGCGGGAGGGGGTCGTGCCGAGCCGGCGGGCCGCCTCCAGGTACGGGTCCGGGTACGGCTTGCCGCGGGCCGTGTCCTCGTTCGCGATCACCAGGTCGAACGTGTGCCCGAGCCATGGCAGCACCAGCTCCACGATGGTCCGGGGAGAGGCGCTGACCAGGGCCGTCGGGATGGCGGTGGCGGCCAGCTCGGCCAGGAGCTCCGACGCCCCCGGCGTGACCTTCACGCCCTGCCCGATGAGGTCGGCGAAGGCGTCCGTGAGCTGCCTGGCCACCTCGGTCGTGAGTGAGGCGTCTGTGGGTTGTCTGGCCACCTCGGTCGTGAGTGAGGCGTCTGTGGGTTGTCTGGCCACCTCGGTCATGAGTGGCGTGTTCGAAGCGGGGGTGAGGAGGTGGGCGGCCACGTCCTCGACCGTGCGGCCGAGTACGTACGGCACGTCCTCCGGCCCCAACGGCCGGCCGAGGGAGGCTGCGATGGAGACGGTGGCCTGCCACCACAGCCCTTCGGTGTCGACCAGGGTGCCGTCCATGTCGAACAGGACGGCATCCGGGCCGGCGTGCTCAGATCGCATCGGCCGCCACGACCGGGGCCGGGACGGTCACCGTGCGGGGCGCCACCAGGACGGGCCGGTCCACCAGGCGGACGGTGACGCGCGTTCCGGGCGCGAGGCGGGCCGCCTCGTGGCCGGGGACGTCGGCCAGGACCTCCCCGCCCTCCACCGCCACCCGGAGGCGGACCGAGGCGCCGCGGAAGGAGGCGGCGAGCACGTGGGCGGGACCGTCCTCGACCGGGACGACCTTGACGGCCTCCGGACGGATCAGGACGTCCACCGACGGATCAGCGGGCACCTGGCCGTCCACCGGCAGGAGCTGGCCGAGCACCGTGACCTGGTCACCGGAGACCTGCCCGGCGAGGTGGTTCATGGTGCCGACGAACTCCGCCACGAAGGCGGTGGCCGGGCGGTCGTAGATCTCGGCGGGCGAGCCGACCTGTTCGAGCCGCCCGTCGCGCAGCACCGCCACCTGGTCCGCGATCGACAGGGCCTCCTCCTGATCATGGGTCACGAAGATGGTGGTGATGCCCAGGTCGAGCTGGAGACGGCGGATCTCCTCGCGCAGCGACACGCGTACTTTCGCGTCCAGCGCCGACAGCGGCTCGTCCAGCAGCAGGACGCGCGGTTCCAGGGCGAGCGCGCGGGCCAGGGCGACGCGTTGCTGCTGGCCGCCGGAGAGCTGGTGCGGGTAGCGGTCGGCGTGCGAGGGGAGGCCGACCAGTTCGAGTAGTTCGTCCGCCTTCTTCCGCCTGGTGGCCACGGGCACCTTGCGGACGCGCAGGCCGAAGGCCACGTTGTCGCGGGCGTTCAGGTTGGGGAAGAGGGAGTAGGACTGGAAGACCATGCCCGCGTCCCGCTTGTTGGCCGGTACGTCCGTGATGTCCCGGCCGTCCACGAGCACCGCGCCCGAGTCCGGCCGCTCGAACCCGGCCACGCACCGCAGCGCGGTCGTCTTCCCGCAGCCCGAGGGCCCCAGCAGCGCGACGAACTCGCCGGGCGCGACGATGAGGTCGAAGCCGTCCAGCGCGACCGTCTTGCCGAACATCCGCCGCAGCGCGCGGAACTCCACCGATGCGGTCATTTGTTTCTCTCCTTACCGAACGCCGAGGACACGGCGAGCAGCAGCAGCCAGATGAGCAGGAGGCTGAGGATGGACACCGCGACCGAGAGCTGCCCCTTGGAGCCGGCGACGGTCACGATCCACACCGCGAACGGCCCGTACCCCAGCAGGCTGGCCACGGTGTACTCGCCCAGCACGAGGGCCAGCGTCAGGAACGACGCGCTGGCCAGCGCCGAGCGCAGGTTCGGCACGACCACCCGGACCAGCACGTACGGCCACGAGGCGCCCAGGTTGCGGGCCGCCTCCACCAGCGTCCGCACGTCCATCGCGCGCAGCCCCGCGTCCAGCGACCGGTACACGAACGGCAGCACCAGCACCACGTACGCCAGCACCAGCACCACGGGGAACGCCGGGTCCTGGACCGCGATCAGCGTGGCCCAGAACGGCGTCGGAGCCAGCACGTCCGTCCCGGTGCGCAGCGACGTGCCGATCCCGGCCACGAAGGTGATGGGCGGCACCACCAGGGGCAGCGTGCACAGCACCTCCATCAGCGGGCGCAGCCGCGGCGCGAAGAGCCGTACGGCCAGCATCGCGGGCAACGCCAGCAGCAGCACCAGCACGATCGTGGCGACGGCCAGGGACAGCGACAGCAGCAGCGAGCGCACGAACCCGTCGGCCGTCAGCAGCTCGCCGTAGGCCGAGAACGACACGCCCGTGGTCGGGGTGTAGATCGTGTACCAGAGCGAGGCCCCGAGCGGGATCAGGAAGTAGGCCGCCGCCAGCAGGAACACCGCGCCGCGCCACACGCGAGGGCGCGAGGAGCCACCCGAGATGCGCTCCAGGCCGGTCAGTGCAGCCATCGGGAGCTCCTCTTCTGCAGCGGCAGGTAGATCGCCATCACGAGCCCGGCCACCACGACCATGTCGAGGCTGAGGGCCAACGCGATGTTCTCGTAGCCGATCAGCACGTCGCCGGTGAGCGCGCTGGCGATCTTCAGCGTGACGAGCGGGACGACGGTCCCGACCATGGCGTTGGCGGTGGCGTACGCGGAGAAGGCCGACCCGAAGAGCAGCACCACCCCGCCCAGCATCGACGGCGCCAGCACCGGCAGCGCGACGAAGCGCCAGTAGTGCCAGGCGGTGGCCCCGTTGTTGGCCGCCGCCTCGCGCCACTGCGGCCGCAGCCCGTCCAGCGCCGGCGCCATGACCAGCACCATCAGCGGGATCGAGAAGTACAGGTAGGTCACCACCAGGCCCCAGAACGTGTAGAGCGAGCCGGACGGCAGCCCGACCAGGCCGCTGACCACGCCGGAGTTGCCGAGCGTGGCGATCCAGAAGAACGCCAGCGGCACCCCGCCGAAGTTGGCCAGCACGCCGGAGGCCGTCAGCACGGCCTCGCGCAGGAACGTGAGGCGTGAGGTCACGACGGCGTACGCGAGGAACGTCCCCAGCACGGCCCCCAGCAGGGCGACCACGGCGGACAGCTTCACGCTGCCGAGCATCGCGACGAGGTAGCCGCCCTGCAGGCTCTGCGACAGGTTCGCCAGGCTCGGCCGCCCCTGCGCCGTGAACGCCCCCGCCACCAGCGCGATGGCGGGGACACCGAAGACGAGCGCGAAGAAGGCCAGCAGCGGCAGCGCCCCCAGCCAGCCCTTCGAACCGGAGCGGTTCATCCCGAGATCGCGGCGTCCCAGCCGCCGGCCAGCTTGGCCTTGGCCGCGTCCACCTGCTGGCTCGTCGGGAAGGTGGGGTTGCCCTCCACCGACGGCAGCTTCTCCGCCAGGGCCTTGTCCACGGTGCCGTCGGTGGTCATCGAGGGCAGCAGGACGGGGCGGGCGAAGCCCTTGAGGAAGAGGTTCTGGCCTTCGGCGCTGTAGAGGTACTCCTGCCACAGCCTGGCCGCCGCCGGGTGCGGGGCGTCCTTGTTGATGGCCTGGGCGTACATCTGGAAGTACTTGCCGTCGGAGGGGATGTTCACCTTCCAGTCGAGGCCCTTGGCGGCCATCTGGGGCGCGTAGGCGGAGTTGTTGTAGTCCCAGTCGATGCTGATCTGGGTCTCGCCCTTCTCGATGGTCGCGGGCGTGGTCTCCACCGGGTTGTAGTTGCCCGCGTCCTTCAGCTTCTTGAAGAAGTCGATGCCGGGCTGGATGTCGTCGAACGAGCCGCCGTTGGCGAGGGCGGCGGCGTACACGCCGGCGAAGGCCGAGCCCGCCTTGGTCGGGTTGCCGTTCATCGCGACCTTGCCCTTGTACTCGGGCTTGAGCAGGTCGGCGAAGCTCGTCGGGCACGCGGTGATCTTCTTGGCGTCGCAGCCGATGGACACGTAGCCGCCGTAGTCGTTGACCCAGAGCCCGGTGCCCTCCTTCTGCCCCTCGGGGATCTTGTCGAAGGACTGCACCTTGTACGGAGCGAACAGGCCCTCGCCGGCTCCGCTGATCGCGAACGACTGGCCGAGGTCGAGCACGTCGGGGGCGCGGTCCTGGCCCTTGCGCGTCTTGACCGCGTTGATCTCGTCGGCGCTGGCCGCGTCGGGCGTCTCGCTCTCGATCTTGATGCCGTACTTGGCCTGGAACTTCTGGATGATCTCCCCGTAGTTCGCCCAGTCGGGCGGAAGGGCGATGACGTGGAGATTTCCCTCCTTCTTGGCCGCCTCGACGAGCTTGTCGAGGCCGCCGAAGTCCGCCGCCGAGGTGGCGGTGGCCGCGTTCGGAGCGGAGGAGGAGGACGCGGTGGACTGCTGGGTGCCGGGCGCGGCGCCGCACGCCGCGGTGACTACGGTAAGGGCTGCGGCAACGCCGGCCGCACGGGCGCGAGGTGTGAACACAACGCCTCCACTTCAGGGGATGTGGAAGGAACCTAAGGGAACTTGTACAAACAAGCGAGCACCAGTAAGTCGCATGAATGTTGCTCTTTCATGAATGGGAAGGGTCGCTGATGGTTGCGCGCTATGAACTGATCGCCGATGATCTTCGGAACGAGATCGTCTCCGGTGCGCTCCCGGTCGGTTCGCAGCTCCCGAGCGAGGCTGAGCTGGCCGAACGCTACCGCGCGGCCCGCGGCACCGTGCGCCAGGCGGTGGCCGTGCTCGCCGCCGAGGGCCTGCTCGGCTCCCGGCAGGGGGCCAGGCGCATCGTGCTCGGCAGGGCGCGCAGCCAGAGCTTCGCCGAGCTGCACAGCTTCGCGCAGTGGGCGCGCGCGAACGGCTACCGCTTCGGCGGCCAGGTGATCACCCAGCGCCGCCGTGCCGCGAGCGCCGCCGAGTCCGCCAGGCTCGGCCCCGGCGAGGTCCTGGAGGTGCTGCGGCTGCGCTCGCTGGAGGACGAGCCCGTCCTGCTCGAACGCACCGTGTACGCCGAGTGGGTGGCCGCCGCCGTCGAGCGGATCCCGGCCGACTGCGAGTCCGTCACCGAGGCCCTGTACGACTCGATCGGCCTCGTGTTCGCTTACGGCGAGCACCTCATCGACGCGGTGTCCGCCGGCGCCGAGGACGCCCGCCTGCTGGGGGTGCGCCGGGGGAGCCCGCTCCTGCGCCAGCGCCGGGTCACGACCACGCACGAGGGCCGCCCGGTGGAGTCCTCGGACGACCGCTACCGGCCGGGCGGCGTGACCTTCAGCATCCGCAACTCGATCGGCGCCAACCCTCTCGTGAGACAGGCCGGCGACTTGCGTTCGGGGCGCTGAGAACATATGTTCGACATATAAGCGCCCGCCTTCCCCCGGGTGGCTCAGCATAACGACCAGAGCCGCGGGGAGAAGCGTCTTGAGCAGACTCTATGGCGATCCGATAGAGGTGTGGACCAGGGACGGGGAGCCGACCCAGTTCGTCTGGCGAGACCGGCTCTATCTCGTCCGCCGGGTCCTCGACCACTGGGTGGTCGCGCGCGAGTGGTGGAAGACCAGCGAGGGTGATCCCGGTGAACGCAAGTTCTGGCGGGTGGAGGCCAGCCCGGGGCGCGAGGTGGGCTCGTACGAGTTGCGTTACGACACCGCCGGCAACGCCTGGCTGCTGCTGAGGGCGTGGGACTGATGGCGGCGCCGTTCCCGCACCTCAGCGTGTGCTCCGCGTACTCCATGCGCTTCGGCACGGCCTTCCCGCGGGCGCTGGTGAGCCGGGCGGTCGAGCACGGGATGGACATCCTCGCGCTGACCGACCGCGACGGGCTCTACGGCGCGATCAAGCACGCCCACGCGTGCGCGGAGGCCCGGATCTCCGCGGTCTTCGGCGTCAACCTGGCGCTCGACGCCCTGCCCCCGCTGCCGGGGTTCGGGGTGCCCGGACTGGACCTGCCAGGCCGCCGCCGCGCGCCTGCCCCCAGGACCGGGCCGGACGCGGAGGACCGCGTCACGGTGCTGGCCCGCGCCAAGGGCTGGTCCCGCCTGTGCCGCCTGGTCACGTCCGCGCATTACGCGGGCGAGCGCGGCACGCCCAAGGTGACCCGAGAGCTGATCGGGGAGTGGGCCGGCGGGCGCGATGACGGACACGGCGGCGACCACGGGTTCGGCGCCGAGGACGGCCTCGTGGTGCTGCTCGGCCCCAGGTCCGACGTGGGCCGCGCGGTGGCCGAGCGGCGCGACGAGCACGCCAGGATGCTGCTGGGCCTCTGGCGGGCCGCGGTGCCGGGCGTGGTGATCGAGCTGGTCGACCAGTACGGCTACCGCGACGCCACCACGGCCGTGCGCATGCTCGGGCTGGCCGAGTCCATGGGCGTGCCGGCCGTGCTGACCAACGCGGTGCGCTACCTCGACCCGGTCGACCACCAGGTCGGCGACGTGCTCGACGCGGCCCGCCAGCTCGTCCCGCTGCACCCCCGCCACCTCGACCGCACCACCTCCCACGCCTACCTCAAGGGCACCAAGGAGATGCGGCAGGTGGCCAACAAGGTCTGCGGGGCGGACCAGGAACGGGTGTCGCGGCTGCTGTTCACGACCAGGCGGCTGGCCGAGGCGTGCTCGATGGATCCGGAGGAGCTGCTCGCGCTGCGCAGCGACCCGCCCAACCTGCACCTGCCCGAGATCGGCCGCGACCCGGTGCCGCTGCTGCGCCACCGGGTGGAGGACGGGCTGATCTCGCGCGGCCTCGACCGCTCGGGCGACGCCAGGCGGCGCCTCCGGGACGAGATGGCCATCATCGAGCGCAAGCGCCTGTCCGGATATTTCATCGCCGTGGCCGGCATCACGGACATGATCCGTGGCATGGGCATCCGCTGCGCCATCCGCGGCTCGGGCGCGGGCAGCCTGGTCAACTACCTCATCGGCATCGGCGAGGTGAACCCCCTCGACCACGCCCTGCTCATGGAGCGCTTCCTGTCGGAGGGCCGCGTCGGGCTGCCCGACATCGACGTGGACGTGGAGTCGGCCCGCCGCCTCGACTGCTACAAGGCCATCTTCGAGCGGTACGGCGAGGCCCGCGTGGCCTGCGTGTCCATGATGGAGACCTACCGGGCGCGCAGCGCCATCCGCGACGTCGCCGGGGCGATGGGCCTGCCGCCGCATGAGATCGACGCCATCGCCAAGGCGTTCCCGCACATCAGGGCCAAGCAGATCACCGCGTCCCTGCACGACCTGCCCGAGCTGCGCGACAGCCGGCTCGGCGAGGCAGGGCTCGACCGGGTGTTCCGGCTGGCGGAGCGGCTCGACGGCCTGCCCAGGCACATCGCGATGCACCCGTGCGGCGTGCTGATCGGCAACGCGGGCCTGCACGACAGGACGCCGGTGGAGCGCAGCCTGCTGGACTTCCCGATGTCGCAGTTCGACAAGGACGACGTGGAGGAGGCCGGGCTGCTCAAGCTCGACGTGCTGGGCGTGCGGATGCAGTCCGCGATGGCGTACGCGCTGAGCGAGATCAAGCGGGTGGACGACGTCGTGGTCGCGCTGGACACCCAGCGCGGCGAGGACACCGGCATCCAGTACGTGCCGCACGACGACCAGGACACCTACGACATGATCTGCGCCAGCCGCACCCTCGGCTGCTTCCAGATCGAGTCGCCGGGGCAGCGCGAGCTGGTCGCCAAGCTGGAGCCGCGCACCCTCCACGACCTGATCGTGGACATCTCGCTGTTCAGGCCGGGCCCGGTCAACTCCGACATGGTCACCCCCTATCTGGAGGCCAGGCACGGGTGGCGGCGGCCGTACTACCCGCACGAGAGGCTGCGGGAGTCGCTGAAGGAGACGCACGGCGTCGTGGTGTTCCACGAGCAGGTGCTCAGGATCATCGAGGTGATGACGGGGCGGGACCTGTCGTTCGCCGAGAAGCTGCGGCGCACGCTGGACACGTCCGAGGGGCGGGAGCGGGTGCGCAAGACGTTCGTGCCCATGGCCAAGGCCAACGGGTTCGACGACACGGCCGTCGAGCGGGCCTGGCAGGTGCTGGACGCGTTCGGGGCCTTCGGGTTCTGCAAGGCGCACGCGGCGGCGTTCGCGCTGCCCACGTACCAGTCGGCCTGGCTCAAGCGGCACCACGCGGCGGCGTTCTTCGCCGGGGTGCTCACGCACGAGCCGGGCATGTACCCGCCGCGCGTCATCATCGACGAGGCCCGGCAGTGCGGGGTCAAGATCCTGCCGCTCGACATCAACAAGTCGGGCAAGGACTGGCGGGTGGAGCGGCTGGGGCTTCGGGTGCGTCCCGCCGCGCTGGAGGGCGCTTCTTCCCCGGTGCGCAGGGAGTTCAAGGCCGGGGAGATCGGCAAGGGGTACGCGTTGCGGGTGCCGTTCTCGGCGGTCAAGGGGGTGAGCGAGGCCGAGGTCGAACGCATGGTCGCCGGGCAGCCGTACACGTCGCTGGCCGACTTCTGGGACCGCGCCCGGCCCTCGCGTCCGACCATCGAGCGGATCGTCCAGGTCGGCGGGCTGGACGCGCTCCACGACCTGCACCCGGGCGGGCCCCGCTGGCGTCCGGGCGTGCTGACCCGGCGCGACCTGATCGCCCAGGTGGGGGCCCTCGAACGGGCCTCGTCGATCGGCGTGCGGTCGGGCCCGCGCGCCTCCCGGCGTTACACCGCGCGACCCGCCCGCGTGGAGGAACCGCCGTCGGTGCAGCTCCCGCTGGGCTTCACCGAGCACCTGCCGCCGGGGGAGCTGCCGGAGATGACGGAGACGGAGATGGTCGAGGCCGAGCTGGAGATCCTGGGCATCGACATCAGCCGCCACGTCATCAGCTTCCACGACGAGCTGCTCGACGCGCTCGGAGTGGTACGTTCCAGAGATCTCCTGAAGCAGCGCAACGGGGCGGAGGTGCTGGTCGCGGGGGTCAAGGTGGCGACCCAGACACCGGCGGTGCGCTCGGGGCAGCGGGTCATCTTCACCACGCTCGACGACTCGACGGGGCCGATCGACCTGACGTTCTTCGAGTCGGTGCAGGGGCGGTGCGCGGCCACGGTGTTCGGCTCGTGGCTCATGCTGGCCAGGGGGGTGGTCAGGCGCACGGGGACGCGGGCGGTGTCGATGCGCGCGGTGGACTGCTGGAACCTCGTGGACCTCGAACGGCTCTGGCGCGCGGAGGGCATCGAGGCGGTCCGCGCCCTTCTCTCCCAGGCGCCGGAGCAGGTCGCGGGGGTCGGCGGTCGCAAGATCGAGTACGCCAACGGCTTCCGCCTCTCGCCCTACTCCGACCTCGGCCCGGCCGTCGCCAACCCGCCCCGGCAGCTCTGGCACGCCAGCCCGGGCAGCTCCGGCCCCACAGCGGCCTGACCCCCCACCCACCGGCCGCGCCACCGGGGTACGGCGGCGCGGATGGGTCAGTCCGGGCGGGGGGCCGGGTCGGTGGTGACCGAGCGGAGCAGGGGCCGGCTGAGGGCGCCCGCGGCGATCACGCCGCCGAAGCCGACGGCGACGCAGCCCGCCAGCGTGACCACGCCCACCACGTTCATCGCACCGATCATGAACGGCACCGCGCAGAACGCCCCCACCAGGATCGCCCCGCCGCCCATCACCGTCAGCGGGATGAGCGTCTCCGCGCGCCGCGCCCGGTCGAGGACCTCCAGCGGCGTCCCCGCCAGCCGCATCAGCCCGTACGTCTGCCGCCGGTCCAGCACCGACGACGCCGCCGTGATGCCCGAGCTGGCGATGGCGACCAGGAACGACACCGACAGCACCACGATCGTGCCCACCCGGACGTCGGCCAGGAGCTGCAGGCCGAACCGCCGGTCGTCGTCCCCCGTCGTGGGGGTGCGCCCGGGGACGAGCCCGGCGAGCGCGGTGCGGGCGCGGTCGATCGTGGCCGGGTCGGCGGAGCTGCCCAGGGCGGCGGCCACGACCCGATCGGAGGAACGCCCCGTGACCTTCACCGTCGCGGTGATCCCGGCCGCCCGCAGCCGGTCGCGGGCCTGGCCGGCGACGGCCGTCGCCTGGGCGGCGGGCGCGGAGACCCGCAGCTGCGGGGGCTCCTGGTCGCCGGCGAACGCGCCCGGGCTGAGCAGCCCGAGGAAGCCCGCCACGAAGCCGGTCAGGGCGACGCCGCTCACCGTACGCCAGGCGGAGCGCGGATCGTCGACCAGCCGGCGGCCCGCCAGCAGCCGGGCGGGCGCCCGGGCGCTCTTGGCGGTGACGCGGCCGATGACGCCGACCACCCACGGGCCGGCCAGGTTGATGCACAGGAACGCCAGCCCGAGCGCCACCGCCACGATCGCGATGCTGGTACCCCTGGTCAGCAGCGGGAACACGGCCAGCACGGCCAGCAGGGCGACGACCCGGACGAACTTCATGCCGGGCGGCGTCTCGCGCTTGGCCACCCCGAGCGGGCTCACCACGACCCGCCGCAGCCCCGCGACCGCGGACAGGCCCACCAGCAGCGGCACCGCGACCAGCATCGCGGCCAGGATCAGCGGGGAGGGGAACAGGTCGGAGACGAACCACGCACCGCCCCCGATCGGGATGCGGGCCAGCAGCGGTGCGGCGACCGCGTAGCCGACGGCGCCGAGCAGCGCGCCTGCCAGCGCGACGATCACGGCCTCGGCCACGGTCATCCGGATCACCTGGCCCGGCGTCGCGCCCACCAGCCTCAGCGCGGCCAGCCGCTGGTCGCGCCGGGCGACCGTGAGCCTGGCCGCCGCGCCGCCGAACACCAGCAGCGGCACCACCATGAGCACGCTCGCGACGAGCGTGAGCGCGCGGTAGGCCTCGGAGTCCTCCGACGGCGTGCCCGCGAGGTCGGCCACCCGGGCCGGGCCCTTGCCGATGATCCAGTCGTCGCTGCGCGCGGCCGTCATCGCCGGCGCGTCCGGCTCGTGGCCGACGACCGCGACCAGCTCGCCGGGGTGGACCAGCGCCTCGTCGCCCAGTACGCCCTTCGGATCGGGGTAACGCTTGGCGAGCTGATCGGCCGGCAGCGTCTTGGCCAGCTCGGCCAGCGCCGGGGACAGCCACACCTCGCCCGGCGCGGGGAAGCGCGGCATTCCGGGCGGCGCGGGCGCCCCGGCCTTGAGCGCGGCCAGGTCGATGACGGTGATTGCCTGGTCGCCGACGAAGTCGAAGCGGGCCGCCTCGACGGCGACCGCGTTCTCCTTGGCGGGGACCGGGTTGCGCCAGGCGCCGCGGTCGCTCCTGGCCTCGAAGGCGAAGTTCGCGGCCACGGCGAACAGCAGCAGCGCCGTGGACACGGCGACGGCGCCCAGCGTGAGCCAGGTGCCCAGCATCCCCTTGCGGCCACCGCCCTTGAGCAGCCGCCAGGTCAGGTCGAGGTTCACGCGCGTGCCCCGCTCGTCGTGAGGAGCTGGCCGTCGCGGACCTCGACCGTGCGGTCGCACCAGCCGGCCACGTTCGGGTCGTGGGTGACGACGATCAGGGAGGCGCCGTTGTGCCTGGTCGCCTCGACGAGCAGCCGCATCGTGTCCTGCCCGGTCTGCTGGTCGAGCGCCCCCGTGGGCTCGTCCGCGAACACCACGGCCGGCTTGGTGACCAGCGCCCTGGCGATGGCCACCCGCTGGGCCTGCCCGCCGGACAGCTCACCGGGCCGCCGGGCCTCCAGGGAGTGCAGGCCGAGGGGCGCGAACCACTCGCGCGCCTGGCGTACCGCCTGGGCCCTCGGCACCCCGCCCAGCATGAGCGGGAGGGCCACGTTCTCCTCGGCGGGCAGCTCGGGCAGGAGCTGGCCGAACTGGAAGACGAAGCCGAAGCGGGTGCGGCGCAGCGCGCTGCGCTCCCGCTCGCCCATCGCGTCGATGCGCTGTCCGAGCAGGTGCACCTCCCCGGCGTCCGGCTTCATGATCCCGGCCAGGCAGTGCAGCAGCGTCGACTTGCCGGAACCGCTCGGCCCCATGATCGCCACGGCTTCGCTCGCCCGTACCGTGATGTCCACGCCGCCCAGGGCGACCGTCTGCCCGAACCTCTTGGTCAGGGTTCGTCCAACAAGTACGTCGTTCATGCCGTCAAGAATCTCGGCGGGCGGGGGTGCGGCGGATCGGCCGTGCGACCATTTCCGCCTCGGCCGAACGGCCGATCCTTAGAGTTGGGGCCGTGACTATTCGGGTTCTCATCGCCGACGACCAACAACTGGTACGAACCGGCTTCCAGATGATTTTGGACGCTCAACCGGACATGGAGGTCGTCGCCGCCGTGGCCGACGGCGCGGAGGCGGTGTCGGAGGCCAGGCGGCTCAGGCCGGACGTGTGCCTGCTCGACATCCGGATGCCGAAGCTCGACGGGATCGAGGTGACCCGGGCGCTGGCCGGGCCGGGCGTGGAGAACCCGCTGCGGGTGGTCATCGTCACCACGTTCGACCTGGACGAGTACGTGTACGGAGCCCTCCGCTCCGGCGCGACCGGCTTCCTGCTCAAGGACAGCGGGCCCACCCTGCTGATCGAGGCGGTCAGGGCGGCCGCGGCGGGCGACGCGCTGGTGTCGCCGTCGGTGACGGTACGGCTGCTGCAGCACCTGGCCCAGCCCAGGCGGACCGTGCCCCCCATGAACGACCCGCTGACCGATCGGGAGCTGGACGTCGTGCGCCTGATAGCCCGGGGCCGGACCAACCAGGAGGTGGCCGCGGAGCTGTTCGTGTCGCTCTCGACGGTCAAGACGCACCTGGGCAGCATCTTCGCCAAGCTCGGTGTCAGAAATCGAGTCGAAATCGCAGCTTGGGCGTGGGAATCCGGCGTGGTGAGCTGATTAACAGCGGGGCTCCCGGGATACAAGTGAATCAGAACCTCAGCGCATGGCCCGGGGGGAGAACAACGTGCGCTATGACCAGACAACACCGACGAGAGCCGCCTCTGCCGTATATGTGACGCTTGCCGCCCAGGTTCTCTCCCTCGGCGCCCTTGTGATCTTCGAACACTCCCGCGGGCGCCACCTCGCCGCCCAGCTCGCCGCGTTCGGCGGCCGTCCGCAGGGAGCCGACGCCGAGGCCGTGGTGGGCGCGGTGACGGCGTTCGCGGTGCTGATGATGCTGGTGGCGGGCACCTCGATCGCGGCGGCGGCCGCTTACGTGACGTGGTTGGTACGTGCCAGGCAGGCCAACGACCGCTCGGCAGTCTCCGGCCCCGTGGCGGCCGCCTGGCTGATTCCCGGCTACAACCTGGTGGCGCCCGTCGTGCTGGTGGACGAGGCGTGGCGTGGCACCAGGCCGCCCGCGGGCCACCGGGTGAGGTGGCTGGCGCTGCTGACCGGGTGGTGGCTGAGCTGGCTGGTCATGCTCGCGCTGGTCACGATCCGGCTTCCCCTCGACTCCTCCGCCGGCGACCTGACGGGCGTGGGCCTGCCGGAGCTGGCCTGCTCGGCGCTGGCCGCCCTGCTGTGCGCGGGGACCGTACGCGAGCTGACGCGCCTCCAGCGGGCCGCCCGCGTGCCCCGTGCCGCCGAGCCCGGCACGGTTCACGCGTTCTCGTCCCAGCAGCCCCAACCGGCGCCGGGTTCGACTCCGATCGGCCGTACGGGTTAGCCCGGGCGCGGGATCAGCCGAGCACCAGGTCGCGGATGAGCTTCAGCGAGGGCTCGTCGCGCGGGCCCATGACCAGGAGGCTCGTGACCGGGCTCTTGTGCCAGAGCTCCAGGCGTTCCTTGATCCGTCCGGGTGGCCCGACGAGCGAGATGCCGTCGGCCAGTTCGTCCGGGATCGCCCGGAACGCCTCGTCCTTGCGGCCCGCCAGGTAGAGCGCCTGGATGTGCTCGGCGGCCTCGGCGTACCCCATGCGGCCGATGATGTCGGCGTGGAAGTTGCGCTGCCGGGCGCCCATGCCGCCGATGTACAGCGTGAGCATCATCTTCACGCCGTCCAGCGCCGCCCGCACGTCGTCCGAGATGACCACCATCACCATCGCGGCCACGTCGAAGCCCGGGGGAGCGCCGGCGAGCGACTCGCCGTACATCTCCTCGATCTTGGAGGGGAACGCGAACAGCGGCAGCCAGCCCTGGGCCACCTCGGCGGCCAGGGCGACGTTCTTGGGGCCCTCGGCCCCGAGATAGACGGGGATGTCCGCGCGGAGCGGATGCGTGATGAGCTTGAGGGGTTTGCCCAGGCCGTCCGCCAGGGGGAGCGGGTAGTGCGGGCCGTCGCTGGTGACCGGCTCCTCGCGGCGCCACACCTTGCGCATGATCTCGACGTACTCGCGCGTCCTGGCCAGGGGCCTGGCGAACGGCTGGCCGTACCAGCCCTCGACGACCTGCGGGCCCGAGGCGCCCACGCCGAGCAGCAGCCGGCCGCCGGTGAGGTGGTCGAGGGTCATGGCGGTCATGGCCGTCGTGACGGGGGGTCTGGCGGAGATCTGGGCGATCGAGGTGCCCAGCTTGATGCGGCTCGTACGCGCTCCGTACCAGGCCAGGGGTGTGAAGACGTCGCTGCCGTACGCCTCGGCGGTCCACACCGAGTCGTAGCCGAGCCGCTCGGCCGCCAGCACGGATTCGGTCGCGTCGTCGGCGTTGCGCTGCCAGTAGCCCAGGTTCAGGCCGAGCTTCATATGACACCTCCGGAATTAAGTTCTATTACGGCTGTGACAGCCGTGAGTGTCAATGGCGGATATTCCGGGGTATTCAGACCCTGTGGTCAACGCTCTGTGTCGACTCGTGTGCTTGCTGCTACTACTGCTGGCGGCAGGGCCCGCGATGGCCGAGGTCGAGTCCCGGCCGAACATCGTGTTCGTGATGGCCGACGACCTCGAATCCGGGACGTTGCCGTACTTTCCCAATATCACCCGACAACTCGTGCAACAGGGCACCTCGTTCGACCGGTACTTCGTGACGAACTCCTGGTGCTGCCCGTCGAGATCGTCGATCTTGCGTTCCCAGTACGTCCACAGTCATGGTGTGTGGACGAACACGCCGCCGGAGGGCGGGTTCGACCGCTTTCATACCAGTGATCTGGAACGTTCCACGGTAGGAACCTGGATGAAGCAGGCCGGATACCGCACGGCACTGATGGGCAAATACCTCAACCACTACCCGGGCGGGTCGGCCGAGGAGACGTTCGTGCCGCCCGGCTGGGACGAGTGGGACGTGCCGACCCGGCGCCTCTACGAGGAGTACGACTACCGGCTCAACGAGAACGGCTCCCTGAACGACTACGGCTTCTCCGAGCAGGCCTACCTGTCGGACGTGCTGGCCGGCAAGGCCCGCGAGTTCATCGCCGGCTCCAAGGGCGAGCCGTTCTTCCTGTACCTGACGCCGATCGGCCCGCATAACCCGGCCAACCCCGCCGTCCGGCACGCGAACGCGTTCCCGGGCGCGATCGCGCCGCGTATGCCGTCGTTCAACCAGGAGGACGTGAGCGCGGAGCCGGAGTGGCTGCGTGAGCGGCCCAGCCTCGACCAGGCGACCATCGACCAGGTGGACGAGCGCTACCGCGCCAGGATGCGGTCCATGCTCGGTGTGGACGACCTCGTCGGGGCCGTGGTGGACGAGCTCCGGCGGACCGGCCAGCTGGACAACACCTACATCTTCTTCACGTCGGACAACGGCTTCCACCTGGGCACGCATCGGCTCAAGCAGGGCAAGACCACTCCGTTCGAGGAGGCCATCAAGGTCCCGCTCGTCGTGCGCGGCCCCGGCATCAAGGCGGGCGCCACGGTCGGCCAGCTGAGCTCGTCGGTCGACCTGGCGCCGACGTTCGCCGAACTGGGCGGGGCCGCGGTGCCGCCGTTCGCGGAGGGGCGGTCGCTGGTGCCGCTGCTGAAGGGCAAGCCGCCGGCGGTGTGGCGGCGGAACGTGCTGGTCGAGTTCGCCAGGCCGCTGGACCCGTCGTCGGCCGCGCAGACGCCGGTGCCCCCGTATCGTGCGTTGCGTACGGATCAGTACAAGTACGTGCGGTATGCGACGGGGGAGAGCCAGCTCTACGACCTGCGCGCGGACCCGTACGAGCTGCGCAACCTGGCCGCGACCGCCGATCCCGCGCTGCTCGAAGGATTGCGGCAACGGCTGGACGCGATGGCGGTCTGCTCGGGCGCCACGTGCCGGCAGGCCGACCTCCGTCAGTGATCGAACAGTGAGGGGTAGGCGTGCGCGAGGTGGTCGGAGACGGCCAGGGTGGCCTCGTCCGCGTCGCCCCTGTCGATGGCGTCGAGGATGCGTACGTGGTCGGCGCGCAGGATCGAGGTGTCGCCCAGGCGCTGCACCGCTTCGACCGAGTATCTCCGCATCGAGTCGCGTAGCGAGCGCATGATGGCGGCGATGAGCCGGTTGCCCGACGCGTCCGCGATCGCGCAGTGGAAGGCGGTGTCGTGCTCCACGAACTCCTCGGCGCTCTTCGCCCGGTCCATCCCGGAAAGGGCGGCGGCGAGCGCGGAGGTGTCGGCCCGCGCGGCGGCGGCGTGGGCGGCGGCCCACTGCTCGATCATGTGCCGGGTGTCGATGACCTCGCGCATCTCCAGGCTGGCCAGGCCGAGGTGCAGCCTGAGCAGGTCGGTCAGCGCCGTGTCGGGACGTGAGGTGAGCACGGCCCCCGCGTCCGGCCCCCGGCCCGCCTGCGAGGACACCACGCCGAGGGTCTCCAGCACGCGCATGGCCTCGCGCACCGACGAGCGGCTGACGCCGAGCTGCTCGGCCAGGTGGCGCTCGGCGGGCAGCCGGTCGCCCACGGTGAGGCCGTCCTCGGCGATGCGCCGCTCGATCTGTGCGAGAACGTCCTCGAACGTCCGCGTTCGCTTGACGGGACGCCAGCCGCTGTCGTCCAAGGGACCCCCTCATGGTGGCCGGAAAGGATGTGATTCGGTATGGTCTGACCATACTGTGGTCAGACCATACCTGGAAGGAGAGCCGTGCGAGTCGCCCTGTTCATCACGTGCGTGAACGACACGCTCTTCCCCGGCACCGGCAAGGCCGTCGTGTCGCTCCTGCGCAGGCTCGGGTGCGACGTGGACTTCCCCGCCGCCCAGACGTGCTGCGGCCAGATGCACGTCAACACCGGCTACCGCGAGGAGGGCGTGCGGCTGGCCCGCCACTTCACCGAGGTGTTCGCCGGGTACGACGCCGTGGTGGCGCCGTCGGGGTCGTGCGCGGCCATGGTGCGCGAGCAGTACCCGAAGCTGGCCAGGCCGGGCAGCAAGGGGGCGGCGGCCATCGCGGAGGTGGCGCCGAAGGTGTACGAGCTGTCCGAGTTCCTGCTGGACGTCCTGAAGGTCGACGACGTAGGCGCATATTTCCCGCACCGGGTGACATATCACCCGACATGCCACTCGCTCCGTGTCCTCCACCTGGGCGACCGGCCCACCAGGCTGCTGCGGAACGTCCGCGGCCTGGAGCTGGTCCCGCTGCCGGGAGCCGAGGAGTGCTGCGGCTTCGGCGGCACGTTCGCGGTCAAGAACCCGGCCGTCTCCGCGGCCATGGGCGCCGACAAGACCCGCAACGTCCTGGACACGGGCGCCGAGGTGCTCTGCGCGGCGGACAACTCGTGCCTGATGCACATCGGCGGCACGCTGAGCCGCCAGAAGACCGGCGTCAGGACGATGCACCTGGCCGAGATCCTCGCATCGACGGAGGAGCACCAGTGAGCGCGACTTTCCTCGGAATGCCCGGCAATTTCCCGAAAAATGCGGCCAAAGCCGTACAGGACTCGCAGCTCCGCTACAACCTTCGCAAAGCCACGCACACGATCCGCGGCAAGCGCGCGAACGTCGTCGGCGAGCTCCCGGACTGGCAGGAGCTCCGCGCGGCCGGCAAGGCGATCAAGGACCACGCCCTGCGCAACCTCGACCGCTACCTGGTCCAGCTCGAGGCGGCCGTGACCCGGGCGGGCGGCACCGTCCACTGGGCCAGGGACGCCGCCGAGGCCAACGCCATCGTCGCGAGCCTGGTCAAGGCCACCGGCGAGACCGAGGTGGTCAAGGTCAAGTCGATGGCCACCCAGGAGATCGAGCTCAACCAGGCGCTGGCCGCGCAGGGCATCACCGCGTACGAGACGGACCTGGCCGAGCTGATCGTCCAGCTCGGCGACGACTTCCCCAGCCACATCCTGGTCCCGGCCATCCACCGCAACCGGTCGGAGATCCGCGAGATCTTCCTGGAGAAGATGCCCAAGGTCCCGCCGAACCTGACCGACGACCCACCCGCGCTGGCCGAGGCGGCCCGGCTCCACCTGCGCGAACGCTTCCTCAAGAGCAAGGTCGCGATCTCCGGCGCCAACTTCATGATCGCCGAGACCGGCACGCTGGTGGTGCTGGAGTCGGAGGGCAACGGCCGGATGTGCCTGACGCTCCCGGAGACGCTCATCAGCGTCGTCGGGATCGAGAAGCTCCTGCCCTCCTGGCGGGATCTGGAGGTGTTCCTCCAGCTCCTGCCGAGAAGCTCCACAGGCGAGCGGATGAATCCCTACACGAGCATGTGGACGGGCGCCGTCGAGGGCCAGGACTTCCACCTGGTGCTGCTGGACAACGGCCGCACGGACGTGCTCGCCGACGAGGTGGGCCGCCAGGCGCTGCGCTGCATCCGCTGCTCGGCCTGCCTGAACGTGTGCCCGGTGTACGAGCGCGCGGGCGGCCACGCGTACGGCTCGGTCTACCCGGGCCCGATCGGCGCGATCCTCACCCCGCAGCTGCGGGGCATGTCGTCGGATCTGGACGCCTCCCTGCCGTACGCCTCCAGCCTGTGCGGCGCCTGCTACGAGGTCTGCCCGGTCGCCATCGACATCCCCGAGGTCCTGGTCGACCTGCGCGCCAAGGCCCCGCACGCGGCGGCCGAGCGGGCCGGGATGAAGGTCGCGGGCTGGATCCTGAACGACCACGAACGCCTGGCCAAGGCGCAAAGGGCGGCGTCCCGCCTGCGCGGGCTCGTACCGAAGCGTCTGCCGGGGCCGATGGCGGCCTGGACGGACACCAGGGACATCCCCGAAATTCCGGAAGAATCCTTCAGAGACTGGTGGGAGCGGAATGAGCGCGCGTGAGGAGATCCTCGCCAGGATCGGCAAGGCCGTGGCCGGGGCGGCGGACGTCGAGATCCCCCGCCACTACCGCACGGCGCCGCAGGTCGAGGACGCGCAGGTCGAGGACATCGTGGGGCTGTTCGCCGAGCGGGTGGACGACTACCGGGCCATCGTGCACGTGCTCCCCGCCGCCGAGGTGCCCGCCAAGATCGACGAAGCCGTCGCGGGACGCCGCATGATCATCCCTGACGGCTTCGACCGGGAAGGCGGCTGGGCCGACCTCGACACGGCCGACGGCGTGATCACGTCCTGCGCCGTGGCCATCGCCGAGACCGGCACGATCGTGCTCGACCACGGCCCCGGCCAGGGCACGCGCGCCCAGACGCTGGTCCCCGACTACCACCTGTGCGTGGTGCGGGCCGACCAGATCGTGGCCGGGGTGCCCGAGGCGATCGCCAGGCTCGACCCGGCACGCCCGCTGACCTGGATCAGCGGCCCCTCGGCCACCAGCGACATCGAGCTCAACCGGGTCGAGGGCGTGCACGGCCCCAGGACCCTCGAGGTGATCATCAGTACCTGAGCACGGCCGCCACGTCGGAGACGCCGTCGCAGAACCACAGCTCCGCGTCCGTCATCGCGGCGGCCCTGGCCAGGGCGGAGTCCGCGCGTTCCTGGACGGGCTCGCCGACGCCCCAGCGCCGCAGCTCCTGCGGATCGGTGGCCAGCTGGGTGCCGCCCGTGCCGATCCAGATCTCCCGCGGCAGCTCGCCGGGCAGGAGGATCGCCTGCACGCGGCCCTCACGCAGCGCGTGCGCCACGCGGGCCACCCCGGTGGGCCCGGACGTCTCCTGGTGCCGCCCCAGCAGCTCGGCGCGCTTGCGGTCGAGCCACTGGTCGAGCGCCCGCTCCACGTCCTCCTCGAACTGCCCGTGGTCGGCGCGGCTGCCGTGCTCGACCATCATCACCCGGTCCGCGGACCTGGTGTTGAGGTGGTGCAGCAGGTACGAGCGCGACTTCGGCTCGCCGGCGACCAGGATGAGCTCCGGGCCGATGCGGCGTACCTGCTCGTCGATCTCGTGCGCGACGGCGACGGCGTTCTTCTCCCAGGTCTCGTCCACCCACCGCTCGTACCGCTTCTGCGACCAGCCGCCCTGCGCGGTCTTCTGCAGCGGCCAGTCCTCCGCCTCCACGACGGCCCTGCGGGGCGACCCGCCGCCGAACACCGTCAGCTCGGCCCCCGCGTGGTCCACGATGACCCGGATGTGCGGGACGTTCTCGCCGCGGTACATGAGCATGGGCGTGACGTGCGGCAGCGGGGACCACCGGCCCAGTTCCCCCGGCGGTTTCGGGAGCGAGTCGGTCAGCACCAGGTCGCCGTGGGCGGCGAACATCGCCTCCCCGGCCACGAGCCGCTGGACCTCCTCGTCCAGGGCCTCCAGGGTGGCCTTGTCGGCCCCGTCCTTCTCGAGCGGGTCCCGTACACCGCGCCAGTGGGCCTCACGTTCCTGCCCGGTGTACGTGCCCAGATAGACGGACGCGTACGGGCCCTGCCGCTCGTACAGCGGGCGGATGAAGTCGAGCCGCACCGTTCACCACCTCCGCTTCTCCACACTCCTCTCAATTGCGCCCCTACCCCCGCTTTCAGGGGCAAACATCGCGAGTGTGTACCCTGCCGACGTGTTCGACGCTGACGTGAGCATCGCCACGGAACGGCTGACACTGCGGCCGTTCAGCCTCAAGGACTCCGCCAGGATCCGCTCCATCGTGCGGTCCGGCGCCCGGTTCCTTCCGCCCGGAGCCCCCGAGAAGACCTCCGGCATCCCCCGGTGGCTGTCGATCGGGGTCCACGAGCTGCGCCGCTCGGGGCAGGGCCTGCATCTGGCCATGGTCGACGCCGAGGGCGTCATCGTGGGCGCGATCAGCCTGTTCAAGACCTCGTGGACCGCGGGGACGACCGAGGTCGGGTACGGCGTCCACCCCCTCTACCGGGGCCGCGGCTTCGCCACCGAGGCCGTGCGCGGGCTGGTGAACTGGGCGTTCGGGACCGTCGGGCTGCGCCGGGTCGACCTGACCGCCAAGCTGGACAACCTCGCCTCGCTCCGCGTGGCGCTGAAATCCGGCTTCACCTGGGAGGGTCTGCTGCGCGACGCGGTGCTGGACGAGGACGGGCCGCACGACCTGGTCATCTTCGGCCTGCTGGCCTACGACCGCCGCCGGCAGGCCGACGCCCTGCCCAGGACGGAGCTGCGTACCCAGCGGCTGCTGCTGCGCCAGCCGGCCGCCGAGGACGCGCCCGACCTGGCGGCCACCGTCGCCGATCCGGTCACCCAGGCCATGACGGGTTATCCGCGCGACTACACGCAGGAGCACGCGCGGGCGTCCGTCGGCACGGCCGAACGAATACGGATGAGGGGCGCGGGCATCACCTGGACGGTCGTGGAGCGGGACACCGAGCGGTTCGCCGTGAACGTGGACCTGAGGGACGTCGACTGGGCCCACAGGTCGGCCGAGATCGGCTACATGACCGCGCCGTGGGCCCGCGGCAACGGGTACGCGGGCGAGGCCGTGGTGGCGATCGCGCGCTGGCTGTTCGAGCGGCAGGGCTTCAGAAGGCTGCAACTGCGCGCCCTCGCGACGAACACGGCCTCCCAGCGGGTGGCGGAGAAGGCGGGCTTCGTCCGCGAGGGCGTCGCCAGGTCCTCGCTGGGCGGCCAGGACGTGATCGTCTACAGCCTCATCCCGTCCGACCTGGCCTGAGGGCACACCGGACTGACCTTCGTACCCTTTGTGAAACCCGATCGCAGCCGTCACCCTTGAGGTGAGGACGGTGAGGCGTGATGATCACGGTGGTCGGGTGGGACGGGCACGAGTTCTCGGCCAAGGCGGTGGACAAGCTCCGCGAGGCGAAGCTCGTCGTGGGCCCCGACGCCGTGCTCGGGCAGCTCAGGCTCTCCGCGCCGACCGCGGCCGACGGCGCGCTGCTCGAAGTTCTGGACGATCACCTCGAACACGGAGAAGGTCCCGCGGTCGTGGTCGCCGAGGGCGATCCCGGATTCTTCGGTGTCGTCCGCACGTTGCGGGCCCATGGCCTCAAACCGGAGGTGGTGCCGGCGATCTCGCTGATCACCCGCGCCTTCGCCCGTGCCGGGCTCAACTGGGAGGACGCGCTGGTCGTGGCCCCGTCCGGCCCGGGCCAGATCGACCGGGTCGTGAACGCCTGCCGGGCCCATCCCAAGGTGGCGCTGCTGGTCGCGCCCGGCGTCGGCCCAGGCGAGATCGCCAGGGAGCTGGCGCCGACCACGCCCCGCGCGCTGATCGTCTGCGAGGACCTCGGCGGTCCGGACGAGCGGGTCACGCACAGCCGCATGGGCGAGGCCACCACCAGGCCGTGGAAGGACCCCGACGTGGTCCTCGTCATCGACCCGCTGCACCAGCCCAAGGAGCCGGGCTGGCTGGCGGGCGCGCAGCCGGGCCCGGCCGAGTGGGCGCTGCCGTTCGAGGGGGCGCTGCCGCCGGAGGTGCGGGCGTTCATCCTGGCCAAGCTGGGCCCGCGGCTCGGCGACCTGGTCTGGGACGTGGGCGCGGGCGAGGGCGAGATCGCCGTCGAGTGCGCGCGGATGGGCGCCGCCGTCGTCGCCGTGGAGCGCGCGGAGGAGTCCTGCGCCCGGCTGCGCGCCAACGTGCTCAAGCACGGCGTCAAAGTGGCTCTGACCAGGGGCCAGGCGCCGCCGGCGCTGGAGCCGCTGCCCGACCCCGACGCCGTCTACGTGGGCGGCGGCGGCCCCGACGTCGTGGTGGCCTGCGCCGCCCGCGGCCCGCGGACGCTGGTGTGCTCGCTCAGGAAGGTCGAGCAGGTCACGGCCGTGCTCCAACGGCTGCGCGAGCACGGCTACCGTGGCGAGGGCACCCAGATCCTGGCATCTAGACTGACGCTCGACCCCGACGGCTCCCACCGTCTGACCGCCTCCGACCCCGTGTTCGTCGTGCATGCGACCCCCGCGCACACAGCGTGACCTGTTCCCTACCGGGGCGCATCGGTTATCCTCGCCTGTCTTTGTCTAACGCACCGGAGATTCCCTCATAATGAAGCCGCCGCTCCTGCTGATCGGGCAGGGCTCACAAGATGACGCCTACGCCGCGGAGTTCGGCAGGTTCGTACACCGGCTGCGTTGCCGGCTGGACCAGACGGGCGCCGACGTGTCCGGTGGCTACCTGGAACGTGCCTCTCCGCGGCTGAGCGACTCCGTCGCCTCCCTCGTCGCCAAGGGGCATCACCGGCTCGTGGCGCTGCCGATGAGCCTCAGCAGGATGAGCGAGGAGTTCCCGGCCGCGATGGAGCTGGAGCAGAAGCGGCATCCGACGCTCATGTACAACTACGGCCGTCCCCTCGGCCCCGACCCGCGCGTGCTGGGGCTGCTGGCCGAGCGGCTGAACGAGGCCGCCGCCGAGATCTCCAAGCCGCGCGCCCTGGAGCTCGTCGGAGCCAGGCCCCGGCTCCGCGCGGTCGACTCCCTGCCCGTCGAGGACCACCCCGTGCACATCGAGCCCGGCGAGACGGCGGTCGTGCTGGTCGGCGAGGGCTCGACGGACGCGACCGCCAACGCCGAGATCCACCGGGTCTCCCGGCTGTTCTGGGAGACGTACGCCTACGACTTCATGACCGTCGAGACCGCGTTCGTGTCGGTCACCCCGCCCGGGGTGCCCGGCGGGCTCGAGCGCTGCCGCCGTCTCGGGGCCAAGCGCGTGATCGTGGTGCCGTACCTGCTGTTCGCGGGCGGCATGCTGGAGCGCGTGTGGGCCCAGGCGCTGGCGTACGGCGCGGGACACCCCGATCTCGACATCCGGTGCGCCGAGGTGATCGGCGACTGTGAGACCCTGGCCGACGTCGTGATCGATCGATATGAGGAAGCGCTCCAACTCGTCCCGTAAGTGGAGGTTTGCCGTGCTCGCTGAGACGCTCGCCGCGATCCGTCCCGCGGATCCTCGAGCCATCGCCGAGGCCCGCGCGTACCAGGACCGCCTCACCAAGCCCCGCGGCTCGCTGGGCGCGCTCGAGGAGATCGCGGTACGCCTCGCGGGCGCCGCGGGTGCCACCCCGCCGCCCATGCCCGAGCCCGCGGCGCTGGCCATCTTCGCCGCCGACCACGGCGTGCACGCGCGTGGCGTCACCCCGTGGCCGCAGGAGGTCACGGTGCAGATGGTGGCCAACTTCCTGTCCGGCGGCGCGGTCGCCAACGCCTTCGCCGCCCAGGCAGGCGTGTCCGTGACGGTCGTGGACGTGGGCGTCGCCGCCGACCTGCCCGACGCGCCCAACCTGGTCAACCACAAGATCGCGTACGGCACCGCCGACCTGTCCGAGGGCCCCGCGATGAGCGTCGACCAGGCGGTCAGGGCGCTGGAGGCGGGGATCGGCGTGGCCCGCGACCTGGTGGCGTCGGGAGCCCGGTGCCTGATCACCGGCGACATGGGCATCGCGAACACCACCGCCTCCGCTGCCCTGATCGCCGTCTTCGCCGGCCGTGACCCGGCCGAGGTGACCGGCAGGGGCACGGGGATCGACGACGAGACGTTCGACCGCAAGGTGGGCATCGTCCGCGAGGCCCTGCGCACGAACGGCCTGTCGGGGGCCCTGGCCACGCCCAGCGACGCCCTGCGCGCCCTGGCGGCGGTCGGCGGGTTCGAGCACGCGGCCATCGTGGGCTTCATCCTGGGCGGCGCCGCAGCCCGCGTGCCGGTGATCCTCGACGGCGTGATCGCCGGCGCCGCCGCCCTCGTGGCCGCCGCGCTGGACCCGGCCGCGCTCGACCACTGCATCGCCGGCCACCGCTCGGCCGAGCCCGGCCACGCCGCCGCGCTCGCCCACCTCGGGCTGCGCCCGCTGGTGGACCTGGAGCTGCGGCTGGGGGAGGGCACGGGCGGCCTGCTGGCGTATCCGGTGGTCTGCGCGGCCGTACGGGTGATGCATGACGTGGCGACGTTCGATTCGGCGGGAGTGACCGAAAAGACCGTGTGATGATGGAGGCCCTGGAGGTGAGCGGTGTCCCGTTACGGCCCCATGTACGGTCCTGACATCACGTTCCTGGGCGTGGACCGGTGCGACGTCAACGATCCGGCCTCCTACGAGGACGCCGACGTGGTGATCGTCGGCGCCCCCTTCGACGGGGGCACCAGCAACCGCCCCGGCGCCAGGTTCGGCCCGATGGCGCTGCGCCAGGCCTGCTACCTGCCGCACGACGGCTCCAGGCCCAGCCTGGCGCTGCGCGTGGACGCCCTGCGCGACCTGCGGGTGCTGGACGCCGGTGACGTCGAGTGCTACTCGGGCGACGTCGAGGGCTCGCTGGCCGCGATCGAGGAGGCGGTGCACCGCGTGGCCGCCTCCGGGGCGATCCCGCTGGTGCTCGGGGGCGACCACACGGTGGCGCTGCCGGACGCCCGAGGCACCGCGAGGGCGTACGCGCCCGGCCGTACGTCGATGATCCACTTCGACGCGCACGCCGACACCGGGAACATCGCGTTCGGCCACCTCTACGGGCACGGCCAGCCGATGCGGCGGCTCATCGAGTCTGAGGCCATCCGGGGCGACAGGTTCCTGCAGATCGGGCTGCGCGGCTACTGGCCCGAGCCGGAGACGCTGAGCTGGATGGCCGCTCAGAACATGCGTTCGTACGAGATGACGGAGATCGTGGCCCGTGGGCTGGAAGAGTGCCTGACGGAGTCGTTCGCGATCGCGCTCGACGAATGCGACCAGATCTTCCTGTCCGTCGACATCGACGTCTGCGACCCCGGCCACGCTCCCGGCACCGGCACGCCCGAGCCCGGGGGACTGACCGCCAGGCAGTTGCTCGATGCCGTTCGCCGCATCTGTTACGAACTGCCCGTGGCCGGAATGGAGGTGGTCGAGGTGGCGCCGCCGTACGACCACGCGGACATCACCGCCTACCTGGGAAACCGGGTTATCCTTGAAGCGCTTTCAGCGATGGCCAGACGCCGGAAGGACGCTCAGGGCGGGCCTCGCTGGGACCCGCGGCAGCCCCTTCTCGACGGTCGTTGACCCGTGCGCAGCAAATGACGCTTCCGGAGCCGGTAGGTTTACGTCCTAACACAGAACCATCGCGAACGGGAGATTCCCCCCATGGGCCCCTACCTCCTCGGCCTGCGGCTTTCCGGCCGCCGGGTCCTCGTCGTGGGCGGCGGGCGCGTCGCACAGCGGCGGGTTCCCGCGCTGCTAGAGGCCGGTGCGGAGGTCACGATCGTGTCGCCGAGTGTGACGCCGGCGCTCGACGACTTGATCGCCGCCGGCAGGGTCACCTGGCACGACCGGCCGTACGAGGTCGGCGACTGCGACGGTGCCTGGCTCGTACAGGCCTGCACCGACGACAGATCCGTCAACACGGCCATCGCCGCCGAGGCGGAGGCCAAACGCGTGTGGTGCGTGCGGGCCGACGACAAGGACGCCTCGGCCGCCTGGACGCCCGCCACCGGGCGCGTCGACGAGATCAACGTCGCCGTCACCGCGGGCGGTGACCCGCGCAGGGCCGCCGGCATCAGAGACGCGGTCGTGGAAGCTCTGCGCGACGGCACGGTAGACGCCCGGCGCAACCGCACCAAACCGGTCGGCGTGGCGCTCGTCGGCGGCGGCCCCGGCGATCCCGGCCTCATCACCGTGCGCGGGCGGCAGCTCCTCGCGCAGGCCGACGTGGTGGTCGCCGACCGGCTCGCGCCCCGGGCCCTGCTCGACGAGCTGGCCCCCGACGTCGAGCTGATCGACGCCGCCAAGGTCCCCTACGGCCGCTCGCTCTCCCAGGAGACCATCAACGAGCTGCTCGTGGATCGAGCCAGACAGGGCAAGTTCGTGGTCCGGCTCAAGGGCGGCGACCCGTTCGTGTTCGGGCGCGGCGGCGAGGAGATGATCGCCTGCGCCCGGTCCGGCATCCCCGTGCTGGTGGTCCCGGGCATCACCAGCGCCGTGGCGGTGCCCGGCTCGGCCGGGGTGCCGGTGACGCATCGGGGCGTCAGCCAGGAGTTCCACGTGATCTCCGTGCACGTCGCGCCCGACGACCCCAAGTCCACCGTCGACTGGCCCGCCCTGGCCCGTTCCCAGGGCACGCTGGTGCTGATGATGGCCGTCGAGCGGCTGGCGAAGGTGGCAGAAGCGCTCATCCGAGACGGACGTCCCCCGGAGACTCCCGCAATGGTGGTACAGGACGGTACCCTTCCGACCCAGCGGGCGGTCACCGCTTCCCTTTCCACCGTGGCCGACCGCGTGTCCGCGGCTGGGATCCGGCCGCCGGCGATCGTCATCGTCGGCGACGTCGTGAGGGTCGGCCAGGAGGTCGAGATGGTTCGAGCGGAGCGCTTGCCGTGAACACGGCCATGGATGATGGGCGGCAGGAGTCACCGGGAGAGCAGACGTTGAGCTTTCGCCCGGTGGGTGACGAGGACCTGACAGAGGTCCAGGGCGACGACGCCTTCGATGCCTTCGGCACGAAGAAGGCGCGGAAGAAGCCCGCGGCTTCCCCCGAGCCATCGGCTCCAGGGGAGCGGGAGGCTGCCGCGGCTTCCACGGGGCCACCGGCGCCGGAGGAGCCCGCGGAGGCGGTTACGGCTGACGACGACGTGCCTGAGGAGGCCGGCGATTCCGTGGAGAGGCCTTCCCTCTTCGTGAAGCCCGCCGCGCTCGGCGGTCCAGGGCCTCGCAAGGCGCCGCCCGTACCCCCGTCTGACGGGGAGGAGCCGCGCGGCGAGCAGCCGCCCTTCGATGCCTTCGCCACGGAGGACCCGTCCGAGGAGCCCGAGGCGTCGTCGCTGGACGGGCCGGCGGCACTCGACGAGCAGACTCAGGACGACGTGGCGACGGAGGACGACGAGCCTCAGGACGCCGAGCCGGGCGATGAGCAGCCTCACGGCGTGGAGACGGCCTCCGGGCACCCCCAGGACGTGGAGTCGGCCTCCGGGGAGCCTCAGGGCGCGCAGGCGGCCGATGAGGAGTCGCAGGCCGAGCCGGCGAACGACGAGCATTCTCAGGCCGACGAGCATTCTCAGGCCGACGGGGCTGATGGCGACGAACTACCGCAGCCCGAGCCGGCGGATGGCGACGAGCCGGAGGCCGAGCGGCAGCCCCGCGATGGCGATGAGCTTCGTGATCACGAAGAGCCGCAGGACGGCGACGAGCCCCGTGACGGCGCGGAGCCGCAGGAGGGCCAGGAGCCACAGGGGAGCCAGGAGGCGGCGAAGGGCGAGAAGCCCGGAGGCGGCGCGGCGACCGGGGAGAAGTCGGGCCGCGGCGAGGCGCTGCCCGCCGAGGCCGCCAAGGTGCTCACGGCGGCCCTCGGCACACTCCGGGAGAGCGTCGCGGACCTGCGCTTCGGCCTCGACCTGCCCGGCGCGGACGAGGCCAGGCAGACGCAGGCCGAGCTGCTGGCCCAGCTGGAGGGCTACGTGCTCCCCCGGGTCAGGACCAGCGCCGCCCCGGCCCTGATCGTGGTCGCGGGCTCCACCGGCGCCGGCAAGTCCACCCTGGTCAACACGCTGGCCGAGAAGAACGTCTCGCGCACCGGCGTACGCCGCCCGACCACCGGCACCCCCGTGCTGGTGTGTCACCCGGAGGACCGGAAGTGGTTCGCGGAGGGGGAGCTGCTCGCCAGCCTCCAGCGGCTCGACAAGCCCGCCCCGGAAGCCGGGGCGCGGAGCATGGTCGTCGTCGCCACGGAGAAGCTCCCGCAGGGCGTCGCGCTGCTCGACACCCCCGACATCGACTCGGTCGTCGAGGAGCACCACGAGGTCGCCCACCGCATGCTCGACGCCGCCGACCTGTGGATCTTCGTGACCACCGCGGCCCGCTACGCCGACGCCCCCGCCTGGAACCTTCTGAAGCTGGCCAAGGAGCGCGGCGCCCGGCTCGCGATCGTGCTGTCGCGGGTGCAGCCCCGGTCGACTGAGGTGGTTCTGAAGCATTTCGTACGGATGCTCACCGAATACGGCCTGGGCGAGATCGACAGGTTCGTCATCAACGAGGCGAAGGTCAATGACGGCCGGCTGCCCGACAGCGAGGTCACCGACCTGCGGCTCTGGCTGGCCGAGCTGTCGGTCGACGAGGAGCGCAGGGCCCAGGCCGTGCGCGAGACGCTCAACGGCGTGCTCAACAGCTTCCGTACCCGCGTACCCGCGCTGGCCAGGCACCTGGAGGGGCAGGTCGCGTTCAGGACGGAGCTGCGCAGCGACGTGGAGGCGGCCTTCCGGGGCGCGCTCGGCGAGGTCGACAAGGCGTCGAAGAACGGCTCGCTGCTGCACGGCGAGGTGCTGGCCCGCTGGCAGGACTTCGCGGGCTCCGGCGACCTCGTGCGCTCGCTCCAGGTGCGCAAACGCGGCCGGTCGGACAAGCACGCGCCGGAACGGGTGCTGGCGTTCAAGGCGGCGATCCGGGCCGGGCTCGAGGCGGTGATCGTCGCCGCCGCCAACCGCGCCACCGAGGAGGTGGTCGCGCGCTGGCGGCACCGTTCCGAGCTGGGCGCCAAGCTCGGTGAGGGCCTCGACAGGCCCTCCGACAATCTCGTACGTCACGCCGGTCGCGCCATCGCGTCGTGGCAGGAGCACCTGAGCGAGCTCGTACGCACCGACGGCGTGGCCAAACGGTCGGTGTCGAAGCTGGTGTCGTTCGATCCCGACTCGCTCTCGTTGATCTTCACGGTCGCGATGTTCAGCGGGACCAACGGCGAAGGGGTGCCGCACCGGCTGGTCAACGCGCTGCTCGGCGCGGAGTCCCTGCGTGGCATCGGGGCCAAGGCGCTCAGCGATTTGCGGGCCAGGATCGGCATGCTGTTCGACGAGGAATCCATGCGTTACGTGCAAGCCCTCGACACCGCGGGCATTCCGGACGAGTCCGTGGCGACTCGCCTCTACCAGGCGACGTACAACCTCGAGGTCGCCCGATGACCACCATGGCGACCAGGCCCGGGCTGGCTCCGCGGTTGTCCGCGCTCACCAAGGTGGTGGAGCACGGCCCCGGGCGGCTGGACAAGAAGCTGCTCACCGAGGCCAACACGCTGCTGACGCAGGCCGGAGACCGGCTCAAGCTGTCCTCCGAGCACACCGTCGTCGCGCTGGCCGGCGGCACGGGCAGCGGCAAGTCGTCGCTGTTCAACGCCATCTCGGGGCTGGAGCTGTCGCCCACCGGCGTGCGCCGGCCGACCACCGCCCGTACGCACGCCTGTGTGTGGGGGCTGGAGGGCGCGGGCCCGCTGCTCGACTGGCTGCAGATCCAGTGGCGGCACCGATTCTCCCGGGCCAGCGCGCTCGACAAGGGCGACAGCCAGCTCCACGGGCTGATCCTGCTCGACCTGCCCGACCACGACTCGATCAGGGCCCTCACCGACACCGAGGCCGACCGGCTCATCGGCCTGGCCGACCTGGTGGTGTGGGTGCTCGACCCGCAGAAGTACGCTGACGCGTCCACGCACCGCCGCTACGTGACGGAGCTGGCCGGGCATGACGCGGTGACCGTGTTCGCGCTCAACCAGGCCGACAGGCTCACCAAGGAAGAGCTGGCCGAGCTGGTCATCGACCTCAACGACCTGCTGCGCCGCGAGGGCGTCGAGCATCCCAGCGTCGTACCCACCTCCGCGGTCACGGGCCGCGGCATCGAGAGCCTCAGGAGCGTCATCGCGACCGCGGTGGCCCGCAGGCGCGCCGCCATCCAGAAGCTGGAGGCCGACCTGCACCGGCTGGAACAGCGCCTCAGCAAGGCCATGCCGCTGGGCGAGGCCCTGTCGGCGCCGTCCTCGGTCGACGAGGCCCGCCGGATGGGGCTCACGGACGCGCTGTGCGACGCGGTGGGCGTACCGGCCGTGGGCGAGGCCATGGAGAACGTCTACGCCGAGCGGTCGAGCCACTGGGTGGGCTGGCCGTACCCGCGGTGGTTCTCGAAGTTCCGCTCGGACCCGCTCAGGAGCCTGCGCCTGCAGGACCTGGGGGAGGAGATCCGCGGCATCACGACCGGCTCGGTGAGCGCGCAGTCGGCCGAGGTCGCCAACGCCGTACAGGCCCTCGCCGACGGGTTGTCCGGTGGGATGCACCCGGTGTGGCGCACCGGGGTCCACCAGGCGGCCCGCTCCCGCTCCAGCCAGCTCCCGCAGGCCCTCACCGAAGACCTCACGGAGATCGCGCCGCAGCTCGACCGCGTACCCGGGTGGTGGCGCGCGCTCAAGGTGTGGCAGTACGTCCTGGTGGTCGCCTTCGTCGCCGGCCTGGCCTGGCTGGCCGCGGGCCTGCTGATGCCGGGACAGCTTCCTCCGGCCCTGGAACTGCTGGGCGACAGCGCGACGCTGCCGTGGGTGGGGCTGATGATGGCGTCGGTGCTGGGCCTGGGAGCACTGTCGGGCATCGCCTCCCGCAACTTCGTGGAACTGGGGGCTTCGCGGGAGCGGGAGCGTCTGGAGCGCGAGATGCGCCGCCGCGTGGCCGCCGTGTCGACCACGATGGTCGTGGAGCCGGTCGAACGCGAACTGACCCGCCACCACGCCTTCTACACAGCCCTACGCGACCTGTCCCCCTGACCCTCCCCCGCCCCAACACACCTTCCACACCTCCACCGGCCAGGGCCCGCCCCGCTCCCGTCCTATGACCATCCGGACCCACGTCCCACGGCCATCCGGACGCGCTCCACGGCCATTCGGAGCCGCGTGTTACGGCCGTTCGAGACCGCGTCCCACGGCCGTTCGGGGTCGTGTCCCACGGTCGTTCGAGCCCGCGTGCTACGCCCGTTGAGGCCCGAGTCCTATGGCGATTCGGGCCCGTGCCCTACGGCTGTTCTGGGTCGCGTGCGGCGGCCGTTCGGGTCCCCGTGCTATGCCCGTTTAAAGCCCCGTCCCACAGCCGCGTTCGGGCTTGCGTGCTGCGGCCAGATGCGTCGGCGAGTCATGGCCCCTCGGCGCTTACGCGCTGTAGCCGGATGCGCTCGCCAGCCACAGCCCTGATCTTCGACGCTCGCCTGCGATGGCTGGCCGTGCCTGCGCCCGTCCTACGGCCTTTTGCGCCCGCTCGCTGTGGTCAGATGCAGCTGCGAGCACCGCCAACCGGCACCTTTGAGCACCGTTAACCGGCACCTTCGAGCTTCGGTCAGATGGCCCGCGTCCCACGGTCATTTGTGCCGGCACGCAACGGCTCGATACGCCGACAGGCCCTTAGCATCGCCGTAGGTCGGGCGGGCTGACACCTCCACCGTAAGCAGCTTCCCCACGGCAGATAACCACCAACAGCCTCCCCTCGCGCAAAAGCCCCATTGCCCCGACAGAGGCCTCACCGCCAACAGTCCTCTCATCCACAGGCTCAACCCCATACGGCCCTGCTCATCCACAGAACCCCGTTCCAGAGCTCGTGCCCAAGCCCATCCCCGGCACCCTGATCCCAGATCGCGGGCAGCCGGCCCGCCGCATGGGAGGCACGGGATGAACGACATTTACATCACACTCACCGGCAACGTCGCAGCAGAGCCGAGGCAGTACAGCTTCGATGACGGCAGCAAGGTCACCTCGCTGAAGGTGTTCTCCTCACACCGCTACTTCGACAAGAAGGCGGGGCAATGGGTGGACGGCGACAGGGTGTGTTTCACGGTCCGTTGCTGGCGTACCTTGGGCGACAACGTCGCCTCCTCCATCCGGGCGGGACACCCTGTGGTGGTCTCCGGCAAGCTGCGCATCCGCGAGTTCGGCCCGGAAGGTGACCGCCGCTTCGTGCCCGAGATAGAGGCCAGCGCGGTCGGGCACGACCTGCGCTGGGGCACCGGCGTCTTCGCCAAGCCGGACCGTTCCGGAATCACCTCGATGAGCAGGGAGATGCGCGACCGCCTGGACGAGGAGACGCGCGACTGGGCCATGGGCACCCGCAGCTTCCGAAACCTCCCCCGCTCCGGCTCCACGCTCGAACCCAACCCCTTCCACGCCCTGAGCACCGACCGCGATTTCCCCAGCCCCTCGGGATCGGACGACGCGGCACACACCCAGGAGTCCGAGGCCGACACCCTGCGATCAGGAGAAGCCGCCAGCACCGCAGACTCCTCAGAGGGTGAGGACAACATCATGCGCTCCGTAGGGGAGGCGAGCGGCAAGAGGCGCACCCCGAGCCCGGGAGACCACACGGTCCGCTTCCTGGGCCCCGAGACCGACGAGACGACGAGCAAGGTGGGCGTCGACGAGGAAGACGGCGACGCCGAAGAGCCCGTGATGGAGGAACGAGCCGCGGCGTAGGAGCACACGAAGGGGCACCGCTCGGCCAACCGGTGCCCCACACGCCCAAAGGGGCGAACCCAACTGAGAAGCCGACCGTCTGCGGTGCCACCGGTGTCCCTCACGCTCAGGGGGGCGGACTCGGCGGTGAGGTCGACGGTTTGCGGCGCCCACCGGTGCCCTTCACACCTGAGGGGCGGACGCTGACCGGCCAACGCGGCGCTTCCCTTTGCACATGCGGACGCCACGGCCGGGACCGCAAGACGCCGCAGCACCAGCGCCATCGAGCGCAGGCGCGGAAGGGAAGGCGGAAGGGAAAAGGCCCCTCGAACGGACAGCATCGAGGCAGCCGGTCCTCAGAAAGGGGGAGCGGAAGGCGAGGGCTTCTCGAAGGGATGGCGCGACTGGAGAATCCGGAGACGAGCTACGAGGCAGCAACCGCAGAAGACGAGGTCTTCGTGAGCGGAGCTGCGGCAGGAGGCGTCCTCGCGAGTGGAGCTGCTGCGACAGAAGCCTTAGGGGGCGATTCCTAGTGAGCGGAGTGGCGGCTGCAGCGACAGAGGGAAAGCCTTCGCGAGTGAGTTGCGACGGCAGTAACCGGAGAAGGACAGCGCCTTGGCATATGCCGAGGCCATGGCCGCGACAGGAGAAAACCGGGACGCGGTTATCGGAGCGAGAAATGCAACGGGGAAGGGCACTGGAGAGTCAGGCGAGAGAAGAGGGAGTAGGCGAAGCCTGAGGTGTAGGGAAGGGCGTGGTCAAAGGGAAAACTGAGGCGAAGGGGAAGGTGAAGGGAGGCGAAGGGGAAAGCTGAGGTGTAGGAGGAAGCTGAGGTGGAGGGGGAAGCTGAGGTTTGAGGTATAGGGGGAAGCTGAGGTGGAGGGGAAGGAGGGGGGAGGGGGCACCGGCCGTGGCCCGTTTGACTGGCACCCCCGAGGGCGGCCGATGGTGTGTTGTCCGCGGCAGATGGCTAGAGCATCTGTCAGGTCCAGGTCACGCCCCGCACCATGGCTGCTCCTTTCCGGCACGGCTGTCCAACACGACCCACTCGCGGCATGAGCAGGTGTGTGTAGTCAGTGCCAACGTATCCGTTCCCATCGCACATCGCACACTCCGCAATTATTGTGTTACACATCGTTAGTTAGGGAGGAGACGAGATGGCGGCGACCAGTCACGCCTCGATCGGTTCTCGCGACGGTGTGTCAACTTTGGCCGGCCGCTGGCCGTTGCTCGGGCAACGTCGCCCGCTCGTGATCTATTTGTGTGCGATCGTCGCTCTCGACCTTGCCGCGATCATGGTGTTCGCGGTGACCACCGCCTTCCAATGGTGGGACCTGGTCACGTTCAGTGCTCTCATGGCGTGCGGCGCGGTCTGCATCGAGGCCAGTCGGCGGCTGGGCATGCCCGCCGGCGTCTCGCGAGACCTGCTGTCGGCGTGGTGGCTGCCGGTTGCGCTGCTCCTGCCGCCGCTTTACGCCATTTTCGCGCCGATCGTCCTGCAGATTCTGCTCCAGGTACGCGTGCGCGCGACCGTTCTCTACCGACGGGTGTTCAGCGCGGCCGCCATCGGTCTGGCCGGGTGCGCGGCGTCCGTCACGTTCCACTGGGTGATCGAGGACCCGTGGGTGCTGTCGCTCGGGAGCGGACCGCCGATCCTCTGCGCGGTCGGGGCGGCTGTGCTCTTCTCCCTGCTCAACATCGCTCTCATCGCCATCGCCGCCCACACCGCAGACCCCGACATGCCGTGGCGGGAGGTCCTGTGGGACAGGGAGAGCGTGCTGCTGGACATCGTCGAGCTCTGCCTGGGCGTGACGGTCTCGATCTGCTGCGGACTCAACCTGGCCCTGCTGATCCTGACGCTGCCGCCGGTGGTGCTGTTGCAGCGCAGCCTCCTCCACGCCCAGCTCCAGGCCGCAGCCCGTACAGACGCCAAGACAGGCCTGCTGAACGCCGCCGCCTGGCAGCGCGAGGCCGACACCGAAATCGTCCGGGCCCGCCGGACGGGCGAAACCCTGGCGCTCCTGATCATCGACATCGATCACTTCAAACGGGTCAACGACGCCTACGGACATCTGGTCGGCGATCAGGTGTTGGTGGGGGTGGCGTCCACGTTGCGCAGCCAGCTGCGGGACTACGACGTTGTGGGGCGGTTCGGGGGCGAGGAGTTCGTGGTCCTCCTGCCTGGCGCCGACATCCACGAGGCCCGCCAGGTGGCCGAACGCCTCCGCACCCGCATCGGCCACATGGCCATCCCCGTCGACGACGCCCTCGTCAGGGTGACCATTTCGACGGGGGTCGCGTTGATGAGCGTGCACGGGGACGACCTGATCGACCTGCTGGCGGCCGCTGACCTGGCGCTTTACCGGGCGAAGGAGCTGGGGCGGGACCGTGTCTGCATTCCCGTCGTCCAATCACCCCCTCCTCCACGTTCCCTCCCCAGCGACGATCACAACTCCTGACCTACTGAGCCCCACTGGGTTGGCCGCCGGCTCCGCTTGGGATGCCGGTTCGGCGGCCCCATCCGCCCCACTGGGTGGGCTGCCGGCTCCGCTTGGGATGCCGGTTCGGCGGTCCCGTCCGTCCCACTGGGTTGGCTGCTGGTTCTGGCGTGCGGTGCTGGTTCGGCGGTCCCGTCCGTCCCACTGGGTGGGCTGCTGGTTCTGGCGTGCGGTGCTGGTTCGGCGGTCCCGTCCGTCCCACTGGGTGGGCTGCTGGTTCTGGCGTGCGGTGCTGGTTCGGCGGTC
>NZ_JBSFNK010000016.1:0-61112 GCF_053587055.1 Nonomuraea sp. NPDC003707 | reverse complement strand
ACCCGTCCGTCCCACTGGGTGGGCTGCCGGCTCTGGCTGCGATGTCGGTTCAGCGGCCCCATCCGCCGCTCGGCATTGGCGGCAGCGGCGAAAGCGCATGCTGTGTGCCGCAGCGCGCCATGCCCAGCACTGGAACTTCGATATCGGCCCGATCGAGCAGTTTCGCCGTGTACGCGAGGTGCTTCATTCCACTGCGCTGATGTGGGGCGGGACCCGTCCGGCATCCGATTTTCCTTCAGGTACGCCACGGCTTCTCCTGTCAGGTGCGCCACGACGGCGACCCGGCCGCGACGGCCACCTGCACACCGCCTGGACCCCGGTGTTCGGCCCTCGCCCCTGATGCCTTCGGCGCGGCGGGCTCCTGGATCGAGGCCAAGCCGTTCCTGCTCAGCGGCCGCCGCGCGCGTTCGCCGAAGCCGGAGCAGACCTCGCGATCGTCTACCTGCGACCGCCCAGCCACCCGTCGGTGCCGACCCTGACGGCGGAAGCCCTGCAGGCGAGCTGGCACCACAGCTTTCTCGGCTATGGGTTTGCGTGTTTCGCCAGCATGACGAAACGCGGAAACCCGGTTGCCTCGCTGTCCTGGCCGTCGCCAGTCAGTGATCACTGTGTTGCGACGACCTCACGAATGCGCCCGTGTACGCCAGGGGTGGGGGCTGGCCGCGTGGGTGGCCCGCATCGGCTTCGGAATGCGCCCGTGCACGCTAGGGGTGGGCGTGTGGGGGACCGCCTGGTCTTTCGGGTCTTACCGGGAGGAGCGGCGGAAGCCTGGCTGGAGAGCCCCTAAGCTAGAGGGCATGCCGGAGTACATCTATACCCTGCAGCGCGTGCGCAAGGCGCACGGCGACAAGGTTGTCCTTGACGACGTCACGCTGTCGTTCCTGCCCGGAGCCAAGATCGGCGTTCTCGGCCCGAACGGCACCGGGAAGTCGACGCTGCTCCGGATGATGGCCGGCCTGGAGCAGCCGTCCAACGGTGATGCCAAGCTGATGCCAGGCTTCACGGTGGGCATGCTCCAGCAGGAGCCGCCGCTCAACGAGGAGAAGACCGTCCTCGGCAATGTGCAGGAGGGCGTCGCCGAGACGATGGCGATGCTCCAGCGCTACAACGAGATCGCCGAGCAGATGGCCACCGACTACAGCGACGAGTTGCTGGAGGAGATGGGCAAGCTCCAGGACCAGCTCGAGCACCGCAACGCGTGGGACCTCGACAGTCAGCTCGAGCAGGCCATGGACGCGCTGCGCTGCCCGCCGCCCGACGCCGAGGTGACGAAGCTGTCCGGTGGTGAGCGTCGCCGGGTCGCGCTGTGCAAGCTGCTCCTCGAGGCCCCCGACCTGCTGCTGCTCGACGAGCCCACCAACCACCTCGACGCCGAGAGCGTGCAGTGGCTGGAGCAGCACCTGGAGAAGTACGCCGGCACGGTGCTGGCCGTCACCCACGACCGCTACTTCCTCGACAACGTCGCAAACTGGATCCTGGAGCTCGACCGCGGCCGCGCGTACGCGTACGAGGGCAACTACTCCACCTACCTGGAGGCCAAGACGCAGCGCCTCAAGGTCGAGGGGCAGAAGGACGTCAAGCGGAAGAAGCGCCTGGAGGACGAGCTCGAGTGGGTTCGGTCCAACCCGAAGGCCCGCCAGACCAAGAGCAAGGCCCGACTCCAGCGGTACGAGGAGATGGCGGCTGAGGCGGACAAGTTCCGCAAGCTGGACTTCGACGAGATCCAGATCCCGCCGGGCCCGCGTCTGGGCACCACGGTGATCAAGTCCGACGTGCTGACGAAGGGCTTCGGCGATCGGCTGCTGATGGAAGGGCTGACGTTCGACCTGCCGCGTAACGGCATCGTCGGCATCATCGGCCCCAACGGCGTCGGCAAGACCACGCTGTTCCGCATGATCACCGGTAGCGAGACGCCTGACACCGGCTCGATCACCGTCGGCGACACGGTCAAGATCTCGTACGCCGACCAGAGCCGCGGCGGCATCGACCCGAACAAGAACGTCTGGGAGGTCGTCTCCGACGGGCTCGACCACATCAAGGTCGGCAACGTGGAGATGCCGTCCAGGGCGTACATCGCGGCGTTCGGGTTCAAGGGGCCTGACCAGCAGAAGAAGGCGGGGGTGCTGTCGGGCGGCGAGCGCAACCGGCTCAACCTCGCGCTCACCCTCAAGCAGGGCGGCAACGTCCTGCTGCTCGACGAGCCCACCAACGACCTCGACACGGAGACGCTGTCGTCGCTGGAGAACGCGCTGCTCGACTTCCCGGGCTGTGCGGTGATCACTTCGCACGACCGGTGGTTCCTCGACCGCATCGCCACCCACATCCTCGCGTGGGAGGAAGGCTCGAACTGGTTCTGGTTCGAGGGCAACTTCGCCGACTACGAGAAGAACAAGATCGAGCGGCTGGGCGCCGACGCCGCCCGCCCGCACCGCGTCACCTACCGGAAGCTCCACCGCGACTGAGCTGATGCGCACGCGCCCCGCCGTCCCGGAGGGAACCCCCTTCGTGTACGGCGGGGCGCGAGTGACATTGCCTGACGCACATGGCCGGTCGCCAGCACCGTAGACCGGCCGGATGGTGGACGGGTGCCGGGATCGTCGGGCGGCGCACGGATGCCGGGACCGGTGATCAGCTCGGTGGCTGACGGGTGCCGGGGTCGGCGATCAGCTCGGTGGCGGGCGGGTGTCGGGGCTGGTGATCAGCCCGCGGCCGACGGTCAGCTCGGTGGTGGATGGGGGCCCGGCGACGTGATGGACGCGCCGGGCAGGAGGCCGCACCGATCGGCCGCAGTGCTCGTTCAAGGCTCGACAGGGACTTGGGACAGGGCGGCGAGAGATTCCACGAAGAAGTAGATGACCCGGAAGAACGCCAGCACATCCCCGCGTTCCAGGCGTAACCCCCGATACATCACCACCCGTCCGGGATCGGCTCCCTCCCGCAGTTCCCGCCACGTCGCCTCCCCGGCCGCCAGCACATAGTCGGCGGCCGCAGGGTCGGAGGTGATCGCAGCCTCGGCGCACTTGCCGTCTTCCCAGGCCAGGACCAGGTAAGCCCCCGTCTCTCGTACGCCCAGCGCCCACGTGGCGGTGTAGCCGGTACGGGCGCGGTCGATCCAGCTCCAGTACGACGGCAGTTTGCCCTCTTGTGGAGGCCCCGTGTCCACGGCGGCGCGGGCGGCTTCGGCCCATTCCGGGGTGAAGAAGCGCATGCGTCAGCCTCCGGCGAGCTCTGGTTCGATGCGGGCGACCATGTCCTGGATGTCCGGAGGGAGTGCGATGCCCACGTCCACCAGCTTCATGTGGAGCTGGCGGATCATGAGGCGCCTGACCTCCTCCGGCGACCAGCCCAGAGACTCGAGGGCGAGCCTGCGGCTGGTGGCGCTGTTCATGGCGAGGATCGTACGGAGCGTCTCGTGGATCTGGAGCAGCAGCCGCGGATCCTCCTGCACCGAGTCGCGCAGGAACCGCATCCCGAACTGCACGTGCCTGGCCTCGTCCCGGCACGTGGCCGTGAAGCCGGTGTAGTAGCCGGGCAGGAACCCCCACTCCCGGCAGTACGTGAGCGTGATCTTCATGACGGAAAGAGCGAGCACGCCCTCGATCCACAGGAAATACGTCGTGCCGTAGCGCACCCGGGCGGCGGGGTCTTCGGGGTCCTTCCGCAGTTCGTCGGCCTGGTAGGCGAGCAGCCCGAACGGCCCCACGAACGTCTCCGAGACGTGCTCGAACGACGCGTCCAGCACATCCTGCACCGAGTCGCCCGGCATGCCGACCACTTCGCGGTAGAAACGGTCGAAGAACACCGTGTGCCGGGCCTCGTCCTCGATCTGGCTGGACATGTAGATCTTGGACTCCTCGGAGCCGCCCAGCATGAACACCGGCAGCTCCACCTCCACCTGCCGCTCCCCATGGTGGAACCCGGCGGAGATCCCGACGAACGCGTCCCGTTCCTCCTGCGACATGCGCTCGCGCCAGTCGACGATGTCCTGCGAGAAGTCCAGCTCGTAGACGTCCCATCGCTGGCGCAGGTAACGCTTGTACAGCTCGGTGTAGTCGGGCAGCCGCTTGAGGTCGCGGTGCACGTACGCGAGCACGTCGTCGATGTCGAGGTGACGGATCCCGCGCAGGTCGGAGCCGGCGACGTCGGGCAGTTCGGTCATCCTTCGGCCTCCCCGAGGGCGACTGTGACAGGCGTGCGGGCGGGGCGGCGCCACGGCCCGTTGAACATGACGATCGCAGGGATGAACAGAACAAGACACCCCAGCGCCACGAACAGCCACGTCTGCCAGTCCGTCGCCGCGACGACTCGCGGGATGACCAGCAGCCCGACCACCGCGATAGCCTTGGTCAGGAACCCGAACAACCCCCACGCCGTGCCCTGCAGCCGCGGGTCGGCATCCTCGGCGTCCTCCGAGTAGTTGGCCATCCAGGGCGCGTACGCCACTCCGAGCGAGCCGCCGAGCAGCGCGCCGACCACCATGAGCGTGCCGGTCGAGACGTCTTCCTGACCCAGGGAGACGGCGAGGTAGGCGGTGACGAGGACGGCCGCGATGGTTCCGCCGAGGGAGAACGGCTTGCGCAGCTGGGTCCTGTCGGACAGGCGGCCTGTTACGATCAGCGTGAGCAGATTGAGACTCCAGAAGGCCGCCATGATCGTCGAAGCCTGAGCACTGCTGATACCGAGCGCATCGACCAGCATCGTCTGCCCGAAGAGCGACAGCGTGATGTAGAGCACCAGCCACAGCGAGATGCCGATGACGTGCGCCCAGATGTTCCGCCTGACGAAGAGCGAGCGCACGCGCGCCGGCCTCCCGAGATCCACCACCTGAGCTGCCGCCTGCTCGGTGTGCTGGATCCGGGCCCGCAGCTCGGGCGACAGGTCTGCGATGTTGAATGCGATGACCGCCGAAATGACGAGCGAGAAGCACCCCATGATGACGAACTGCGAGCGCCACGAATCGTTGAAGATCGGCAGGGTCCAGCCGGCGATGGCCGCGGCCAGGAAGTTCGCGCCGACGGGTCCCCACGTCCAGAAGCCGAACGCCTGAGCCCGCCCCAGGCGCGGTGAGAAGTCCCTGATCAGCGGCGCGGTGCTGGCCATGGCCACGCCGTCCACGAATGCCAGCACGATCCGGGCGATCAACAGGTCGCGCGGGTTGTGCACGAGCGTCATGGCGAAACAGCACACGGCCGTCAGGCCCATGAGCGGGATGAGCAGCCGCACCCGGCCGAGCCGGTCGGTGAGTCTGCCGCCCAGGATGGAGGCGATCGCCCCGGCCACCGCCGCGGCGCCCGAGACTGCGCCGTACGTGGCCAGCGACATGTGTAGATCTTTGAGGAGGAGGGGTACGACGGGGGCGATCTGCCCTTCGTATGAGCCGATGAGGATGGCCAGCACGGCCATCGTGAGGATCTTCATGCGGCGGGCGCCGGTCGGGTACTCGTCGAGCTCGCGGACGTAGGACAGCCTCATGGCTTGCCTTTCTGTGGGCTGGACCCCCGTCAAGCGTTCTAGAAGCTTGCTCTAGAATTCATTTCTGTGATGTTGCTCCTCAGTGTGCCCGTCGTCAAGGGTGAGATGTTCATCCCTGGCTAGAATCCGATTCTAGGATTGCCCGGTGTAAGGAGTCGTGTGTTGGACCTTGAACTCGACGGCCTCGAAGTCGCCTTCGACCACACGGCCGTGGCCGCTCCCCGGATCAGGGATCTGTTGCCGATCTACCTCGACCTGCTCGGCGGCCGGCACCTGGGCGGCGGTGGTGACAACCGGGCCGTCGGTTTCCGCACGTTACAGCTCACATATGCGAACGGCAGCAAGATCGAGCTCATGGAGCCCCTGGCCGGATCGACGTTCTTCGACAGCTTCTTCGAGCTCACCAGAGGGCGGGGCGGCGTCCACCACCTGAACTTCCACGTCGACGACCTGACGGCCGCGGTGGCCCTGCTGACCGACCGCGGCTACCGCCTGCACGGCCTCAACCAGGCGGATCCCCGCTGGCGCGAGGTCTTCCTGCACCCCAAGGAGGCCCACGGCGTCCTGATCCAACTGGCCCAGCCGGGTCCGCACGAGCCGGGCGACGTCCGGCCGACGCTGGAGGAGGTGCTGGCCGGCCGCGGGTGGAATGGCAACGGCGTACCCAGCCCTTGATGCCTTGGAGCTCACGGGAAGCCGTTCGGGACCGGTGAGGGGAATCCGGTGGGGCTGCGCAGGCAGCCGGAGGGCTTTCCCGCTTCGGCGCGATCGCTCCCGGCCCGTGTCGGGGCAAGTGCGGATCGGAGCGCCGACCGCCAGGTCCCGGTCACCCCTCTTCGAGGACCTGGAGGGGGTCGAGGCGCCGGATCAGAGTCATCGCCGCCTCGATGACCTCCTGCGCCTCCTTCTCCGTGTCCGAGGTGGCGACCTCCCGGGCAGCCTCACCGATGATGCTGGTCAGCACGGCCACGGTGAACCGATCGAGTGGATCATCCCCTGCCCTCAGCAGCACCGCGTTCTGGCGTACCCACTCCCGCCCCCGCGTACGGCGGATCAGCTCGAACCCCGGCGGCCCGTCCCCATCGATGAAGAGCCGCACCAGATCGCGCCGGTCCCAGGCCCCGGCGAGGTACGCGCGAGCCCCGGCGATCAGCAGCTCGACGGGATCATCCACGCCCGCCTTCTTGGCCTTGGCCACACTGGCGGCCGACGCCTCCTCATGCGCTGCCTGGTGGTCTTCATACAGGGCCAGGAACAGCTCGGTCTTGCCCCCGAAGTGGTGGTAGAGGCTGCCGACACTGGAGCCGGCGCGGGCGACCACCTCGGAGACGCTGGCCTCGGCGAAGCCGTGCTCGCCGAAGACCTCGCGAGCCGCCTGCAGCATGGTTTTACGGGTCTGAGCCGTACGACTCCACTCCCATGAGGACTTACGCGCCACGCGGCAGAGTATAGACCTGGCCAATTCTAGAATCAGGTTCTTGACACCGCGCAACAGTGATGGTCGGGGAGGCGGCTGACGGACTTCTCGCTCACCTCAAGATCCGCAAGTCCATGGGGCAGACGATCTGGCCATCCAGTGGATGGTCGCCGACTCCCTGGTGAAGATCGAGGCGGCCATGTGGCTGCCGTTGCACGCGGCCTGGCGGGTGCGGGAGGACATGGACGCCCGGCACGCCTCCTCGATCGCCTCGCACGGGTGAACCCTTGGCCGATATACGCGAGCGTCTCCATCTCTCGCGCCGACAGACGCGGCGGGCTCGCCTCGGAGGTCGGGGAATCGAGCTCGTTCTGCAGACAGGATGTCGGCCAGCCTGGCCGACAGGTAGAAGCCACCGGCCGCAACGGTACGCACGGCGTTCACGATGAGGCCCGCGGGGGGCCTTGGTGACGTACTCGTTGGCGTTCGAGCGGATGGCCAGCACGTCGGCGGGCCGACCCGAGGCCGAGATGGCCAGGACCCTGGTGGTCGCCCACCGCTCCCTGACCTCAGTCGCCGGTGGACAGGTACGGGTCGAGGATCAGCACGTCGTGATCCAGGTCGGAGCCGCGCAGGTCACCGATCCCCGAGCCTTGGAGCACGACTTCGAGGTCATCGAAGCGGGGAAGGAGGTACTCCAGGCCATGGCGGATGAGCTCGTGGTCGTCGATCATCGCAACGCGAATCACGCCGTGTTCCCCTGAGGGCTGTGAACGTGGCGGCATGCCGGCGAGGGTGAGCATGGGGATGCAGGGCCGACAAGTGCCCAAAAAAGCACTTTAGTAAGAATGGGCGACGGGCTGCTGCCCATTCCTGCTGTCGTATCCGCCTACTCCACCTCGACCGGCAACTCGTAGATCTCCGTCGTGGGATGCCCGGCTTTCTCGTGTACGCGCAGCACCGCCTCCTTGGACGGCCCCGACGACAGGCAGAACACCTTGCCCGACTCGGGGTCGAGCCAGGCGCGCTCGAAGTGCACGCCCTCGGACTCCTCTATCGCCAGGTCGCGCTCATGCGCCGCACGCAACTGCTCCTCCGTGACTCCCACGAACCCGCTGTGCACGTCCATGAACTTCGCCATCGCGTCCTCTCCTCCTGCACCATCCGGTACGTCGTGTGCCCTCTGAGGAAAAGGCGTTCCATCGTGTGCCATCCCCGTGCCACTGCCACCCAACCAAACCGGCGTCACCCGAGCCCGCTCCAGGAGCGCCTACAGCCCCGGCACATCAGCACCGCCACCCCTTGAACGCCCACGGTCCCCCGACGCGGGTAATGAGCGGTCAGGTGGCGGGGAAACCGGGTGCTGAGGGGGTCGAGCGCTGAGTGGGCTCGGTGGTGGCAGCCTCGAGCGATGGTTACGCTGAGTAATCGAAAGCTGTCAGGGTGGGTGGTGGCCCGTATATCCCCGTCACCCGGGGGCGTGGTTCGCGCGCCCCCGGCAGGAGGCGGCTCCCGGTGCGGGCCCCCGCGCCTGATCCCCTTGTCCGGTGGACTTGAGCCCGTGCCTGCGTCGTGCCCGTGCCGTGCCCGTGCCCGTGCCGTGCCCGTGCCCGTGCCGTGCCCGTGCCCGTGCCGTGCCCGTGCCCGTGCCGTGCCCGTGCCCGTGCCGTGCCCGTGCCTGCGCCGTGCCCGTGCCTGCGCCGTGCCCGTGCTTGCGCCCGTGCCTGCGCTCGATCCCCCTGTCCGCCCCCGGGGCGATCATCGTGCGGCCTTTGGCCAGCCCGCTCGCGCGACACCTCCGACCACGAGAAACAGACCTGACGCAAGGACACCAGACCCGGGCGGGTACGGTGGCGGACGTGGTTGAACGCTCCCAAGCCCAGCGGCACGTATACCTCCGAACGGTGAGATTTGCCGACATCGACTCCCAGGATCACGTGAACAACGTGCGCTTCCTCGACTACCTCGAGGACGCCCGCTTCGGCATGTTCCACATCGATCCGTACAGCGCGGGCGAGGAGCCGTTCAAAGGGCTGGTGGTGACCCGCCACGAGATCGACTACCGCCGCCCCCTCGGCTTCCGTGCGGAGCCGGTGCGGGTCGAGACGTGGGTGACCGAGATCAGGTCGGTGCGGTTCACGATTCAGTACGAGATCCTCGACGACAGCGACGTGTACGTCACCGCCACCTCGGTCCTCGCGGCCTACGACGTCGAGCGGGCGGCACCGCGCAGGCTCACCGAGAGCGAACTGGCCTATCTCAAACGCTTCTCGTGAAGCGGTGGTTGATGCTGGCGCTGGGTGTCAACGCGCACACCAGCGTCACCTTAGGACTGGGCGGACTGCCCCTGATCCTGCCCGAAATACAGCGACATTTCGAAGTTTCGTTGCCGGTCGCGGGGATCATCGCGAACGCCCCGGCCATCGGCATCCTGTTCGCGCTGGTCGCCTGGGGCGCGCTGGCCGACCGGCACGGCGAACGCGTGGTCCTGGGCACCGGAGTGGGCCTGGCGGCCGTGCTGTTCACCGCCGTCGCGTTCGTCGACCGGACCTGGGCGGTGATCGCGCTGCTGGCCCTGGCGGGCGCGGCGGGCTCGGCCGCGCTGGTCGGCGGCGGGCGGATCGTCCTGCGCTGGTTCGAACCGCCCGAACGCGGCGTCGCGATGGGCGTGCGCCAGGTCTCCTTCACCCTCGGCATGGCCATCGGCGCCTTCGTCCTCCCGCCGGTCGCCCGGGCGCACGGCCTGCCCGGCGTGCTAGCCGTCTGCGCCGCCGTCAGCCTGCTGGCCGCCGTGCTGGCCGCGATCTTCCTGGCCGAGCCACCGCGTACGATCTCCGCGCCGGGCAGCGCGCCGGCGGGCACGCCGTACCGGCAGCCCGCGCTGTGGCGGGTGCACGCGACCAGCGCCCTGCACGTGGTGCCCCAGATGGTGGTCAGCACGTACGGCGTGACCTGCCTGGTGCACCTGTACGGCTGGGACAGCGTGGCGGCCGGGCAGTTGTTCGGGGTGGCGGCGATCGGCGGGGCGGCGGTGCGCATCGCGGTCGGGCGCTGGTCCGACAGGACCGGCCTGCGCATGCGGCCCCTGCTGCTCATCACCCTCGCCACCCTCGGCGTGCTGGTGCTGCTGGTCGTCGGCACGATCACCGGCGGCGAGTTCGGACCCGTCATGCTCGCCCTCGCCGCGGTGATGACCGTGGCCGGCAACGGGCTCGCCTACCTCGCCGCCGGAGAGCTGGCCGGACCCGCCTGGGCCGGCAGGGTGCTGGCCACCCACAACACCGTCCAGAACACCGTCTCCCTCGTCATCACGCCGCTCGCCGGCGTGCTGATCGAGCACGCCGGGTTCTGGGCGGGGTTCGCGGGGGGCCTGGCGTGCGCGCTGCTCTCGCTGCCCGTCATCCCCTTCCGCGGCGAGCGCTCGCGAAGGCATGACTAACGCCGGAGCCACACCGCAGGATCACTAAGGCCGCTACTCGTGCCGGAGCCACACCGCTATGACTCGTGCCGGAGCCACACCGCGGTGTCGGGCGGCAGCAGGTCCCCCTTGAGCGGACCGCTCGACAGGAGCACGGTGTCGTGCTCGGGCAGGTGTACCGGTCGGAGTCCGCAGTTGATGGCGCAGGTCAGCGGGCCGCGGGTGAAGAAAAGCACACCCTCGGGTGAGTCCAGCCACTCCAAGGTATAAGGAATTGATCCGACCAGGTCACGGCGGCAGGCCAGGGCCCGGCGGTAGAACTCCAGCGTCGAGCCGGCGTCCCCTTCCTGCTTCTCCACGCTCAGCTCCGCGAACGTGGCCGGCTGCGGCAGCCACGGTTCCACCCCGCCGGGAGAGAAGCCGTGGGAGGGCGGGTCCACCGTCCACGGGATCGGCACCCGGCACCCGTCGCGCCCGGGCAGCTCGCCCTTGGACTGGAAGAAGACGGGGTCCTGCCTGGTCTCGTCGGGCAGGTCGGTCACCTCGGGCAGCCCGAGCTCCTCGCCCTGGTAGAGGTAGGCGGACCCGGGCAGGGCCAGCATCGTCAGCAGCGCCGCCCTGGCCCGCGCGAGCCCCGTGCCGGGGTCGGCGGTCCCGTAGCGGGTGCGGTGGCGTACGACGTCGTGGTTGGACAGCACCCACGTGGCGAACGGCACGGCGGCCAGGGTGTCGTCGATCACCTTCTTGAACGCCGTCGGCGACCACGGCGCCTGCAGCCAGGCGAAGTTGAAGCTCTGGTGCAGCTCGTCCGGGCGTACGTAGCGGGCGAGGTCCTCGGAGCTGTCCGTCCACACCTCGCCCACGGCCATCCGCTCGCCCGGATAACCGTTCAGCAGCCGACGCCAGTCGCGGTAGACGTCGTGCACCTCCGGCTGCCCCCACACCGGCGAGACCGACATGAACGACTGGTCGCCCACGTCGGGCAGCCCCTCGGCCTTGTAGAGCCCCATGGCCACGTCGATGCGGAACCCGTCGACGCCCCGGGCCAGCCAGAACCGCAGGATGTCCAGGAACTCGGCGTGCACTTCGGGATTGCGCCAGTCGAAGTCGGGCTGCCCGGGAGCGAACAGGTGCAGGTAGTACTGCCCGTCCGCCACCTTCGTCCAGGCGGGCCCGCCGAACGTGGACTGCCAGTTGTTGGTGGTGTCGCGGAAGATGTAGCGGTCGCGCCGCTCGCCCCGCAGCGCCGCCTGGAACCAGGGATGCTCGGAGGAGCTGTGGTTGGGCACGATGTCGACCAGCACCCGCAACCCGTACTCGTGCGCCTGCGCGACCAGCGACTCGAAGTCGGCCAGCGTGCCGAACAACGGATCGACACCCCGGTAGTCCGCCACGTCATAGCCGCCGTCGGCCATGGGGGAGGGATAGAAAGGCGTCAGCCAGATGGCGTCGACCCCCAGCCGCCGAAGATACGGCAGGCGCTCGCGCACCCCGGCCAGATCGCCGACGCCGTCTCCCGAGGCGTCGGCGAAGCTGCGAACGTAGATCTCGTAGACGATGGCATCACGCCACCAGGGGATATCCATGTGGCGTGTCATGCCCGCTATGTCGGGGAGTTCACCAGGCTGTGGGCCGCGTAGACCAGATAGTCCCAGAGCCTGGTCTCCAGCTCTTCCGGCAGGTCGAGCGAGTCGACCGCGTCACGCATGTGCCGCAGCCAGGCGTCCCGCTCCGGCTCGCCGATCACGAACGGCATGTGCCGCATGCGCAGCCTCGGGTGGCCGCGCTGCTGGCTGTAGGTGTTGGGCCCGCCCCAGTACTGGATCAGGAAGCCCCGCAGCCGCTCTTCGGCGCCTTCGAAATCGGACTCCGGGTAGAGCGGCCGCAGCAACGGGTCTTCCGCGACGCCCTCGTAGAAACGGTGCACGAGGCGCCGGAAGGTCTCGTCGCCCCCGACGGCGTCGTAGAAGGAGGTCTCACTCACGTTCTCAGCCTATGCGGTGGCGACCATGGGGATGCCGGCGGAGTCGAGTGCGGACTTGACCCGGAACCTGAGCTCCCTGGACACCTCGGCCTGCGCCGAGGGCAGGGTCCTGGCGCTGATGCGGAACACCAGCGAGCTGTCGGACATCTGCTCGACGCCGTACACCTGCGGCTGCTCCACGATCTTGGTCTCGCGGAACTCGCCGTCGGCCCAGATCTCCTCGGCCACGTGCTCCAGGAGCACCCGGACGCTCATGATGTCCGCGTCGTAGGCCACCGGGACGTCCATGAAGGCCCGCGACCAGCCCTGCGACTCGTTGCCGACCCGGGTGATGGTGCCGTTGCGGACGTACCAGACGCGGCCGTCGACGTCGCGCAGCCTGGTGACGCGCAGGGTCACCGCTTCGACCGTGCCGACCGCGGCGCCCGCGTCGATCACGTCGCCCACGCCGTACTGGTCTTCGAGCAGCATGAACATGCCCGCGATGAAGTCCTTGACCAGCTCCTGGGCGCCGAAGCCGATGGCCACGCCGAGGATGCCGACGCTGGTGAGCAGGGGTGCGATCGGGATCGTCAGCCGATCGAGCACGGTCAGCACCGCGGTGCCGAGGATGACGATCGAGGCGACGTGCTTGAGCACCGAGCCCATGGTCTCGGCGCGCTGCTTGCGGCGCTCGTGCAGCAGCGCGTCGATGCTGTCGGGCACCGCGTTCTTGCGGAACCTGCTGGTTATCGAACCACCCGTGGCCGCGCGGTTGACCACTCTCGTGATAACCCGGTGCGCGACTTTGCGAAGCACGATCGCGAGCACGAGGATCAGGACGATTGTGATCAGACTAGCCACCAAGGGCGCCCAGGTCGCATTCTGGAACATCCCGACAAGAGTAGAGCAAATGCCCGCCGGGTCGTTCTCGCAGCTCCCAGCCATTTGCTGGGTCAACTTCTCGAAGTCCAACTGAGAAGCGGGTGGTTGCGACGCGGTCACCAGCAGTAACACTGGGTAGATCCCCCTCCGGAAGCGGTTCGGTCGGCTGCTTTGGACCGATTCGATCCAAAATACCGCCGACCGGACCGCCCGCCGTCACATCACGCCGGGGAAGACGGGGACGCCTGCTCTCTGGGCCGCGGAGGGAGAGAGCGGACGCTCCGATGACGGACGGCTCGGAACGGGACGCGCACCCGGAAGCGTGTCCCGTGCCGGTTCCGGGAGGGATCCCCCGAACACCCGCCCGGGAGGACCGGGTGGGTGGCTGTGGACAGGCACGGCATGCGAGACCGTGCCTGGGCCGGAACCGGCGGGGCGACCAAGGGCTCCGGCATACGGGAGTCCCTCCGCACCGGCCACCCCGCCGGCTCCGTTGACGCCGCCGTGGGTGCGGTGAGCCGTGGTGGCTGCGCTCCACCCGGGTCACCGCTTTGTCACTCGCCCACGGCGGCCAGTACGCGTGCGACCTTCGTGGCCGCTCCAGCCGGGTCGTCGGCCTTGTGCATCCGTTCACCCCAGGACCAGCAGTACCACCAGTCCGGTACATCCGATGCGCTCGTCGACCGACAGGTGACGTTCTCCGACAGGCTGGTCGCGTTCGGGTTGATGACCCGTGCGAACATGCGCCCGCCCTGGGTCTGGACCACTCTCGCGAGCAACCCGTGAGCGTCGAGTTCGGATACGAGACGCTTCAGATGCTCGAAGTTGTCGTCCCCCACCTTTCGTCCCCTCCTTTTGGGAATCGGCTGGTGGGCCAAACATGGCTCATGTCAAGGGCGGGCGCAATGCCGCTTCCCCGGTCACGGGGAGTTGCTTCTCCCTCGTGGGATGTAAGAAACAGTCCCTCGGAGGACGATCCTTATCCGTAGGCTTGATGCCGGGCGTTTTCAAGCTGGCGACATTGGTTCACACTCTTGGGTAGGCGCACAGCTACATGGACGCTACGCTGAGTCACCAGATATGGACCGGTCGAGACACGCGCGAGAGGGGCCGGGATGTCCGGCAGGCAGCACAGGGAAACGGAGATAGCCAGGCGGATCAGAGCCAAGGGCCTGGCCGCCGGGCGCACTTCGGCCCAGATAGCTGACGAGATCCATGAGCAGTGCACTCCGCAATTCGGCACCAGCCGCGTCAAATCCCACCGTCTTTCCTACGGCATCGCGCTGGCGGATGTCATCGAGCAGATCAGAGCCCTGTTCGAGCGCGACAACAAGGCGATGCCCGGCATCGGAGAGACCCTGCTGTCGGCCTACGAGAGCGGGCTCAAGCGCCCAGGACCCGAATACATGCACTACCTGTGCACGGTCTATCGGGTGGAGCCGCTGGAGCTCGGTTTCGACGGGCCGTGCATCTGCGGCCACGGGCACCGCACGCCGGGCGTGCTGCTGGGAGACAGCACCGAGCGGCCGTTAGCGCAGGCGGAGCGCGAGACCGGGTCGCCCCCGGAGCCCGAGACAGAGGCCGACGAGAACATCCTCCGGCGCACCATGCTCAACCTGCTCAACCCCGGGACCAGCGCCGCCACCGAGCTCGACGGGCCGGTGCTCGGCGCGTGCGAGGGCATCAGGCGCCGGATGGACGAGACGCTCGTCGCGGCCACGGTGTCGGCGGCGATGCTCGACCAGTGGGAAGAGGCCACGCAGAGCTTCGGCCGCCAGTACACGACGACGGCCCCGCTGCGCCTGCTGTGCGACGTGATGCTCGAGATGAGCGCCGTACGCGCGGCGCTGACCCACCGTCAGCCCATCGACCTGCACGACCGCCTTCTGCGGATGGCGGCCCAGCTGGCAGGGCTGAGCGGCATGATCATGATCAATCTCGGTGACCACCGGCTGGCCCGCTCCTTCTTCAGGACCGGACGCACCGCGGCCGACGAGACGGGCGACCGCGCACTGCGCGCGTGGATCACCGCCCGCGAGTCGCTCGTCCCGCTCTACTTCGGGGACGCCCGGGAGGCGCTCAACCTGGCGAAGAAGAGCCGCGACCTGGCCGGCACCATGCCCTGTCCCGCGCAGGCCATGGCACCGGTCGTCGAGGCGCGGGCGCTGGCCATGCTCTCGGGTGTCGAGAACAAGAAGGAGATCGTCGACCAGGCGAAACGCGCCCTGGCCAGGGCCAGGAACGCCTTCTCCCACATGCGGCCCGAGCACCAGGCGGACATGGCCTTCGGCTACACCGAGAAGCAGCTCTACTTCTACCAGGGCGACGTGCTCACCAAGCTCGGCCAGACCCTGGAGGCCGAGGTGGTGCTCGACCAGGCGCTGGAGAAGTACGAGGATCACATCCTCGACCAGACGCTGATCAGGCTCGACCAGGCCCAGTGCCGCATGATCGACGGGGAGTTCGACTCCGCGCTGGACATCGGCACCAGGGCGCTGCGGATGCTCGGCGACGAGTACATGACCGATTTCATCATGCGTCCCGCCCTGGCGCTCGAACAGGCGATCATGGCCCGTGACGCGAACAACTCGAAACTCGAGGAGTACAGGGCCGAACTGCGCCGGCCGAGGGTCCCGACGAAAGGCGGCGGTGCATGAACGTGGAGATCCGGCGCTATAGGTGGTCAGATCTCGACACCATCCTCGCACTCCACCGGATCTCCCTCGCCGAGGTGGGACTGGTGCCGGGCGACGGCGTCTACTACGACGACGACTTCCCGCGCATCCAGGAGATCTACCTGGGCTGCGGCGGTGACTTCCTGGTCGGCGAGGTCGACAAGCGGGTCGTCGCGATGGGCGGGCTGAAACCCGTCGACACGGCGACGGCTGAGATGTGCCGGCTGAGAGTGCACCCGGAGTTCCAGCGGCGCGGTTACGGTGCGGCCATGCTGCTCGCACTCGAACGGCGCGCGGTGGAGCTCGGCTTCGAACGCGTCAGAGGCGACACCACGCTCAACCAGGAGGCCGCCCTGGCGCTCTACGAGCGAGAGGGATGGCGCGAGCTCTCCAGACAGCGGGTCGGCGACCACACTGTCGTCTACCTCGAAAAACGCCTGGCCCCTCCGGCGGTCATCGAGCTCTGAGGCTCCCGGCGTACGGCCCCACCCAACCCCTCCTGGGGCCGCTTCCTCCCCTCCCCGGTGATCTTCCCCGGGCTCCTGGCGTGACTTCACCGCCGACATTCCTTCCGTCACCCGCAGTACGCGACGACGCCGGTTCTGGCGTCCGCGGTATGGATGTACAAACCCGCGGGTGAGGCTCTTAACACCGAGGTGTAGAGGAACCTCACCGGCTGCTCCCTGTACATCAGTGGCTGCGAATAGTAGTGAGATGCTTTTGCCATGGCAGTCGTGCCCGCTCCCCGACCCCTCCTGGGAGCCGTGCTTCTGTTGTTCGTCAGCGCCGCTTGGGGGTCGGCGTTCCCGCTGATGAAGGATCTCATCCACCGGTTACCGGTGGAGGATCTGCTCGCCGAGCGCTACCTGATCGCCGCGCTCACCCTCCTCGTCATCAGGCCGCGCTGCTTTCGGGGGCTGCCGCGCAGGACCTGGATCTACGGGGTCGTTCTCGGGGTCATGTTCGGGATCGGTCAGGCCGGTCAGGCCGTCGCGCTGCACGGCCTGCCGTCCTCGCTGTCGGGGTTCGCCGTCGGCTGCAGCGTGGTGATCACGCCCATCCTGGCGCTCGTCCTGTTCAAGGTGAAAGTGCCGCGCCGGATCTGGGCGGGGGTGGTGCTCGCGCTGGCCGGGATGACCGTGTTCACGCTGCTGAGGGGGATGGAGGACCACGAGGTCTCGGTGCTGGCGCTCGGGGTCACGCTGTCCGCCGCCGCTCTCTACTCCGGCCACACGCTGCTGCTGGCGCAGTTGTCCAAGCGGGGTGAGACCTTCCACGCGTACGCGCTGACGGTGATCCAGCTGTTCACCATCGGGCTGCTCACCGGGGTCGTCGCCGTCCGCGACGGGGTCGTGCTGCCGTCGGGAGGGTCCGACTGGCTGATCCTGGGGCACCTGGCCGTGGTGTCGTGCGCGCTGGGGTTCCTGGCCCGCTCGTACGGCCAGGCGCACGTCACGGCCGTGCCGAGCGCGATCCTCATGTCGTCGCAGCCGCTCTGGGTGGCCGCGATCTCGGTGATCTGGTTCCACGAGCCGATCGGCTGGGGCATGGTCGTCGGCGGGGGGTTGATGGCCGGCGCGATGCTGCTCGCGCTTCCCGCGAGGACCGCCGCGCTGGGAAAAGAGCGCACCCGCGCCAACCACACCCTCCTCATCGTCGCCGCGCGGGCGGCCAGGACGCTGGCCGACCTGAGGATCAAACGTGAGGATCCGCTGCCGCTCGGTGGCAGCCAGACGCCGTATCTCGACAGAGGGGCCTGTGTGAACGCTGAGACGTGCCCCTGGCACACGCGCTCGCTCAAGGGTGGCGGGGAGCCCAGCCTGGAGCGGCTGATCGAGCGGGCCACGGTCATCGTTCGGGCGAGGAATCTGCCGGGGCCGGGGTGCTGCCGGTCGGTCACCCTGCTCGGCCGGTGCCTGTGCGATCTGATGGGGGAAGCCGAGCAGGCCCGGACGAAAGCCCTCCCACGTTGGTTTCGGTCCCAATAGCTTACTGGTGTCAATCAAAAGGCAACCGCTTTTTTGCGGTGTAACCTCCCACTTATTCACCATAAATCTTGATATTCGGCGGGGCGCACTAATAATGGGAAAATAGCCCCAGTGGGAGAGGTATGTCATGAAGCGCATCATTGTCCGCAAGCCTGGCACCGCGAGGCTGGCGGGGACCTCCAGCGTCCTTCACAAGGGGTGACCGAGGGAAGGTCCCATCTCAGAGTTGAGGGCGAAGCACCCGCTCAATGGGGGGCCGTACGGCTGCTGACACCGTTGATCGACGGACATCGCCGGCCGCGCGGCCCCTACACTGTCGCCGCCGCCCTGCTGCGTCACCTGGTGCCGCAGGCTCTGGAACGGGACGGGGACCTGGTGGCGGCGCACGACATCGAGATCCGTGCCGCCGCGCCCGAACTGGCCCCTCTCGTGCCGCTCCGGCGGGCCACGATCGACGCCGGGCTGCCTGAGGACGAGCGCATCCTCGTGCCCGCGCCCCGCCGTACGCTGCGGCTGGCCAACGGGCTCGCGGAGTTCATCAGGGACGCCGTACCCCCCGGGCGGGCGATCGCCGTGTGCAACGGCGCCGAGGCCGACCCGACGGACACCGAACTGCTGGACGTCATGATGCGGCGGATCCCGCCGGACCTCCTCACGATCATGCTGTACTCCGGCGGCCCCGACCCGCCGCCCGACACCCGGAGCGCGGACGAGCTCTGGGCCCTGGTGGACCGGTGCATGCGCGACGGATTCCTGCACGCCGCCGTCGAGCTGGGGGAGCGCGGCATGGTGCGCACCGAGCCGGGCGGCGAGCACTGGTGGCGCTTCGCGCAGCGCACCGCGACCGCGCTGGGCGGCCTCGGCCGCACTGACGACGCCCAGGCGATCTGGGACGGGGTGCGCGCGGCCAGCCAGGATCCGGCGATGCACGCCGCCAGCGCGTACGGCACCGCCATGCTCGACGCCCGCCACCCCGACCCCGCACGCCGTGACCTGGGCCGGGCCCGGCGCTGGATCAACGAGGCCATCGCCATCTCCACCCTGCTGCCGGAGCCCTTGGAGCGGGCGTTCAAGCTGGGCTTCGACCTCAACGGCCTGGCGCTGATCGAGCTGCGGCACGGCCGGCCGGGCGCGGCGCTGTCGCTGGTCGAGTCGGCCGTCGAGCTGGCGCGCGAGCTGCGGGAGCGGCATCCGCTGCACCGCATGGTGCTGCTGGCCAACCGGGCCCAGCTGCTGGCCGCGCTCGGTCACGTCAAGGAGGCGATGGAGGACTACGCGGCCGCGATCGCGCTGGACCCGGCCTTTCCCGACTACTACCTGGAGCGGGGGAACCTGCTGTTCAAGCTCGGGCGGCACGAGGAGGCGCTGGCCGACTTCGAACGCGCCATGCGGGCCGGGCCGCCGCTGCCCGAGGCGTACTACAACCGGGCGGAGCTGCACACCGTGCGGGGTGACACCGAGGAGGCGCTGGCCGACCTGGGACGGGTGATCGAGCTGGACCCGTCCTACCTGGACGCGTACATCAACCGGGCCGGGCTGCTGGCCGCGGCGGGCCGGGACGAGGAGGCCCTGTCCGACGTCGTGGCCGGGCTGGTCCTGGAGCCGGGCAACCCCCACCTGCTCACGGTGCTGGGGCAGCTGGAGACGGCGGCGGGACGGCTGGCGGCGGCGGGGGAGGCGCTGGACCGCGCGGTGGAGCGCGCGCCCAGGCTCGCCGCCGCCTGGGGGAATCGGGGGGTGCTGCGGTACGCCGCCGGGGACCTGGAGGGGGCGGTCGAGGACCTGAGCCGGGCCATCGAGCTGCAGCCCGAGCCCGACCTGTACACCAACAGGGCCGTCGCCCTGCGCGCGCTCGGGCGCGCCGCCGAGGCCGACGCGGATGAGCGGCGGGCCGATCGCCTCTCCTGACGGCCGCCTGCCGCGATGGGATTATTGGGTGATGCGGGGGCGAATGGGGCGGGCGGCCGCGGTGTGCGCCGCTCTGGGGGTGCTGTGGTGGGCCAGCGTGCGCCTGGCCTGGGTGGGCATCGGCTGCGAGGACTGGGGGTGCCTGGCACCCGCCGTCGGCGTCGTGGTAATGATCACGCTGGCCCTGATCGCCGGGTCCGCGCTCGTGCTGGAGCGGGTGGACGTACGGCCGGGGCGGCGGGTGGCGCTGGTGGCGGGCGGGGTGCTGGTGGTGTTCAGGCTCGTCGGCGAGGCGCTGCCGTCGTGGACGTCCTCGCTCGCGCACGCTGTCACGGCCGGGGCGGTCTTCGCCGGGGCAGGGGCCGTGGCGGCGTTCGTGACGGAGCCGGGGGTGGCGCGCCGATGGAAGGTGGTGACCGCGCTGGGGGTGGTCGCGCTGGTGCCTGCCGCGCTCGTCGTGTCGTGGGCGCGGTTCGGCGCCTAAACGGGCTGGATCATGAGCAGGCTCTTGCCGGTCACCGCGCGGGCCTCGATGGCGGCGTGCGCCTCGGCGGCAGACTCCAGGGGGTAGGTGGCGCCGACGGTCGGGCGCAGGCGTCCGGCGGCGGCCAGCGTCAGGGCCTCCCTGGCCAGCTCGCGCAGGTCCGCCTGCGGCCAGGCGACCGCAGTGACGCGCGGATCCGGCGTGGTCATCGGACCGCCCGCCATGCCGTACACGCTCAACCTGCCGCCGTCCTTCAGCAGCCCCTGCGCCGCCGCGCTGACCTCGCCGCCGACCCCGTCGAAGACCAGGTCGAGGCCGCCCGTCGCGTCCCGTACCAGGTGGGTCCAGCCGGGGTCGGTGTAGTCGACCGTCAGCTCCGCACCCAGGCTCGCCGCCAGGTCGCGCTTGGCGGCGCTGCTCGCCGCGCCCACCACGCGCGCCCCCGCGGCCGTGGCGAGCTGCACCAGCAGGCTCCCCACGCCGCCGCCGGCCGCCTCGACCAGCACCCACTCCCCGGGCTTGGGGGCGGCCGCCCGCGCGAGGCCCACGGCCGTGCGCCCGTCCGCGAGCAGCGCCACCGCGAACTCGGGCGACAGGCCGCCGGGGATCGGGATCAGGTCGCCGGCGCTCGCCACCGCGAGCTCCGCGTATCCGCCGTGACCGCCGAGCGTGCTGACCACCGGCGTGCCGGTCAGCGCCGGGTCGACGCCTTCGCCGGTCGCGGCCACCGTCCCCGCGACGCCGTTGCCCAGGATCGCGGGCAGTTCGGCCTGCCGCGGCCCCCGGTTGGCGCGTACCTGCGTCTCCACGAACGTGATGCCCGCCACCGACACGTCCACGAGCACCTGCCCGGGACCGGCCACCGGGTCCGGCACCTCCTCCACGACCAGCGCCTCCGGTCCGCCGTACCGCCTCAAGACCACCGCACGCATGATGAGCCCTTCTCTATCGGAGCGATTCGCTCCGAAAATACTAATATCCTGTACGGCATGAGCACACGCGGGAGGCAGGCCGAGGCCGCGCGCAACGATCTGCGGCTGCTGCGGGCCGCGCACGAGGTGTTCACGACGCAGGGGTTCGACGCGCCGGTGTCGGCCATCGCCAAGGCGGCGGGCGTGGGCATGGGCAGCCTCTACCGCCGCTACCGCACCAAGGAGGAGCTGCTCCAGCGCCTGTGCGTGATCGCCATGGAGCGTGGGGTCGAGGCGGCCGAGGCCGGGCTGGCCGAGCCGGACCCGTGGGAAGGGCTGGCCTCCTACATCCGCGCGTGCGTGGGGTTCAGGTCGGGCGCGCTCGCACCGGTCGCCGGCACCATCGAGGTCACCGACGAGATGTGGCGCACGGCGCGCAAGGGCACCGAACTCGCCGACCGGCTGATCACCAGGGCGCGCGCGGCCGGCGTGCTCAGGGGCGACGTCACCACGCTGGACATCTCGCTGCTCATGGAGCAGTTCAGCCGCCCGGCGCCCGGCGCCGAGCATCCGCACGCCAAGGAGCGGCTGCTGACCATCGCGCTCGACGGCCTGCGCGCGCCGGGGGCGACCGAGCTGCCCGGCGACCCGCCGAGCACGGAGTGGTACGAAGGCCGCTGGGGGATCCCTTCGTAGGTCTACGGTGGGGGCGTGGGCTTCAACGACCTGCTCAAAGACCTCGATCACAGCGCCAGCGTCCAGGCCGCGGGCATCAGACGCGGCTACGGCGGGCCGCCCGCCCGCACGGTGGGCGTCACCGTGGGGCTGGCGCGGCTGCGCTGCGCCTCGCTGCTCAAGCCCCTGTACGCGTGGGTGAGCGCGGCCCACATCCCCGACGCCGAACGGTGGCGGCGGCACGCCGAGCCCGCCGTGGTCGTGTCCTCCAACGCCGACACGCTCAACCTCTGGCTGGCCGTCGGCCCCCGGGTCATCCTCGACGACCTCCGCAGCCGCACCGGCATCGCCTGGTCGCCGCCCAACGGCGACCCCTCGCGGTTCGGCTCCGTCGAGGTGGCCGCCGACGAGGTCGCTATCGCGTACGCGGTGCTCGCCCAGGCCGCCGTCGCCGGCGACCCGGTCGCGGAGACCATCCTGGGGTGGATGCGGCAGGTCAGCGCGTCGCAGGCGTTCGGGGCCCGGGAGGCGATCCGCTCGCCCGGGGCCGGGGTCAAGAGCGGCTGGTACGGCGCCCCTGACGAGACCTGCCTGCGTACGCACACCGTGGCCGTGCTGCCCCGGGGCGGCACCCGGGTGGCGGTGGCCGTGGGGATGACCGCGCTGCCGTACACCGACCTGCGGGAGCGCGAGGCGTATGTCGAGAAGGTCGGCAAGGGCGTGCCCGTGGAGCCCGACCACGAGAAGGTGGCGGGGCGGCTGCTACGCGGGCTCCTGGTGACGACGCTCGACGAACTCGGCCATTTCCGCGACGGCCCCCACATGTGAGGGCCCGCGCGCTCCCGCTCGCGTCCTGGATTTTTGCCGACTTTTCTTATTTCGTATGGGGTTAGTGTGAAATTTACTGTTTTGGGCGGATGTGGGGCTTGGCCTGCGGCGGGGCAGGCGTGCAGCGGGTACGTGGTGGAGGCCGAGGGGTTCCGCGTCCTCGTCGATCCCGGCTATGCCACGCTGCCGAGGCTCCTCGGGCGCATGCGGGCCGACGAGGTGGACGCGGTGCTGGTCACCCACGGCCACCCCGATCACTGCGCCGACCTCAACCCGCTGCTGCGCGCCCGCGCCCTCGCCGACGTCCCCGCTCCCGCCCTGCCGGTGTACGCGCCGCCGGGCGCGCTGGACGCCGTCCTGGCGCTGGACAAGCCGCGCATGCTGGCGGGCAGCTTCGTGACGCGCGATCTGGCGCCCGGCGTGCCGTACGAGATCGGTCCGTTCCGCCTGGACGTGTTCGACCTGCCGCACCACGTGCCCAACGCAGGCCTGCGACTGAGCGCCGGAGATCGCGTGATCGCCTACACCGGTGACACGGGGCCGTCCCCCGAGCTGGCGGTGCTGGCGGAGGGAGCGGACCTGCTGGTGGCCGAAGCGACCTATCCGGAACGGATCCCCGAAGAGGACGCGCCTTACCTGTCCAGCGCCCTGGATGCGGGCCGCACCGCGGCCTCGGCGGGCGTGGGCCGCCTGCTCCTCACCCACCTGTGGCCCGACACGTCCCCGGCACTCGCGCTGCTGGCCGCCACGAAGTTCTTTGACGGCACGCTGGAGGTCGCCTCCGAGGGCATCACGCTGGACCTGTGATGACGCCTCACCGCGCCGTGAGCCGCTCGATCACCTTCGCCAGCTCGGGCGGCTCCACGTTGCCGGGCAGCTCCTCGGCCCAGGCGTAGCCCCGGTAGGCCACTCGCTCCTCCTCGGTGAGCTCCCCGGGATCCACCTCCGGCCGCGCCTCCTCGAAGGTGGCCAGGAAGAACGGCTCGGTCTTCACATACCGCACTCCCAGCCACGAGAAGTCGCGCTCGACCTCGACGAACCCCTCCCGCACCGCCGAGCCCGGCAGCCCGGTCTCCTCGCCCAGCTCGCGCCTGGCCGCCTCCAGCGCCGTCTCGCCGGGGTCGATCCCGCCGCCGGGCGGCTCCCAGATGTCCAGGCGGCTGACGGGGTCGTACCAGTGCATGAGCAGCACCCTGCCGTCGCGATCCAGGCAGACGACCCGAGCCGCAGGCCGGTCGCTGATGCCCGCTTGCCCCTCTATGGCACCCACCAGCCCGACGTTACTCCTGCCGCTCCTCCTCCAGCACGAGCCCCAGCAAGCCGGGGAAGCGATGATCGAACTCCTCCTGGCGCAGGCGGTTGAGCCGCCGGGCGCCTTCGTCGCGCTGCTCCAGCAGCCCCACGTTGCGTAACACCGAGAAGTGGTGGCTGAGCGTGGACTTGGCCACCGGCAGGTGAGAGAACGTGCCGCAGGCGCGCGTCCAGTCGGGGACGTCCGCCAGCTCCCGCACGATGCGGCGCCGGATCGGATCGCCCAGAGCGTCGAGGGCGGCCTGCAGCGAGACCTCGATCGGGGATGTGTGCGTCAGACCGCGCGTCCTGTTCGACTGCGATCGAACATTGTTGTAGTGTTCCATCTCGATCGAACATTCTATGCGAGGGGAGCGGCCGTGGACATCGGGCGCGTCGGAGTGTGGCATCCCATGATCGGCACGGCCCCCGCCGAGGAGGCGCGTCGTGCGGCGGCCACGATCGAGTCGCTGGGCTACGGCTCGCTCTGGGTCAACGAGGGCAGGAGCAGCAAGGAGCCGCTCGTCATGTCCGCCGTCCTGCTGGCGGCCACCCGGCGCATCGCGGTCGGCACCGGCATCGCCAATATCTGGGTGCGCGACGCCACGGCCATGGCCGCGGGCGCGGCCGCGCTGGGCGACGCCTTTCCCGACCGGTTCCTGCTGGGCATAGGGGTCAGCCATGCCCCGCTGGTCACCGGCCGCGGCCACGACTACGCCAAGCCCCTGGCCGCGATGCGCACCTACCTGGAGGCCATGGACCAGGCCGGCCGGACGCTGCCCGTGCCCCCGGTCCCGGCTCCCAGGGTCCTCGCCGCGCTGAGGCCCAAGATGCTGGAGCTCTCCAGGGACCTGGCGGACGGCGCCCACAGCTACTTCGTGCCGCCGGAGCACACCGCGCAGGCCCGCCGGATCCTCGGCCAGGGCCCGCTCCTGATCCCCGAGCAGGCGGTCGTCCTGGAGTCCGACCCGGCCCGCGCCCGCGAGATCGCCCGCGCCCACATGTCCTACTACCTGATGCTGCCCAACTACCTCAACAACCTGCGCACGCTGGGCTTCACGGACGACGACTTCGCCGACGGCGGCAGCAACCGCCTCGCTGACGCCATCGTGGCCTGGGGCAGCGCCGACGCCATCACCAAGCGCGTGCGCGCCCACCTGGACGCGGGGGCCGACCACGTCGTCATCCAGCCCCTCTCCCCGGACGTCCCGGACCTCGCCCACGCCCTGACCCAGCTGACCGACCTCGCCCAGCCCCTCGGCCTGTAACGCCCATCGGAGCGTTTGACCTCGAGTGGGCTCCAACTCGTAGCGTGAGTCGCATGACAACGCCGCAACACAAGATCGGGTCGGGGTTCGGGGCCAGGAGCACCGCGGACGACGTGCTCCACGGGATCGATCTCTCAGGAAAGCTGGCGATCGTCACCGGCGGCTACTCGGGCATCGGCCTGGAGACCACGCGGGCGCTCGCCCGAGCCGGAGCGCACGTCGTGGTGCCCGCGCGCCGTCGCCAGGCCGCCGAGGAAGCGGTCGGGGGCATCGGCGGGGTCGAGGTGGACGAGCTCGACCTCGCCGATCTGGAGAGCGTACGGCAGTTCGCCGAGCGCTTCCTGGCCACCGGCCGCAGCGTCGAGATCGTCATCGACAGCGCCGGGATCATGGCCTGCCCGGAGACGAGGGTGGGCCCCGGGTGGGAGGCGCAGTTCGCCACGAACCACCTGGGCCACTACGCGCTCGTCAACCGCCTCTGGCCGGCCGTCGCCCAGGGCCGGGGACGGGTCGTGTCCGTCTCGTCCGCCGGGCACCGGCATGCGGGCATCCGGTGGGACGACGTCCAGTTCGAGCGGGGCTACGACAAGTGGCAGGCCTACGGGCAGGCGAAGACCGCCAACGTCCTGTTCGCCGTCCAGCTCGACGCGCTCGGCCGGGACGCGGGGGTGCGGGCGTTCGCGCTGCACCCGGGCGCCATCCTCACGCCACTGCAGCGCCACCTCCGCAAGGAGGAGATGGTCGCCGCGGGGTGGATCGACGAGGAGGGCAACGCCCTGGACCCCACGTTCAAGACCCCCGAGCAGGGCGCGGCCACCCAGGTGTGGGCGGCCACCTCGCCGCAGCTGGCGGGCATGGGCGGCGTCTACTGCGAGGACTGCGACCTCGCCGAGCCGACCACGGAGGCCGTCGGGCCCGGGGTGCGCGACTATGCGATCGACCCGGAGCAGGCCGCCCGGCTGTGGGCGCTGTCCGCCGAGCTGACCGGGGTCAACGCCTTCGGCTAGCGCTTCATGGCGCCGTCGGCGATGGCGTCCGCGGCATCGCCGATGGCGACTCCGACGATCTCGAGGCGGCGTACCAGCTCCCGCCTCTTCAGCGCCTCCGCGGTCACCTCGCCCGAGAAGATGCGCGAGATCTCGTACTGGTACATCCGCCGGATCGACCCGCCCACCTTCTTCGCCTCCAGCGCGTCCTGGACCACGGCGGAGGGGCGGGAGGCGAGGTCGCGGACCGCGTTCTCCAGCGCTTCGATGCCGACGATGACCTGGTCGAGCAGGGGAGTGAAGCGGATCTGGTCGGGGACCCGGTAGAGGTGGGACTCGCGGACGAAGTCCCGCAAGGAGTCCAGCACGTCGTCGATGGCGCGGGACAGCCGGAACAGGTCCTCCGGGTCGATCGGGGTGACCAGGGCCGTTTTGAGCTCCTCGACGAGGCAGGCGCGTTCCTCGTCGCCGATGTGCTCGATCGAGCGCATCTGCTCGTGCGCGCCGGTCCTGCCCACCTCGCCCCCGATCATGGCCATCGCCAGCCACGCGCCTTCCTTGGTGGCCCGGAGCTGGCCGAGCAGGGCCTCCGTGAGCGCGCTGTCCATGCGGCCGGTCATGAGGTTGCGGATCCGCCGCAGCCGCTTCATGGTCCGGCCGCCTTCGCGGAGCCGGGGCGGCGCGTCATGGGCGGAGCCGCCCTCGAAGAGTGCTTCACGTTCGCCGTCCCTTCATGAGAGTTCAACCCTCGCGATCGCCTTCACCAGCGCCGACAGCCCCGCGCCCAGCAGGGCGCCGGCCGGCAGAGTCAGGAGCCAGGCCGCGACGATCTTGCCGGTGGCGTACCAGCGGACGCGGCCGCCGCCCCGTGCCACGCCCGCGCCGATGAGCCCGCCGGCGATGGCCTGGGTCATGCTCACCGGCATGCCCACGGCCGCGCAGGCGATCACCGCCGTGCCCGCGGCCAGCTCGGCCGCGACCCCGTGCGGAGGCCGGGAGGCGATGAGCTCGCGGCCCAGCGTGCGGCCCGCCTTGGGGAGCCCGTACATGGTGCCGAGTCCGAAGAGGACGGCCACCAGCGACGTGTACGGGAGCGGCGCGCCCGAGAAGCCGAACATGATCATGAACACGGCCAGCATCTTCTGCCCGTCGTTGGCGGCGTAGGCGAGGCTCTGCAGGAGGAACCCCACCTGGTGCCAGCGCCGCAGCCCGCGGGCCGTGATCGTGATCAGGAGCACCCGGACGAGCACCCAGCCCAGCAGCCCGCCCACGAAGGGCGCCGCCACCCCGAACGCCAGCACCAGCAGCACCGAGCCCGGCGACACCGGCAGCCCCCAGCCCAGCCCCGCACCGGTGAGCCCGCCCACGACGGCGAGCGTGAGGCTGGTCGGCAGGCCCTTCATGCTGAGCGCGGTCACCACGGCCAGCGCCGAGATCACCGCGACGGTCATCGCGATCCTGCCGCCCGGCGCGTGGAACGAGGCCAGCCTGGTCGTGAACGTCACCGCCACCTGATGCGTGACCAGCGGGACCACCGCCGTCAGCACCACGAGCACGAGGATGCCGGTGGCCGGGCGCACCGAGGGCAGCTTCAGCCCGGTGGCGAGGAGGGCGCCCCCGTCGTTGACCCCGGACACGACGGCGAAGAGGCCGGCGACCACGATCAGTACGGCGACGTCCAAGGACCGCGCTCCATCCCAAGCCACGAGACAACCCGGGGTTGCCCCTCCCGAATCCGCGTTCCCCCCTGACTACCCGGGATCGCATGGATGATGGACGATCGGACGCGTAACGTGTGTCGGGTACTCTCTGTGATGGTCACTGGCCAGGATCAGCCCTGCGGTGACCGCCGATCCCACGCCCGCGAGAGTGAAGGCATGACCAGCCCCGCCGAATACATCCTGACGCTGTCCTGCCCCGACCGGCCCGGTGTGGTGGCCGCCGTCTCCGGCCTGCTGGCCCGGCACGGATGCAACATCATCGAGAGCCAGCAGTTCGGCGACCGGGCCGGGCAGCGCTTCTTCATGCGTGTCCAGTTCGCGGGGCCGTTGGGCGAGGACGAGCTCAACGGCGCCTTCGCGACGCTCGCGCCGGACTTCGCCATGGAGTTCAAGGTGCGCGACGTGGCCAGGAAGCCGCGCGTGCTGATCATGGTCAGCAAGTTCGACCACTGCCTGAACGACCTGCTCTACCGCGTCCGGTCCAAGGCCCTGGACATCGAGATCGTCGCGGTTGTCTCCAACCATCCCGACCTGCGGCCGCTCACCCAGTCCAACGGGATCGACTACCACCACCTGCCGGTCACCCCCGAGACCAAGGCGAGGCAGGAGTCCGAGGTGCTGGCGCTGGTGGAGCACTACCAGGCGGACCTGGTGGTGCTGGCCCGCTACATGCAGGTGCTCTCGGGCGAGCTGTGCGAGAAGCTGGCCGGGCGGGCGATCAACATCCACCACTCGTTCCTGCCGTCGTTCAAGGGCGCCAAGCCGTATCACCAGGCCCACAACCGCGGCGTCAAGCTGATCGGCGCCACGGCCCACTACGTGACCTCCGACCTGGACGAGGGGCCGATCATCGAGCAGGAGGTGGCCCGGGTCAACCACAGCCACTCTCCGGAGGACCTCGTGGCGATCGGCCGCGACGTGGAGTGCCTGGCCCTGGCCAGGGCGGTCAAGTGGCACGCCGAGCAGCGGGTCCTGCTGGACGGGCACAAGACGATCGTCTTCCCGCGCTAGCTACCCGCTGATCACCAGCTTGCCCCGCACGTGCTCGTGGACCAGATCCCGGTACGCCCGCGCCGCCTCGGCCAGCGGGTAGCGGCGGCTGACGGTGGAAGGCAGCGTGCCTTTCGCCGCGAGGGCGGCCACCTCGTCCAGATCGCCGGGACGGGCGTGGGTGTAGACGGTCTCGAAGCCGGTGGACGGGTCGGGGCTGGGGAAGGCGACGGTCAGCAGCGGGCCTCCCGGACGGACGACCCGTGCCGGCTCGGCCAGGGCCGGGCCGGGGAGCACCAGGTTGACCAGGGCGTCGACGCCGCCGGGGTGGCGGCGCAGGGTCTCGGCGGCGGTGTCCGCGGAGCTGTGGTCGATCGTCTCCGCGGCTCCCAGGCCGCGTACGTAGCTCTCGTCCGACGGGATCGCGGTGGCGATCACGTGTACGCCCCGGTCCGCCAGTAGCGGCACGACGGCTCCGCCCACCCCGCCGGCCGCTCCGATGACCAGCGCCTTCGTGCCGGGCGCGAAGGTCCCCGCGCGGAGCAGCGGAAGGGCGGTCAGGGCGGCGATGGGCAGGGCGGCGGCGTGCTCGACGGGAAGGCCGGCCGGCCGGTGCGCGAGGGCCGGCGTGTCGGCGTCGAAGATCGCGTACTCGGCCATCGTGCCCGTCGTGAACGACGGCGGCGAGGATGTCAGGCTCGCCATGCTCCCGGCGGCCCGCGCCAGGCCGAGTCCGAATATTTCATCACCCGAGGAGAATCGGGCCACGCCCGGCCCGACGGCCGTGACCGTGCCGGCGAAGTCGCTGCCGAGGACGTGCGGGAACTCCAGCGGGGCCATCTCTCTGAACGCCCCGCTCACGAGCCGGACGTCGGCGGGGTTGAGCCCGGCCGCCGCGACGCGGACCTGGATCTGGCCGGGGCCCGGCAGTGGGACGGGTACGTCCGCCACCTCCAGGACCTCCACCCCGCCGTAGCCCCTCGCCACCAGTGCCTTCATGGGAACCTCCAACTAATCGGACCGCTCGGTCAGGTTGAGCATAATATGACCGCGCGGTCCGGTTGCGGTAGGGTCTTGATGTGGCGAATGTGCGGTCGGACGCGGTGCGTAACAGGCGGTTGCTGCTCGACGCGGCGGCGACCGAGTTCGCGGAGCGCGGCACGGAGGTCTCGATCGCGCGCATCGCGGCGCGGGCGGGGATCGGCAAGGGCACCGTGTTCCGGCACTTCGCCACCAAGGAGCAGCTCATGGCCGCGATCTTCAGCGACCAGCTGGAGTCGCTGGCGGCCAGGGGAGAGGCGCTGCGCGAGGGGGCGGACTCCGGGGCGGCGCTGCTGGAGTTCATGGCCGCCGGGGTCGAGCTGCGCTCGTTCTGCCAGGCGTTCACCCCGGCCATGCGCGAGGATCCGCAGATCAGGGCCGCGAGCGATCGGCTGGTGGCGGTCGCCCGGTCGCTCACGGACCGGGCCTGCCGCGACGGGTTCGTACGGCACGACGTCACGGGGCACGACGTCGTGCTGCTGATCAATGCCGCCTGCCAGGCGGTGGCCCCGCTGGGCGACGCGGTTCCGGGGCTCTGGCGGCGCTACCTGAGCATGATCTTCGACGGGCTGCGTCCCGAGGGCGCCCATCCGCTGCCCGTCCCGGCCCCCGACTCCCTGACCCCCGGCTGAGGCCGCCCGGCGCTCGCGGTACGCGTCACGCAGGGCTGCGGCCCGGCGCCGGGGCGGCCTCGACCATGGCCGGCCCCAGCGCGCTCATGCCGTCGAGGCTACAGACCGGTGTGCCGGGCGAGGAAGGTGAGCGTGTCGGCCGACAGATCGACGGACCTGCTCACCGACCGGGCGCCGTGCCCGACCTCGGTCTCGTTGCGCAGCAGCACCGGGCGGTCGCCGGTCGAGGAGTGCTGCAGCGCCGCGCACAGCTTCCACGCGTGCAGCGGGTGCACGCGCGTGTCGGACTGGAAGACGGTGAAGAGCGTGGCGGGGTAGTTCACCGACTCCTGGACGTGGTGGTAGGGCGAGTAGCCCAGCAGCCAGCCGAACTGCTCGGGGTCCTCGACGGTGCCGTACTCGACGTTCCAGGTGGCGCCGAGCCCGAACTGCTCGTACCTGACCATGTCGAGCAGCGGCGCCGAGCAGACCACGGCCGCGTACAGCTCCGGCCGCTGCGTCAGCGCGGCGCCCACCAGCAGGCCGCCGTTGGAGCCGCCGGAGATGCCGAGCTGCTCGGGCGTGGTCACGCCGGTGGCGATGAGGTGCTCGGCCGCCGCGTGGAAGTCGTCGAACACGTTCTGCTTGTTGCCGAGCATGCCCGCGCGGTGCCACTCCTCGCCCTCCTCGCCGCCGCCGCGCAGGTTGGCGATGGCGTAGACCCCGCCGGCCTCGACCCAGGTCAGGATCGACGCCGAGTAGCCGGGGGTCATCGACAGGCCGAAGCCGCCGTAGCCGTACAGGATGGTGGGGCGCGGCCCGGGCGTGTCGTCGGCGGGGGAGATGATCAGCATGCGGACGTCGGTGCCGTCCTTGGACTGGTACACGACCTGCGAGGTGCGCACCGGGGGCACCTCGACCGCGCCCGGGGAGGCGGCCCAGAGCGTGGTCTCGCCCGTCCTGGCGTCGTAGCGCTGGACGGAGGGCGGCCTGGTGTTGTCGGTGTAGGCGAACCACGCCTCGTAGCCGCCCTCGGGGCGCTCGGAGAGGCTTCCGACGGAGCCGAGACCGGGCGTGGGCACCTCGCCGACGCGCTCGCCGGTCTCCAGGTCGTGGACGGTGATCTCGCTGATGGCGTGGCGGGTCCAGCCCACCAGGATGACCGGGCGCTCCAGGTCGTCGAGGATCGCGAAGTCGTTCAGCACCGCCTCGGGGTCCTCGGGGATGAGGTCGCGCCAGGTCTCGAAGCCCGGCTCGGCCGGGTCGGTGACGCACACCCGGGCCCTGGGCGCGTCGCGGTCGGTGTGGACGTAGAGCCTGCCGTCGCGGCCGAACACCAGCCCCGCCTGCGCGTCCACGCCCTCCTGCACCACCCGCAGGTCCGGCCGGTCGGCCGGGGACGCGGCCAGGTCGGCCAGCCAGAGGTCGTTGCGCGGCGCGGTGCCCTCGTGCGCCGAGACCTGCAGCCAGCGGCCGTCACGCGAGACCGAGACGCCGTAGTAGTTGGTCATCTTCAGCCCCTGGCCGAAGATCATCACGTCGTCCTCGGTGGAGGTGCCGACCCGGTGCAGGTAGACGCGGCGGTGGAACTGCGTCTCGTTCTCCGGGACCTCGGTGCTGGGCAGCCTGCGGACGTAGAAGTACGCCTCCCCGCCGGGCAGCCACGCGATGGGGGAGTAGCGGCAGCGGTCGATCGGCCCCTCGACGCGCTCGCCGGTGGTGACGTCCATGACGTAGAGGATCGACTCCTCGTTGCCGCCCACGGAGATCTGGTACGCCAGCAGGCGCCCCTCCTTGTCGGGCTGCACGGCGTCGAGCGTGGTCAACCCCGACGGGTCGATCTCCATCGGGTCGATCAGCGCCCGCTCGGTCCCGTCAGGCTCGACGACGTAGTAGACGGCGTGCTCCTGGTCGGGCGTGCGGCGGCTGAAGAAGTGGCGGCCACCGCGCCACGCCGGCGCGCCGACCGAGCCGGACCTGAGCAGCTCCGCGATGCGGCTCTTGAACCGCTGCGGCCCGCTGCCCCTGCTGAACAGCTCGGCCTGCTCCAGCAGCCACCCCTTCGTCTCTGGACTGTCGGGATCCTCCAGCCATCGATAAGGATCTGGCACGGGCGTGCCGTGCAGGGTGTCGACGGTGTCTTCGCGGCGTGCGGTCGGGTACGGCTCCAGCTTCATGCTGGGAACCCTACTGCCAAAGGACATGCGTAAAGCGCTGGTGAAGCGGGCATAAAACGTAACGTGTGTCCCTCTGGTCCATTCCGGTTGGAGGATATTTGGGGTGGCGGGGACCGGGGTGCAAACGCCAGACTTGGTGACAGGACGGTGCCGTGGTGACCATCCGCTGGACCGTCCGGCGGAGGTCCACGTGACGGAAGCACAAGTGCCCCAGGAGGGGCCGACAGTCGGGACATGCCACGGCATGTCCCCTTTGATACGCGCGCAGCAGGGAGAGGCTCCATGATGCGCCAGGTCCTGCTGCTGAATGCCACCTACGAACCGCTGACCACCCTTTCCCTGCACCGGGCCGTCGTGCTGGTGCTGCGGGAGAAGGCCGACGTCGTCCACCGGGACGGCAGGGGCGCCGTGCTGCGCTCCGCCAGCCACACGCTCGACGTCCCTTCGGTGATCAGGCTGCGAAGATATGTCCGCATCCCCTACCGGTCCCGCATCCCGCTGACCAGGGCCGCCCTCATGAGGCGCGACGACTACCGCTGCGCCTACTGCGGGCAGCGGGCCGAGACCATCGACCACGTCATCCCGCGGTCCCGGGGCGGCACCCACACCTGGGAAAACTGTGTCGCCTCCTGCACCACGTGCAACCACAGGAAGGCCGACAAGTACCTGGAGGAGCTGGGGTGGACGCTGCGTTTCAGCCCCGCGGTGCCACGGGGCGCTCACTGGAGGCTCATCGGCGCGTCGCTGATCGGAGACCCCCAATGGGCGCCTTACCTCGAGGCCGCGGCCTGAGATATCGCTTTGTAAGGGGTGGCCACCGCCTGACACCATGAGCAGGCATGTGGACCTTCACCTCAGATGTTGAGGAGTACGCCGCGGTCGCCGAGCCCTTCCTGCTCGGCGACCCGGTGCGCAACACGGTCGCGTTGACCGTCCTCGCCAACCTGCGCGCCGGCATGCCCGCGAAGGGTCCCCGGTTCGGCTGGTGGACGGTCGGCGGCGAGGTTCGGGGCGCGGTCTTCCACACCCCGCCGCACCCGGTCGGGCTCGCCGACATGCCCCTGGAGGCCGTCGAGCCGCTCCTGGCCGCGCTCGGCGACCCCGCCGAGGTCGTGGGCAGGGTGGAGCTGACCTCCGAGGTCAAGCGGCTGCTGGGGGAGCCTGGGCGGCTGGTGCCCGAGCGGCTCTACCGCTTGGGGGCGCTCGCCGTCCCCGGCACGCCGGGACGCGGCAGGCTCGCCGCCCCCGCCGACTTCCCGCTGCTGGTCAGCTGGTACCAGGCGTTCGCCGAAGAGGTGCGGATGGGCATGGGCGACGACGTGGTCGAGTCGGTCGCGCGGCGGCTGGCGGCCCGCGAGCTGTTCGTGTGGGAGGCGGGTGGGGCGCCGGTCTCGCTGGCCGCGCTCTCCCCGGCGGTCGGCGGGGTCTGCCGCATCGGGCCCGTCTACACGCCGCCGTCGTGCCGCAGGAACGGCTACGGCGCCGCGGTCACCGCGTACGCCAGCCAGGTCGGCCTGGCCGAGCGCTGCGACCAGGTGGTGCTCTTCACCGACCTGGGCAACCCGACGAGCAACGCCGTCTACCAGTCGATCGGCTACGTGCCCGTGTCCGACTACGAGCACATGACTTACTCTTAGGGGCATGCCGCGTTACGACTTCCGCTGCCGCGCCTGCGGCTCCACGTTCGAGGTCTCCCGTCCCATGTCGGCCTCCGACGACCCGGCCACCTGCCCCGACGGCCACGACGACACGGTGAAGCTGCTGTCCACGGTGTCGATGACGGGCGGCGCGGCCGCTCCGAAGGCGAGCGGGGGCGGCTGCTGCGGCGGAGGGTGCTGCTCCTAGAACGGCCTGTGACGGCCTGTGGCGGCCTAGAACACCTGGGCGGCGGTGAAGGTCGCCTGCGAACGCGTCAGCTCCTCCACCGCCAGCTTGGCGAGCCGCTCGACCGTGGCGATCCCCGTCTCCATGGTCGGGCTGCGCTCCGACAGCACCGCGATGAGCACGTCGTGCCCGTCCACGCCGAGCCGGCCCACGCTGTTGATCGTCCACAGCCCGTCGTGCGCGTCCACGGGTAGCCAGCCGTTCTTGAGCGCCACGTCGCCCCCGGCCGAGCTGACCCCCCACGCCTGTGACGGCTCCACGGACGACATGAGCTTCAGCGCGTAGCGCCGGTCGGAGGCCGGCAGCGGCCCCGCGGGGTCCGTGAGCCACTCCAGCACCTTGACCTGGTCGGACGGCCGGCTGCGGGTCGTTCCCCAGTACAGCCCGGGCCCCGGCCACGTCTGCTCGACGCCGAGCCGGCGCAGGACCCTGGTGAGCCCCTTCTGGCCGCCGACCGTCAGGTAGAGCTCGTGCGCGCAGTCGTTGTCGCTCTCGCGGATCATCTTGGAGGTGAGCGTGCGCTCGTACGCGCTCAGCTCGCCCTGCTTGCTCAGCAGGAACGCCAGCAGGATGTCCACCTTCGCCACGCTCGCCAGCACGAACGGCGTGCGCTCGCGGTAGGAGTACCTGGCGCCGGTCGTGCGGTCATAGACGGCCAGCGCCGCGCGCCCGGGGCGTTCGCGCAGGTATTGGTCCAGCGTGCGGTCGAGAGCGCGCCGCGCGGCAACAGGCAGCACGCTCTCGACGACCACCCCGCCGGGCTGCCCGAAGGAGGCGGCCTGAGGCGGGACGACGGTTGACGGGTTTGCACAGCCGGCCACGGCCAGCAGGGCAACGACGAGCGAGATCCCCCGAACGCGCATGTGCGGGAGCCTGCCAGCCGCCACCCCAAAGGCCGGGGGCGCGGAAGGTCAAACGCCGGTCAGTTTCCTAGGCGGCCCTGGGGCGCTTGCGGCGCTGGAACGGGAGGAACCGGTCGGCCAGGTGCGGACGGGACGGCGTGAGCGTGGGTTCGACCGCGATGATCCGGTCGAACCGGAACGCCCTGATCCCCCGGCGCATCCTGCACACGCCGACCAGATACCAGTATTCGCGGTGGACCAGGCACGTCACCGGCTCGACGTCGCGCGAGGTGATGATGCCGGAGGCGTCGCGGTAGTGGAGGCGGATCATGAGACGGCTGGTGATGGCGTCCGCCATGAGCCTGGCTCTGGAGGCGACCTCGACGGGCAGCGGCTCGGTCAGAGTCGTGAGCGTGGTGGCGATGACGTCGTCGTCGAGCTCCAGGTGCTCGAGTGCGTGTTGCAGGCCACGTCGTGCCGTGACGGCCTGCGGGCCCGATCCGAGGTGAGCGAGGGAGAGGGCGAGGGCGGCGATCTCGGCGGTCGTCAGCGGGCGAGTATCGTGCTTCACGACTGTCGTCATACCCCAATATTAGAGACGACGACCGACATTTTTCGAAAACCTGTGCGGCAGGCAAGGTCCTTGTCACCTACCGCACAGTGAGTGTTCTCTGGCCGTGCTGCGCCCGGCGGTCCTGCGATGGATGTCCTCGCTGCGCTGCGGATCCATCGCAGGTTTACTGCATCACCGCGACAGCTGGGACAGGTCGCGCGAGGCGCCCGTGGAGGCGGACGTGGTCATCGCCGCGTACGCCTGCAGGGCCGCGCTCACCGGCCGGTTGCGGTCGCGCGGCCGGTATCCGCCCAGGTCGGCCAGGAGCCGCTCGCGCCGCGCGGCCAGCTCGGCCTCGGGCACCCGCAGCTCCATCGACCGGTTGGGGATGTCGATGTCGATGATGTCGCCGTCCTCGACCAGCGCGATCGCGCCGCCCTCGGCGGCCTCGGGCGAGGCGTGGCCGATGGACAGGCCGGAGGTGCCGCCGGAGAAGCGGCCGTCGGTGACCAGCGCGCAGGCCTTGCCGAGCCCCCTGCCCTTGAGGAAGGACGTCGGGTAGAGCATCTCCTGCATGCCGGGACCGCCCTTGGGGCCCTCGTAGCGGATGACCACCACGTCGCCCTCCTTGACGCGCCCGCCGAGGATGCCCTCGACCGCGTCGTCCTGCGACTCGAACACCACCGCGGGCCCGCTGAACTTCCAGATCGACTCGTCCACGCCGGCCGTCTTCACCACCGCGCCGTCGCGCGAGATGTTGCCGTAGAGGACGGCCAGGCCGCCGTCCGCGGTGTAGGCGTGCTCCCGGTCGCGGATGCACCCGGCCGCGCGGTCGAGGTCGAGGTCGTCCCAGCGGTTGTCCTGCGAGTAGGCCTTGACCGTGCGCACGTTGCCGGGGGCCGCGTGCCAGAGCTCGACGGCCTCGGGCAGCACCGTCGGCGACTTCGCGTCCCAGGCGGCCAGCATGTCGGCCAGCGAGCCGCCGTTCACGGTGGGCACGTCGCGGTGCAGCAGCCCGGCCCGGTCGAGCTCGCCCAGGATGCCGGGGATGCCGCCGGCGCGGTGGACGTCCTCGATGTGGTACTTGTTCGTGGCCGGGGCGACCTTGCAGACGCACGGCACCCGCAGCGAGATCTCGTTGATCTCCTTGAGCCCGAAGTCGACGCCGGCTTCGCGGGCGGCGGCCAGGATGTGCAGGATCGTGTTGGTCGAGCCGCCCATCGCGACGTCGAGCGTCATGGCGTTCTCGAACGCGTCGCGGGTGGCGATCGAGCGCGGCAGCACCGACGCGTCGTCGTCCTCGTAGTAGCGGCGGGTGATCTCCACGAGCTGGCGGCCCGCGTCCTCGAACAGCTTCTTGCGCGCCTTGTGCGTGGCCAGGATCGTGCCGTTGCCGGGCAGCGCGAGGCCGATGGCCTCGGCCAGGCAGTTCATGGAGTTGGCGGTGAACATGCCGGAGCACGAGCCGCAGGTCGGGCAGGCGCTCTCCTCCATCTCCAGCAGCGCGGCGTCGGAGACGGAGTCGTCGGCGGCGGCGATCATCGGGTCGATGAGGTCGAGCTTCTTGCCGGGGATCTTGCCGGCCTCCATGGGCCCGCCGGAGACGAAGATCGTCGGAATGTTCAGCCTGAACGCGGCCAGCAGCATGCCCGGCGTGATCTTGTCGCAGTTGGAGACGCAGATCAGCGCGTCCGCGCAGTGCGCGTTGACCATGTACTCGACGGAGTCGGCGATCAGCTCGCGCGACGGGAGCGAGTAGAGCATGCCGCCGTGGCCCATCGCGATGCCGTCGTCCACGGCGATCGTGTTGAACTCCCGCGGGATCGCCCCGGCCTCCCGGATCGCGGCCGACACCACGTCGCCCACGTCCTTGAGATGTACGTGACCCGGCACGAACTGGGTGTAGCTGTTGGCCACCGCGATGATCGGCTTGCCGAAGTCGCTCCCGGCTACGCCGGTCGCCCGGAGCAGGGCCCGGGCACCGGCCATGTTCCTGCCGTGGGTGACTGTACGTGACCTGAGGGCGGGCATTGCGCATCTCCCATCGCTAGCGAGTCTTCACATGTTACGGCCACTGCCCGGCAACTGAGACACGTGTCCACACATCGGACGGTTGGTTACCGGATCGAGCCCGAAAAAGCAGCCGTCCGCGCCCGGACTCGTGTTACAGAGATCAGATGAGCAACGGGGCAGTCATGCTCGACGACCCTGTCGGCAACTTCATCCACACGATAGACCGCCTGTGCCGCAGACCGGCCAAGGGCGAGGGGGTCCAGGACTCGCCGCACGTCGCCAGGCAGCCGCTGCTGGCCAGGTGGCGAGGTGGGCAGGACACGAAAGAGCACGTCGACCGGATGGGCGTCCCGCTGGTCCAGCTGAGCAAGGCGGGGGACTGGCCACAGATCCTGGCGCCGCAGGGCAGGCAGGCCACCCACGTGATCTCGCGCGGGATCCCGCGTGCCCGGCCCGACATCCAGCCGGGCGAGGGGGTGCTGGAGATCCTCTCCCGGATCGTGTCCGCGCTGCGCGGCACGAGGCTGCGTTTCCCCCGCTACGAGCTGACCGCCCTGATCGTCGAGCGGCTGGCCGAGTCGCACGGCAAGGAGGACCAGGCCCGCCGCGTGCTGCGCGAGTCCGACCGCAACTGGGGGTGGGGCGTCGACACCGCGGGCAGGGGCGCCGAACACGTCCCCTTCCCGCTCAACCTGCTGCTCAAGCTGTTACCCGGCTTCCTGCACGACCTGCGGCTCAGCGGGCGGGTGCCCGGGCTCGGCGGGCGCTTCCGCTGGTTGCGGCGGGCGCTGTCGGGCGACGGCCCCAAGGCGTCCGGCGTCGCCGCCCTGCTGGCCGACCTGGATCCGGCCGACGAGCCGGCCGTCGCGCGGCTGCTGTTGCGCGCGTTCATGGACGACCTGAGCGGGCAGTACCGGCGCTCCCCGCTGCACGTGCGGGGCGCGGGCCACGTCTTCTACCCGCTCCTGCTGCTCAACGAGCACGGCGAGGCGCTCGTCGAGCTCATCGAGGAGCGGCGCGCGGACCTCGGCAGGTTCGATCCGGTCGTGGTGGTCTCCTACACGCCGCACGCTGTGCTCCCGGAGGACGACAAGGCGCTGCTGCGGCTCATCCGCTGGCGCCGTGAGCTGGTCACGGCCGAGGACCGCGACACGTGGCGGCGGGTGCTGGACACGCCGCTCACCATCTCGGCCCCGGCCGTGCCCGCCGACCTCACCAGGTACGACGTCGCCGACCCCGCCTGGGTGCCGCCCGCTCGCATGGCCCCGTGGTGGTCGTCCCGGACGGCCATCGCGCTGTTCTGGATGGCCCTGGCGGGCATGGTCGGCGCGTACGCGGGCCAGACCGCAGCCTGGCACCGCAACGCCTGCGCGACCGGCCTGTGGACGCCGTGGACGGAGAGCGGCAGGCAGCTGGCCGGCACCGAGTGCGTGGGCGTGGCCGAGCCCGACTACCTGTTCTCGCCGGGCAACACCGAGATGCGGCAGGTCCAGGCCGTGCTCCAGCAGGAGAACGAGCGGGCCGCGAAGCTGCACGAGGGCGGCGACCGGCCGTACGTGACGATCGCCTACCTCGCGGCGCTCACCTCCACGGACCGGGACACGCTGGCCGCCGCCCGCGAGGGCCTGGCGGGCGTCGCCATCGCGCAGAGGCGGCAGAACAACTCCGCCGGCGCCAGCGAGCCGCTGGTCCGCATCCTCCTGGCGAACGCGGGCGGCAGGATGCAGCACGGCTCGAGCATCGCCCGGCTGCTGTTGCGCTACCGCGACGAGGAGGCGCCCATCGTGGGCGTGGTGGGCCTGGACCAGAGCCGCCAGGAGACCGTCGCGGCCATCCAGGAGCTGGGCAAGGCCGGGCTGCCCATGGTGGCCTCGACGCTGTCGGCCGACCGCCTCGTGAACGAGTCGCCGTTCTACTTCCAGGTCGCCCCGCAGAACTCCCGCCAGGCGTGGATGGCGGCCGCCTTCGCCGACTCGCTGGTCAAGAAGGGCGAGGTGAAGCGGCGGGCCCGGGTCTACTACTCGCACGACGTGACCGACTACTACGCCTCCAACCTCAGGGCCCGGGTCGTCGCCCGGATGGAGGAGCGCGGGTTCGCGGTGGAGGGGCTCAGGTTCACGCCCGTCGGAGGGGCCAAGCCGGGCCCCGACGACCGCAGCGACGACCCCTACGCGGGGGAGCCCAGGGACGCGGGGGTGTCGGCGTGCGGGTTCGACGGGCTGGTGTACTTCGCCGGGCGCGGGATTCCCGACTTCGCCGAGTTCGTGAAGGGGGTGGCCGACAAGTGCGCGGACGCGCCGCCGACCATCCTCGGCGGCGACGACGTCACCAGGTACGCCGCGGACGTGCGCGTCAGATCGGCCGTCAGCGGCGTGGGCTACTACTACGAGTCGTTCGCCGCCGCCCCGAACAAGTGCGGCGAGCCGCAGCGGCACGACTTCTACGCGACCCTGTTCGCCACGTTCCCCTTCGAGTGCGAGGAGCCGGGGCCGGGGCGGACGCTGGACGGGCACGCCGCCCTGGCCTACGACGCGACCGAGACGATGATCACCGCCATCCGGCGGCTGGGCAGGGAGCGGCACCGCGTGCCGGTGAACTCGTACACCGTCTGGCGCCAGCTCGGCACGCTCTACACGCCCGACCAGAGCGGGCACGCCATCGAGGGCGCCACGGGCGCGCTCGACTTCGGCGCGGACTCGCCCCGGCAGTATCCCCTGGACAAGGCCGTGCTGATCCTGCACGCCAAGGGGGCCGAGCGGCCGACCCAGGTCGGCCTGTGCGGCGACGTCACCCGTTCCAGCCGGAGCGAGATCTTCCCGTGGTGCGCCTCGGTCCCGGAGATCTACCGCTAGGACGGCAGCCGTACGGCGGCGAGCTGGGTCGCCTGGGCCACCAGGCGGCCCTTGTCGTCCCAGACGTGGGCCACCTCGTCCATCCGGTCGCCGCCGACGTCCGTGGCCGCCAGCCGCACCCTGATCGGCCCGGGAGCGGGCAGCCTGCGGATGTACGCCGAGAGCTGGATCGTCGGCACCCACCCGGACAGGCCCAGGTCGAACGACACCGGCGGCACCGGGTCGAGCGCCACCAGCAGGCTCAGCGGGTCCCAGTCGGAGCCGTCCGCCAGCCGCTGCCAGCTCGCGATGACGCCGGCCCGGGTGGGGGCGCCGAACGCGAAGGACAGGTGCTCGGGGACGATGCGCTCCTCGACCACGGCCATCAGCGGCACCGTGAGGTCCGTGCCCGGCGGGTTGGTGGGAGCGAGGAAGCAGTTTTCCTCGGGCGGCAGCTCGACCGGCTCTTGCGACGACCACCAGGGGCCGGTGTCGTCCAGTAGGCCGAGCGTGATGTGCGACTCGACGCGGATGCGGCCCTCCTGCACCAGCGCGGTCCTGACCTGGGCCACGCTCCTGCCGACCCGCAGCGTCTCCACCCGGGCCACGGCCTCGCCGGGCTCGGGCGGCTCGATGAAGGAGCCGCTGACAGCCGTCACGTGCGGGTGGCCCGCGCCCGCCGGGCTCTCACAGGCGGCCCTGGCGAGCACGGCCAGCAGGTAGCCGCCGTGCAGCCGGTTGCCGACGCTCCACTGGGCGTCCAGCACGGCCCCGAACTCGCCTTCGCCGCGATCGGTCAAGGCGGTCGCTTCGCTAAAATTCCCCATTTTTCAGTAAATCCCTTCCCCAGGGCCTCAGATTGACATCGTTAACCTGACGGCGTCAACCTGAGACCCATGACCACCAGACGCGTACGCGCCAGGCGCGGAGAGGGAGCGCTGCTGCGCGAGGAGATCCTGCGGGCCGCCGAGGACCTGCTGGCCGAGTCCGGCAGCGAGGACGCGCTCACGCTACGCGCGGTCGCCCTGCGGGCCGGCGTCTCCACGCCCTCCGTCTACCTGCACTTCGCCGACAAGGAGGCGCTGGTCGAGGCGGTCTGCATGCGGGTCTGGGGCGAGTTCGGCCGGATGTTCAGGGAGAACCTGGGCGGCGACCCGTTCCTCGCCCTGGGCAGGTGCGGGCGCGCCTACGCCCGCTTCGCCCTGGAACATCCGGTGCAGTACCGGGTGCTGATGATGCGGGCCACGGCCGGGCCGGGCGTGCCGCCGGCCGCCGCCGAGTGCTTCCGTCACATGGTCGACGCGGTCTCGGCCTGCGTGGAGACACGGGTGCTGGAGGGCGACCCCGAGGAGCTCGCGCTGGGCATGTGGTCGGCCGTGCACGGCTGCGTCTCGCTGCTGATCGCCCAGCCGTCGTTCCCGTGGCCGCGCGACAGGGAGGCGCTCATCGACCACATCGTCCGCGTCGCCGGGTTCGGCACCGCGCTGTACTCGCGCCTGCCGCAGACGCTCCCGCCGAGCGCGGACCTGGCCGTGGCCCTGGACGACTTCGGCGCGCGCCTGGCCTCGGGCGTGGCCTCGGGCGTGGAAAAGCCCCGCGGGGACGAGCCCGGCGGGGCTGGGGAATGACCGTCGGCCCGGACCCCGCCATATCGAACGGGTATGCCCGGGCCGGGGCCTAGTCTTCGCCGTAGCGGGCGGGCAGGACCTGGGCGGCGATGTCGAAGATCCGGTCGATCTCGCCGTCGGTCAGGGCCCGCTCCCGCTTGGTGATCCACTTGCGTGCGCGGTCGCCCTGGTAGACGTCCACGCCGCGGATGGTCATGATCTTCCACGGCACCGGCGGGCCGTAGATGGCGAGCGAGGGCACGACCGAGACCTCGCGGCCGAACGACTGGGTGATCAGTTCGCTGGCCTGCGACGCCTCCCACTTCGCCTCGGTGAGGCGGGCCTTCTTGTCGAAGGGGCCGTGGAAGAGCTTCTTGCCCATCTGCACCCGCACCGGGAGCCGCTTGTCCCACTTCTCGGAGTCGACCGCGTACACGCCGGTCGGGCCCACCACGAGATGGTCGATCTGGGCCTCGCTGTTGGGGATCGCCCTGGCGTGGAGCGTGCGATAGCCGCTGCGTTCGAGCTTGCGCAGCTGCGCCTCGGTGCGGCGCTCCGCCACGGATGTGCGCCGCCAGGCGGGCACGGACGAATGGGATCGCGAGCGATAGACCGCCTCGGCGACGGCCGCGATCACACCCGCGGTCACGCCCAGCCGCCAGTCGCTCACGAGGAAGCCCACCACCACCGCGACGCCGATCCCCACCAGCGCGCGGTTGCGCAGGCGGTGGAACTGCGGTTGTTGCAGCAGGCTACGCACGGACGCGCGCTCGACGGGCGCGTACGTGGAGGTGGGCGCCGAAGGCTTCGCGGCAGCGGTCTGCTCGCTCTCTGGCCGGTCGTTCACCCAGATTGGTGACGCATTGTGACCGTCTTCACGCTGGATGTCGGAGTCCACGTAACTCACCGTAGCTCGGAGATCGGAACGATTCCTAGTGTTGCCCTGTCCATAGTTTTATGGCCCAGCTCATCGTGTTCCACGCATGTTTTCGGGGTATGTTCTACGTTCTTCTCTAGAGATGTCGTCTCAAAAAAGATCTTACCTGGTGGACACTCCCAGGTGGGGTCTGGCCCGCTGCTCACATCGGGATTACGTTCAAGGTGTGCACAGCGCAGGCGAGATTCTGCTCTTTCTCATCGGGGTGTCGTTCGGGCTGTTCATCGTGATCAGCCTGCTGGTCCTGCTGCCGGGGCGCAGCGCGCAGCGCCGGGTGGAGTCCGGCCCGGTGTGGCTGGGCGGCCCGTCCAGGAGCGAGCGTGGCGTGAGCACCTCGGACCTGGTGCTGGCCGACCGGGTGGCGCACTGGGCGGACGTCCCGGAGCACGACTGGGTGGCCGCCGCCGAGACGGCCGAGCCCGGCGGACACCTCGGCGGGGCTTCCGCGGGATGGTGATGTGACGATGCGAGGACTGACGGCCGCACAGGCCGACGACGTCAGGCGCGCCCTGCACACCGCCGAGCGGCGCAGCGGGCTGCGGTTCGGGGTGTTCCTGGGGGATCCGGTGGGCTCGCGCCGCCACTTCGCCGAACGCCTGCACGCGGCCCTGGGCGAGGAGGCCGGCGACGCCGTGGTGCTCCTCGTCGACCTGAAGGGCCGCGCGCTGGAGATCGTGACGGGGGAGAACGCCCGCAGGCGGCTGACGGACGGCTCCTGCCGGCTCACGGCGATGTCGATGGCGACGGCGTTCAGCGTGGGCGATCTGGTGGGCGGCCTCCTCTACGGCATCGGCGCCCTGGGGGAGCAGGCCACCGCCCGCCGCTAGAGGCGTTGGAGCAGGTCGACGATGTGCTCGCTGACCCCGCTCAGCAGCGTCGCGGGCTCGATGGGCGCGGTCGCGACGGCCGAGAACAGCGAGGGCAGCCCGGGCAGCGGGAACCCGTCGTCCTGCATGGCCGCGGCCCCGACGGGGTTCTTGTCGAGGGCGGCGCGGCTGCGCTCCCACGCGTCGAGCACCTCCTCGGGCGACGGCACCCCGAACCCGTGCCCCACCGGGGCCGCGTGCCGCAGCCGGACGAGGGGGGTGTCGGCGAAGGTGAGCGCCGTGCGGGCCCGGACATGCAGGTCGGCGCGCGGCTCGGGCGCGATCCAGTCCATGGCCGTGCACGGGTTGCGGCAGGTGGCGACGCAGACGGCGAGCGCGCCGGCGACCTGGCTGTGCTGCCGGTCGAAGTACGCGCGCCAGCCCTCGCCCGGCTCCAGGGACACCCGCAGCGTCCGGTTGGTGGCGGACTGCTCGGACTTGGTGTGGTCGCACTCCCGGTCGCCGATCACGCCGAAACGGCTCCCCGGCGCGCTCAGCCCCTCGGGCCAGCGGGCCGGGTCGCCGGCATGGCCGAGCTGGGGCTCGAAGGCCAGCAGCGGCAGGTATTCGCTGGCGATGTGGACCGCGGCGATCATCGGGCTCAGCTCGCGCCGGTGCCACCGTGCGGCGATCACCTCGAGCAGCAGGCCGTACGCGGGCCGCAGCGACTCCAGCGCCCCACGCGGCTGCTCGCGCGGCGTCTGCGGCATGTGACAGGCCCGGGCGCGCCGCCGCAGGTCGGCCGGGACGCCCTTCGCCTCGGCCGCGAAGTCCTCGGCGTCGAGCGAGAGCAACCGGTGACCGAACTCGCAGACCTCGGCGATCTCCGCGGCCGGCGCGAGCGCGCCGAGATCGGCGAAGGCATAGCGGCGGGCCAGGGCGACGAGCAGGTCACGAGTCGAGTCCACCCGACGACTCTCTCACGATCGGCGAGCGGCCGAGGACACGCAAAAGACCGTCATCCCGGGCACGGGGAGCGGATGCACTGAATCTCGCCGGAAGAGTGGCTGATCGTGGGATCGGCGGTCGGGGGCTCCTCCGGACCGGCCGTGGTCGGCTCCGCCGTGGGCTCGGGCTCCGAGGTGGTCGGCGAGGGGGTGGGCGTCGCGGTCGGGGTGGCGGAGACCGAGGCGCTGGGGCTCGGCACGTGCGTCACGCTGCCGGTCGCCGTCGGCTTGGGGGTCGGCCCGCGCCTGGCCGGAGGCGTGGACGGCCTCCTGGTGCTCGGCGTGGGCGGGGTGGCGGTGACCGAGGTGGCGTCCACGGTGGGCGACACCTCGTCGACGGTGGTCGCCGGGCCGGCCGGGCGCAGCCAGACGGACCCCGCCACCACCCCCGAGACGACCACCGCGACGGCCGCGGTCAGCACCGCCCGCAGCGTGCGGTGGCGGCGCGGCACGAGCGGCCGGTCGAGCGGCCGGTCGAGCGGCCGGTCCGGGGCGTCCATCGCCTTGCGCGCGGCCTCCGCCATCACGGCGGCCGACGGCCAGCGCCGGTCGGGCGTCTTCTCCAGCGCCCGCGCCACCACCTGGCGCGGCCCGCGAGGCACGTCGTGAGGCAGCTGCGGGATGGGGGCGTTGAGGTGCTTGAAGATGATCTGTACGGGTGTGTCGCCCTGGAACGGGAGCTCTCCCGTCAGGCACTCGTACGCCACCACGCCCAGGGCGTAGACGTCGACCGAGGGCGTCACGTCGCTGGCCGTGGCCAGCTCGGGGGCGCAGTAACCGGCCGAGCAGAGCATCGTTCCCGTGGCCGTCAGATGGCCGGCCGAGGCCGAGTGGGCGATGCCGAAGTCGGTGAGCACCACGCCGCCGTCGGTCCTGATCATGAGGTTGGCGGGTTTGACGTCGCGATGGACGATGCCCTGCGCGTGCGCGGCGGCCAGCGCGTCGCCGACCTCCGCGATCAGCCGCATGGTGGCCTCGGCGCCGAGCGGGCCGCGCCGCAGGACGCGGTCGAGCGACTCGCCGCGCACGTATTCCATCACCAGGAAGCTGACCTGGCGGCCCTCGACCTCGCAGATGCCGTAGTCGTAGACGTCGACCACGCCGGGGTGCCGGAGCGTGGCCATGGCGCGGGCCTCGTTCTGGAAGCGCTGGATGAACGCCGGGCTTTCCGACAACGCGGGCATGAGCACCTTGACCGCCACCGCGCGCCCGAGAACCGTGTCGTCGGCACGCCACACCTCGCCCATGCCACCGCCGCCGAGGCGGTCGGCGAGCACGTAGCGATCATTGAGAGTGGTCCCGGCCCCTAGCACGCTACCGAGGCTAACATCGTGTCCGGCGTGCTTTTGGCAAGTCGGTGAACACTCCCGCGAGGCGTGTCCAGTGCTCCTTCGCGCAGGTGACGGGCGGGTGATCGAGGGCGGCGGGCAGTGTCACCTCCCGGCCGCCCGCCAGGTCGCGCCCGGTCCAGACGTCGATCCAGTCGCCGTCCGGAAGGTAGACCGAAATTTCCGAAATGCCGGGTTCGGTCACGGGGGCCACGAGGAGCGCGTCCCCGAGCTTGTACTGCAGAGGGTGGCGCCAGACCCGCGGGTCGCGCGGGTGGTCGAAGAACAGGCCGCGCATGAGCGGCGCGCCGCCGCCGACCGCCGTACGGGCCTGCTCCACCAGGTACGGCACCAGCCGCTCACGCAGCTCGGCCAGCCGCCGGAACACCGGGATCACCCGCTCGTCCCCGGTCCGGGCGGCGACGTTCCACGGCGTGCGATCCCTGAGGGGCGCGCGGTGGTGGTTGAACTCCGAGTGGTACTGCATGATCGGCATGAACGCCGCCGCCCCCGCCGCCCGCAGGTACAGCTCCGCCTCCGGCACCTCGCCGGAGAAGCCGGCCAGGTCCCAGCCCCAGTAGACGATCCCGCAGGCGGAGGCTGTGATCCCGGCCCTGATCGAGGACCTGAACGCCTCCCACGTGGAGTCCTCGTCCCCGGCCCAGAACGCGCCGTGCGGCTGCGACCCGGCGAACCCCGCCCGGCTGAACGTCACCGGCGCCTTGCCGCACGACCGCAGCAGGTCGCCGAAGGCACGCGCGTAGTGGACGGGGAACAGCCCGTTGCCCGCCGCGCCGTCGCGCCCGTCGGCGTAGCGCAGGTCGTGGCCCCAGGCGTGCTCGCCGCCGTCCGTCTTGAAGCCGTCGACGCCCACCTCCTCGACCAGGTAGCGGCGCTTGGCCGTCCACCAGTCGCGTACCTCCTGGGAGGACAGGTCGGGCATGAGCGCGAGCGGGAACCACCAGCCACGGTTGCGGTAAGGGCGGCCGTCGGGCTCGCGCACGCCGTACCCGCGCTCGACGAGCTGCCCGGCGTCCACGGCGGCCTGGTGCCGCGGGTGGGGGCGCGTCTTCTGCAGCGGGATCTGCCAGAGCAGCACCTTGATGTCCCTGCGGTGCAGCTCGTCCACCATGCCCTTGGGGTCGGGCCAGGGCCCGTCGGGCGGGAAGGTGTAGTCGGCCAGGCGGTGCGGCTCCTGGGAGGGCTCGTACTCGGCCCCCCTGAACGCCGTGAACGTGCTCTCGTCGCTCCACGCCTCGATGACCAGCGCGCCGACGGGGATGCCGTGCTCGCGGTGGCGGTCCATCTCGGCCAGCACCCGCTCCTGCGTGTTCCACTCGTTGCCGCTGGCCCACAGCCGGAACACCCACGGCGGCAGCTCCGTGGGCCGCCCGACGTCGTCGAGGAAGCCGCGCAGGACGTCGGCGGGCGCGGCGCCGTCGTGGAAGCGCACGCCCAGCTCGCCGTCCCGGCCCACCTCGGCCTCCACCCGCACCCGGCCGGGCGTCGAGGCTCCCACGTCGTACCAGGTGCGCCGCGAGGTCCGCACGTGCCAGCCCCAGCTCGCGGGCCCGCCCACGACCATCGCGAACGGCATCGGCAGGTAGGTGCGGCCGTGCCGCCCCTGCGCCTTGTACTGCTCGAAGACGACCGCGTCGAGCTCGCGTCCGCGCTGGTCCACGGCGTCGAACCGCTCGCCGAACCCCACGACGTGCTCCTCCGGCCCCAGCTCCAGCTCGAAGCGCACCCGCAGCGGCCCGTCGCCGTCCGACAGCCACCGCACACTCCCCGGGACGATCCGGTCGGCGCCGGTGACGTCGAGCTTCCCGCCGTCGTCCGACCAGCTCGCCGCCGACACCTCGAACCACCTGCCGGTACGGGTCCCGCCGCCGGCGGCCGTGGCGCGGAAGCGGTAGGCGTAGCGGTGCCCGGCCCGCAGCGCGGGCGTCCGCACGGCCCACGACCCGGCGGCGGCCCGCGTGGCCCTGGCCTGGGCGGCGGCGAGATGGCCGCCGTCCACGCCCGCGCCGGCCCGCGTACCGCCGTCGCTCCTGGTCAGAGGGAGCTCGATCGGCGGCGCGCCGTCGGCGGCCCACTCGCACACCACGGCGGTCACGTTCGCCGAGGCCCGCACCCGCAGCTCCACCGGCTCCCCGTCCACGGGTCTGGCCGGGACGCGCTGGTCCTCGGTCTCGGCGTACGGGTGCCCGGAGCCGTGCGGCCGATGCCGGATCATGCGTGTACTCCCAACTCGTCGGCGAGGATCAGGTACATGCCGTGCGACCACAGCAGCGGCGTGGCCACGGGCCCCCAGCGGTCGAGCCACTCCTGCCGCCGCCCGGGCGCCAGCAGCAGGTCGGACACCTGCTCGGGCAGGTCACCGCCGGGGGTGGCCTGGGCGGCCATCCAGTCCAGGTAACGCCGGGCCTCGGCGGGGCGTCCCGCCCTGGCGTGGTTCCAGCCGAGGAAACCGGCCAGCAGCACCCACCGGCCCCCGCCGTAGAAGGTGTCGGCGAGGTAGCGGTACACCCCGCCGTCCCTGGCGAGCACGCGCTCCACCTCGGCGACCGTGGCCGCCCCGACGGGGTGCGCGGCCGGGTAGAGGCCGAACGGCTCCACGCACGCGAGCAGGCTCGCGTCCACGGCGTCGCCGCCGAGCCACTTCCGCAGCCGCGGCGGGCCGGACCCGTCCCGGGTGAGGCCGTCCCGCTCCACCGGCGCCGCGAGGGACCCGTCCCGGATGAGGCCGTCGCGTTCCACCAGCGCCGCGATGCCCTCGACCGCCTCGGCGGCCGACGCCTCCTCCGCCGCGCTCAGCACGCCGAGCGCGGCAGCGGCCCGCAGGCCCGCGTGGATCGCGCCGAGCGTGGCCACGTGCCGCTGCTCGACGTGCTCCTCCCACCAGTCGTAGCAGGGCAGGTGCCAGAACGCCGTCAGGTACCGGACGGTCGCCCTGACCCCCTTCTCGACCCCGGGGACCGCCCTGCCGTGCCGCGCGGCGTGTTCGCGCAGCGCCCAGAGCCACGTCCCGTACCCGTCGAGCTGGAAGTCCCACCAGTCGTCGTCCCCGTCCACCCCGTCGAGGGTGAAGCGGGTCGGCAACATCTCCGCGACCGGTACGGCCTCGCCCCGGGCGGCCCGCGAGACCAGCGCGTCCACCTGGCCCGCCCGGTCGCCGACCGTGCGGGCGCACCAGGCGTGGAAGGCGTCCGCCCCGGCCACGTCGCCGTGCCTGCTCACCCCCTCGGCGATGAAGGCCCCGTCCCGCAGCCACGAGTAGCCGCGGTAGGCGGAGAAGGTGGGCGAGGCCGGATAGGCCCCGGTGGGGGACTGCAACCTCTTGATCACGTCGAGGCTGTGCGCGACGAGGGACAACGAGAACTCTCCTAATGATCAGCCGAGCAGGGCGTTCACGTCGGCGGCGGCGGCCTTGAGCGCGTCCGCCACCGGCTTGCGCCCGGCTGCGGCCTCGCCGAGCTGCTTGGTCACCGCGTCCTGCATCTCCTGCTGCCGCTTGATGACCGGCGGCAGCGCGATGGACTTGAGCGAGTCGAACACGGCCTGCCGGTTGGCCGGCTTCGGGTCCTTGAGGTAGCCGGCGAGCACCTGCTGGTCGGCGACCGGCGGCAGCTCCCAGGAGGACTCGACGCGCGTGGTGGCCGCGGTGTCCGACGAGGACAGGAAGCGGGCCCACGCCCACGCCTCCTTGGCGTGCTTCGTGGTGGCGGAGGCGGCGACGGCGTTGTGGAAGACCGCGCTGGCCTTGGTGGCGTCACCGGGCTCGACGACCACGTCCCACTCGAACGGCACGTCCTTCAGCCCCGCGAACTGCCAGATGCCGTTGTGCCACATGGCGAGCTTGCCGGACTTGAAGAGGTTCGTGTCGTAGTCGGCGGTGCCGCCGATCTCCGCCTCGGTCGGCATGGTCTTGCCCACCTTGGAGACCAGCCACTGCGCCGCCTTGACGCCCTGCGGGCTGTCGAAGGCCGCCTTCTTCCCGTCGGCCGACAGGAACTCGCCGCCCGCCTGCTTGAGCGTCTTGTAGAACTCGAAGAACTGCACCGGCTGGAAGTCGCCGTACACGCCCTTCTTCCGGTCCGTCAGCTTCGCGGCCGCGGCCTGCTCGTCGGCCCACGTCCAGTCCGCCGTCGGCGGGGCGACCCCGGCCTTCTCGAACAGGTCCTTGTTGTAGAAGAGCACAACTGTCGAGAACGACGCGGGCAGGGCGTACTGCTTGCCCTCGCGCTTGAACGCGTTGAGCGACTCCTGGGCGTAGACCGAGGTGTCGCCGTCGCCCGCCACGCCGCCGAGGTCGAGCAGGGAGCCGGCGCTGGCGTAGGTGACGAAGTTCTCGTAGTTGAGCTCGAAGGTGTCCGGCGCGGTGCCGCCCGCGATGCTGGTCTGGAGCTTGGTGAAGTACTGGTCGAAGGGCGCGGTCTCGACGACCACGTCCACCTTCGGGTTCTCCTTCTCGAAGGCCTTCTCGATCTTGTCCAGGTCTTTGACGTGGTCGGGGGCCGCCGAGAAGGTGAAGTACCGCAGGGTCACCCTGCCGTCCGCGCCGGTCGTGGCCTTCGTGGCCGAGCCCTGGGAGCAGGCGGAGGCGAGCAGCGCCGTGGCCGCCGCGACGATGAGGAAATGTCTGGACATGGGGGGATTCCTTTACTTGAGCCCGCTCTGCGCGACGCTGGCGATGACGTGCTTCTGCGCGAAGACGTAGAGGATGAGGATCGGTACGACGCTGACCACCGAGCCCGCCATGACCACGTCCCACTCGGTGGTGAACTGGCCGTGCAGCGTGGCCAGGCCCAGGGGGAGGGTCATGAACTCGGGCGACTTGATGATGATCAGCGGCCAGAGGTAGCTGTTCCAGCTGGCCATGAAGCCGAAGATGGCGAACGTGGCCAGTGCCGGGCGGATCAGCGGCAGCACCACGTACAGAAAGATCCTGAAATGTCCGGCGCCGTCCAGCACCGCCGCCTCGTCGAACTCCCGCGGCACCTGGTTGACCGCCTGCCGCAGCAGGAACACCCCGAACGCCGAGGCGATCGTCGGCGCGAGCAGCGCGAAATACGTGTCGACCAGGTTGAACGTGCGCATCTCGATGAACAGCGGCACGACCAGCACCGGCAGCGGCATCATCAGCGTCGCGAGATAGACCGCGAACAGCGCGCCCCTGCCCGGGAACGGCAGCCGGGCGAACGCGTAGGCCGCCATCGCGCTCGTGACGAGCTGCAGCGCGGTGGAGGCGGCGCCGATCCAGGCGCTGTTGAGCACGATGCGCCAGAACGGCAACGTCTCCAGCAGCTTGCCGTACGCGTCGAGGCTCGCGCCCTCGGGCGTGAAGTCGGGCGGCACGGCCAGCACCGCGTCACCGGGCGTGACGGAGGTGATCACCGCCCACGCGAACGGGAACAGCATCGCCAGCGCACCCAGCCCGACCAGCAGGTAGCGTGCTATCTGGCCGAGCTCCGCTCGGCGGACTCGGATGGATGTCCTCGCTTCGCTGCGGATCCATCCTCGGCTACCCATAGGTCACCCACCGCTTCTGACCTCGGATCTGCACGACGGTCACCAGCAGCACCACGGCGAACAGCAGCCAGGACAGCGCCGAGGCCGCACCCGCCCTGCCGTACCTGAAGGTCAGGTCGTAGATCTGCGACACCACCACCTGCGTCGCGCCCCCGGGACCCCCGCCGGTCATGATCTTGACCTGGTCGAAGACCTGGAAGCCGTTGATCAGCGAGATCACGACCACGAAGAACGTCGAAGGCGACAGCAGCGGCAGCGTGATGTGCCGGAACCTGCGCCAGGCCGACGCGCCGTCCACCATGGCGGCCTCCTGGTACTCGCGGGGGATCGCCTGCAGCCCGGCCAGCAGGATGATCATCACGAAGCCCAGGTCCTTCCAGGCCGAGGCCAGGATGATCGACGGCATCGCCCAGTCCGGGTCGGTCCACCAGCCGGGGCCGCTGATCCCGAGCAGGCCGAGCGCCCAGTTCACGACGCCGCCGGCGGGGTTGAGCAGCCACTTCCACATCAGCGCGACGACCACCCAGCTCGTGATCACCGGCAGGAAGTAGATGCCGCGCAGCAGGCTCCGGCCCCGCATCGCCCGGTTCAGCAGCACGGCCAGGCCCAGCCCGCCGACGTAGACGAGCGGCAGATAGCCGGCGATGAAGGAGAGCGTGTGCAGGAAGGCCGCCCGGATCTCGGGGTCGCCGATCAGCTCGGCGTAGTTGTCCAGGCCGACCCAGCGCATGTCCGTGATGAGGTCCCACTCGTGCAGGCTCGTCCATAACGAGCCCAGCATCGGGATGAGCGTGTAGAGGGTCAGGGGGACGAGGCTGGGGAGCAGGAACACGGCGACGGTGACCCCGTACCGCCAGCCCTTCCTGGGCGGGCCCTGGATGGGGGTCACGGCGTCGCCCCGATCAGGCGGGCCCGCACCAGGCGGCCCTGCTCGCCCGCCGCCCCCGCCGCGTCGAACGGGGTGGCCAGCACCAGGGCCGCCGCGCCCTGGGCCCAGCTCGTGTCGTCCCAGCTCTCCACCTCGACGGAGATGTCGCGCCGGCCCGGGTAGAGCTGCGCCCTGAGCGCCGCGTCGAAGCTCGCCCGCCAGAGCGGCCAGTCGGCCGTCCCCTCGCCGAGCACCACCACCACCTCGGGGTCGACGACGTTGATGAGTCCGGCGGTGGCCCGCCCCAGGATGGCCCCGGCCTCGGCGAACACCTCCCGTGCCGCCGCGTCGCCCCCGGCGGCGGCCCGGCCGAGCGCCGGCAGATCGAGATGGACGTTCCTGGCCCGGGCCGCGGCGAGCAGGCCGGCGGCGCCGACGTACGCCTCCAGGCAGCCCCGGGCCCCGCATCCGCACACCGGCCCGCCGGGGTCCACCGGCAGGTGGCCGAACTCGCCCGCGCCTCCGCGCGCCCCCCGGTACACCCGTCCGTCCGCCACGATCGCCGCGCCCACGCCGCGCCCGATCGTCACCACGAGGAAGTCCCGGTGCGTACGCCCCCGCCCGTACAGCCGCTCGGCCGCCGCCAGCGCGTTCACGTCGTTCTCCACGAGCACCGGCAGTTCGAGCCGGCGCCGCAGCCAGTCGCCCACCGCCATGGCCCGCCACCCGAGCGTGGGGGCGTTCACCGTCCCGGCCGCCTGGTCGTCCACGCTGCCCGGCACCCCGACCCCGATCCCGAGCAGCGGCGGCGTCCGCTCATCGGCCGAGCTCTCCGCCACCACGGACGAGATCGCCCCCGCCAGCGAGTCGAGCGCGTCGGGCGCGGACGGGTCGAAGGGCCGCTCCCACGAGCCGAGCACCTCCCCGTCGAGCCGCACGTCGACAAGCACCAGGTGCTCGGCCGTCACCTTGACGCCCAGCGCCCGCCCCGCGCTCCCGACCAGCCCCAGCCGCACGGCGGGCCGCCCGCCGCGCGACGGCGTCAGGTCGAGCTCCTCGAGCATCCCGTGCCCCATGAGCTCCCGCGTGAGCTGCGTGACGGTGGCCGGGCTGAGGTCGAGCCGGCGCGCGATCTCGCTGCGGCTGAGCGGCCCGACCGTGCCCAGCAGGGCGAGGATCGCCGTCCGGGTGAGGTCTCCGCGATCGGTGCTTACCATGCGATGAGGGACTTTCTTCAGAAGTAAAGTTAGTCCCGAAATATCCCCCTTGGTTCGCGTGCCTGTCAACCCCCGGGAACGCGAAAGGACCCCCGCCGGTGGCAGGGGTCCTCCGTGAAACGGCGCGTCAGGCGGACGCGGCGTCCTTCTCCCGGTTGCGCAGCGCCCGGCTGACGCCGTCGGCGCCCTCCAGGATCAGCCGCCGCAGCGCCTGCGGCGGCTGCTCGGCCTCCAGGTAGTCCTGCGCGGCCCGCACCGTCTCCGGCTCGATGAGCAGCGCGGGGAAGCACCCCACCGCGAACGTCGACGCCTGGTCGAACGTCCACTCCCGGTAGATCCGCCCCACCTCGGCGAAGTACTTCTCCCGGTACGGCGCCAGCAGCTCGGTGTGGTGCGGGTCCTGGAACCCGGAGATCGTCGTACGCGCGATGTGGTTGGCCAGCTTGCCGCCCACGACCCGCTCCCAGGCGGCGGCCTTGGCCTCGGCCGTCGGGATCGCGGCCCGGCACTGCGCCGCCGACCGCTCACCCGTGGCAGTAGGGTCCCGCTCGAGCTCGGCGTCGATGTCGGCCTCGCCCAGCCGGCCGCCGGCGACCAGCGCGTGCAGGAGCGACCAGCGCAGGTCGGCGTCCACGCTCAGGCCCTCGGGCACCTCGGAGCCGTCGAGGATGCGCTGCAGCAGGTCGAGGTCCGCGTCGGAGGTGGCCACCGGCGCGAACGCCTGCAGGAACGCGAGCTGGTGGTCGGAGCCCCCCGCGGCCTGGCCGAGCTGCTTGCGCAGCTCCGCGGCCAGCAGCGCCAGGCCCTCGGCCTGCCAGGCCGGGTCGGCGTACTGCTGGACGGCCATGCGCGCCTGGCGAAGCACCGCCTGCAGGACAGTGATGTCCTTGAGCGTGCCGGCGCCCGAGACGACCAGCCTGACGTAGTCACGCGTGGCCATCTCGCCGTCACGGGTCATGTCCCAGGCCGCCGACCAGCACAGGGCGCGCGGCAGCGACTCGGTGAACGCCGCGATGCCGCCGTCGACCAGCGTCCGCATCGAGCGGTCGTCGAGGCGGATCTTGGCGTAGGTGAGGTCGTCGTCGTTGAGCAGCACCAGGTCCGGCTGCTCCTCGCCGACCAGCTGGGCCACGCTCGTACGGGGGCCGACCACGTCCAGCTCGACCCGCTTGGTCCGCTTCAGCTCGCCGTCCACCAGCGAGTAGAGGCCGACCGCGACCCGGTGCGAACGCAGCGTCGGGTGCTCCGCGGGCGCCTCCTGCAGCACCTCGAAGCCGGTGAACCGCCCGTCGGACACCTCGAACTCCGGGCGCAGCGTGTTGACCCAGGACGTCTCCAGCCACTCCTTCGACCAGGACGACAGGTCACGGCCCGAGGTCCGCTCCAGGGCGTTGAGCAGGTCCTTCAGCTCGGTGTTGCCCCAGGCGTGCTCGGCGAAGTAGTCGCGTACGCCGGCCAGGAAGTTGTCCAGGCCGACGTAGGCCACGAGCTGCTTGAGCACCGAGGCGCCCTTGGCGTACGTGATGCCGTCGAAGTTGACCTCGACCGCCTGCATGTCCGGGATGTCCGCGGCGATGGGGTGGGTCGAGGGGAGCTGGTCCTGGCGGTAGGCCCAGGCCTTCTCCACGTTCGCGAACGTGGTCCACGCGCCCTTGCCCCACCTGGTGGCCTCGGCCTGGGCCAGGACGGACATGTAGGTGGCGAACGACTCGTTCAGCCACAGGTCGTCCCACCAGCGCATGGTGACCAGGTCGCCGAACCACATGTGCGCCATCTCGTGCAGGATCGTCTCGGCGCGCCGCTCGACCACCGCGTCGGTGACCCGGGAGCGGAAGACGTAGTCCTCCAGGAACGTCACGCAGCCCGCGTTCTCCATGGCCCCGGCGTTGAACTCGGGCACGAAGCACTGGTCGTACTTCCCGAACGGGTAGCGGACCCCGAACACCTTGTGGAAGAAGTCGAAGCCCTGCCGGGTGACCTCGAGGATGTTGTCGGCGTCGAGGTGCTCGGCCAGCGAGGCCCGGCAGTAGATCCCCAGCGGGATGCCGTCGTGCTCCGAGGTCACCTTGTGGTACGGCCCCGCCACCAGCGCGGTGATGTACGTCGAGATGGCCGCCGTGGGCGGGAACTCCCACCGCCTGGCCGGGGCCACCGCCCCGTGCCTGCCGCCCTGCTCCGGCAGCTCCTCGACCGCCGAGGCGGCCGCGTTGGAGACGACCTCCCAGTCGGCCGGGGCCAGCACGGTGAGCTGGAAGGTGGCCTTGAGGTCGGGCTGGTCGAAACAGGCGTACATGCGGTGCGCGTCTGCCGTCTCGAACTGGCTGTGCAGGTAGACCTTCTTGTCCACCGGGTCGACGAAGCGGTGCAGGCCCTCGCCGGTGCGCATGTAGCTGCAGTCGGCGTCCACGCGCAGCTCGTTGGCCGCGGCCAGCGACGGGAGCGGGAAGCGGCCCTTCTCCTCGTCGTAGGCGGACACGTCGAGGTCCTCGCCGTTGAGCGTCACCTTGCGCACGTGGGCGCCGTGCAGGTCGATGAAGGTGGACGCGCCCGGCCGGGTGCTGGTGAAACGGACCGTGGTGACGCTCTCGAAGCGCTCCTCTCCCTCGGTCAGGTCGAGTGCGACCTCGTACGACTCGACCTTCATCAACCGGGCGCGCTCACGAGCCTCGTCCCGGGTCAGATTGCCTGCCAAGTTGCGCTCCTTTTCACCACTTCATCGAACTTTGTCCGTATCGTGCCACGCTGGGAATAGGACCCGATCCACCTCAGGTTACGGGTCCACATGAGCGAAAAGATTCCCGTGGATCTGTGGTTCGATCCTGCCTGTCCCTTCGCATGGGTCACGTCACGATGGCTTCTCGAAGTTGAGAAGGTCCGTCCCATCGAGCCTCGCTGGCGCATCATGTCCCTCTACGTCCTGAACGCGGACAAGGACATCCCGGATGACTACCGCAAGTCGACCGAGCGGGCCAGGGGCACCGTCCGGGTCGTCGCCGCTGCGGCCGCCAAGCATGGCGAGCAGATCCTCGGGCCGCTCTACACCGAGCTCGGCACCCGCCTGCACAACCAGGGCCTGAGCAAGGAGCCGGAGCGCCTGCGCGAGGTCATCGCGGGCGCGCTCGAAGCGACGGGGCTCGAGGAGGAGCTCATCGAGGCCATCGACTCCGACGAATGGGACGAGGCCATCCGCACCTCCCACAACGAGGGCATCGACCTCGTCGGTCAGGAGGTCGGCACCCCGGTCATCCGGGTCGGCGCCAACGCCTTCTTCGGACCGGTGATCACCAAGATCATCAAGGGTGAGGACGCGGGCCGGCTCTGGGACGGCGTGCTCGCCGTCACGTCCTTCGAGGATTTCTTCGAGCTGAAGCGCAGCCGGACCAAGCGCCCCGAATTCGACTAACCCTCTAACTCTCACATTCTCCAGGGGTCAATCATCGTACGCTGGCGGAAGAACGCTGCTTGCGGTGTAGAAGACTTATCCCCGCGTCAGGACAAGCCTCTCACCGCCACCTGAGCTCCTGACAGGATGGTGGCTATGCGTCAGCTGTACATCGGCGGCTCCTGGACCGCTTCTGCGTCGGACGAGTCGATCGACGTCGTCAACCCGGCCACGGAAGAGATCATCGACCGTGTGCCCGCGGGATCTCCCGACGACGTCGAGTCGGCCGCGGGCGCCGCTCGAAAGGCCTTTCCCGGCTGGTCCGAAACGGCCGCCTCGGAGCGCGGCAAGCTGCTCGGCGCCGCCGCCGAGCTGCTGAAGCAGCGCTCCGAGGAGATCGCCAAGACGATCGCCACCGACATGGGCGCGCCGCTGGGCTTCGCGCGCAGGGTGCAGACGCTCATGCCGGCGACCGTGCTGTCCTCCTACGCGCAGCTCGCCGAGACCCACCCCCGCGAGTCGCGCGTCGGCAACTCGATGGTGGTCAAGGAGCCCATCGGGGTGGTCGCCGCGATCACGCCGTGGAACTACCCGCTGCACCAGATCATCTGCAAGGTGGCCCCCGCGCTGGCCGCCGGCTGCACCGTGGTGCTCAAGCCGAGCGAGGTGGCGCCGCTGGCGGCGTACGCGCTGGCGGAGATCTTCGCCGAGGTGGGCCTGCCGCCGGGCGTGTTCAACCTGGTCAGCGGGCGCGGCCCGGTCGTCGGCGAGGCCATGGCCGCCCACCCCGAGGTGGACATGGTCTCCTTCACCGGCTCGACCGCCGCCGGGCGCAGGGTGGCCGCGCTCGCCGCCGAGTCCGTCAAGCGGGTCGCGCTCGAGCTCGGGGGCAAGTCGGCGAACATCATCCTCCCCGACGCCGATCTGGCGCTGGCCGTCAAGGTCGGCGTCGCCAACTGCTTCGTCAACGCCGGCCAGACCTGCTCGGCGTGGACCCGCATGATCGTCCACCGCGACCAGTACGACGAGGCCGTCCGCCTGGCCGTCGAGGCGGCGCGCGGCTACACCGTCGGCGATCCCTTCGACGACTCCACCAAGATCGGCCCGCTGGTCTCCGCCACCCAGCGCGACCGCGTGGTCCGCTACATCAACCGGGGCCAGGAGGAAGGCGCCCGGCTGGTGGCCGGCGGCACCGAGCGGCCCCTCGATCGCGGCTACTACGTGGAGCCCACCGTGTTCGCGGCGGTGGAGTCGGGGATGACGATCGAGCAGGAGGAGATCTTCGGGCCGGTGCTGTCGCTCATCCCGTACACGAGCGAGGACAAGGCCGTCGCGATCGCCAACGACACGAAGTACGGCCTGGCCGGAGCGGTCTGGGCGGCCACCGAGGACCGCGCGATCGCCGTCGCCCGGCGGCTGCGCACGGGGCAGGTGGCCATCAACGGCGGCCGCTTCAACCCGCTGGCGCCTTTCGGCGGCTACAAGCAGTCGGGGGTGGGGCGGGAGCTGGGGGAGCAGGGCCTGGAGGAATACCTCGAGACCAAGGCGATGCAGCTGTAACACCCCCGCGCCGCCCCGCGCCCGGCCCGGTGCGTGCCGCGCCACGCTCGGGCCGCCCCATGAGGCCCCCCGCCCGCGCCGCGCCGGGTGTGGCATCCGTGAGGGGCGCCGCCCCCCGGGTTGCGTGGGTGAGGGGCGGCGCCGACGGGAAGAGAGGTGGGTCAGATGAGCAGGCCGCCCGTGGCGTTGAGGTTCTGGCCGGTGATCCAGCGCGAGTCGGGCCCCGCCAGGAAGGCGACCACGGAGGCGATGTCGCCGGGCTGCCCGAGCCGTCGCAGCGCCGTCATCGCCGCCGTCTGCTCCAGCGCCTCCGGCGGGTTGGCGCCCCGCAGCATGTCCGTGTCGGTGGCGCCGGACGAGACCACGTTGACGGTGATCCCGCGCCCGCCCAGCTCCCGCGCCGCCACCTTGGCGAACTGCTCGACGGCCCCCTTGCTGCCGCAATAGAGCGTCAGCGCGGGAGCGGGCACCTGCGTGTTGAGCGTGGAGATGTTGATGATGCGCCCGCCGTCGCGCATCACCCGCGCGGCCCACTGCATGGCCAGGTAGACCGACCGGGTGTTGACCGCGAACACCCGCTCGTACTCCTCGTCCGTGATCTCCGCCATGGGCTTCTGCCCGAGCACGGCGGCGGCGTTGTTGACCAGGATGTCGAGCCCGGGCAGCCGCGACCCGGCCTCGTCGAACAGCCGCGCCAGATCGTCCTTGCTGCCCAGATCGGCCTGTACGGCGTGCGCGCCCGTCTCCTTGGCGACCTGCTCCGCGGCCTCGGTCGAGCGCTCGTAGCAGAAGACGACCTCTGCCCCGTCGGCGGTCAGCCGCTCCACGATGGCCTTGCCGATTCCCCTGGATCCTCCTGTGACCAACGCGCCTTTCCCGGAAAGTATGCTCATGCGCCCAACCTATGCTCGGAGCATGATCTTGCGGGCTTCGTTTCGCGGCAGGCGATCGACGTACAGCTTGCCGTCGAGGTGCTCGGTCTCGTGCTGGAAGCAGCGCGCGAGCGACCCGCGAGCCTTGATCCGTACCGGACGCTGGAGCCTGTCGATCCCCTCGACGGTCACGCCCGCGGCCCGCGCCACCGGGGCGTAGATCGGCAGCCGCGTCTGCCGGTCGGGCACGGACAGGCAGCCCTCCTCGTCCGTCACCTCCTCCGGGTCGTCGACGGTCAGCACCGGGTTGAGCACGTGACCCTTGCGCCCGGCGATGTCGTACACGAACAGCCGGCGCGACACGCCGATCTGCGGGCCGGCCAGGCCCACGCCGTTGACCGCGTACATCGCCTGGAACATCTCGTCGATCAGCCGGCGCAGCTCGCGGTCGAAATCCGTCACGGGATCGGCGGGCGTGCGCAGGACCGGATCGCCGATGACACGGATCTCACGCATGGACATCTACTTTCGTAAGGACTGGACAACGGTAGAGGTCCTTACTCTAGCCAGCGAGGCTCATTCGCGGGGGCTGTGGAAGACTGGGCGGGTGCGTGTCTACATCGGTGCCGACCATGCCGGCTATGAGCTCAAGAACCACCTCGTGTCCTGGCTGAAAGACCACGGTCACGAGGTCACCGACTGCGGTCCCTTCGTCTACGACGCCGAGGACGACTATCCCGCGTTCGTGCTGCGCGCGGCCGAGGGCGTCGCCGGCGACCCCGGCAGCCTGGGGGTGGTCATCGGAGGCTCGGGCAACGGCGAGCAGATCGCCGCCAACAAGGTACGCGGCATCCGCGCCGCGCTGGCCTGGAGTGAGGAGACGGCCGGCCTGGCCCGCGAGCACAACAACGCCAACGTGGTCAGCCTCGGCGCGCGCATGCACTCCACGGAGGACGCCACCAGGTTCGTGGAGGTCTTCCTGACCACGGTGTTCACCGGCAGCGAGCGCCACAGCAGGCGCATCGCGCAGCTGACCACGTACGAGACGATCGGTCAGCTGCCCTCGCTGCCCTAGACGAGTAAGTCCGAAGTTCTTGGGCGGTAGCCACCAATGGGGAAGGGCCTCGTTGATCGTTTTGTGACGAACGACATCGAGACCCTTCTT
>NZ_JBSFNK010000015.1:0-274429 GCF_053587055.1 Nonomuraea sp. NPDC003707 | reverse complement strand
CCGCCGCGATCTGGCACAACCACGCAACCAACGCCCCGATCACCCGGTCACTGACCGCCTACGACCACTGACCGGAGATCGGACTTACTCGTCTAGTTCGCTGTGATGGTGGCCATTCTGGGCTCGGCCAGCCGCACGTAGTCGTCGGTGGCCAGCGCGACGGACCGGTCGAGCCTGGCGGCGTTGAAGTACAGCTCGGGCTGGTCGAGCAGCGCCGGGTCCGCGATCAGCTCGAGCCGGGGGTCGTAGCTGAACGGGAGCACGGTCCCGCTCATGCTGCCGGCCAGTTCCTCGGCTTTGTCCTTGGCGGCGAAGGCCACGTACGTGCCGTCCAGCAGCGACTTGACCGCCTGCAGGTCGAGCCGGGCGTTGCCGGGCACGACGGCCAGCACGTGCCGGGTCTGCTTCTTGCCGATCTTGACCATCACGACGAGGCATTTGGCGGCCTGCGCGACGTCGTGCCCGCGCAGGGCGCTGACCTCGTCGGTCCGCCCCTCCGGCGCGTGCTCGATCACCCGGTAGCGGGCGCCGGCGGCGTCCATGTCGGAGATCAGCCGCTCGTACAGCTCACCAGCCACTGCTCAACAACTCCTTCGCCGCGGCGATCCGGTCCTCGTCGCGCTGGTAGAACACCCACTGCTTGATCTTCTTGCCGCGGATCAGGCCCGCCTTGGCGAGCACCTTGAGGTGCTCGCCGCAGGTGGGCTGGCTCACGCCGAGCTTCTCGGCGATGAAGAGCGAGCAGACTCCGTCGCGTACGAGGTCGCCGTCGCGTTGCGGCGGGAAGTGTCGCTCGGGATCGCGCAGCCAATCGAGGATCAGCAGCCGCTTGTCATTGGCCAGTGCCTTGACCAGGTCGACGTCCAGCACAAAGGTATTATGGCAATTAGCTAATTACCTGTCTACCTAGGACTGGGTCACGACGGGCGCCCCTTCGCTGGCCTGCACCAGCACGAACCCCTGCCCGCTGAACGCCAGCTGCATGGCCTCCCCGCTGCCCCGCCCGATCAGCGCCCCCACCTTCATCGTCCGGTTGACGCCGACGTGCAGCCCCGTGCTCCAGCACACGGCGGACTGGCCGTCGGCGTACGTGGGCATGCGGGCGGCATCGAGCAGCACCGGCGTGCCGTGCGTGGTCACCGCCACCCACCCGGTCCCGGTGACCGTCGTGTTGAACAGCCCGCCCGCCGCGATCCCGGCCCCCTGCACGCGCTGGATGTCCCAGGTGAGCTGTGGCTGGAACGCCAGCAGGTTGCGCCCGTTGACGGTGATCCCCTCGTTCTCCAGGTAGAACAGGTGGATGTCGTCGGCGTTGTCGGCGAGGTAGAGCAGCCCCTCGCCGCGTACGCGCATGAGGGACGCGCCCTCGCCCGTCACGGCCTTCTTGAAGAGCTTGCCGAGCCCGCCGCCCTCGTAGTCGAAGTCCATCTTCCCCTGGAAGGCGACCATGGAGCCCTGCTTGGCCAGGACCTCGTGCGGCAGCTGCACGCGCAGCATCTTGCCGTTCTGGAGCGCGAAGCCGGGTGGCAGCTGCTGGGACTCGAGATTGCCGAAAATGGAGCTACGCACGGTTGGACCTTCCTAGGCTCGGGAGGGGACGCTACGGCCCACCGTACGCAAACTTTTCACAAAAGAAGCCGCCGGCTAGAACTGCCCTCGGGCCTCTTCCACCCATGCCAGCACGGTTGCCGCTTCCTCGGCGCCGGCGATCTCAGCGGCCTCGTCCAGCACCGCCACGGCGTCCTCACGCCGCCCCTCCGCGGCAGCGATATACGCCAGCCCCACCAGATTGGCCGCCACCCCGGCCATGAACCCGAGCTCCCGGCGCAGCCGTACGGACTCCTCCAGCCGTTCGCGCGCCGCCGGCAGCCGTCCGGCCATGTGCTCGGCGATGCCCAGGTGGCGCAGGACGTACGAGAGGGTCAGCTTGTCGCCGGCCTGCGTCGCCAGCTCATGGGCCCGCTCCAGAGCTGCCGCCGCGGGCGCCTCGTCCCCGCGGACGACCTGATGGAAGGTCCCCACCCAGAGCAGCGCCTCACCCTCACCCCGGACATCCCCAAGCGCCCGGTAAAGCTCTGCGGCCCTCTCGAACAGCCTCAGCTCTTCGTCGCCCTGCTCGCCCTGCCCATCGAGAAACCGGCCGTGCATGATCCGCCCTCGAACCAGCGCCAGATCGGCCTCCACGCCGTCCAGCCCCCGATCGGCGGCCTCCAGCCCGGCCACATCCCCGCCGAAAACGGCCCGCTCATAGAGCTCCTTGGCCCGCTCAAGCCGCCCGTCCATGCCCACCACTCCCATCAGATCCGGGGGAGCGAGGGAATCGGGCCGCCCCTATCCCTTGCCGGCCGCCGTCGCCAGATCCCGTACGACCTGAATCAACTCGGCCGGATCGAACGGCTTGGTCAGATAAGCGTCGACCCCGATCCCCAACCCCCGCCGCCTATCATCGTCCTGCGCCCGCGCCGTGATCAACACCACCTTGATGTGACTGGTGGCCTCCTCGGTCCGCAACCTCTGCGCCGTCGTCCATCCATCCAGGCACGGCATCATCACGTCCAACGTGATGACGTCCGGCATGACGTCGAGCACACGATCAAGGCAGTCCTGCCCATCGGTGGCGGTCGCGACCTCGAACCCCTCCAGGTTCAGGTTGACCGCGATGAGCTGCCGGATGACCTCGTCGTCGTCCACGACCAGTACTTTCCCAAGAACCTCGCCCACGGGCGCCAAGGTAACCTGTAGTGGGGTCGTCACGGGTGGTTTTCGCTGGATGTGTTCAAGGACCTTTATCGTGTGCCGAGTGGTGCCGGGATGCTGATAGCCTTATCACTCGTCGAGCCCCCTTAGCTCAGGGGATAGAGCACCGGCCTCCGGAGCCGGGTGCGTAGGTTCGAATCCTACAGGGGGCACTCGATCTTGATCAGCGGTTTCGGCCGCTGACCAGGGCGAACATCGCAGGTACGGGCGGGCCTCCAGTCTCACGGAGTCCCGCCCGTTCTCGTTGACGCTCGCAGGTGGTGGACCGTCTTCACGGTCCACCACACACGAGGCAGATCTATGCTCTTCAGGCTTCTAGGAGGGCTCTCGCACTGTCCCGATGGCATATCCCTTCAGGTCTGAGAAGTTTCGCGGTACGCAACGCCGAACGCTGCTGGCCGCTCTGGTCGAGATCTTCGCCGACTCGCACGAGACCTACGGCTACCGGCGCGTGCACGCCGCCCTGCTGCGCCGCGGCGAGCACTGCTCAGCCGAGCTGGTGCGTGCCTTGATGCGCGAGCAGGGCCTGACCCCGGCCCGGGCGTGGGCGTTCCGGTCGGCCACCACCGTGCAAGGCGACTACCGCGGCATCCCCGACCTGGTCGGCCGCGACTTCACCGCCGAACGGCCCGGCACCGAGCTGGTCGGCGACGTCACCTACATCCGCACCTGGGAAGGCTTCCTCTACCTCGCCACCGTGATCGACTGCCACAGCAAGGCGGTCCTGGGCTGGGCGATGGCCGACCACTACCGCACCGACCTGATCAAGGACGTGATCCGGATGGCGGCCGACACCGGCCTGCTCCAACCGGGCACCGTCTTCCACGCCGACCGCGACTCGAACTACACCAGCGACGAGTTCGGCCGCTTCCTGACCGCTCGGCAGATCCGCCGCTCGGTCGGCCGCACCGGGGTCTGCTACGACGACGCGATGGCCGAGTCGTTCTTCAGTGCGCTCAAGAACGAATGGCTGCACCGCTTCGTCTTCTCCACCCAAGCCAAGGCAGGACGGCAGGTCATCCGCTACATCGAAGGGTTGTCACGATATGCAGGTGATCCTGTGCTGGCCTGCAGGTCAGAGATGAGTGGCCATTGACGGCTGGCGCTGGGTGACAGTGGTTGATGCTGGAGTTACCCCAGTGACGGGAGTCTCCTCCGATGTCGTTCGATCCCTGTCTGCTCAACGGCCGTCCCGACCCTGCCGATCCTGGTGTGGTGCGCCTGGGGCATCCGGCGCTGGATGACTATCTGGAGTTGGTGGCGGCCCGAGCCCGGCCCAACACGTTGATCGCGACGGCGTATGACCTGAAGGTGTTCTTCAGCCAGATCCGCAAGGATCCGGCCGAGGTCACCACCGTGGATGTGCTGGCCTTCATCAAGATGCAGCGTTCCCCGCGCATCGATGCCAAGGTGGTCCGCCTGGAGGACGGGGAGGCCGGGCTGTCGGCCCGGACGATCAAACGTCGGCTGGCGAGCATCTCTGGGCTGTTCAACTTCCTGGTGGTGCGCGGCGACGTGCGGGCTAACCCGGTTCCTCAGGGACTGGCCGTCCGCCGTTCTGGCCAACGCGCGATCCGGCAGGTCCCGCTGATTCGTACGCCTCGGACACTTCCCCGGGTACTCGAGCCCGGCGAGGTGTCGGCTTTCCTGGCCGCGCTGCGCACTCGTCGCGACCGAGCGATGGCCGAGGCCATGCTGCTGGGCGGGCTGCGCCGCTGCGAGGTGCTTGGCCTGCGCGTTGGTGATCTGCGGCCCGGAGAGCATCGCGTGTTCATCGCTGAAGGCAAGGGCGGACACCAGAGGATCGTCCCGGTCTCGGCCCTGTTCTTCGCCACCGTGGCCGACTATCTGGCCACCGAACGGCCGCAGACCAGCACCACCGATCGGCTGTTCGTCGTGCTGAAGGGACCACGTCGCGGCCAGCCACTGTCGGCATCCGGCCTGGATGAGATTGTCACCGGTGCCCGTGACCGTGCCGGAATCATCCGACTGACCTGCCATCAACTGCGTCACACGTGCCTGACCCGGCTGCGTGAGGCGGGTATGGCGCTGGAGGCGTTGCAGGCCCAAGCCGGTCACCGCTCGATCGAATCCACCCGGATCTACCTCCATCTGGCAGGAGGCTGGCTCGCGGAGGAATACCGGCGCGCCATGGAGGCGATCGACGCCCAGACCGTCCAGGAGCGGTGATGGAGGCGAAGGCATCGCGGGCGGCCGAGCCTGACCTGGTCGAGCACTACTGCCATGACGCTCAGCAGGCGGAGGTGAAGATCTGGCCGTCGAACCGGCTCGCGGCCGAGACGTTCCTGCGCCGCGTCGCTGCCTGCGGAGGATGGGCGGGCATGGACCTGACCGAGCGGCTGGCCGCCACCCGCGAGCAGATGCGGACCGGGCCGTTCGTCAGCTGGCTGATCGTCACCGGTCGGTGCGTCGTGGACGCCTCCTTCCTGGTCACGGCCGGGCTGCGGCTCGGGGAGGCTGCTTCCCGCTATCAGCCCTTGGCCCAACTACGGTTCGAGCAGGCCACGGACCGCCTGTCGATCACTCCGGCCGACAGGCGGTTGCAGTGGCACATGCTCGCCTTGCTGGCCGCGGCCACTGCCACCACCCTCGACCGCATCGACACCCAGATCTTCCTCGCTGGCCGTGAGCTGCTCCTGGCCGCCTATCGTCAGCGCGGACACCCTGACTCAGGCCGCAACCCAGCCGCCATCCTTCACCGCCTGCAGGCGACTCTGTTCCATGACCAAGTGATCGACACCCTGGAGCGGCCCGGCCGCATCCCGGTCAGCATTGCCGGCTGGAACGGCGTCGCCACCTCATACGCCCTGGCCGCCCGCCGCTACGTCGAGCAGGTCGCCCTCAGCCTTCGTCCTTCCACCGTCAAAGCCATCGAACGGGATCTGCGCCAGTTCGGCCACCACCTGGCCGACCGACATCCCGACGTCACCACCTTGGCCCAGCTCAACCGCAGCCACATCGAGGACTACAAGCGCCACCTCGCCTGCAACCCGCGGCCCTCGGGAACGCCGCTGGCCAAGCCCAGCATCAAGAACACGCTGATCAACCTGCGCTGCTTCTTCACCCGGATCACCGAATGGGACTACCCCGACGTCCCACCCCGGCCGCTGATCTTCGACGCGGACTTGCCCATCATCGACCGGCCACTGCCCCGTTTCCTCGACGACGCCGCAGCCACCAAACTGCTGCGCGCCGCCCGCGCCGAACCCGATGCCTTCGCCCGTCTGGTCGTCGAACTTCTCGCCCGAACCGGCATGCGCAAGGGCGAACTGCTCGCTCTGACCGTTGACGCCGTCGTCCAGATCGGCTCGGCCTACTGGCTGCGCATCCCGATCGGGAAACTCCACAACGACCGCTACATCCCGCTCCACCCGGAACTGAAGAGCCTGCTGGACGCCTGGCTCCGTGACCGACCCACAGACCTGCGCTCGGACAAGATGTTCCTGCGCCGAGGCGGCCGACCCATCCTGCCCCGCCACGTCGACCACGCCCTGGCCAAGGTCGCTGGCGCGGCCGGTATTGGCCACATCACCGCTCATCAACTGCGCCATACCCTGGCCACCCAGGCCATCAACCGCGGCATGTCCCTGGAGGCCATCGCCGCCCTGCTCGGCCACAAGACCCTCGCCATGACCATGGTCTACGCCCGCATCGCCGACCGCACCGTCGCCGAGGAGTACTTCTCGGTGACCGAGAAGGTCGAGGCACTCTACGCTCAACCTGCCCAGCTTCCCGCCACTGACGAGGGCCACCAGATGCGCCGCCTACGCGCGGAGATGCATCGCCGCATGCTCGGCAACGGCTACTGCGCCCGACCGGTCGAGATGGACTGCCACTTCGAGTCGATCTGCGAGTCCTGCCAGTTCTTCGTCACCACGATCGAGTTCCGCCCTCGACTGCAGGCTCAGCGCGACGACGCCAAGGAGAAAGGACAGATCGGACGTCAGAAAATCTTCGACGGCCTGCTCAACAGACTCGACTCAACGGGCACTTGACTCGATCACCTGCATAACTACAACCACCGGCGCCTGCACTCGGCGCTCGGCTACCGGCTTCCCCTTGAGGTGCTTAACGAGTCCCTCTCGCTCCAAGCAGCCGCATAGGCTCTACGCCATAAGACGGCTGTCCGGAATCACCGTGGCCCCTCAACCTGCCTTGCCGGCTTCGCCCCGGACACGCCGCCCCACTCCACCCTGCCGATCACCAGACCATCACCGCGACCGCGCGACCAGCTTGCGGACGGTCAGGTGATCGTGGCCAAGGTCTTTAGGATTGTGCGTCATCCGGCCCTGGCCCAGCGCCAACTCGTCAGATCATGCCTCCGGCGGCGTTGATGGTCTGGCCGGTGATCCAGCGGGCGGCATCGGAGGCCAGGAACGCGACGACGTCGGCAATGTCGGCTGGTTCGCCCAGGCGGCCCAGCGGTGTGCGGGTCTTGGCGTCGTCAATGACGTGCGGGGGCACGGTGTCGATGACGTCGGTACGGGTCAGGCCGGGCAGGACGCTGTTGACCGTGACGGATCTGGAGCCCACCTCCCAGGCCAGCGTGCGGGCGAGCTGGTCGCCGGCGGCCTTGCTTGCGGCCAGCAGCGCCATGCCGGGCAGCGGCGACACGGTCAGCGCGGAAGAGATCAAGATGATCCGGCCGTGGTCGCTGATGCGCTGCGCGGCCTCGCGCAGCGCCACGAACGCGGACCGCACGTTGGCGTGCAGATACTGGTCGAAGTCCTCATCGGTGGCGCGGGCCAGCGGCCCAGCGGTCGCCGTGGCCGCGTTGTTCACCCACACGTCCACCCGGCCGTACTGGCTCTCGGCCGCGTCGAACAACTCCTTGACCGCCTCGGGGCGGGTGATGTCAGTGCGGACCGCGGTGGCCAGCCCGCCCGCGTCCTTGATCTGGTCCACCGCCTGCGCGGCCGTCTCCTGGTCGCGGGAGCCGATGAGGACGCGCATCCCCGACGCGGCGAGCCGGTCGCTGATCGCCCGTCCGATGCCACGCGATCCGCCGGTGACGACTGCGACCCGATCCTCGATACGCATAACCCCTCCAATTGGTCGATCCTATGGATAGTCCACAGCATCGACTAATTTGGTAGAGGGTGTCAACTGTCCAGGTAGTAGACTGCCTGCCATGGCCGCCGCACCCGATGACGAACTCGTCGAGACGCTGATCGGCGTCTTCATGGAGATCGACGGCCTGTTCAGTACGGCGAGCCGCCGGCTGGGACTAACCCCCCAGCAAGCGCAACTGCTGTGCTTCGCCCAACATCTGCAGCCGTCCTTCGGCGAGCTCGCGGCCCTGCTGCACTGTGACAAGACCAACATCACCGGCCTGGTCGACCGGCTTCAGCGACGCGGCCTGCTCACCCGCCAACCCGACCCCAACGATCGCCGGATGAGCCGCGTCCACCTCACCCCCCAGGGCGAGGCGGTCACCGGCCAATTCCAGCAGGCCATCAACACCACCCTGACCACCCGCTTCAGTTCCTGGCCCACCACCCAACGCGACAGCCTCGTCCACCTGCTCCAATCCGCCAGAACAGCACTACGTCCCTGATCTCAGCGGCCACCTCCGACCCCAACACGCCACCAGCCCCGCAAAGCCGATCACACCGAACCGCCACCGCACCGCGTAACCTCACTATGAAGCCGGAACCACGCCCCCCGATTTACACCGGCCTCCGGACGCCACCTTCGGGACAACAAGCGTGAGTAACCGTCAACTTCGGCAAGCAAGGACAGCCGTCCCCTGATCAGACAGTCGCATCGCGCCAACACGGGGCTGCTGAAGTGCACATGGAGCGGGGAGTCGGCGGCTCCGAATGTCAGGTGATAGGGGGAGTGATTCGCCGGTCTCGGCAGCTTTCGACCGGTCTCCGGAGCCGGGTGGGCAGGTTTGAATCCTGCAGGGGGTGCTCGCGATCTCCATCGAAAGATGGGTAAGGACCTGCGGAAACGCAGGTTCTTCTGCGTTTCGGGCGCGCCATCCGCTGCAGCCGATCCCATGATCACGTATGAGGAGCGTACCGATCTTGGGCTGTGCAGCAGCAAGTGACACCGGGGCGGCGATGATCCCCTCCGTGATCTCCTTGACGCCGGCCCCGGTCGGGCGACCGGCGACGTTCGCCTTGTCTGGACGGAGTCCGAATCGGTGATCGAGCCGCCGACATGCGACTGGATCTCGACCACGACCGGCCAAGGCCGGAATCAGCTCAAAGGCCCGCGATCAGCGAGGGGTATCCAGCCCTTTGCGGTCGAGCGCTGCTCGGATCTGGCTGAGCCACTCTGTGCCCAGCCGGCGCCCGTTGGGGAGTTGGTCGCCTCGATCCCAGCGCCATGTTGTGATCATCGCCAGTATGAGGATCCGGCACTCGCGCAGCAAGTCTTGATCGACACCCGGATAGTGCTCGCTGACTTCTTCGGGCGCATGGGCGAGGTCGAATTCGACAGGCCCACGGCAGCATGTCTCGAAATCTATGAACAGCAGCCCGTTCTTCGTGGTGAGCACGTTGCCCGGGTGCGGCTCGCCGTGCAGCAGTTGCTCGGCGCCGCCGCGCTCGCCGATCACTCGTCTCAGGCTTCGTAACGTGTCGCCGAGCAGTTCCCGGTCCGCGTCGGCGAGCGCCGGAGTTTGGTCGCGGTTCGCCAGGAGTTGTTGCGCCTGCTCGACTCGATCCGTGAAGTGCGGCGTCGGGACATCGAGTTCGCGCATGCCGGCATGCAGCCGCTTGAGCGCATTGGCATAGTCGGCTGGTGAGACCTCTTGAGGTGCCACTGGTTCGTAGTAGGTCCACAGCGTGATTGCAAAGCCATCACGCTCATAGACGCGTGGCTCCACTCGAGGCTCGAGAGCAGCCACAGGGCACCCGGAGTCGGCGAGCCGCTGAGCAAGGTCGACTTCGAACTGTGCGACCTGATGCGCTACAGGTGCCACCCGGGCCAGGACGTCACAAGGCAGCAGACGCAGAGTGAGCTTGTTCGAGTCATGAAGAACGATCGCGTCGTCGGCTGTCAGGCCGAGTGAGGAGGCGGTCGACATGGCCGCGGCCACCGCACGCGGTACCTCTGACGCCTGCATCGTCGCCTGGTGTCCTCTCCCTTGAGTGCTGCCGTACTCTCCAAAGTGGTGCAACCTGCGCACCCTACCAAGTTGTCGATAGAGCCGCGGTGGCGCGACGGGCAGGCGCGAAGCTCCCTATGGTCGAGGAAGCGTTCGGTCGCCAACTGCAGGCCCTCCTGCTGCAACTCGACGCCGCGTGCCGTGCCGCCGACGACCTCGCCGAAGCCACCAGCGGGCCTTTCACCAGAACCCTGACGCCGCCATCATCACCAGTTTCCCGGCCTGGCCGATCTGACGGGCGCTCGCGTGCTTGCCGAGATCAGCGACGACCGCCACCGCCGACTACGCCTGGGCCTTCGCCTCCTTGTGAGCGCCAGGTCCGCGAGCGCACGCACTACGACCGCCCTGTGCGACACCCTCAACCGGAGGCACGGCTGCCTGTATCACTGCCTGCACAAAGGGGTGCCCTGCGACGAACTCGTGGCCTTTCCCACATGATTCGAAGCTTCGAAACCCGTTTGAGCAGCGACCCTGACAAGGCAATAAACACTGGCCGGGCCATCAGGCCAGCGCCAGGATGGGGCGATGGACGTCTCCGCGGCTGGTTCTGACGCATCTGCATCCGCACCCCTGGCTGTCTTTGAGGAGGGCGGAAGCGACGCAAGGCTTCACGCCTACCAAATCACGAAGTATGACCCCTCAGACCGCAACGAGCATGGTCACTACGTCGGTCCTGAGGACGTGAACAGCGATCACGGCCCGGTCGAAGCAGCCTACCTGGCATCTGTGGCCGCTTTCGCCCAAGAGACCAGCGTCACCTGCCTCACGATCCGGGAACCAGCGGTAAGCGGCTTCGTCAACTTCGGTGTCGAACCCCCGATCGAGGGCCACGGCCTGGCGGGGCTGTTCCCGCCCGATCTCACCGGCTACCACGACGGCGCGCAGGTGCCCGTCGCCGTCGCCCTGGAGTTGGTCCGGGCGATGCTGCGCGACAACGGTGCCTGGTGTCGCCTGGAGGTCGAGGATCGATTCTTCATCCACGTCGGTTACGACCAGTACGTCTATGTCGGCAGCGCGCTACCGTGCTCGCGTGCGGTGACGTTCACCCGCGAGCGCGGGCTCTTCGCCGAGCCCATCAGCCGGTCACCGTACGACCCGGAGTTCGACGAGGACGATCTTGCGCCACGGCGCCTGGCCGACGCGGCGTTCTGGGCCGATCTGGAAGGCCTCATCAGGCAGCGCGACGCAGTGGTGCTGGAGGAAGGCTACGTACACAACGCCTCACGTTGGCATCGGATCACAACCATCGATGAGGTTGCCGCGATACAGGCCCGGCTCGCCCCCAGATCCAGGCTGCTGGTCTGGCCCGATCTATCAACAGACGTGGACGCCGCCCTTGCCGATCTACCCGACGACGGCCTCGGCGAAATTGTCTGGCAGAGCGCGCAAGGGCACATCACCACCCTGACAGTCGATGAAACTCACTGTCGGGAACTGCCGGCTGTACTGACCGGCACACGCGCCATACTGGTCCTTCCCTGTCATGAGGACGAGCGCCTACCGCTGATGGCCGGCGTGTTACCCGACCGTGACGGAGTGCTTCGCGCACGCTGGACACCCTGATGCCGACACGCCCCGCATGACGCTTGTACGGCAATGACGCTTCGGCTGCCGCCAGGATCCGGGCTACGTCAGCGAAGGAGCGGTGCTGCCGGGCCGGGCGCCTTGATCGATGATCGCGGTGACCTCGGCCTCGATGAGAATGCCGGGCTCGAAGAGGATGTCGACCCCGATCAGCGCGAGTGGCGGCGTGGCGAGATCGAACTCGAGGGCCGCCTGTTCGATTCCCGCGTTGAAGGCGTCGTACATCTCTCTCTTCCAGCCTGCGGCGTACCACGTGAAGCGGACGACGTCGTGGAACGTCGCTCCCGCCGCGTCCAGCGCCTTGGCGACGTTGCGGTAGACCTGGGCGACCTGTCCGGCGAGGTCGCCCGGTGCCACGAGCTCGCCGTTCTCGTCCCAGGCGACTTGTCCGGCGATGTGGACCTGCTTGCTACCCGTCGCCACCGCGACGTGGTGGTAGATCGGGACTCGGACATGCTGGTCAGGGTTGATGAGCGAGACGGCCATGAGATTTCCCCTCGGTCTTTTCGTTACGTCAGGTGAGCGCAAGGCGGCGGACGACCTGACTTCGTGGTCTCTTGCGGTTACTGGGAAACCATAGGAGAGTGTTCGTTGACGTGGAAGAACGAACTTTTCAGTGACTGGGGAACCAGATGGTGACCAAGCAGTTCATGGGCTCGTCCGATGAGGCGGATCTGAGGCGCGCGGACTCCCTGGCGCGGGAGATCTTCTCGGATGTCGCCAACAAGTGGGCGTTGCTGATCATCGAGGCGCTCGGCGAGCGCACCCTGCGCTTCAGCGAGCTGCGGGACGAGGTTGAGGGCATCAGCCACAAGATGCTCACCCAGAACCTGCGCATGCTGGAGCGCAACGGCCTGGCCGAGCGAAAGGTGTACCCCACCGTGCCGCCGCGGGTGGAGTACACCCTCACCGAGCCGGGCCAGGCCCTGCGGGCGACGGTCGACCTGATCTGCGGCTGGACCCACCAGTACTTCGGTCACATCGAGGCTGCTCGCCGCGGCTTCGACGCCTGACTGCTCACGTAGGCCGGCGGTAGGCAGCCCGATCAACCGGATCAGGGGCGGAAAAATACCTGATTAAGACGACGGGCCGAGCACGAGTGTGGGAGGGACGTAATGTTCCCCCGGAGTGCGGTCGTCGGCGAGAACGTTCGCGGCGGCGAGTTGTCCCATGGACCTGAGCTCCAGGTCAATTGTCGTCAGCCGCCGGACCCCTTGGTCGACGATGATTCCCTCCCAGTTGTCGACCCCGACAACTGCCAGATCCTGAGGTACGCGTAGACCCTTGGCCTCACAGACATCGAGTACGCCACGGGCGATGTGGTCATTGCCGCAGAACACCGCGTCGACCTTCGCGCCGGACTCGAGCAATTCCTGCATGGCCTTGACTCCCGACCCCTCGGTCCAGGCGCCATAACGCGTCGGAGCGGCAGGGCGGAGCCCGGCCTCATTCAGCGCGCTGAGCATGCCGCGCTCCCGCAGGCCTACGGCGATACTCGACGGATCGCCGGTGAGGTGGGCGATATGTGTGCGCCCGCGTTCGATCAAATGGCGGGTGGCGAGAGCTCCCGCGCCCTCGTTGTCCGGCAGGAAGACGACGTCTTCGGGGTGATCGGAGGCCGCGAAGGCGTATGTCACCGGCACGGTGAAATGGTGCGTGATCGACGGTGATCGGCGCTCGTGCCCGTCCCCGATGACGATGAGTCCGTCAATTTGGCGAGCCTGGAACTGGCGGATGCTTTCGGTTATCTCGCGATGGACGAGAACGTCTTCGTCGAAGACGAGGGCGGCTTGTTGGAGCCTGCCGAGTTGCAGAACCGCGCCTATGACCACGGGCCCGGAAAACGTGCTGTCCGCGCGGTGGGTGAGCACGCCGACCGTGCGGCTGCGGCCCAGCGCGAAGGAACGCGCGAGCGCATTTGGCCTGAAGTCGAGGCGTTCGGCGACGGCGAGCACCCGCGCGCGCGTCGCCTCGGAAATCCGGTCCGTTCCGTTGAGCACTTTCGAGGCAGTCGAGAGCGACACTCCTGCAATCGCAGCCACATCACTCAGCCGAACACTGCCCTTGCGGTTGGACGGCACCGGCCGATTGTACCGAAGGCGCGTCAATGACCCGCTCCGGTTGGAGGCGCGGAGGGAGACCGGGCGGCGTCCCGCGGGCGTGGCGCGTCGTCCGGAAAGTGTGCCTTGACAGTGACCTTGGCCGCCGCTCACACTTCGGCCAGTGCGAAATCGGTTTCGCAACCATGGTCATGTCGCCGTCCAGCGAGGAGAGTGAGCATGTCGATTGGCCCCACCCCCGCCCGCCGATTGACAGGGAGTCCATTACGCCGAGCGATCGTCTCCGGGCTGGTCGCGCTCGGCGTCGCCGTCGCGACACTCGTCGCACCGGCCACACCGGCCCAGGCCGCACCGGGCGACGTCGTACTCGGAGACTTCGAGAACGGCGTCACCCCCTGGTTCACGGCGACCAGCGGCAGCACGACCGTGTCGCTGACCGTGACCTCGGACGCGCCGGCCGGCGGCAGCGGCGCCGCCCGTCTCCAGGTGAACGCGCCCAGCGGGACCGCGGAGCTGGCGCGCGGCATCCCCTCGGTCGACGCTCGCTCGCTGACCTTCGCCCTGCGCAGCACCCAGCTGAAGGGCATCGTCGTCCGGATGATCGACAGCACCGGGCAGGCACACCAGCAGACTCGCCCGCTCACTCCCGGACCGCAGTGGCAGACCGTCACCGTGAGTGATTTCGCCCCGGCCGGCGCGGCGGAGTACATCCACTGGGGCGGTGCGAACGACGGCGTCTGGCACGGGCCGCTCAAGCACCTGTCGCTCCTGGTAGACGCGTTCCGCGTCGTCAACGGCCCGGCCGCGACGATCGACGTGGACGACGTGACCGTGCGGGGCCCCGCGCCCGACCTCGCGATCGTTCCGACGACGACGGGTAACGCGTTCACCACCGGGCAGGAGGTGTCGTTCGGCATCCACACCGCGGCGAAGTCCCTGGAGTGGACCGTACGCGACATCGACAACGCCGTGGTGACCTCCGGTGCGAAGGAGACCTCACAGCTGGGGGGCACGCTGACGCTCGGCGAACTGCCCACGGGCTGGTACTCGGTCGATCTCGTGGCCGTGCAGCCGGACGGTCGGCGCGTCGCGGGCGGCACCGACGTGTCGGTGCTCCCCGCGTCCGACGCGCGCGAGGAGCGCATCGGAGTCGCGACGCATTACGGGCAGGCCTGGTCCACCGACACGATCCCGCTCATCGCCGACGCGGGAGCCGGTTTCGCCCGGGACGAGGCCTATTGGGCCCAGGCGGAGAAGGTCAAGGGCACGATCGACTTCCCCGCGAAGGTGGACGCGTACACCGCCGCGCTGTCGAGCAACAACCTCCGGTTCTTCGACATCCTCGCGTACGGCAACAGCCTCTACCACGAGGGCGAGGCGCCGGCCACGCAGGCCGGGCGGGACGCGTTCGCGAATTACGCCGACGTCTCGGTCGCCACGTTCGGGACGGACGACACCTTCTACGAGGTGTGGAACGAGTGGAATCTGCGCGACCGGACCGGGCCCGCCGGCGCGACCGCGGCGAACTACGCGGCGCTGCTGGCGACGACCGCCGATCGGGTCCGCGCGGCTCATCCCGGCGCGAAGCTGGCCGGCCCGGCGCTGGCCCCGATGGACGAATGGTCCAAGTGGGTGGACGACTTCATCGCCGCCGGCGGCCTGGACGACCTCGACGCGTTCACCACGCACCCTTACGACTTCGCCGCCGAGCCGGAGTCGTTCATGGATCACGTGGGGGTGATCCGGGCGAAACTCGACGCTGCCGGGCACCGCGACATGCCGATCTGGCTCAGCGAGCACGGATGGCACACCTCCGACACGCCGCTCGGCGCCGACGAGAAGTCGCAGGCCCGCAATCTGTCCCGTGCGGAACTGCTGGCCCTCGGCAAGGGGATCGGCAAGTACACCGTCTACGACTTCAAGGACGACGGCACCGACCCGAAGAATCCCGAGCACCGCTTCGGCATCATCCGCAACGAGAACGACCCCCGAGGCGCGTACACCCCGAAGCCGGCCTTCGTCGCGCAGGGCATCCTGACGCGCCAGACCGACGACCGCTCGGTCCGGCAGGTGCCGGCGCTCGGCAGCGGGCGCTACGGCGTGGAGTTCGGCGCCCGCCCCGGCGAGCCCGCCGCCACGCGCATGCAGGCCCTGTGGGCGCTGAAGCCGGAGACCTGGAGCATCAAGGCGGCGGGCGAGGTCAAGGTGACCGACCTCTACGGCGCCGAGGCGACGCTGCGGCCGGACGCAGACGGCCGGGTTCACGTCGCCGTCGGCAAGGACCCGGTGTATCTCACCGGAGAAGTGGGAGAGGTGTCCGCGCAGTCGCCGTACGCACTCACGGTCGACCAGGCCATCGAGGGTCTCGCGCCCGCGGCGAAGTGGACGGTCACCGCGGGGGACCGGGCGCTGGACGTGTCCCTGCGAACCGAGGAAGGCACGACGTCGGCGCAGGTGGCGAAGGGTGAGACCCGGTCGGTCGCCGTCACGCTGCCGTCGGCGGGCGTGGGGACGCGTACCTGGACCGCCGAGGTCCGCGAGGGTGATCGCACGGTCGGGCTTCTCGCGGCGACCGCCGACGTGGTGGCCCGGCTCGGGCTCACCGGTACGCACGCGCTCAACGCCACCGGGGCCGGCCTGCTGCGCCTCACCCTCGCGAACCGCGGCGCCGAACCTGTCAAGATCGACGGGATCGACTGGACCGTGGGCTCGTCGAGCGGCCGGGCGCTGCCCGGCGCCACTGTCGCCGGCGACGACAGCGTCTCCGTCGACGTGCCGCTGTCCGAGCTCGGTGCCTGGACCGCCACCGCCACCGGTGACGCGACCGCCACCGCGCGCGGGACCCTCGTCGGCGCGGATCCGGTCGATGTGGCGTTCCGCCCGGTGCAGGTGGACGGCAAGGTCGACGATGCCGTAGCGGTCCTTCCTGCGCAGACGCTCGGTGCGGCCGAGCAGGTGATCAGCGGCTGGGCGGGCGATGAGGACCACAGCGGCCGTCTCTGGCTCACCCACGACACCGAACGCCTGTACCTGACCGCCGTGATCACCGACAACGCGCACGCCCAGCCCGCTCGGGCCATGAACATCTGGCAGGGCGACAGCGTCCAGCTCGGTACGACGCCGGGATGGCCCGGCGAAGGCGCCGTACCGGTCAGTGAGATCGGCACGGCGCTCACCGGCGCCGGCCCGGTGGATCTCGCGCGCTGGTTGCCCGCGAACGCGACGACCGAAGGGCTCGCGTCGGCGGTGACACGTGACGAAGCCGCGAAGACGACCACGTACGAGTTGTCGGTCCCGTTCGGCGCGATCGGGGTGAAACCCGGCAACGGGATCCTTTCGGCGACCGTCGCCGTCAACGAGAACGACGGCGCCGGCCGGCGCGGATGGAGCACGTGGGGCAAGGGCGTGGCGGAGTCGAAGGACCCCGCGAAGTTCCGGCCGTTGCGCCTGCTGGCGGCCCCCGCGGGCAACGTCAGGGTGAAGGCCACGGCGCTGTCGTCCTGCTTGTCGTCCCCGCCGCGTCTCACGGTCGTGGCGATGAACCAGGAGAAGGTGCCGGTCGACCTCCGCCTCGTGACGCCGCTCGGCGAGAAGGCGTACCCGCGGGTCGCGCCGGGCCGTGCGGTCCTGCACACGTTCTCCGGCACGGGCAAGGAACTCGCCGGCGGAACCGCGGTGGTTTCCGCGTCGTACCTGGACGCCGGCGGGAACTTCGCCTATCAGGACCGTGCGCTCGACTACCGGCGAGTCACGTGCCGCGTCTGAACGCCTAGGCCGGGCCGTTCCGGGTTCGCCCCAGAAAGGCGAACCCGGGATGGCGCACGCCCTGAAAACCGCGAATTCGGCGGCCGATACGGGATAACGCGGTGATTGACACGCTCCGCGATCTTATGGTCTGATGCGAAAGCGGTTTCGCAACTGACTTTGCTGAGATCTTTAGGACTGCTCTTGACTGATTCCGCCTCGCCCGTGAAGCCCGCGCGCGTGCTGGTCACCGGTGCGGACGGCACCATCGGCCGGCCGGTCGTGGAGGCACTGCTGAGTGCGGGCATCTCCGTGACGGCACTCTCGACCGCATGGTCAGGGCCGTCGCCGGCCGACCGGGTGTTCACCGGTGACGCCGCTGACGAGACTCTGGTCCGGCAGGCGCTCGAGGACGCGGACGCCGTCGTGCACCTCGCCGCCATACCGCACCCCGGCCTGGGGACCGCGCGCGAGGTGTTCGTGGGCAACACCTCGGCCACCTTCACCGTGCTGAACGTCGCCGGCGAGGCCGGCGTGCGCCGCGCCGTCATCGCGAGCTCGATCAACGCGTTCGGCGTGCCCTTCAACCGGCACGATCTCACTCCCGCCTACTACCCGCTCGACGAGTTGTCGCCGGTCGCGCATGACGACGCGTACTCGCTGTCCAAGTGGGTCGATGAGCAGACCGGGGCCTGGGCGCACAGCCGCTGGGGGATCACGGTGGTGGCGCTGCGCTTCCCGCTGGTGAGAGATCTTCCCGAACTGCGGGAGATCGCCGCGCGGTTGAGCCGGAACCCGGTCGAGCAGGTGCGTCTCGCCCGGGAAGGATGGGCGTACCTGGCGATGGCCGACGCACTGGACGCGGTGCTGCGCGGGCTGACGCACCCGGTCTCCGGGATGCACACCTTGCTCCTGGCGGCGGAGGACACCATCGTGGGGGAGCCGACGGACCTCCTGCTCGATCGCTTCGCCCCCGCGAGCGAACGCCGCCGCGACTTCCCGGGCCGCACCGCCCCCATCGACACCTCTGCCGCCCGCCGCGTCCTCGGATGGGTGCCGCGGCACCGGCTCGGCGACCCGAGCGGCCCGATCAACGCGACCTTTCAGGAGACGCCGGCATGAGCGACGACACGACGGCATTCGCACAGCCGTGGGACGCGCCCGACGACGTGCGCATCACGGGCGTCCGGGCGATCGCCACCGCCCCCGAGGGCATCCCGCTGCTGGTCGTGAAGGTGACCACCAGCGACGACGGCCTTTACGGGCTCGGCTGCGCCACGTACACGCAGCGGTGGCGCGCGGTCGCCTCGTACGTCGAGGAGCATCTCGCCAGGCTCGTCGTCGGGCGATACCCCGGTGACATCGAAGACCTGGTGCGGCTGGCCCGCTTCTCCGGCTACTGGCGTGAGGGGCCGGTGGGCAACAACGCGATCTCCGGGCTCGACCAGGCTCTGTGGGACATCGCCGGCAAGCGAGCGGGAAGACCCGTTCACGAGCTGCTGGGAGGCAAGGTACGCGCCGCCGCCGACACGTACCTGCACGCGGGCGGGTCGTCGATCGCGGAGACGCTCGACCAGGCCGAACGCCTCCGCGAAGCCGGGCTGCGGCACATCCGGCTCCAGGTCGGCCAGTCGGGCCCTGGCACCTACGGCGCTCCTCCGACGGCTGAGGTCACCGAGGCGTCCGCGCCGTACCCGGGCGGGTGGAGCGTGCCGGAGTACCTGCGGCGTACGCGGGAGCTGTTCGCCGCCGCCCGTGAGCGCTTCGGCGAGGAGATCGAGCTGCTCCACGACGTGCACTCCCGGCTGAGCCCGAAGCAGGCGGTCGTTCTCGCCCGCGCGCTCGAGCCTTATCGGCTCTTCTTCCTCGAGGACGTCATCGCCCCCGAGCATTGGGATCGCCTGCCGGAGGTGCGCGCCGCCTCGCCCGTGCCGATCGCGGTCGGCGAGCTGACGACCTCGGTGACGGATGCCGCACGCCTGGTCCTCGGGGGCGGCGTGGACTTCATCCGCTCCCATGTGTCGGACATCGGCGGGCTGACCGCCGCGCGCAAGATCGCCGCAGCCGCGGAGCTCGTCGGCGTCCGTACGGCCTGGCACGGTCCAGGCGACACCTCGCCGATCGGCGCCGCCGCCAACGTCGCGCTCGACGTGACGAGCCCGGCCTTCGGCATCCAGGAAGGGCACGTGTACGGCGAGCCTGTGCACGAAGTGTTCCCAGGTACCTTGCGCATCGAGCACGGCTGGTTGCGCCCGAACGAAGCTCCCGGCTGGGGCATCGATCTCGACGAGTCCGCCGCCGCCCGCCACCCCGCAGGGCTGTCGGGACACGATGCCTGGGCTGCCCGCGTCCGAGGCCTGGACGGAGGACTCATCGCCCCCTGACCGCAGCACCGCGACAACACCAGCACAAAGTACTGAGGAGACCCATGCCCCCCACAAATGTCCGGAAGTTTGCTGCCGCCCTCAGTGCCAGTGCTGCAGCGTTCGCTCTCACTACGGGCTGTGGCGCCGAGAGCCCGTCGCAGTCCGGCTCCGTTTCCATCACCGTCGCCGGTCAGCCCACCCAGGAAAACCCCGATCAGCTCAAGGCGTTCAAGCGCAAGATCACCGACTTCACCAAGGCCAACCCCGGCATCACGGTCACCGGTGACGAGTCCTCGTTCGACGTGAACACCTTCCAGGCGCTGGTCGCGGGCGGGAAGCTGCCCACGGTGTTCTACGTGCCCTTCACGGAGATGCAGGGGATCATCGCCCGGCAGCAGGCCGCGGACATCACCGGCTACGTCGGCGCGGACGCCGCCGTCAAGCGGGTCAACCCGTCGATCCTGAAGGTCGCCACGAGCCCGGACAGCCATGTCCACGGCGTTCCCGTCCAGGCCTACAGCATGGGGCTGCTGTACAACCGTGCCCTGTTCACCAAGGCCGGGCTCGACCCCGACGCGCCGCCGAAGACCTGGGACGAGGTGCGGGCCGCCGCGAAGGCCATCCATGCCAAGACCGGCGTGCAGGGCTTCGGCGCCATGACCAAGGACAACACCGGAGGCTGGGTGCTCACGACCATGAGCTACGCCTTCGGGAGCAAGATCCAGTCGGATGACGGCAAGCAGGCGAACATCAACAACAACGCCACCCGCGCCGCGCTGGAGTTCTACCGCTCCCTGCGCTGGGACGACGACACCTTCGGGTCCGACTTCCTCATCGGGTACAAGGACATCACGAACGCCCTGGCCAGCGGCAAGGTCGGCATGATCGTGCAGGGTGCGGACACGTACACCCCGGTTGTTCAGTCTCTCGGGATGAAGCCGGACGACTTCGGCCTCGCCCCGATGCCGCAGGCGCCCGGAGGCCTCGGCACTCTGGGCGGCGGGTCCGTGGCCATCATCAATCCGCGGGCCTCGGCGGAGGAGATCAAGGCCGCGCTCAAGTGGATCGAGTTCGCCGAGTTCAACAAGTACAACAACGAACAGGCGGCCGTCACGGGCGCCAAGGCCGCCGCCGCCGACAAGCTGCCGGTGGGCGCACCGGTGCTCCCGCTCTTCGACCAGGCCACCACCGACCGGTATCTGACGTGGGTGAAGGATTACGTGAACGTGCCGCGCGAGCACTTCGCGGCGTACTTCGACTCGGCCAAGACGCTGCCGCTCGTGCCCGAACCGGCGGCGAAGGCGCAGGAGACGTACGGAATCCTCGACAACGTCGTGCAGGCGGTGTTGACCCGGCGGGACGCCGACATCACCGCCCTGCTCGACGACGCTCAGAAGAAGGTCCAGTCCGCGATCGACGCGGGCTGAACCGTCGCCCCCGTCACGCCGGCCGGTGCGACGGGGGCGACAGTCCAGAAAGGCGCCTCCGGAACGATGACGGACGCAACCATTCCCCCTACGACAGAGCGTTCGCGCGGTGTCGTGCGCTGGGTCCGCCGCGGCGGACTCTCGACATTGATCTTCTTCATCCCCCTTCTCGCGTCATTCGGGCTGTTCTCCTGGTGGCCGATTCTCCGCTCCCTGCTGCTCAGCCTGCAGCGCACGAACTTTCTCACCTCCGAGTGGGTCGGGCTCGACAACTTCGCCCGCGTCCTGAAGGACCCCCTTCTGCTGACGGCGACCTGGAACACCCTGTGGTTCTCGATCCTGGCCTTCGTGATCGGGTTCCCGGTCCCGGTGCTTCTGGCGGTGTTCATCGGCGAGTTGCGGCGCGCGCGGAGGATCGCGTCCGCCCTCGTCTACCTGCCGGTGATCTTCCCGCCGGTCGTCGCCGTGCTGCTGTGGAAGGCGTTCTTCGACCCCAGCCCCAAGGGGGTGTTCAACACCGTGCTGGGCTGGTTCGGCCTCGGCCCCGTCCCCTGGCTGAACGACGGCGATCTGGCCATGCCGTCGATCGTGCTGCAGGCGACGTGGGCGTCGTTCGGCACCGCCACGATCATCTACCTGGCGACGCTGATGAGCATCCAGACCGAGTTGTACGACGCCGCCGAGGCCGACGGAGCAGCGGTGTCGCGCCGGTTCTGGCACATCACCCTGCCCCAGATGCGCGGCGTCCTTCTGGTGATGTTCCTGCTCCAGGTCATCGGCACGTTCCAGGTCTTCACCGAGCCGTACATCATGACGAACGGCGGTCCGGAGAACCGCACCGTCACGATCTTGATGCTCATCTATCGTTATGCCTTCATCTCCGGCGACTACGGCCGAGCCACCGCGTTGAGCGTCCTGCTGGCAGTCGTCCTCTCGGCCCTGTCCGCCGTGTACCTCTGGGCGACCAGACGCTGGAGCACCTCATGACCACCGAAACCGCTACGTCCGAACGTAGCATCCTCTCCTTCCTCGATCGTCGCAGACCTGTCGTCCGCGTCTCGGTCGCGGCGATCGGCACGCTCGTCATCGCCGGCCTCGTGATCCTCTGCGCGGGCCCGCTCTTCTGGCTCTTCAAGGCCGCCACGTCGACCACCACCGAGACGCTGTCGGCGCCGTTCTCCCTGTGGCCCAGCGGCATCCACTGGGACTCGTTCGTTCAGGTGTGGACACGCGTCGACTTCGGCCGATATTTCTGGAACACGCTCGCGCTCATGGCCGGGTCCCTGTTCCTGGGGCTCCTCGTCGCGACGACCGGCGGCTACGGTCTGGCGGTTCTCCGGCCGAAGTACGCCAAGGCCGTGTTCGCGGCGCTCCTCGCCACCCTGTTCATTCCCGGCGTGATCTCCCTTGTGGCGCTCTACCTGACCGTCATCGACATTCCGCTCGTCCATGTCAGCCTGCTGGGCTCGATGTGGGCGGTGTGGCTCCCGTCCTCGGCCAGCGCCGTCAACGTGCTGCTCATGCAGCGATTCTTCGCCAACATCCCCCGGGAGCTCTTCAACGCGGCCCGCATCGACGGAGCAGGACCCTTCAGGATGTTCTTCTCCATCGTCCTGCCGATGTCACGCCCGATTCTCGGCGTCGTCAGCCTCCTCACGCTCGTCGGCTCCTACAAGGAGTTCCTCTGGCCGCTGCTCGTCCTGCCGAACCCGCAGGACCAGCCGATCTCGGTCGCGCTGCCGAGGCTGCAGAGCTCCATCGACTTCTCGCAGTTCATGGCCGCGCTCTTCATCTCGGTCATCATCCCCGTCGGTCTTTTCCTCGCTCTCCAGCGCCAGTTCCTGCAGGCGGCAGGCAACGCCGGCGCGCTCAAGGGCTGAGCCGACGCCTCGTCCGCACCCGCACCAAGGACACCGATGCCCCACTTCGACCTGCACATCGACCAGCTCCGCGCGTACCGGCCAGAGGTCCGGGTCCCCGCCGGCTTCGACACCTTCTGGCGGCAGACGCTCGCCGACGCCCGGAAGGCGGGCGGAGATCCGCGCTTCACCCCGGCCACGACGCCGCTCGTCGGGTGCCACGTCCTCGACGTGCGTTTCCCGGGGTTCGCCGGCGACCCGATCGCCGGCTGGCTGCTCCTGCCGCCCGGCGACGGGCCCCACCCCGCCGTCGTGCAGTTCCTGGGTTACGGGGCGGGCCGCGGACTGCCACACGAGTACCTTCCGTGGGTCGCAGCCGGATACGCGTGCTTCGTGATGGACTCGCGTGGCCAGGGCTCCACCTGGGGAGTCGGCGGGGCCACTCCCGACCCGCACGGGTCCGGACCGGCGGCGAACGGTGTCATGACCCGCGGCATCGAGGATCCCGGGACGTACTACTACCGGCGGCTGTTCACCGACGCCGTCCGTGCGGTCGACGCGGTGCGCCGGCACCCGTCCGTGGACGCCGCCCGTGTGGCGGTGTCCGGCGGGAGCCAAGGAGGCGGCATCGCGCTCGCCGCCGCGGGCTTGTCGGAGGACCTCGTGGGCGTCTTCGTCGACGTGCCGTTCCTGTGCCATTTCGAGCGCGCCGTCGGCCTGACCGACCGCGAGCCGTACGCGGAGATCACGCGCTATCTCTCCGTGCACCGCGAGAGCGCCGACCGGGTCTTCGACACGCTCTCGTATTTCGACTGCGTGAATCTCGCGGCTCTGGCCACCGCTCCCGCCCTGTTCTCGGTCGCGCTCATGGACCAGACCTGCCCTCCGTCGACGGTTTTCGCCGCGTTCAACGCCTACGCGGGTCCCAAGGAGATCACCGTGTACTCGTTCAACGGCCACGAAGGCGGAGCCGCGGCTCAATGGCCGCGGCAGGTCGCCCTCCTGACGGGGACGGCACGGGCATGAGCGCGCGCTTCGGGGTCAACTACCTGCCGCGGGAGAACTGGTGGTACGCCTGGGCAGAGGACGATGACGACGCGTTCGCGGAGGATCTCCACCAGATCGCCTCGCTCGGGTTCGACCACGTGCGTGTGCAGTGCCTGTGGCCGCTCTTCCAGCCCAACCCGTCCTGGGTGTCGCCACGCGCGCTGCGCCGCCTCGTCCGCCTGCTCGACCGTGCGGCGGAGAGCGGGCTCGACGTCTGCGTGACCGTGCTGAACGGCTGGCTGAGCGGCTTCGACTTCCGGCCGTCCTGGTTGAAGGACGTCGATCCCTTCACCGACGCCGCGGCCGTCAGCGCCGCGGAACTGCTCGTCGGCGCCGTCTCGCGAGCGGTCGAAGGCCACCCGGCACTCTGGTGCGTCGACGTCGCGAACGAGCCCAACGTCCTCATGCGTCATCTCAAGCCAGGTGAAGGCGAGGCCTGGGCCGCGAGGATGCTCCACGCCGCTCGTGCGGCCTCCGTGCCGGTCACCGTGGGAGTCGACCATGTTCCGTGGATGAGCGATGACGCCCCGATCGGGCGGGCGTTCGTGGCCGGCGCGTGCGATCTCGTTCCGGTGCACGCGTGGCCGTTCTTCACCGGTGCTCTGGCCAGGGTCGGGGAGGAGCGCGCCTGGGCCATCCCCGACTATCTCGCGCAGGTCGCCCGCGCGACCCCTGGCGCCGCGGGCAAGTCGGTGTGGATCCAGGAGCTCGGGGTTTCCCCGCTCTGGCTCACGGACATGGCCGTGGAGGACTTCGCCGAGCGGATGTTGCGGCGTGCCGCTGCGATCCCCGGACTAGGCGCTGTCACCTGGTGGGCGTCCCACGACATCAGCCGCCGCTTCACCGGCTTCGACGAGCTCGAGTACGGCCTGGGCCTCATCGACGCAGAAGGACGGGTGAAACCGATCGGATCGCGGGTGGCCGAGGTGGTCGCGGAACTGCGTGACCGGCCACGCGGACAGGCGGCAGCGGAGTCGACGATCGTCCTGCCCGCTGGACGGGCGCCCGACATCGACTTCGCCGAAGGCTGGTTCGCGCGCATGGAGGCGACCGTCGGACCCGCAATCGTTCATGAAAGGGGCATGTGATGAGCGAGCGTACGCTTCACACGGATCTGCTGGTCGTCGGAGGAGGGCTCGGGGGAGTCGCCGCCGCGTTGACGGCGGCGCGCCTCGGCATCCGGGTGGTGCTCGCCGAGCGGTCGGACTGGCTCGGCGGCCAGCTGACCACGCAGGCGGTTCCGCCGGACGAGCACCGGTGGATCGAGACCGAGCTCGGATCGACCTCGTACCGCGAGCTCCGCGAGACCGTCCGCGCCCACTATCGCCGCCTCTATCCGCTTGCGCCGGACGCGGACGCGGACCCGCAGCTGAATCCGGGTCGGGGCAACGTCTCGCGGCTGTGTCACGAGCCGAGGGTGGGCGCGCTGGCGATCGAGGAACTGCTGTCTCCGCACCTCGCCTCGGGCGCGATCACCTTGTTGCGGGAACACGACGTGGTGAACGTGGACCGCCGCGACCGGCAGATCGCCAACGTACGGCTGCGCAGCCGGGAAGGCGACCTCGTCGAGGTGACCGCCCGCCTCGTGGCCGACGCCACCGAAGAAGGCGACCTCCTGGAGCAGGCCGGTATGTTCTTCACGATCGGGGCGGAGTCGCACGACGACACCGGCGAACTCCACGCACCGCCGGAGCCGGATCCCCGGGATCAGCAGGCGGTCACCTGGTGCGTGGCACTCGAATATCGCGAGGGTGAAGACCACACCATCGACAGGCCCGGCGACTATGAGCGCTGGCGCGACACCGTAGACCCCCGCTGGCCCGGCCCGCAGCTGTCCTGGAAGGACATCGTGCCCGATACGGGTGAGGTGCGGTGGCGGCCGCTGTTCGTCCACTCGCCCGAGCAGGCCGTCCACACAGGCGCCGACGACCTGTGGCACTACCGCCGGATCCTGTCGCGGCAGAACCTCGACCCGAGCTTTCCCGGAGGCGAGATCACGCTGGTGAACTGGCCGCAGATCGACTACTGGGAGCGTCCGCTGCTCGGTGTGAGCGCGGAGGAGCGCGAGCAGGCGCTGGCGGAGGCGCGCTCCCTCACCCGCAGCTTCGTCCACTGGATGCAGACCGAGGCCCCTCGCCATGACGGCGGCACCGGCTATCCCGAGCTGCGCCCCAGGGGCGATGTCACGGGCACCTCGGATGGCTTGGCGAAGGAGGTGTACATTCGCGAGTCACGCCGGATCCGTCCCCTGTTCCGGGTGACCGAGGCGCACATCGGGGTGGAAATGCGGGGGCCCGGCGAGGGAAGCGCCCTTTTCGAGGACAGCGTCGGCATCGGCCACTACCGCATCGACCTGCATCCCAGCACCTCCGGCCGAGGCTATGTCGACATCGACTGCTTCCCGTTCCAGATACCGCTCGGAGCCCTCATCCCGGTCGACGTCGACAACCTCGTCGCCGCGAACAAGAACATCGGCACCACCCATGTCGCCAACGGCGCGTACCGGTTGCATCCGGTCGAATGGTCCATCGGCGAGGCGGTCGGCGCTCTGGCGGCCCAGGTCGCCGGGACGGCCCAGACGCCGGCGCAGCTCCGGGCCGATCCGGCGAGCCTCCGCCGCCTGCAGCGACGTCTTCGTGATGACCTCGGTGTCACTCTCGAGTGGCCCGATGACATCCGCACCGGTCGGTCCGCGAGCTGAGCCGGCTGTTTCTCACCCGGATTCCTGAGGGCTCCAGGCGATGATCTGGCCTCTTTCGGTGATGCGTTTCCGAAGCTGCTCGGGGTCGATGTCCTGAACGGCGACCTGGTTCCGGATCGCCAGCGTCGCCGCGACGGCAGCCGACTCCGCGAGAACGCAGAAGACCGGTTCCATGCGGGTGGCCGCGTACGCGATGTGCGTCGCCGACAGGCACACGGGCACGAGCAGATTCGCGCAGTCGCTCTTGTGCGGCGTGATGACGCGGTAGGGAACGGGGTACGGCCGGCCCGTTCCCAGGTGTCCGCCGATGAACATGTCGCCCTCGGTCGCCACCCCGAGTCGCCCTGTTTCGCAATCGCGATGGGCGATGCGCCGGGCGGGGTACACGTCCACGCCGAAGAGGGCGAGCCCGATGGCATCGGCGGGATCGGTCTGGTTCGACACATCCGCGTGGGTAAGGGTGTACCGGCCCTTGAGGCGCCGGGATACCCGTACATAGAGCTGGTGCGGCCACCCGTCGGTCTCCGGGAAGACGCCGGCGTCCAAGCCGTACGCGGCCGTCTCTCGCCGGAACTCCTCGGGCACCTCAGGGTGGGTCGAGAGGAAGTGGTGCAGGCCGCGGAGGTAGTCGATGTGGTGGCGCCAGATCCGCGACCGGACGTTCCAGTCGCCGTCCTGGTAGTCGTGGCTCACGCCGACGGGCGCATTCGTGACAAGGGAGGCGCGCTGGTAGTTGTATTCACCTGAATTGAGCCATCCGGGAAACACGGCTCGGAGTCTGTCCAGTTGGTCGCCGGTGCTCGTGCTCACGGACTTGATGTGCTCGACGTAGCGGCGGACCAACTCGAATGTGCCAGGTGAGTAGTCGTCCGGGGCGGTGATCTCAGCCCTGTGACGCTTGTCCGACGTCAGATAGAAACGGAAGTTGTATGCCTGGGTGTAGCCGTCCGCCGAGCCGATCGGCAATCCGTGGTCCTCGTCGATGAGCGGGATGAGCCCACTGGTGGGATCGCCCGGTACGACGTAGGGGTCGATCGGCGTCCAGTTCGTGATGTGACCGACGCCGGCCGGTGCTTCGCCGAACGCCTGGCGTGATTCGCGTCCGGTTCGATAGGGAACCTCTGCGAGAGCCATCAGGTCACCTTCGTAAGAAGCGTCGACGAAAATCGACGCCGATATGCTGAAAGGCTCTCCCGATTCGGATGCCGGCGGCGGCACTCCCCATTTGCTCGGCGGTGAAGGCTCAAGCTGGATGGTGTCGATATGGTCGCCGTTTCGCGTCGCCGAGCGGATGCGGTGCTCGAAGATCACTTTGATGCCGGCCTCGGAAAGCCACTCGTGGAACCCGCGCACGATGTCCGGGGGATGGTCCCCGAAGCGGAAGATCACGTCGTTCGTCAGTCCTCCGACAGCCTCGGGAAGGGGGCAGTCCTGGAGCGGTTTGATTCCCGAGCCCAGCATTCCTCCGAGCCAACGACCTGGCTCGACGAGTATTACGGAGTTGCCCTCCTGGTGTGCCGTGATGGCGGCGACACAGCCTGCGGGCGTTCCTCCGTACACGCAGATATCGGCCCTCAGCGTCATCGATTCCGTCCTGTTCGAGATTGGTCCTCATATTTTTTCGGACTGCGCAGGACCACGGAATGGCGATTTTGGTGGAGATCATGCACATTTTGATGAGAGGCCATGGGATGGGTCTTGATGGTTACCTGCTGGCGCCCCGGCGCCCGCAGTTCAGCCTCGGTTCCGACACGTACGAGGGGTGGTGCATGCTGCTGCCGAGGAACGGAACGTTCTCCTATGAGGTCGAGGATGAAGCGGCGCACAGAACCAGAGCGGTGGGTGAGGCCGGGCTTCGGGGCGAGGCGCATTTCGGCGATGTCGTCATCAGCCCGCCGGGCAGCACGCTACGGCGGCAGATGAAAACGCCGACATCGTTCTTCTTCGCGCGATTCCTGACCGCTCTGGAGCCGCCGATCGGCTGCAGTCGATTGCGCGACGTCGATCGCCTGCGCGCCGACCTCGCACTTCTCGAATCCACGCAATCCGCTTCCGATGAAGGTCATCAAAGGCTGGATGCGGAGATGGTCGCGGCGCATGTGGTCGACGACGTACTCATCACCCTACTTTGGGAGCGGACGCGGGGAGACGTGCGTGAAGACGTTCTGGTGCGGAAGGCGATCGCCTTCATCCTGGAGTGCTTCACCTCGCCGGATCTTTCGCTCGGCGACCTCGCGAGGACGCTGGGCGTCAGTTCTTCGCTGCTCTCGCGACGCTTCCGGGACGTTCGAGGTGTCACACCGGGCCAATACCTTCGTGGCGTCAGGTTGCAGAAAGCGCGGGAGCTGTTGACCGGGACCGACTTCACCCTGCAGACCATCGCCGAACGGTGCGGATATCGCAGCGCGTTCTACCTCAGCCGAATCTTCAAAGCCACCACCGGTCAGTCGCCTTCTGAATATCGCGCGGGGAGCCCGTCCATCAGCCGTTGGCCTCGGCCACCCAGCGGGATCCGTCGAGCCCCTCGGTGAAAGGGTCGAGACCAGCAGGTCGTGCGGGTAGGTCGGTGACTGCATGGCCCTCTCCTGGATAGGTGGCTTACGGGGGGCTCTGCTCATCAGGAGGTTTCCATGAACGAATTCGCACCTGTGCCGGAGTTCGCGCGAGGACCGGAAATCCCTGATGCCGGCTATCTCGTCACGGAGTTGGGTGGCGGTGCCTACGGCATCACCAGCGGGATGGTGAACACCATGTTCCTGGTGACCAAGAACGGCGTGGTCGTCGTGGACGCCCCGCTGGACCTGGGCGGAAACCTGCCGGCGGGGATCGAGGAGGTCACGCCGAAGCCGATCACTCACCTGATCTACAGTCACGCGCACGCCGACCACATCGGCTCCGCGCACCTGCTGGCCCGCGACGATCTGAAGATCATCGCCCACGACCGTACCGCCGCATTCATCAAGGAGGCGCACGATGACAACCGGCCTCTGCCCAACGAAACCTTCGGCGGAACGAGAAGCGAGCTGGACCTCGACGGAGAGCGGTTCGTCCTCGAGTACAAAGGAGACTGGCACCTGCCGGGCAATCTGTTCATCCACCTTCCGGAACATCGCATCCTGACGGCGATCGACAGCTTCACCGTCAAGAACGCGCCGTTCTTCCGTCTTCTCTTCACTCCTCATGTCCCCACGTATTTCGCCGCGATGGACCTCATGCTCGAATACGACTTCGAAACCGTCGTCTCGGGTCACATGGCCCTCTTCGGCACTCCTGAGGACGTCCAGACGCATCGCGAGTACATCCGCGACCTGCGCACCTCCGCCACCGAGGCGCTGCGCGAGGTGGACCTGAGGGAGGCCGCCGCCGCTGCCGGTGTGCCGGACGACAATCGGCAGGCCCGGCTCAAGGTCTGGATGGACGCGGTCGTCGCACGTGCGGCGGAGCTCATGCCGGCGTCGTGGGACAAGCGCCTCGGCGGGACCGACATCTTCCTCGCCGACAACCTCAGCGTCGTCGCATGGAGCGCCTTCATGGACTGACCGGATGGCGGCTCGAAAACGAGTTCTCCCTGGATGTGGCGGTTCAATAGGGTCACGTCATGACGCTCTTCGGTTCGGTCATCGACGTACGCCCCCTGTTCCCGCGTGAGCGGCAGGCCATGCTGGACCTGCTGCGTGCCCTGGACCCGGCGGACTGGGCCAGACCGACGATCTGCCCAGGGTGGGACGTGCACGACGTGGTCTGTCACGTCCTCAACGACTACATGCGGCGCCTGTCGGGCAGCCGCGACGGGTACGGGGGCGCCGTCTTCGCCGACGACGAGACGCTTCCCGCCTACCTCGCGCGGACCAACGACGAGTTCGTCCGGGCCGGCCGCCAGCTCAGCCCGCAACTGCTGATCGACCTGCTGGAGCACCTGGGGCCGCAGTTGGACGCCCTCTGGGCGGCACGCGACCCGCAGGCGCCCGCCGACCTGAACGTGTCCTGGGCCGCCACGGACCTCGACAGCCCCGCCTGGCTCGACATCGGCCGCGAATACACCGAGTTCTGGGTTCACCAGCAGCAGGTCCGCGACGCGGTTTCCCGGCCCGGAGCCACCCAGCCCGATCTCATGGCGCCGGTGCTGGACCTCTTCGCACGCGCCCTGCCGCACACCCTGAGGACGTACGAACGCCCCGACGGCACAGCGGCTCACCTGGAGGTGCTCGGGCCGGCCGGCGGGCAGTGGAGCGTGGCCTGGCAGGGCGGCCGATGGCAGCCGGGGATGCCCGGCGACCGCCCGGCCGCGCGGGTCTCGATGGACCAGGACACCTTCTGGCGGCTGGCGACCAGGGGAATCAGCGTCGAGGAGGCCCGCGCACGCTCGAACCCGAGCGGCGACCCGGAGCTCACCGCGGCCATGACGACCTTGCTCGCCGTCGTCGCCTGAAATCAGCTACCGCAGCCCGCGACCACTTCCGCACCTGCGACACAGGACCGCTTCACCCGTCACATGCACTGACGCCGGTCGGCGTGCAGGCGCGCGAGCTGCCGGTCGTGCAGGCGGGTGAGGAGCAGGAGGGACGCGACGGCGCCGATGAGGGCGCAGGCCATGTCCCACTGGGTGTCCCACTGGTCGCCCTGGACGGCGAGGAAGGCGTCGGCCGCCGACCCGGCCGCGAGCGCCGACCACCACTCCAGCATCTCGAAGAAGGCACTGAAGGCCAGGCAGACGCAGACGGTCAGCGGGGCCAGCCACGTGCTGCCGCGCAGAGGGGAGGTCCGCACCAGCACCTCACGGACCAGGATCGCGGGCACGAACCCCTGCACCAGATGGCCGACCCGGTCATAAGGGTTGCGCGACAGCGCCAGCACGTCCTGCAGCCAGTGCCCGAACGGAACCCGCGCATAGGTGTAGTGCCCCCCGACGATCAGCACCAGCGCGTGTACGGCCAGCAGGCAGCACAGCAGCGTGGTGAGCGGGAAGCGCCGCCAGAGCACCACCAGGAGCGGCAGGCCGCCGATCACCCAGAAGGTCTCCAGGAGCCAGGTGAGCCGGTCGTAGGGACGCAAACCCGAGACGACCAGAGCGAGGAGCACCACGGCGGCCAGCACCAAGGGCAGCCGCCGGTCGGCGGAAGCAGGAGTCATGCGATCAGCCTCGAAAGCGGTGGGGGTGAGAGAAGCGAGGGGAGCAGGTCATCTTCATCGACCGCCTGATGTCCGGATCCTTGGGACAGGCGTCCTTGCGGACATCCGTCGTGCGCCCACAGACTATCCGTATGACGACGAATCGGTCCGACGAAGTGATCTTCGCCGTGTCCGACGGAGTGTTGCTGCTCGACGTGGCCGGCCCCGTTCAGGTCTTCAACGACGCCGGTGGTTATCGGGTGCGGTTGGCTTCGCCGGACGGGCAGCCCGTTCGCAGCGATGTCGGCATCTCGCTGAGCGTGGACCTCGCGCTGTCGGATCCGGACCTCGACGTGGACACGCTGGTCGTGCCGGGCTATCCGAGGAGGTCGTCAGGGGTTCTCGGGTCCGCGCTGGTCGACAGGCTGCGGGAGCTGGCGCCGCGGGCCCGGCGGGTGGTGTCCGTGTGTACGGGCGCGTTCCTGCTCGCCGAGGCCGGGCTGCTCGACGGGCGGCGGGTCACGACCCATTGGGACGCCTGCGCCGAGTTCGCGGCGCGGTTCCCGGGCGTCACGGTGGAGCCGAACGCCATCTACGTACGCGACGGCTCGATCGTCACGTCAGCGGGTGTCACCGCCGGGATCGACCTCGCGCTGGCGCTCGTCGGGGAGGACCAGGGCGAGGACCGGGCCCGTGCGGTGGCCAAGCACCTCGTCGTGTTCCTGCAGCGTCCCGGCGGGCAGCGCCAGTTCAGCGTCCCGGACGCCGCTCCCGCGCCCCGCAACCCGACCGTACGCCGCGCGCTCGACCTGGTCGCCGCGGACCTGTCCGCTGACCATCGCCTCGCCACGATGGCCGCCGGCCTCGCCGTCAGCGAGCGTCACCTGACCCGCCTGTTCCGCCGCGAGCTGGGGTCGACGCCGGCCCAGTTCGTGGAGCGGCTCCGGGTCGAAGCGGCGCAGGCCCGGCTGGAGTCCGGGGACGCCATCGTGCGGGAGATCGCCAAGGCGTGCGGCTTCGGCTCGCAGGAGACGATGCGCCAGGCGTTCCTGCGGGTGCTCGGTGTGGCGCCGTCGGCGTACCGGAATCGGTTCCGGCTGGCCGGCCACCGGCCCGTGGCGGATCCTCAGACCCAAGGCTGACGGCGTTCAGTACATCTTCGTGGTGGTGTGCTGGACGGCGGAGGGAGCCAGGCGGACGCGGTTGGCGGTGACCCGGTGGCCGCGGGTGTCGGTGACCCGTACGGAGAAGGGGCCCTGGCCCGCGCCGGACTCGGCGATCCAGTAGTTGTAGTCGGCCCTGGCCAGCTTGCGCCACGCGCCGCCGGCGGTCTTCACCTCGACCGAGGTGAGCGGGTTGCCGTGGTTGTTGACCAGCAGGGCCAGCCACCACTGCGACGACCCCTCCTTGACGCGGAAGGAGAGCGGTTTGCCGATCTTCGGGTTGGCGGCCGGCCTGTAGGTGACCCCGACCAGGCCCCTGCCGGGGTCCGCGACGCGGGCGAAGGCCTTGCGGCTGAGGTCGATGTGCCCGGCGGGGCACTCCGGGCACTGGTCGACGACCTTGACCTGCACGGAGCCCTTCGGCCCGGTGACGGTCAGGTAGCCGCCGCAGGCGGCCGCGGCGCGGTACTCGCCGCGGGAGAGCGCGACGTAGAGATCGCCGGCGGGAGGCGACGGATAGGAGCAGTTGCCGCCCCCGGACCGGAGTTCGTAGAAGGTCGCCTTACCGCTGGTCGCTTTCGCCGACGCGCCGGCGGCCGCGGTGCTCTCCTTGCTCCGGCCGGATTGGGCCAGGGCGGAGGCAGGGAGGAGCGAGGTCGCGGCGAGCGCGGCGGCGAGAACAGTGGGTAAGCGGCGCATCCAGGTTTTCCTCTCATATGTGATGGATGCGACAGTAGCGAAATCGGTATATCTCGGTACGGTAAAGCTGCAGATCTTCCGTGATATGTCCGGGAAATAGCCGGTTATTGCCCTGGATGTTCGGGCAGCGGCAATCGACACTCGCGTCATGAAATCGATGACGAAAGCACTGCTCGCCGGGTCGGCGCTGGCCTGCCTGGCGGTGGCGGGCACGACGGGCACGGCGCACGCGGCCATCGGACGGCTGACGTTGATCAGCGGGACCGCCGGCGTCAGTTTCAGCTACACGACCTGCCAGCCGCCCCGGGATCAGCCGGTGGAGCTGTACGAGGTCGACACGTTCGACAACCAGCCGGTTCCCGGCTGCCAGGTCGTGCTCACCGGCCGGACGGGCGCGAGCCAGGTGCTCTGCGTGGGGCGCGGAAGCCTGCCGCCCGAGCTCCGCCAGGTGCTTCGCGTCCGGATGCAGCCGGGCACGGCCCCGCCCTGCGCCTACGGGCCGACGGCGGGCAGCTGATGCGAATCGGCTGACTCCAGGTGGGCGCGGATGCTCTCGGCGTCCACCCCCGTCTCTTCGGTCCGGTCGATGCCGAGGGCGGACATGATGGTCAGGGCCTCGGTCCAGTGGCGCCGGGCGTGATCGGGCCGGCCGAGCGCGTCGTGGGCGTGGGCGAGGCCGTCGTGGGCGCGGGCCTGGTCGCTCGGCTGGTGAAGGTCCGAGGCGAGGTCCAGCGCCTGGCGATGGCAGTCGAGCGCCTGGTCGGACTGGCCGCGGGCATGCTGCAGCCGGCCCATGCCGTGGAGGGCCTCGAACTGCCAGTTGCTGTTGCCGATCTCGCACGCCAGGCGCAGGGCCTGCTCGTAGCAGTCGTACGCCTCCTCGTACCGCCCCTGGAAGCGGTGCAGGTGGCCGAGGCCGTTGAGGCTGTCGAGCTCGCCGAGCCGGTGCCCGGTGGCGCGGGCCAGCCCCAGGGCCCGCGTGAAGTAGTCGGTGGCCGGGCCGTGCGCGCCCTGCCCGAGGTGGATGAAACCGATGCCGAGCAGCGCCCGTAACTCGCCGGTGCGGTGGCCGATCGAGCGGGCGATGACGAGCGCCCGCGCCAGCTCGTCGGCGCTCGTGTCGTACCACCCCATGATCCGGTGGACGTTGCCGGCGGCGATCAACGCGTCCAGCTCACCCGTACGGTGACCGATTGCCCGGGCGATGTCCAGCGCCTGCTCGAAGTGCTCGGCGGCCCGCGCGTACTCTCCCTGGAACCCGCGGACCATGCCGATGCCGTTGAGCGCCCGTAACTCGCCCGCTCGATGACCGATGGCGCAGGCGATGGCCAGGGCGCGGGAGGAATCCTCCAGAGCCGCCTCGTACCGGCACTGCATCTGACGGATCTCGCCGAGCCCGAGGAGGGCCTCCAGCTCGCCCGTACGGTATTCGGCGGCCCGGGCCGCCGACAGCGCCCGCTCCAGGAGCGTCTCGGCCTCGGCATACCGGCCGCGGGTGCGCAGGCACCGGTGCAGGGTGGCCGACAGGTGCCGGACGTGTTCGGAGAAGCCGTGCTCGGCGGCCAGCTGCGCGAGGCTGAGCAGGTTGGACAGCTCGGCCTCGAGCCACGCGGCGGCGTCGGCCACCGCGGGCGGCGCCACCTCGCCCGGCGCGATACGCGGCCGCATGTCCGCCTCGTAGGGATAGAGGAGGTCCATCGCCGCCGAGGCCGCGCGGCTGTAGTGGTTCAGCAGCCGCGCCGAGGCGGCGCGCCGGTCGGACTCGGGCTCTTCTCCGGCGGCCCGTTCGGCGGCGTGTGTCCTGATCAGGTCGTGGAATCGGTAGCGGCAGGGGATCGGCTCCTGCAGCAGGTGGACCTCCAGCAGCCGGTCCAGCAGCGTCGCGGCCCGCTTGACGGTGGTGGCCAGCAGCGCGGCGGCCGCGTCGGGCGCGAGATCCATGCCGGGGTGCAACCCCAGCAGCCGGTACGCCCGCCGCTCGGCGTCCGTGAGCTCCTGGTAGGACAGGTCGAGCGCGGCGGTGACGCTGTGCTGCCCGGCGCGCAGCTCGCTCAGCGGGTGCTGGTGCTCCTCCAGCCGCTGCAACAGGTGCCGCACGCTCCAGGCCGGATGGGCCTTCAGCCGGGCCGCGGCCAGGCGGATGGCCAGCGGTAACAGCCCGCACCGCCGTACCACCGCGGCCAGCACCTCCCGCGGCACCCCCGCGACCCGCTCCTCGCCGGCGGTGCCGGTGAACAGCGCGATCGCGTCCGCGAGCGGCAGCACGTCGACCGACACCGTACGGGCGTCGTCCAGCCCGACCAGCCGCCGCCGGCTCGTCACCAGCACCAGGCAGCCGCCCGCACCCGGCAGCAGGGGCCGCACCTGGGCCTCGTCGGCGGCGTTGTCCAGGACGATCAGCATCTTCCGGTCGGCCAGCACGCTGCGATAGAGCGCGGCCCGGTCGTCGAGGTGCTGCGGAATCGTCTCCCCGGGCACGCCCAGCACCTCCAGCACGCGGGCGAGCGCGTCGGCCGGGTCCGCCGCGGGCATGCCCCGCGTGTAGCCGTGCAGGTCGACGAACAGATCACCGTCGGGAAAGCGCGGAGCCAGCTGGTACGCGGCGTGCACGGCCAGCGCGGTCTTGCCCACCCCCGCCATGCCGTCGATGGCGGTGACCACCACCGTGGCGGCGTCACCGACGTCGTCGAGAACGGCCAGCTCCCGTGCCCGGCCGATGAACGCCGCCGCGTCGGCGGGCAGCTGCCGCGGTGTCGGCCGCGCGCCTTCTGGCAGGCCGTTCGCGGCACGCGTCAGAACGGACACCTCCGCGGCGTCCAGGCCCAGCGCCACGGCCAGCGAGCGCACCGACGCGCTGCGCGGCCGCCGCAGCTCGTCCGCCTCCAACCGGCGAACCGTGCGGACGTTGAGCCCCGCCCGCGCCGCCACCTGCTCCTGGGTCAGCAGCGCCCGCTCACGCCAGCTCCGTAACAACGCGCCCAGGCCCGGCCCCCCGACCGGACGGCCCGCCTCGGCGCCGTCGTGTACTCCTGACGGCATGAACCCATCTCCCCGTGGTCAGCTGTCCGGATCAAGAACGAGCCTATGTCATTCTCCATCGGCCCGCTGGCCCTGGCGCAGGCGCTACAGGAGGCTGTCGCGCGCGTAGGCGGCGGCCTCCGTGCGGTTGCGTACGCCGATCTTGGCGAAGGCGTTGTTGATGTGCGTCTTGACCGTCGTCTCCGCGATGAAGAGCGCCGAGCCGATCTCCGCGTTGCTCATCCCCCGGGCGACGAGCCTCAGCACCTCGACCTCCCGTACGGTCAGCCCGTCGGGACACGCCGAGACCGGCGGCGGCGCGGCACGGGACAGCGCGTCCACCAGCCGGCGGGACACCGCCCCCGAGAACGTCGACTGCCCGGCGGCGGCCGAGCGCAGGGCGGCGGCGATCTCCGCGCGCCCGGCGTCCTTGGTGAGGTAGCCGCAGGCCCCGGCCAGCAGGGCGGAGTCCACGGACCGGTCGTCGTCGTACGTCGTCAGCACCACGACGGCCACCTCCGGATGCGCGCGGGCGATCCGCCGCGTGGCCTCGACGCCGTCCATCACGGGCATGCGCAGGTCCATCAGCACGACGTCGGGGCGCAGCTCGGCCACCAGGCGCAGGGCCTGTTCGCCGTCCCCGGCGTCGCCCACCACGTCCACGTCGTCGACCAGGTCCAGCAGCGCCACCAGGCCCTCGCGCATGAGCTGCTGGTCGTCCACGACCAGGACCTTCATTCCGGCACCTCCGCCCGTACCTCCCACAGGCCCCCCGACGGTCCCGCGCTCAGCGTCCCGCCCGCGAGCGCCAGCCGCTCGCGCATGCCCTGCAGCCCGTGCCCGGATGACGGCGCCGCGGCCGCGTACGGATTGCGCACCACCAGCCGGACGGCGCCCTCACCGTAGCCGATCTCCACCGTGACCGGCTCGCCCGGCGCGTGCTTGGCGGCGTTGGTGAGCGCCTCGCGTGCCGTACGCAGCAGGCAGACCTCCGCCGCCGGGGTGATCGGCCGCCGCGTGCCCGTCGTACGCAGCTCGGCCGGCACCTCGTGGTCCCTGCGGTGCTCGGTGACCAGCAGGCTCAGCGCGTCGGGCAGCGGCGGCACGTCCTCGCGCAGCGCCGCCACCGCCGAACGGGCCTCGACCAGCCCTTCCCTGGCCAGCGCCCGCGCTCTGCGGACGCGCGCCACCGCCCCCTCCACGTCGCCCCGCTCGGTGAGCATGGCCTCGGCGACCTCCAGCTGCACCCCCAGGGCGCCGAGGGAGTGCGCGAGCACGTCGTGCAGCTCCCTGGCGATGCGGGTCCGCTCGTCGAGCGCCATGGCCCTGGCCCGGTCGTGCTGGGCCTGCCGGTACTGGCGCCGCTGCAACGCGAAGAGCACGGTGAGCATCACGACCGTCCCGCGGACCACGATCGCCGATCGCGGCTGCTCCCACCACAGCAGGCTGCCGACCATGAGCACCAGGTCGGTCGCGGTGACCGCGGCGATCGCTGCCATGCTCGGCGTCATGTGCGCCGCGAACAGCAGCAACATCGCGAACACGAACACCGTGGGCGCCGGCTCGACCGACCCCGACACCGACGCCGCGACCGCCGAACCCGCCGCCAGCGCGGCCACGGCCACGCGCGGGAACCGGCCGTCGAGCAGGACGAAGGCGAGCCAGCACGCCATCGACACGCCGAGCGCGGACCACAGCAGCGCGGGGACGCGATCGGGTTCGGCGGCCGCCAGCGACCAGGCGAGGACCAGGCTCAACAGCAGCCTGACCAGGCGCCCCGTCTCGGGGTCGTCGGCCGCCAGGAGCCGTACGACCCGCCCCCACACCTCTCGCATCGCCTAGCGCGAGTCCTTCAAGGTCAGAATCATGTCCACCAAGATAAGCCGGAAGGCCACGAAACCGACGACCACCAGCAGCGCCACGACGACGATCGCGAGCAGGAACTTGCCGTTCATCTTTCCCCCGTTGGCGTCCAGGAGCCGGTGCAGCAGTTCGAGCCAGAGGCTGCCCGGCCGTCCAGAGTGCTTGTCCATGCCTGGGACGGTAGGGACGGGGCGGGGTGGAGCGGCACCTCCGAAGGGTGGAGAGCAGGGTGGAGGCGCTGTCATGATGGGCTGATGCCCCCGGAGACCGCTTACCACGGCGTGCTCGGAGACCAGTTCGCCGAGCATGCCACCACGAGCCCGTACAACGCCTACGTCGACCGGCCCGCGATGCTGGAGCTCGCCGGTGACCTCGCCGGGACGAGGGTTCTCGACGTCGGGTGCGGAGCCGGGCACTACGCGGCCGAGCTGCTGGCCCGCGGGGCCGAGGTGGTCGGTGTCGACGGGAGCGCCACGCTGCTGGGCCACGCGCGGGCGCGGGTGGGGGAGCGGGCCGAGCTCCTTCTGCGCGATCTGGAGGAGCCGCTGGACTTCGCCGACGACGCGTCGTTCGACGGGGCCGTGTGCGCGCTGGTGTATCCCCACGTCACCCGCCGCGCGCAGTTGCTGGGCGAGCTGCGCCGGGTGCTGCGGCCGGGAGGGTGGCTCGTGGTCTCGACCGGCCATCCGACCGCCGACTGGCAGCACTTCGGGGGCTCGTACCACGCCGGCGACTGGGTCGAGCTTCCCGTGGGCGACGGCCCGTTCTCGATCCACTTCCAGCGGATGTCGCTGGAGGTCTTCCTGGGGGAGCTGCTGGCCGCCGGGTTCGTCCTGGAACGGATCGTCGAGCCGCGCCCGGTGGCCGCCCTGCGGGAGATCGACGAGGCCGCCTACGACAAGCTGAACGAGCGGCCGTCCTTCCTCGCCGTCAGGCTCGTACGCCCCTGACCGCGGCCGCGGGGTTCTTCAGACGGCCACCGGGGTGAGCCGGTTGCGGACCCATGAGGCGGCTGCCGCGGTCGGCCAGAACCGGCTCGCCAGGTTGCGTGCGGCGATCCCGGCGCGGGTGGCGGGGACCATCATGGCCGCGGCCGTCGCGACGTTCCCCTGGCGCGGGTCCACCAGGGTGCGGTGCTCGGCCTCGTACCGCGCGAAGGCCGATCGCGGGTCGGCGGGGGTGGCGGCCAGCTCCTCGGCGAGGGTGTAGGCGCCGGCCATGGCCAGGGTGGAACCGTCGCCGAACAGCGACACCGACGAGGCCGCGTCGCCCAGCAGCGCTATACGCCCTTCGGCCCAGGAGTCGAGGCGCACCTGGCTGACGGAGTCGAACCAGAGGTCGTCGGTGGCGCGGACCTGGTCCAGCAGCTCCGGCACGCGCCACCCGTCGCCGGCGTAGGCGTCGGTCAGGATCCGCTTGTGCTGCGCGAGGTCGCGGTGGTTGAAGCCCCGCACCTCCGGGTGACGGAAGATGAAGGCCGCCAGGGCGCGGCCGTGTACGGGGTGGACGGAGGCCAGCCGGCCGGGGGCGTTGTGCAGGACGACGTCCTGCTGGTTGTCGGCCGGGCCGTCGAGCTGCATCGTCGCGACGTAGAGGCCCAGGTGGCGGACGAACGCGGACTCGGGCCCGAAGGCCAGCCGCCGGGTCGTCGAGTGGAGCCCGTCGGCTCCGATGACGAGGTCGAACCGGCGCGGCGCCGCCTTCTCGAAGGTGACGTCCACGCCGTCGCCGTCCTGGCTCAGCGCGGTCATCGTGTCGCCGAACAGGACCTCGGCCGAGTCGCGGCTCGCCTCGTACAGGATGGCCGCCAGGTCGGTACGCGTCACCTCCACCTCCCGGCTGCCGGACGCCTGCCGCAGCGCCCGCATGTTGACCCGCCCGACCTGCCGGCCGGAGGCGTTGACGAAGCTCAGCGCCGTCACCTGCGTGGCCGCCTCGCGCAGCCGCGGCATCACGCCCATGCGGTCGGCCACGGTCACGGCGGGGCCGCGGACGTCCACGGGGTTGCCGCTGGAGCGCAGGCCGGCGGCGCGTTCGACGACGGTGGGCCGGAAGCCGTGCCGCGCCAGCCAGTACGCCAGCGTGGTGCCGCCGATGCCGGCTCCGGAGATCAGGACTGTCTTCATGACTCACTCCTCGGGTTGCCGTGGTTCGACGTGACGATATGACGAGATTTGAAAGTTAGTCAATCGCTAGTTGATGAGTTGACCAGATTTCGCATTTGGTCATATGGTCTGCGGGTGAGCGCCGAACGACTCCGAGACCCGCGGCAGCGAGCCGAGCGGGCCGCACGGATCCTCGACGTGGCGGCGGACCTGCTGCTGCGCCACGGCTACCGGCGGGTGACCATCGACGACGTGGCCGCCGGGGCCGGCATCGGCAAGGGGACCGTCTACCTGCACTGGAAGACCCGGGAGCAGCTGTTCGGCGCGGTCTTCGCGCGCGAGGTGCTCCGGGCGATGGACGAGCTGCGCCAGGCGCTCCGGGAGGATCCGCGGGCATGCCTGCTGCACCGGTTCGCGCGGGCCTACTTCCTGGCCATCGCGAACCGGCCGCTGCTGCTCAGCTTCCTCCTGGCCGATCCCGACCTGGTCGGCAAGCTGACCAGCTCCCCCGACCCGGCCCGCGACGAGCGGCACGGCGCCATGGCCCGCGACTACCTGGGGCTGCTCGCCGAGCACGGCCTGCTCCGCGAGGACATGAGCGTCGATGAGCTCGGGTTCGCCTACCAGGCGACGTTCGAGGGGTTCCTGCGGGCGGGGGGCGCCTCGGACGGCCGGGAGCAGCGGGCGGACCTGCTCGCTCGTACCGTCCGGCGGGCGTTCGAGACCGAGTCCGCGGTCCCCGACGCCACGTTGCGGGACGTCGCCGCGGCCGTGGTCACCTTGCTCGGCGACGTGATCGACGCCGACCGCGCCGAGTCCGGCATCCCCGAGGGGTAGAGCGCCGGCGCGCTGGTCAGGGCTGGGAGATGAGCTGGACGCGGATGCCGTTGTCGTACGGGACCACGATCGTCTGGTCGCGGCCGAGCTTCCACTCCGGATTGACCAGGAACAGCCGGCCGCCGGAGGCGAGCAGGAGCCGGAAGCCGCGGTAGCGGTGCGCGTAGCTCGGGTCCTTGCCGGTGGTCTTCAGCCGGATGTGGGTGATGCCGGGAGGTACGTCCTGCAGCGGCTCCTTCATGTCGAGGATGACCTCGGCGCGTTGGGGCAGGTCGTGCGCGTCCTGCTCGCCCCGGCCGGTGCCGTAGGCCCACGCGACCGTGGTCGAGGCCCAGAACAGGCCGGCGACGGCCAGGCCCAGCACGCTCAGCACGCCGTTCCTGGCCAGGCGGGGTGACATGAGCGGGCGGCCGCGGTTCTTGCCGTGGATGTGGATCCCGTACGCCACCATGGCCGGGCCGGACGCCAGCGCGAGCGGCGTGGCGCCGATGACGACGCTGGTGTCGGCGTCCCCGAGGAAGATGCCGATCATCGCGCGGCCGATCAGGAGCAGTCCGACGAGCGTGAAGCCGGCGGCCAGGAAGGGGTTGACGGTGTCGCCGGGGCGGCGGGCGAGCTGCCAGGAGACGGTGGCGTGGACGGCGATGACCAGCAGCGTGCCCAGGCAGATCAGGGCGGCCGGGACGTACACGACTTCGAGGCCGTCGAGGAGCAGGCTCTGGTTGGACAGGCCGGTCATGTCGAGGGATATGCCGAAGTAGTCGAAGCGGGCGCGGGTTGCCACGTAGCCGAAGTAGATCAGCAGCGCGGTCGCCAGCGTGGTGGGGCCTACGGCCTCGGCGAGTTGCCGCACCCGCGCCGAAACCGCCTCCTGCCCGCTCGCTGCCTCTTGCCCGGGTGCAGTCTCTTGCGCGCTTGCCGTCTCCTGATCGGGTGCCGTCCCCCGCTTGGTCGCCGGCTCCTGTCCGGTTGCGGTTTTGCCCGCGGGCTCGTGCGTGGTGGTCACTCTCCCTCCGGAGCCGTGGTCGTGCCGTCATCCGCCGTATCCGGCCCGTCGTCCTGCGATCCGGAGTCCGAGTCCTCCTGAGAGGTGCCCGAGTCGTCGGTGGAGGTGCCGGTGTCGTCGTCCGGCGACGGCGTCGGGGACTCCTCGGAGGAGGTGCCCGAATCGCCGATGTAGTACGAGAACTGCGGAACGTTGTTGGATGTCTGGCCGGTCACCTCCACCGGCGCCTCCGCCGTCGGCGGCGGGCCGCCCCAGTCGCGGACCTGGTCGCAGGGCGCGTCCTCGACGTTGACGCACAGGTAGCGGAAGCGGACCACCGCCTGGATGACGTACGGGCGGTCAGAGGCGTCGCCCGTGATGATCGCGCCCGCGAGGCACTGCGAACCGGCTCTCAGCTGGACCCCCTGGCACAAGGGGTCGCCGGTGGGGTCGCAGTGGCCGGGGGCCGATCGGGCCGTGGCGCGGCCGGGGCCCGACTGCACGGTGAAGGAGACGGACTCGATCGTCCCGACGGTGGAGGTCTTGTTGATGATGGTGACGCAACCGTCGTCGCCGGGGGAGCCGTCGAGGTGCACGCCGTTCCAGTGGACGCTGCGGCGGTTGTTGCGCGTCCCCGGAGGCGTGGACCTGTCGCCGGTCGGTTGCCCGTCGGCATCCTTGCCCTGACCGGTCGAGCCGTCGGGCGCTCCGGTCGCCGAGCTGTCGTCGTCGGGCGCGCCGCTCGTCGTACCGTCGGCGTCAGGTGCGTCGCTCGCCGAGCCGTCGGCGTCGGGTGCGTCCGCCGAGCCGTCCGGGGCGTCCGCGGTGGCGTTCGTCCCGGTGCCGGCCATCGGCTCCGCGCCGTTGCCGGTGGCGATGCCGGCCAGCCAGGCGATCCCGAGGACCGCCACGAGGCCGAGGATTCCGGCCATGATGAGCATGCGTGCCCGCGATGGCGTCATGGATCCTCCTGGAGTGCGTCGCCGATCCCTCATCAAGCTCCAGAATCGGCTCCTCCGGCTGGGATCGCATGAGTACCCCCTTACTCAAAGCGACGTTCCTCGGAGGGCGGCGTGACGGTCACCGTCTCCAGCCCTCAGGTCGGGTCCCGCTCGGCGCCCGAGGGGATGCCGAGCGCTCAGGTCTGGTCCGGCCCGGCGTCTGAGGTGACGCCGAGCTGGTCGAAGGCCGCGCCGACGCTCGGCCACAGCGCGGCCGGGTCGCCCGCCGCGACCTCGTGGCCGGCCTTGTAGCAGGCCAGCGCCACCTGCGGGGCCAGTGCGGCGGTCTCCGCCGGGGCGCCCTGCTGCCTCAGGAGCTCCCCGGCCAGCTCGACGAGGCGTCGCTGTTTGCGAGCCGCGCGGTCGTCCAGCTCGGGGTTCGCCGCGATCAGCCGTTCGCGCAGGACGTAGCGGTCGGTGTCCCGCGTCGCCCATGCGCAGACCGCCGCCACGGTGTCGCGCAGCAGCGCGAGCGCCTCCGGCAGCGACGGCGGACGCTCGAGCCGCAACTCGCGGTGTCGCCGGGCGACGTTGTCCAGCAGTTCCTCCTCGCCGGCGAAGACGACCTCCTGCTTGTCGCCGAAGTAGCGGAAGAACGTGGTGCGGCCGACCCCGGCCCGGTCGGCGATGTCCGCGACCGTCACGCCGGCGTAGTCGCGTTCGGCGAACAGCTCGTAGGCGGCCGCGACGATCTCGTCACGGGCTCGCTGCTGGTTGCGGGCGCGGAGGGTGGATCGGGGCACCGCCCCAGTCTAGTCGTTCTGTACTTCGATCCATTATGGTACGGAGTACCACTTAGGTACTCCATTCCAAGGAGCTGGACATGCGAGCGGTGCAGATCACCGAGTTCGGCGGGCCCGAGGTCGTGGCCGTGCGAGAGGTGCCCGAGCCCCGGCCGGGAGCCGGTCAGGTTCTCATCGACGTGGCGCGATGCGGGGTGAACTTCGCCGACGCGCTCCTGCGCGAGAACCGCTACATCGCCGCCGTCACGCTGCCGCTGATCCCCGGGATCGAGGTCGTCGGCCGGACCGCGGACGGGCGACGGCTGGCCGCGATGATCTCCGACGGCGGATATGCCGAGAAGGCCGTGGTGGCGGAGGACGGCGCCTTCCCGGTGCCCGACGGGGTGGACGACGTGACCGCCATCGCGCTGCTCGTCCAGGGGCTGACCGCCTGGTGGCTGATCGATCGCACCGCTCGGGTGCAGCCGGGGGAGAGCGTGGTCGTCCACGCGGCGGCGGGCGGCGTCGGCTCGCTGGCCGTACAGCTGGCCAAGCTGCGCGGCGCCCGCGTCATCGCCACGGCCGGCACGCCGGACAAGCGCGAATTCGCACTGTCCCTCGGCGCGGACGCCGCCGTGGACCCCGCGGCGGACGACCTCACCGGGGCGTTGCGGGCGGCGAACCACGGCGAACCCGTCGACGTGGTCCTGGAGATGACGGGCGGCCGCGTCACCGACCAGAGCCTTGCCGCGCTGGCCCCGTTCGGCAGGCTCGCCTACTACGGGATGGCGGGCGGGGTCGAGCCCGCTCCGGTGTCGCCGCGTGACCTGCAGCGCCGTTCGGCCACGGTCAGCGGCTTCTGGCTCATGAACGCCCTCGCGCACCCGGAGGTCCTCGGCAAGGGGTACATGGAGATGTCCGGGCAGGTCGCGGCAGGGGAGCTGCGCGTGGTCCACGGCGGCGACCACCCGATGTCGGAGGTGCGGCGCGTGCACGCGGACCTGCGCGGCCGCCGGACCGTCGGCAAGCTCGTCCTCGACCCGACAAGATAGAACCGATCGGTTCGATCTCTGTTAGTATCCGGACTTGTGGCGATATTTGTCTTGATCCCCGGTATGTGTCATGGCGGCTGGTGCTTCGACGAGCTCGCCGAGCAGTTGCGGAGCCGGGGGCATCGCGCGTACCCGCTGACCCTGACCGGCATCGCCGAGCGCGGCCACCTGCTTACCGGCGGGGTGAACCTCGACACGCACATCCAGGACGTGACCGGCGTCCTGGCCGCCGAGAACCTCACCGAAGCGATCCTGGTCGGCCACAGCTACGGCGGGATGGTGATCACCGGGGCCGCCGACCGCGCGCCCGAGCGGGTGCGCGACCTGGTCTACCTCGACGCCGTCGTGCCCGGCCACGGGGACTCCTGCTGGAGCCTCGTCACCGATCAGGAGCGGCGATGGTACGTGGACGTGGTGGACAGCGGCTACGCGACCCGGCCGCTGCCGTTCTTCGACCCGCGCGCCACGGCCCATCCGATCGCCTCGCTGCTCCAGCCGCTACGGCTCACCGGAGACCTCGCGCACGTGCGCCGCAGGGAGTACGTGTACGCGGCGGAGTGGGAGGGGGAGTCGCCGTTCACGTCCGTCTACGAGCGGCTGCGCCGCGATCCCGCGTGGACTACGCACGCGGTGGCCAGCGCGCACAACCTCATGCGCGACGCGCCGCAGGACCTGCTGGAGATCCTGCTCGACGTCGCCTAGCACGTCCACCGGACCGTCGGCGCGGCCTCGTCGAACGTGCGATGACCAAGCACCCTGTTCGTCCGCTGCTCGAACTCCTCCAACGAAAGCCACCGACCGCCGAACCACCGACCGCCGAACCACCGATGGCCGACCCGCTGACGGCCGACCCCCACAGCCGAATCGCCGAACCGTCGACCGCAGCCGGGCGCTCCATGCGCGATCGGTGCCAGGCATTCGCGACTCGGCAATCCGATGTCGGAGAGTCGAGGTTGGGGAGTCGAGGTTGGGGAGTCGAGATCAGCGGGCCGAGGTCAGGGGGTCGAGGTCAGGGAGTCCACGAAGCGCGACATTCCGGCCAGCCATCGGTCCGGGTTCTCGGCCTTGCGGTGGACGAACTCGGCCACCTCCGGGTGCGGGAAGATGTGGAAGCGCTCGGCTTCGAGGCCCTCGACGACCGCGGTGGCCACGTCCGACGGATCGAGGATGGTGCCCGAGGCGGCCACGGCCCTCGCGGTCAGATGGTCCTCCTCCAGGCCCTGCTCCAGCATGCCGGTACGCACGCCCTGCGGGCACAGGACGCTGATCTTGATGCCCCGCGAGCCGTAGTGGATGGCCACCCACTCGGCGAACGCGATCGCCGCCGCCTTCGTCACCGCGTACGGGGCGTCGCCGGGGCAGCTGATCAGGCCCGCGGCGGAGCAGGTGTTCAGCAGGTAGCCGCCGCCTCGGGCGATCATGGAGGGTACGACGGCGCGGGCGGCGTACACGTGGGCCAGCACGTTCACCGCGTACAGGCGGCTCCACTCCTGGTCGGGGGCGTCCAGGCCGTGGCCGCCGATGATGCCGGCGTTGGAGCAGAACAGGTCGACCGGCCCGAACGGCGTCTCGGCCAGGGCGGCCACCTCCGGCTCCGAGGACACGTCCACGCGCACTGCGGTGGCGCGGTCACCGATCTCCTTGGCCACCGCGACCGCTCCGGCCTCGTCGAGGTCCGCGACGACGACCCCGGCCGCTCCTTCGGCGGCGAACCTGAGCGCCATCGCCCTCCCGATCCCGCCGGCCGCACCCGTGACGACGACGACCTTGTCCCGTACCCGCATCTGCACTCCTTCCGGTCCCGAGCGCGTCCGCCCTGCCGGGCAGGCACTTCCACCGCCTCGCCCTTGCCGGGAACGACTCCGCCCTTGCGTATCTCGACCGCCTCTGGCCGCTTCGGCCGAAGCCCGACCTCCCAGGCAGAATCCACCCTGACTGCCTCCGGTCGGGAACCCCCGCCTGAGAAGGCGAACCCACCCTGAACGCCTCCCGTCGGACCCCCCGCCCGAGAAGAGGCGGTATGGGCGGCGAACCCCAGCAATTAGAGCGTGATTCTACTGCGGCTCAGCGTGATCAGATGAGAGGTTTCTCATCTGGGCTTCAGCGTGGTCTCCTCGAAGGGCGTCAAGGTCAAGGTCATGAAGCATCGGGGAACGTTGGTCCTCTTCGCCTTGGCCGCGGCGATGGCGGGGTTCATGTCGGTGGGGCTGGTGCGCGCGGCCGACAGCGAGCCCGATCTGGGCGAGGCCGTCGTGGTGTCACACACGCCCGCGCTTGGCGAGGCCGGCATGTCGGCCCCCGCGGGGAGCGGCGCCCCCGGGCCGGGCTCCGGCCCGCCGACCCCGGGCGCGAAACCAGGCCTCACCCCGGGCGCGAGACCGGAGCTCACCCCAGGCACGAAACAGGAGCCCACTAAGGGCACGACGCCACCGCCCGCCACGGACACGGCATCACAGCCTGCCGCCGATGCCAGGTCCGGGCCTGCCGCTAATGCCGGATCCCGGCCGGCCGCCGACGTCGGGTCCCAGCCCGCTGCCGGGGTGAGGCCGCAGCCCACCGCAGGCGTGAAACCGAAACCCACCGCGAGCGCCAGACCGAAGGTCGGCACGAGCACCGGCCCGAGACCAGCCAGGGCCACCGGGTCGCGCGACGGCGACGAGGCCGCGGCGCACGGGGCCGCCGTGCGGCCCGCCCCGCGCCAGACCAGGGCCGAGCCGGTCAGACCGCCGGCGCCGAGACCAGGTGGCGGTGACGATGACGACGACGGTGGCGGTGGAGATGACGATGACGGCGACGACTGACCAGGCGATCGAATGCGGGTGAGCGCCCGTGCCCGGATCGTGGGCTGGATGCTCGCCGTCGTCGGCCTCGCCCTCGCGGTCTCGATCTTCGCGACCTGGACCATCCTGCTGGCTCGGCTCGACGACCGTACGAACCTCGAGCTCAGCAACGAGGCGGAGAAGCTGCGCCGGTACGCCGCGACCGCGCGCGACCCGGAGACCGGCCGCACGATCACCGACGTGGGAGAGCTGCTCACGGGATACCTGGCGCTCAACGCGCCTGACAGGTGGGAGACGTTCTTCAGCATCGTCGACGGCAAGGCTCACAAGATCACCGCGATCCCGCCACCCGTACGCCTCGACATCGACGACGCGCTGGTCGCGCGGCTGGCCACGGCCATCAAGCCCGGCGGCGGTGAGATCGAGAGCCCGAAAGGAACGGTCCATTATGCGGTGATCCCGGTGACGGTGAAGCCCGACCCCCGCCCGGGCCACCTCGTCGTGGCGATCCTCTACGATCGCCACCGCGACGAGATCGTGGACGCGGTTCGGGTCCTCGGGCTGTCCGCGCTGGCGGCGCTGGCGTTAGCGGGGGCGGCCGGGTGGTTCGTGGCGGGGCGGGTGCTGGCGCCGGTCCGGCTGATCAGCCAGACGGCCGAGCAGATCAGCGACTCCACCGATCTCACGCGCCGGCTCGACGTGCCGGGCGACGACGACGTGGCCGCGCTGGCCGCGACGTTCAACCACATGCTCGACCGGCTCGAGAACGCCTTCGTCGTGCAGCGGCACTTCATGGACGACGCCGGCCACGAGCTGCGTACGCCGATCACCGTCATCCGCGGCCACCTGGAGCTCATGGGCGACGATCCGCGCGACCGCGCGGAGACGCTCGCCCTGGTCACCGACGAGCTCGACCGGATGAACCGCATCGTCGAAGACCTCCTCACCCTCGCCAGAGCGGAGCAGCCGGGCTTTCTCGACATACACGACGTCGAGGTGGCCGACCTCACGGTCAGCGTCGTCGCCAAGGCCCGAGCGCTCGGCACCCGGCGCTGGCGGGTCGACGAGGTGGCCGAGGCCCGCGTGCCCGCCGACCGCCAGCGGCTCACGCAGGCGCTCATGCAGCTCGTGGCCAACGCCGTCCGCCACACCACCGACGACGACCTGATCGCCGTCGGCTCCGCCGTCCGCGACGGGTGGGTCGAGCTGTGGGTACGCGACAGCGGCCCCGGGGTGGCGCCCGCCGAGCGCGAGCGGATCTTCGGACGGTTCGTGCGCGGCGCGGGCCGCACCGTGACGTACGAAGGCGCCGGTCTGGGCCTGGCCATCGTCAGATCGATCGCGGAGGCCCACGGCGGCAACGTCAAGGTGACGGAGGCCCAGGGCGGCGGAGCCCGTTTCGTCATGTCCATCCCGCTGTGGGAGCTCTGGAGGCTGGGATGAACCGGATACTGATCGCCGAGGACGAGGTCAGGATCGCGTCGTTCGTGGAGAAGGGGCTGCGGGCCAACGGCTTCGTGACCGCCGTGGTGACGGACGGGGTCGCGGCGTACGACCTGGCCTGCGCGGGCGGGTTCGACCTGCTCATCCTGGACATCGGGCTGCCGTTGAGCGACGGGTTCACGGTGTTGCGCAGGCTGCGGCAGTCCAGGGTGGCCATGCCGGTGATCATCTTGACCGCCCGCGACAGCGTGAGCGACACCGTGGCGGGGCTCGAGGGCGGCGCGGACGACTACATCGCCAAGCCGTTCGCCTTCGAGGAGCTCCTGGCGAGGGTGCGGCTGCGGCTGCGCGTGCGCGCCGACCGCACACCGGAGGTGACCGTGCTGCGGGTGTCGGATCTGTCGCTGGATCTGCGTACGCGACGGGCGTACGTCGGGGACCGGGCGGTGGACCTGTCGACCAGGGAGTTCGCGCTGGCGGAGATCTTCTGCCGGCACCCCGACCAGGTCCTGACGCGCGAACAGCTCCTCAGCCACGTGTGGGGCTTCGACTTCGACCCCGGCTCCAACGTGGTGGACGTCTACGTACGCTACCTACGCCGCAAGATCGGCGCCGACCGCATCGAGACCGTCCGTGGCACCGGCTACCGCATGAGAGCCGCCTAATCATCACCTCACTCTCGCCTCACCCCGCCCCGAAAAGCTGTTCTCAGCAGCACCGACGGAGGGAGCGCCGTGACAGCCGGACTGGTAATGGATCTCGCGTCGATCGTCGCCCTGGCCTATGGCCTCTACTACCGGCGACATCATCGACGTGACCTGCTCTTCGCCTACGTGGCACTCAACGTGGGCATCTTCGCGGTGGTCTCGCTCCTGCTCGTCCAGCGCGTCGACGTCGCCGTCGGCTTCGGCCTGTTCGGCGTCCTGTCGATCATCCGCCTCCGCTCCAGCGAGATCACCCAGCAGGAGATCGCCTACTACTTCATCGCCATCGTGCTGGGCCTGGTCAACGGCGTCGCGGGCGCGTGGCCGCTGACCGCCCTGCTGCTGGACGGCGTCCTGCTGGTGGTGATGTACGTCGCCGACCACCCGGCCCTGCTCGGCCGCACCCGCCACCAGGTCATCACCCTGGACGTCGTCCACTCGGACCCGGACCTGCTCCGGGTCGACCTGGAGAGCCGCCTGCGGGCACACGTCCTCCACTACGTGGTCACCCAGATCGACTACGTCCGCGACACAACGGTGGTCGACGTCCGCTACGTGGCCCCTCCCCAACGGGCCGGCGTCCGCTGAACCCCGTGAGCCGGAGTCATGCAGAAGGTGGTGGAGGTGTGGTGATGGGTGAGTTGGACGCGGATGTGCTGCTGGCCGGGATCGCGGCCGAGGTGGCGCCGATCGGGCTCGAGGACGTGCCGGAGCTGATGAGCCGGGTCGATCGCAAATACATCGTGCCGGCCGCCACCATGGCGGCACTCGCGGCCGAGCTGGGAGACCGGTTCGCCGTGCTGCGCATCGGGGCAAGACGCCAGTTCCGCTACACGTCGACCTACTTCGACACGCCTGACCTGCTCACCTTCCACCAGCACCGGCAGGGTCGGCGGCGCAGGTTCAAGCTGCGCACCCGCACCTACCTGGACGGGGGCGGCCGGTGGCTGGAGCTCAAGCTCAACGGCACCCGTGGCAGCACCGACAAGCACCGCATCCCGTACGACGACGCGCCGAGCCGGACGCTCACCCGGGAGGCGTTCGACTTCGTGCGCGACACCCTTCTCGCCGAGCTACACCTCATCGCCCCGGAGACGCTGGGGCCGGTGCTGTCCACCGACTACAAGCGGGTGACCTTCATCGACCCCTCGGGCGCGGCCAGGCTCACCTGCGACACGGGCCTGCTCTGCCACGACGGGCGCTCCAGCGCACCGGCGCGCCGCGACCTGGTGCTGCTGGAGTCGAAGTCCGCCGACGGGAAGGCGCTGGTGGACAAGGTCCTGCGCGGGCTGGGGGTGCGGCCGGTCACCGTGAGCAAGTACTGCCTGGCCGTCGCGGCGCTTCGGAACCTGCCCGCCAACCGCTGGCACCCGGTGCTGCAGCGCTATCTCGTCCATCGTCCCGAATCGGGTGTCCAACGCCTGGTGTCCAGGCGCTCGGCAGGATGCTGGGGCCAGGCGGCCGCACGGGGAGGGAGGTGGACGGCGCCTCGGGGAGCACACGCCGGGGGGAGGAGCAGCGGCCTCGGCATCGGCATCCAGGGGTGATTCGGTGTCCGGGTGTGATTCGGCGGGAGGGGGGTCGCCGTGCTCGGGTTTGGTTCGGCGGGAGGAGGGTCGCCGCGTGCCGGTTCGTTCGGTGAGAGGGGGATCGCCGCGTTCGGATTGGTTCGGCGGGCGGGGGGATCGGTGTGTCTCCCTTCGTTGTGACGGCGGCTCGTCGAGGGTGGTGCGGTTTACGGGGTCCAGGCTGGGTTGCGGCCGATGATGCCGAGGAGGCGGTCGAATTGCGGGGCGCTGTCCGGCACGTCTACCGGTGGGCCGAAGGCGCCGCGTTGCCGGCCCATCTCCGCCATCTGGTCGGTGAAGTGGAGCGCCCGCGAGACGGTCTCAGCGTCCGGCTCGTAGTCCTGGCCGGTGGCTCTGGCCAGGTCCCAGCCGTGTACGACCATGTCGACGAGGTACATGTGGGCCAGCGTGGTCATCGGCAGGCCCATGGCGGGGCTGGTGCCCTCCCACGCCTCGGGGCGGGACCAGGCGGCCAGCGTGCGCTCCGCGCGCTCGGGGAAGTCGCCCGCGTACGGTTCCTGCTCGATTCTCTCCCCCTGGCGGCCCAGCGACTCGAACAGGTCCGCCACCCACTCGAGGTGGTTGATCAGGTCCTTGACGTCGAACTTCGCGCAGGGCGTACGGGAACCGAACTGTTCGGGCCGCACCGCGCGGACCAATCCCGCGGTCCGTTCGGTGGCGCGCGTCATCAGCGGCATCATGTCGTCCATGGCAGCCATGATGCCCCGCCTGACCCAGGCGCGGCTTGTAGAAACGCGACAGCGCGGCTGGGTCGACCCGTACGCGGGGCTCGACGCCTTCGATTTCTTCAGACAGGCGCCATCGGCGGAGATTGCGACGTTTGTGGAGCACTTCTGGGTCGTCACGTGGACCGACCTCGCCGAGCCGTACGAACAGCGCATCGTCTCGCACCCCACCGTGAACATGACGATCACCACGGACTTCCATCAGTTCGCGGGAGTGATCAAGGGCGGGTTCTCGTACACCATGCGGGGCAGCGGCCGCGTGCTCGGCACGCGCTTCCGTCCGGGCGGTTTCCGGCCGTTTCTCGGCGGTCCGGTGTCGCAGTTGACCGACCGTTTCGTGGAGATCGGCGAGATGTACGGCTCGGCGGGCGCCTCGCTGGTCGAGCAGGTTCTGGCCGAGTCCGATGCCCGGGCCGCCATCGGGCTGGTCGAGAGGTTCCTGCTGAGTCTGGGGCCGGAGCGGGATCCGCTGGCCGAAGAGGTCGCGGCACTGGTGGAGATGGCCGAGAACGAGGTCTCCGTGACCAGGGTCGATGAGCTGGCGGCCAGATCGGGGCGGTCGGTGCGTTCGTTGCAGCGGCTGTTCCGGGACTATGTCGGCATCGGCCCCAAGTGGGTGATCCGCCGCTTCCGCCTGCACGAGGCGGCGGAGCGGGTCTACGAAGGGCTGGACCTCGCGACGTTGGCCGTCGAACTCGGCTATACGGACCAGGCTCACTTGACCCGCGACTTCACCGCCGCGGTCGGGATGCCACCCGCGGCCTACGCCCGTCTCAGAGGATAGGCACAGGCGTATAAGCCATTAGTCGATGAGGTGATTTGCTGGGGTTCGAGTGGGTTTCTGGTAATTGCTGGTTTCTGTGTATTCGAGTGTTTCGGATAGCAGCCGTCGTACCGTTTCATCGAGCGAGCTGCTCTGATCGATGACGGTTTCGTAGCCGCCGGGCAGCAGGTCCCGCTCGATATACCATTCGCGCATCATGTCCGGGCCGAACTCCGCGCTCTGCGGGCGGGTGGCGTGGCGGCGGAGCGTTTCCTCGAAGGGGATGTCGAGGTAGAAGAAGCGGCTGCGGCCGGGGAAGTCCTCGCGCAGGGACTGGAGCATCGGGGCGTACCTGCCGGCCGTGAGGATGCCCTCGAGGATGACGTGGTGGCCGTGGTCGAGCGCGTAGCGGGTGACGGTGTCGATGAGGCCGATGTTGACGCCGTCCGGGACGTCGAGTTCGCGGAGGATGTCGCGGCGCAGCACGTCCTGGCTCACCACCGCGAGGCCGCGCCTGCCGTACGCCTTGCGGAAGGCTCGGGCGACGCTCGTCTTGCCCGAGCCGGAGTTGCCGCGCAGGACGATCAATTGTGTGAGCATTCCGGCCAGCGTAGCCGCTGCTCACGGGTTCGTGCCGCGAATCTGATGGGTACGGTCGTCATATGCTTGAGCGCATTCACGAGATATCGGGAGTCTTGCTAAGTGCGGACGGATATCTTGACGATTTCTGGCCGAATTTCCGGAACATTGATGACGTGTTCTGGAAACTCCAGCGTATTCAGCGCTTCGAGGCCGGGGAGCCGAGCTGGCTGGCGATGATGGACTGCGACTGGGAACGCTCACTCAAGCTGGTCGACGGCACGGGCGACGAGGGCCGGAGCAGGGCCTATCCCTGCCGGCGGATCCGGATCGTGGAGCAACCCGTCACGCCGTACCTGCAGTGGGAGATGCACGTGCTGGCGCTGCGGGTGGGGGTGGCCGAGCAGGTGCGGGTGCTCGACGCGGCGGAGGTGTCCGACCTCGAGATCGACCGGCGCCTGCCGGAGCTCGTCGTGCTGGGGTCGTCCGTCATGTACGAGGTGACGTACGACGCCTGCGGGACCCACAGCGGCGCGAGGCGGATCGACGACCCTGATGTGATCGCGGCGTGCCGGGGCGAGCTCGACAAGCTGTTCGCGGCCGGGGAGGACTTCCGGGCCTATTACGAGCGGGAGATCGTGACGATGCCGGCTCCTCGGGTGACGACCGTCTGAAGCCGCCCCGGGTGACGACCGTCCGTCACAGGGGGAGGCCGCCGGTGGCGGAGTTGGTGGAGCCGGTGGCCCGGTAGGCGGCGATGGTGCGTTCGGCGATGCGCATCTGGTGGATCTCGTCGGCGCCGTCGGCGAAGCGGGCCCAGCGGGCGTGCTGGAACATGCCGGCCAGCGGCGTGTCCGTCGAGTAGCCGAGCGCGCCGTGCACCTGGATCGCCCGGTCCACGATCCGGTTGAGGCTGTTGGCCACGAAGTGCTTGGCCATCGACACCTCCGTACGGAAGTCCTCACCCTTGTCGATCTTGGATGCGGCGTGCAGGACCATCAGCTTGCACTGGTAGAGCTCCATGGCCGAGTCGGCGATCATCCACTGGATGCCCTGCTTCTCGGCCAGCAGCGAGCCGTGGCTGTAGCGGTTGAGCGCGCGCTCGACCATCATGTCCAGGGCCGTCTCCGCCTGGGAGATCCAGCGCATGCAGTGGGCGAGCCGGGCCGGGCCCAGGCGGTACTGGCCGAGGCGGTGGCCGTTGCCGCGACCGCCCAGGATCTGGCTGTCGGGCACGCGGAGATCGGTGATGACGATCTCGCTGTGGCCCGTGGAGCCGTGCATCGTCTCGACCTCGCGCACGTCGTTCCAGCCCGGGTCGGGGAGGTCGACGAGGAAGGCGGTGTTCGCGCCGCGCGAGCCCTCGGGCACGTCCGGCTCCGTCCGCGCGATGAGGATCGCGAAGTTGGCCCGGCGCGCGTTGGAGATGAACCATTTGTGGCCGTTGATCAGCCACTCGTCCCCGTCCCGGACGGCCGAGGTGCGGATCAGGGTGGGGTCGGAGCCCGCCACCTCCGGCTCCGTCATGGCGAAGCAGGACATCTGCGTGCCCTCCAGCAGCGGCCGCAGGTACTTCTCCTTCTGCTCGTCCGTCGCCCAGTGCAGGAGGGTGTGCATGTTGCCCTCGTCCGGGGCCATGCAGTTGAGCACCCACGGCCCGACGCGGGTCTTGGCCGCCTCCGACTGCACCATGGCCAGCTCGACGTGGCCCAGCCCCATGCCGCCCCACTCCTTCGGCATGTGCGGCAGCCACAGCCCCTCGGCCTTGGCCTGGGAGCGGAGCCGGAAGATCGTACGCAGGTAGGCGTCCCGGTCGGCCTCCTTCACCTCCTCCATGGCGGGAATGACGGTCCCCTGGATGAAGGCGCGGACCCGCTTGCGGATCTCCTCGTGCTCGGGAGCGAGGGTGAAGTCGATGGCCATACCCGCCACCGTGTCACGGCCGGCGGAGCGGGGTGAAGGCCCAGGACATGCGCGGCTCCACGGCCCAGTGGAAGAGCTTGCGCACCGGCGGCGTGCAGAGCAGGGTGGCGGCGGCCACGCCGAGCAGGATCGACAAAGGCACGCCCAGCTCGAACCGCTCGGCGACCTTGACCACGAACCCGTGGAGCAGGTACGCGTACATGGTGGCCGAGCCCAGATCGCTGAACCACGTGTGCCGCGCCGGGGTCACCGCGAGAAACGCCGCCACCAGCACCGCCCCGGCCACCAGCAGCCCCAGCCGCACGGCCGTGCCGGTGAGGTCGTCCACGTGCAGCGCCGAGTTGGACAGCCGCCATCGGATCCACTCCGTCGGCACCTGGTCGTGCACGAGCAGCGCCGCCGCCAGCCCCAGCCCGAGCGTCAGGAAGCCGGTCAGCCGCATGTACGGCCTGCGCAGCCACGCGAAGTGCTCCGGCTTGAGCATCAGCCCGAGCACGTAGAACGGCAGCAGCGCGAACGTCCGGTTCATGGCCAGCTCGTCGGGCAGCGCGCTCATCCCGGTCAGCAGCGACAGCACGACCGCGACCGCCAGCGGCCACCTGAGCTGCTGCCACACCGGCGTCGACAGCCGCCACAGGAACAACGACAGCAGGAACCAGGTCAGGTAGTACGGGTCCAGCAGGGTCAGCTCGAACTTCCCGTACAGGATCAGCCGCGGCAGCGAGTACGCCACCTCGAAGATCAGGTACGGCACCGCCAGCGTGGAGATGAGCTTGCGCGCCTTCCCCGCCGAGAACGTGAACCGGCGCGACAGATAGCCGCTCAGCACGATGAACAGCGGCATGTGGAAGACGTAGACGTAGAAGTAGAGCGCGTGGGCGATGGGGTGGTCCCGCTGGTCCTCGATGAGGTGACCGCACACCACGAGCAGGATGGCCAGGTATTTGGCGTTGTCGAAGAACGGGTCCCTGGCGGTCACGGACCGGGTGTCAAGAGTGGCGGGAGAAGTCACAGATCACGCACCCTAGCCACCGAACGCGTAACCGCCAGGAAACGCCGAGTGAGGGCTTACCGAAGGGCCGGTGTCGCCTCGCGTACCGTGTCCGCCAGCGCGGACGCGGCGGCGGCGTCGAGCCTGCCGTCCACCACCGCCGTCACGACCCGCCTGGTCAGCGTGTCCTCGACGACGAGCGGCCGGTCCCAGGCCAGCGCCTGCCCGACCCCCGGATAGTGCTCGACCCGCACGAACCACGGGTCGCCGTCCGACTGCACGAAGACGAGCGTCCAGTCCCGCCCCTCCGGCGTGGTGCCGGACAGGGCGACCCAGGGGTCGCGGCTGCCGTGCACGGCCTCCTCGTCCCCGGGGAGCGCGATCCGGGCGGTGGAGGTGCCGGGGGCGCGCCAGAAGAAGCCGCCGTACCCCGCGCCCACGCGCCCCTTGGTGGCCGAGCTCCGGACCTCCAGCGGCGCGCCGGTGAGGTTGGTGAGCGTGAACGAGAAGTCCAGCGCCCAGAAGTCCCCGAACGGCCGGGCCGTGACGGTCCGCTCCTCGCGCGCCACCAGCCGCCCGCCGGGCCCCGCCCACTCCAGGTGCTCGACGAAGCCGGAGTCGTCGAGCCGGGAGAACGACAGGTGCCGCTGCGTGCCGTGATCGTCCAGCCAGGCGGGCCCCTGGTCCTTGACGTACGTGCGGCCGCCCCAGAAGTTCGCCCCGCCCAGGTCGGAGATCGCCACCCCGACCCCGAGGTGGTGCACGTGGTCCTCGGGACGCACCTCGGTGACCTCGACGCCGCCCAGCGTCCGCACCCCGTGGAGGTAGGGCCGCGGGGAGTCGGTGGCCGGCAGGTCGGGCCGCAGCTCGTACGAGGCCACCGCCCGCCCGGAGGCCAGCAGCTCCACCCGGGTCCAGGGGACGTCCAGCTCCGAGTAGAGCGACAGCGTCTCGGCGCTGCGGGCCGTCAGGTCGGCGACACCCGGCAGGAACCGGTGCGTGACCTCGCCCGACGCGGCGTCCCGCTTGACGTCCTGGTAGCGCTCCGGGATCGGCAGCGGCTCGGGAGCCAGCCGCACCGCGTCCAGCACCTGCGTGAACGTCTCCGTGGCGGACAGCGGCACCATCAGCTCGGCGCCCGTGCGGACATGGTCGATGAGGTTCTCCAGCAGGTCGGTGCGCTCGTACGCGGTCGTCGTGACCGTGCCGTCCGGCAGCTCGACCTTGAGCCGGTCCTGCGTGTAGACGAGCGTGGCGCGGCCCGCGTCGCCGTGCACGACCAGGTACGGCTCGCTCCGGCCGGTCGCGCAGAGCGTCACCGCGATCGTGATCACGAAGCCGTCGTCGAGACGGATCCGCAGGCAGGACGTGTCGTCCGACTCGATCGGATGGGCGTGGTAGAGCTCGGCCTCGATCTCCGAGACAGGGCTGTCCACCAGGGCGAGCGCGGTCGCGACGGCGTGCGCGAACGGGTTCGTCAGCGCGCCGTCCACCACGTCCACGCCGTCGAGCCGGCGCTTGCCCGACCAGGCCGACCGGGTGAAGTAGGACGAGGGCCGCTCCCAGGCGCCCGCGCCGCCGATGCCGCGCACGCGCCCGATGGTGCCGTCGGCGATCAGCGAGCGCAGCGCGGGGACCGCCGCCGAGCCCAGCGACTGGAAGCCGACCTGGCAGGCCAGCCCCGTCTCCGCCACCGCCGCGGCGATCCGGGCGTGCGCGGAAGGGCTCGCCGCGGGCGGCTTCTCCAGCAGCACGTGGGATCCCGCGTGCAGAGCGGTCACCGCGAGGTCGGCGTGCGTGTGGATCGGCGTGCAGATGACCGTGATCTCCGCGCCGGTCTTCGCGAGCAGCTCGCCCAGGTCGGGCGACTGCAGCGGCGAGCCGAAGTCCACTTCGACGGGCACCACGTCGCAGATCCCGGCCAGCTCGATCAGCCCCTGGTCGGCCAGCCTGCGCAGATTGCCCAGATGGTGCCGCCCATGGCCGTGCGCACCAGCGAGTACCACCTTCATCGCGACCACCTCAGTCCGAGCCCCGCGTGCGCGCCCGCCCGCAGGACCCCGTCGGAAATCTGCACCGGGTACGGCTCCGCCAGCAGCCCGAGGGCCGCGAACGAGGCGTCCTCCACGTCCTCCGCCATGACCGGCAGCGGCAGGGCCAGCGCGAGCTGCCCGGACACCTCGCTCAGCAGATGCGGATAGACCGGCACGTCGTACGTCCTGGCCAGCTCCACGATCCGCAGGAACGGCGTGATCCCGCCGACCCGCACCACGTTCGGCTGGACGATGTCGCACGCCCCGGCCGCGAGCAGGTCACGGAAGCCGTAGGTGGTGTAGACGTTCTCCCCGACCGCCACCGGCACGTCGATGGAGCGCCGCAGCTCCACGTGCGCGGCCACGTCGTCGGCGGGCAGCGGCTCCTCGATCCATTGCAGCCCGAACTCCCGCAACGCGGAAAGAGCCCGCCTGGCCCGGTGCAGGTCCCACCGCTGGTTGGCGTCGATCATCAGCAGCCGGTCGGGCCCGATCACCTCGCGCACGGCGGCCACCCTGGCCACGTCCTCCGCCAGGTCGGGCCGGCCCACCTTGATCTTGACGCCCCGGTACCCGGCCGCCACCCAGCGCCGCGCCTGCTCCACCAGCTCCTCCAGCGGGTAGTGCAGGTTGACGCCGCTGCCGTAGACCGGGACCTCGTCACGCCGGCGGCCCAGCACGTCGGTCAGGCCGCTGTCACCGCAGCGCAGGTCCCACAGCGCCAGGTCGATCCCGGCCAGCGCGATCGTGGTGATCCCGCCGGGCCCCGCCTCGCGCAGGTGCCGCCACAGCCGGTCCCACACCACCTCGGGGTGCGCGGGCAGCCCGATCAGCGCCTCCCGCAGGTCGTGGTCGAGCAGCGCCCGCACGGCGTGCGCCCCGATCTGCGGCGTCCACGAGAACCCGGTGCCGATCCGCCCGTCCTCCAGCGTGACCTCGCACACGACCACGTGGTTGGCCGGCACGTCCGCGCCCCAGGGCCGCGGCAGCGGGGCCGTCCGCAGCGAGGTACGCAGGTCGGCGATCGTCATGACGCGGCCAGCTCCAGCCCCGTCTTGATCAGCGCCTCCAGCTCCTCCAGGTGCTCGTCGGTCGGCTCGACCAGCGGCGGGCGGACGGCGCCCACGTCCAGGCCGCGCAGCCGTACCCCGGCCTTGACCAGGGCGACCGGGTAGCCGGGGACCTTGCCGCGCAGCCGTACGAGCGGGGCGTAGAACCCGGTGAGCAGCCGCTCGTCACCGTTCAGATAGGCCAGCGCGATCTCCGGCGCGAACGCGAACACCGCGCTGGAGTACAGCTCCACGCCGATGCCCCGGTAGGCGGGCATGGTCAGCTCGGCCGTCGGCAGCCCGTTGAAGAACAGGAAGTCCGGGTACGCCTCCCGCACCGCCAGCACGATCCGCTGCATCCGGTCGATGTCGCCGACGCCGTCCTTGAGCCCGATCACCCCGGAGATCCCGGCCAGCTCCACCACGGCCTCCGGCTCCAGCACCACGGAGCCCCGCTGGTAGACGATCACCGGCAGTTCCGCGGCCACCGCGGCCACGTAGGCGGCGAAGCCGTGCCCCGGCCCCTGGGCCAGGTACGGCGGCATGAGCAGCAGCCCGTCGGCGCCCGCCTCGCGAGCCGCCCGCGCCTGGTTCAGCGCCGTGCCGAGCGGGCCGCCCGCGCCCGCGAACACCGGCACCCGCCCGCCCACGACCTCGGCCGCCACCCGCACCGCCCGCGCGTGCTCGGCCTCCGACAGCGCCGAGAACTCGCCGGTGCCGCACGCCACGAACACGCCGCCGGGACCGTGCTCCATGCCCTGCCGGATGTGTTCGGCCAGCACCTCCTCGGCGAGCCGGCCGTCGGCGTCGAAGGGGGTCACGGGGAAGAACAGCACACCGCTCAGATTCATGTGAGTTGTGGCGCGAAGAGCCGGTCCTTCAGGACCGGTGGAAGCGCCACCCTCCTTTCGGAAACAGTATGGAAACGAGTGATAACAATCGGTAACATTCGCGATGGACGGGACTCCGGTGACGGGAGGTGCGCGATGGCGATCCGCCGCTCGGCCATCAAGCGGCAGGGTCTGCCGTCGGTGGTGCAACTGCGGCTCTCGCCCACCCTGGATCAGGCCGATGCCCTCAAGGCAGCGGTGGAGACGTCCAACCACGCGGCCACCTTCGTCTCTCGTCTGGCCTGGCAGCATCAGATCTTCACCGCGCTGGAGCTCCACCGGCTGGCTTACCACGCGGCGCGCGTCCACCTTCCCGGGCTGGGTGCGCAGGCAGCGGTACTGGCGATTGCCCGGGTCGCCGGCGCCTATGCCAACCGACGCGCCAGCAAGAAGCGGGCTCACATTTTTCGGCCGCACGGCGCCGTCCCCTACGACGCACGCCTGATGACCTGGAACCGTGACGCCCGGACCGTGTCGCTGTGGACTCCCACCGGCCGCCTGCACGTCCCCTACGCGGGCCGGCCGGAAGACCTGAAGGCTGTCGACACGCTGCCGCGCGGGGAGGCCGACCTGATCTTTCGGCGCGGCGTTTGGCTGCTGCAGGTGAGTATCACCCTGCCCCGGCCCGGGGTGCGCGAGCCGGTCAACGGCTTCCTGGGGGTGGATCAAGGGGTGGCGAACCTGGCGGCCACCAGCGATGGTGCGGTGCTGCCCGGCCCTGCCCTGGCCGGTCCGATCAACGGCAATGGCCATGTCCGCACGCTGCGGGAGCGGCGGCATCGGCAACGCCGACGGTTGCAGAGGAAGGGCACGAGTGCGGCGCGGCGGGTGCTGCGCCGCCTGGCCGGGCGTGAGCACCGGATGATGACCGACCTCAACCACCAGCTCTCGACACACGTGGTGCGCGAAGCCGAACGCACCGGCCGCGGGATCGCCCTGGAAGATCTCCGGGGCATCCGCGGGCGGGTAAGGGCTCACCGGTTCCAGCGGCGCACCCTGCACAGCTGGGCGTTCGCCCAGATGATCGCGTTCACCCGCTACAAGGCCGCGCGGGCCGGGATCGCCTTCCTCCTGGTCGACCCCGCCTACACCTCCCAGGCCTGTCCGCAGTGCGGGTGCGTCGCCAGAGCGAATCGGCCCGCGCGGGGCCGGTTCGCCTGCACCGGGTGTGGCCTCGCTGGGCACGCCGACCACATCGCGGCCCGCAACATCGCCGCACGCGGCGCTGCGGGCTGGGCTGCTGTCAACCAGCCACACGCTACCGGCCTCCCTTCAGCCAGACGGGACCGTGAGAGCAAACCACCGGCCTCAGCCGGCGGTAGTTGACTCAGCTTCCTTCAGTTCGGTACGCCAGCTCCGCTTGGGCTGCCAGCCGAGCAGGCGCTCTGCCTTGGTGATCGAGAAGGCGGGGGTGGTGCCGGTGAGACCGGCGGCGAACGGTTCGGTGCCGGGCACGACCTGGGGCAGCAGGTCGGCGAGCGGCTTGCGGGCCAGCGCGTCCGCGGCCCCGGCGAAGAACACCTCGCCGTTGGGCAGCTCGGGCAGCGCCGCGGCCAGCACCGTGATCATGTCGGCGCAGTCGCGGGCGTCGATGTAGTTGAACAGCGAGACCCCGCCCAGCTCCGGCCGGTCGAGGCGCTCACGCACCGTGTGGCCCGACTGGGTGGGCGCGCCCGCCCACTCCTCGGGCGGGATGACGAAGCACGGCCTGATCGCGGCCATCTTGGTCGTCCCGGCCAGCGCGAACGCCTTCATGGTCTGCTCTGCCGTGACCTTGGACAGGTTGTACGCGTTCCACGGGCGTACCGGGTGGTCCTCGTCGATCGGCAGGTACGCGGGCGCCCAGCCGCCGGGGGCGCCGTACCCGATGACGGTGGGGCTGCTGGCCACCACCACGCCCGGCACGCCCAGCGCGACGGACGCCTCGCAGACGTTGAACGCGAGCTGGGTGTTGACCTTGAAGATCACCGATTCCGGGAGGCTGAACGGGGTCGCGATCGCGGCCAGATGGATCACGGTCTCGGGCCGGAACCTGGCGATGACCTCGAAGGTCTCGCCCGTGTCCGTGAGATCGGCCGGTAAGGCCGTCGCGGCCTCGGATGGCGTGCCGGGCGTTCGGTCGACGCCGATGACCTCGTGCCCGGCCGCCGCGAGCGTGGTGACCACGCTACGGCCGAGGCGTCCTGCGCTTCCGGTGACGAGGACTCTGCTCACCGTGGGGGCTCCTTCAAGACTGCAAACAGTTGCACTAAACCTTTGTGTCCTCAGGGCGAGGTCGTCAAGAGGTGATTTCGCCCCCCGCGCTGGAACAGGGGTTTTCTGAGGCAGGGGCGCGGCAAGCGCTTTCATGGTACTCAGAGATTCTGCAAGCGGTTGCGTTAGGGTGGGCGACTGTGACAGTGACGATTCGTGATGTGGCCCGGGCTTCCGGTGTCCATGTATCGACCGTGTCGCGGACGTTCTCCGCACCGCACATGGTGAACGCGGCCACCCGTACCAGGGTGCTCAAGGTGGCCGAGGAGCTGGGATACCGCCCCAACCGGGCGGCCAGGGCGCTCACGACGGGCCGCACCCACAACCTCGGCCTGATCGTGGCCGACATCGCCAATCCGTTCTTCCCCCCGCTGATCAAGGCGGCCCACTCGGCGGCCCGGCAGCGCGACTATCACTTGTTCGTGGCCGACACCGACGAGGAGGCGGCCACCGAGGAGGAGCTGGTGCAGGCGTTCTCCAAACAGGTGGACGGCCTGGTGCTGTGCAGCCCGCGCTCGTCCAACAAGGCGCTGGAACGGCTGGCCGCGCGGGTGCCGTTCGTGGTGATCAACCGGCGGCTGCGCGGCGCCGCCACGGTCCTGATGGACGTCGGCCACGGGGCCAGGCTGGCGGTCGAGCACCTGACCGGGCTCGGGCACCGCCGCGTGGCGCTCGTGTCGGGCCCGGCCGGCTCGTGGACCAGTGCGGAGATCCGTACGGCCGCCGAACAGGTGGAGGGTGTCGAGCTGGTCGTCATCGGCCCCAACGCGCCCACCGAGCGGGGCGGGCTCGCCGCCGCGCGGCGGGTGCGGGACTCCGGGGCGACCGGCGTGCTCGCCTACAACGACCTGGTGGCGATCGGGCTCATCGAGGGGCTCGGTGACCTGGGGCTGAGCGTGCCGCGGGACGTCAGCGTGGTCGGGATCGACGACATCGTCTCCGGACGGCTGAACCGCCCCAAGCTCACCACTGTCGCCATGCCCACCGCCGCGGCCGGCCGGCTCGCCGTGGATCTGCTCATCCAGGAGGTCACGGCCACCACCTCGCTGGAGACGCGCCTGGTGATCAGGGACTCCACCGCTCCGCCACGGTAGCGGGTCGGCTGCAAACGGTTGTACTAACTGAGCAGCGAATTCATCTGACTTCTCGGACGGGCAGGCTCTCTACCTGGGAAAACGTCGTAACGATATATCGGTAACGGCTATGTAACGTCTGCAAAGGGTTGACGTAACTTTCCCGCCAGCTATAGGAAAGCGCTATCCATTCACATCTCGCCGGAAGGTCCGTGAATGACGAATGAGTTCCGTCATGGCTGACACGGTGGCGGTGAAGACCCGAGCCCCGCGCGAACCGGCCACGCAGGCCGGCGGAGGCGGACCCCGCTCCCTACGCGCCCGCCGCGAGGCCAGGGCCGCCTACCTGTTCCTGGCGCCCTGGTTCGTCGGCCTGCTTGTCATCACGGTCGGCCCGATCATCGCCTCGCTCTACCTGTCCTTCACCGACTACAGCCTCCTCAAGGAGGCCAAGTGGGTCGGGCTGGACAACTACATCAGGATGTTCACCGAGGACGACAGGTTCATGTCCTCGCTGAAGGTGACCACGATCTACGTGGTCGTGTCGGTCCCGCTGCAGCTGGCCTTCGCACTGGGGCTGGCCCTGGTGCTCGACCGGGGGCTGCGCGGGCTGTCGTTCTACCGCTCGATCTTCTACCTGCCCTCGCTGCTGGGCGGCAGCGTCGCGATCGCGATCCTCTGGCGCAAGGTCTTCGGCGCCGACGGCCTGGTCAACGCGGTGCTCGCGGTGTTCGGCATCCAGGGGCCCGGCTGGGTCGGCGACCCCGACACGGCGCTGGGCACGCTGATCCTCCTGCACGTGTGGACGTTCGGCGCCCCGATGATCATCTTCCTCGCCGGGTTGCGCCAGATCCCCAGCAGCTACTACGAGGCGGCGGCGGTGGACGGGGCCGGGACCCTGCGCCAGTTCCGCTCGATCACGCTGCCGCTGCTGACGCCGATCATCTTCTTCAACCTCGTGCTCGAGGTCATCAAGTCGTTCCAGTCGTTCACGCAGGCGTTCATCGTCAGCAACGGCAAGGGCGGCCCGGCCGACTCCACCCTCTTCTACACGCTCTACCTCTATCTGAAGGGGTTCAAGAGCTACGACATGGGCTACGCCGCGGCGATGGCGTGGGTCCTGCTGGTCATCATCGCCGCCCTGACCGGAGTGAACTTCCTCGCGTCTAAGTATTGGGTCTTCTATGGCGACACCAAGTAGGCCGCTCCCGGTGCTGTTCCGCCCCCTCAAGGGCGGGCCGGTGGTCAAGCACATCCTGCTGATCGGCTTCGGTCTGGTCATGCTCTATCCGCTGCTCTGGATGATCTCCAGCTCGCTCAAGCCGGAGGAGCTGATCTTCCGGGAGCCGGGGCTGTGGCCCAGCCAGGTCACGTTCGAGAACTACACCGAGGGCTGGACGGCGCTGAAGCACCCCTTCGGCTACTACCTGTGGAACTCCGCGGTCGTCACCGCGCTGTCCGTGGTGGCCAACCTGGTGGCCTGCTCGCTGGCGGCCTACGCCTTCGCCCGGCTGAACTTCCCGCTGAAGAAGTTCTGGTTCGCCATCATGCTGGGCACGATCATGCTGCCGCACCACGTGGTGATCGTGCCGCAGTACATCATGTTCTCGAAGCTCGACCTGATCAACACGATCTGGCCGCTGGTGATGCCCAAGGTGCTGGCGACGGACGCGTTCTTCGTCTTCCTCATGGTGCAGTTCATCCGTACGCTGCCGAGGGAGCTGGACGAGGCGGCCGAGATCGACGGAGCGGGCTATTGGCGCATCTTCATCAGAGTGGTCATGCCGCTCTGCCTGCCCGCGCTGGCCACGACCGCGATCTTCACGTTCATCTGGACGTGGAACGACTTCCTCAGCCAGCTCCTTTACCTCAACAACCCGGACAACTTCACCGTCCCGGTCGCGCTGCGCACCTTCCTGGACGCCAGCAGCGACTCGCAATGGGGACCCATGTTCGCCATGTCGATCATCGCGCTCGGTCCCATCTTCGGCTTCTTCCTGGCCGGCCAGAAGTACCTGATCCGTGGCGTGGCCACGACGGGGCTGAAGTAGTTCCGTCCACCCCCCAACAAGAAGAAAACCCCTAGGAGGTAGAGCCGTGAGCTCTGGCAAGAAGGTGTGGTCGGCGGCGTTGCTCGCCACCGCGATGCTGGCGGTCACCGCGGCCTGCGGCAGCGGCAGCGGCGGCGAAAGCGCCGATGGCAAGGTCAAGCTGCGCTTCTCCTACTGGGGTAGCGCCGCGCGGCAGCAGATGACCGAAGAGGCGATCAAGAAGTTCGAGGCCAAGACCCCGACCATCGACGTCGAGGGCGAGTTCTCCGACTTCGCCGCCTACTACGAGTCGCTGTCCACGAAGGTCGCGGCCAACGACGCGCCCGACGTCATGACCCTCGAGATCCGCGGCCTGCGCGAATACGCAGACCGCGGCACGCTGGCCGACCTGGCCAGCAAGGTGAACACCGCCGACATCGACGCCAAGGTGCTGACCACCGGCGCCATCGACGGCAAGCAGTTCGCCATCCCCACCGGTGTCAACGCCTTCTCCCTGGTCTTCAGCCCGACCGAGGTGGAGGCCGCGGGGCAGAAGGTCCCGGACGACACCAAGTGGACCTGGGACGACTACGTCGCCCTGGCGTCGAAGATCACCGAGAAGAGCGGCGGCAAGATCTACGGCACGCAGCAGAGCTTCAACCCGGCCTACCTCCAGATCTTCGCCGCGCAGAAGGGCGAGCCCTTCTACAACGGCAACAAGATCGGCGTCTCGCCCGAGACGATCAAGGCCTGGTGGGCCACCGCCCAGAACCTGATCAAGACCAAGGGTTCGCCCGACGCCGCCAAGACCGCCGAGATCGGCGCCCAGAGCGTGGACCAGTCGCTGCTGGCCACCGGCGCCGGCGGGATGGGCATGTGGTGGAGCAACCAGCTCGGCGGCATCGCCAAGAAGTCCGGCAAGGACGTGGACCTGCTGCGGATGCCGAAGCTGCCGGGGGCCACCACCGGCGGCATGTTCCTGCAGCCCGCGATGTTCTACACCGCCTCGTCGAAGTCCGAGCACGCGGCCGAGGCCGCCAAGTTCATCGACTTCATGATCAACGACCCTGAGGTGGGCGGGATCATCCTCAGCGACCGCGGCCTGCCGGCCAGCTCCAAGGTGCTGGCGGCGGTCAAGGACAAGCTGCCGCCCACGGACAAGAAGACGCTGGACTTCCTCGACAAGGTCAAGGGCGAGCTGGCCGACCCGCCGGCCGCTCCGCCGAAGGGCGCCAGCGCCATGGAAGACATCCTCACGCGCTACTCCGAGGAGGTCCTGTTCGGCAGGATGACCCCCGACGACGCCGCGCAGAAATTCATCACCGAGGCCAACGCCTCGATCGCAGGCTAAAGGAGAGACATGAAGTACGCGTTCGTCGGGCTCGGGCATCGTGCGCAGATGTATGTCGACGCGCTGCTCGGGGAGTGGCGCGACGCCGGCACCATCGTCGCCCTGTGCGACACGAACCGGACCCGCATGGACTACTACGTCGAGCGGATCGGTCACGAGGTGCCGCGCTTCACGCCCGATGAGTTCGACAAGGTGCTCGAGCTCGCCGACGCGGTCATTGTCACCACCGTCGACGCCACGCACGCCCGGTACGTGTGCGCGGCGCTCGACGCCGGGCGCGACGTCATCGTGGAGAAGCCGCTGACCGTCGACGCCGAGGGCTGCGCGGCCATCGCCGAGGCGGCCGAGCGCAGCAGCGGCAAGCTGATCGTCACGTTCAACTACCGCTACTCGCCGCGTAACTCGGCCGTGCGCCGCCTGCTGCAGGAGGGCGCGATCGGCCGGGTGACGTCCGTGCACTTTGAGTGGACGCTCGACACTATCCACGGCGCCGACTACTTCCGCCGCTGGCACCGCGAGCGGATCAACTCGGGCGGGCTGCTCGTCCACAAGTCCACCCACCACTTCGACCTGGTCAACTGGTGGCTGGCCGCCGCCCCGCAGACCGTCTTCGCCCAGGCCGACCTGCGCTTCTACGGCTCGGAGAACGCCCGCGAGCGCGGCGTCACCGACCGTCCGGTGCGGGGCCAGGGCGCCCCGGGTCTCGGCACGGACCCGTTCATCCTGGACATCTCCAAGGACCCCCGGCTCAAGCGGCTCTACCTGGACGCCGAGCACGAGGACGGCTACCTCCGCGACCAGGACGTCTTCGGCGACGGGATCACCATCGACGACACCATGTCGGTGATGGTCCGCTACACCAACGGCGCCGTGCTCACCTACGCGCTGAACGCCTACGCGCCCGCCGAGGGCTACCGGGTGGTGTTCAACGGCACGGGCGGGCGGCTGGAGCTGGAGGTCGTCGAGCGGGCGTGGACCCCGCCGCACGCGGCCATCGACCCGAGCTCCGCCTCCAAGAAGCACAAAACCGACTCCTGGGAGAAGCTCACCCTGCACCGCCACTGGAGCGAGGCGGAGGAGGTGCCGATCGAGAGCGGCGCCGGCGGCCACGGCGGCGGCGACCGGCTGCTGCTGAACGACGTCTTCCGCGGCCCCGGCGACGACCCGCTGGCCCGGCAGGCCGGCTACCGCGACGGGATCCGCAGCGTGCTGACCGGCCACTCGGCCAACGTGTCGGCCGCGACCGGCGAGCCGGTGCACCTGGTGGACGACGGCACGCGTGTTCGCTGAGCTGGCCGAGGTCGCCGCCGCGCAGCTCGGGCCGTACCCGTCTCTTCCGGGGCCCGAGCTGCGGCGGGCTGCGCGTGCCGCGATGGGGGTGCTCGACCTGGCCGCCGGTGACGTGCGGGTCGAGCGCTCGTGGACGGACGGTGACCTCGCCGGGGAGGAGCTCTCCTGGTCGGTGGGGTTCGGGCCGCGCACCCACGCGTACCTCCTGCGTCCCGCTGACGCGGCCGGGCCGCTGCCCGGGGTCGTGGCGCTGCACTGCCACGGCGGGATGAAGTGGGTGGGCAAGGAGAAGATCGCCGACGGTCCCTCCGGGCCATCCCTCGAGGTCCAGCGGGTCCGCGAGCGGCTCTACGGCGGTCGCGCGTACGCGAACGAGCTGGCCCGGCGCGGGTTCGTGGTGCTGGCCCCCGACGTGCTCACCTGGGGCAGCCGCCGTTTCCCGCTCGGCGTCGACGAGCCCGGCCCTTACGACGCGGCGGCCAGGGATCACGAGCACGTGGTCGCCAAGTACTGCGCCGCGCTCGGCACGTCCTTCGCGGGCGTGGCGGCGGGCGAGGACCTGGCCGCGGCGGCGTACCTCCGATCGAGGCCCGACGTGGGCACCGTCGGATGCGTCGGGCTCTCCGGCGGCGGCCTGCGGGCCGCGCTGCTCGGCGCGTTCGACCCTGACATGAGGGCCGTCGTGGTCGCCGCGATGGTCTCGTCCTACCGCGACATGATCGACGGGTACGTCGAGAAGCACACCTGGATGCTCTGGCCGCCGGGGCTGCCGCGCCTGGGCGACTGGCCCGACCTGGTGGCCGCCCGCGTGCCCGAGCCGCTCATGGTCCAGTACGCCCTGCGCGACGAGCTCTTCCCCGAGCCGGGCATGCGCCGGGCGCACACCATGATCGAGGAACGTTATCGCGAGGCTCCTGACGCCTACGAGGCGGTGTGGGCAGACGTGCCCCACAGCTTCGACGTGACCAGGCAGGAGCAGGCCTTCGACTGGCTGGCTCAGCGGTTGAAGGCCTAGGAGAATGCCGCCGCCCGGGACCTGCCCCCGGGCGGCGGCGCTCCTGAACGGCGCTAGTTACCCGACTTCCACGTGGCGATGAGCTTGTCGTAGTCGAGCGTCTCCGGCTTGCCCCGCTCGTCGGCCAGCTTCGGCGCGGGCGCGCCCGGCTGGTCGAGCCAGTACTGGGCGGGCCGCTCCGGGTTCAGCTTCGGCGCGCAGTCGCCGCCGTAGCCGCGCCGCTCCAGCCGGGCCAGGATCTCGTCCTGCTGCTTGGCCAGGTTGTCCATCGACTGCTGGGCGGTCGTCTCACCGGTCACCGCGGTGGCCACGTTCTGCCACCAGAGCTGGGCGAGCTTGGGATAGTCGGGAACGTTCGTCCCGGTCGGGGTCCACTGCTTGCGAGCCGGCGAGGCGTAGAACTCGATGAGCCCGCCGTACTTCTTGGAGTTCTCGGAGAAGAAGTCGCTGCGGATGTCGGAGTCGCGGATGAACGTCAGGCCCTTGATCGACTTCTTCAGCGACACCGACTTCGACGTGACGAACTGCGCGTACAGCCAGGCCGCGGCCCGGCGGTCCTGCGGCGTGTTCTTGAGCAGCGTCCACGAGCCGGCGTCCTGGTAGCCGAGCTTGTTGCCCTGCTTCCAGTAGGCGCCGTGCGGGCTCGGCGCGATGCGCCACTTGGGTGTGCCGTCGCTGTTGACGACCGGCAGGCCCGGCTTGGTCATGTCGGCCGTGAACGAGGTGTACCAGAAGACCTGCTGGGCGATGTTGCCCTGCGCCGGGACCGGGCCCGCCTCGCTGAAGTTCATGCCCGCGGCCTCCCGGGGCGCGTACTTCTTCAGCCAGTCCACGTACTTGGTGAGCGCGTAGACCGCCGCGGGGCCGTTGACGTCGCCGCCGCGGGTGACCGATGAGCCGACCGGGCGGCAGTTCTCGACTCTGATGCCCCATTCGTCCACCGGCAGGCCGTTGGGGATGCCGGGGTCGCCGTTGCCCGCCATGGACAGCCAGGCGTCGGTGAAGCGCCAGCCCAGCGACGGGTCCTTCCTGCCGTAGTCCATGTGGCCGTAGACCTTCTTGCCGTCGATGGTCCCGTTGCCGTTGATCTTGTTGGTGAAGAAGTCGGCGATGTCCTCGTAGGCCGCCCAGTTGACCGGGACGCCCAGGTCGTAGCCGTACGCGGCCTTGAACTGCTTCTTGATCTCCGGGTCGGTGAACCAGTCGTAGCGGAACCAGTACAGGTTCGCGAACTGCTGGTCGGGGAGCTGGTAGATCTTCTTGTCCGGGCCGGTGGTGAAGCTGATGCCGATGAAGTCGTCCAGGTCGAGCGTGGGCGAGGTGACGTTCTTACCCTCGCCGGCCATGTAGTCGGACAGCGGGAAGACGTAGTCGCCGCGCGAGTGGGTGCCGATGAGGTCGGAGTCGTTGACGTACGCGTCGTAGATGTTCTGGTTGCCCTGGATCTGGGTCTGCAGCTTCTCGATGACGTCACCCTCCTGGATCAGATCGTGCTTGATCTTGATCCCGGTGATCTCGGTGAACGCCTTGGCCAGTGTCTGAGACTCGTACTCGTGGGTGGTGATCGTCTCGGAGACCACGTTGATCTGCATGCCCCGGTACGGCGCCGCGGCCTTGATGAACCAGTCCATCTCCGCCAGTTGCTGGTCCTTGGACAGGGTGCTCGGCGTGAACTCCTCCGTCACCCACCGCTGCGCCGCGGCCTTGCCGTCGGACTCCTTGAAATCACTCGTGGGCTTCTTCGCGCCCTGCGTGCAGCCGGCCACTACCAGGACGAGCGCGGCCAGACCTACCGCCGCGGACCTGCCTGCCCGATGCCTCATCGCTCGGCTCCTCCTCTGTTAGCCCCATATCCCGATCACGACCGCCACCAGCAGCGCGCAACCGAGTGCGAGCCACATGGACAGGTCGGTGACAGCTATCCAGCCGGCCAGCACGACGGCCGCGCTGATCAGGCCGATGTAGAGCCGGTCGCCACGGTCGGTCTCGATGCGCAGGAAGCCGCGCCTGGCCACGGGAGGGGAGACGCGGGCCCAGACCGCCATGACGACCAGCAGCAGGGCGAGCCCGGCGAACACCAGGGCCGTCGGGACGGTCCAGACCATCCACTCCAGCATCCCTAGACCCTCCCCATGGTGAATCCCTTGGCTATGTAGTTGCGGACGAACCAGATGACGATCGCGCCGGGGACGATGGTGAGCACGCCCGCCGTCGCCAGCAGCGCCCAGTCCACGCCTGCCGCGCTCACCGTCCGCGTCATCGTGGCGGCGATCGGTTTGGCGTTCACCGAGGTGATGGTCCTGGCGATCAGCAGCTCGACCCAGCTGAACATGAAGCAGAAGAACAGCGTCACGCCGATCGCGGACCGGATCATCGGCAGGAATATACGAATGAAGAAACGCGGCAGCGAATAGCCGTCGATCGCCGCGGTCTCGTCTATTTCCCGGGGAATTCCCGACATGAAGCCCTCGAGTATCCACACGGCGAGCGGCACGTTGAAGAGCATGTGCGCGATGGCGACGCCGAGGTGCGTGTCGAAGAGCCCGACACTCTGGTAAATCTGGAAGAACGGCAGCAGGAACACCGCCGGCGGCGCCATGCGGTTCGTCAGGAGCCAGAAGAACAGATGCTTGTCCCCGGCGAAACGGAACCGCGAGAACGCGTACGCCGCCGGCAGCGCCACGACGAGCGACATCACCGCGTTCATCGAGGTGTAGATGATGGAGTTCAGATAGCTCGAATACCAGGAGGAGTCGGAGAAGAAAGTGGCGTAGTTGTCGAACGTCACCCGCTGCGGGATGAGCGAGAAACTGCCGAGGATGTCCTCGTTCGGCCGGATCGACATGCCGAACATCCACAGCAGCGGCAGCATCAGCGTGGCCACGTACAGCCAGAAGACCGTCCGTGCCCAGGGCAGTCGCCGCTCGGTGCGCCTGGCCATCGGGTCACCTCCCCGACCTGGTCAGCACGGTGAAGAAGACGTAGCAGAGGATCTGCACGATCAGGAAGTAGAGCAGCGAGAACGCGCCCGCCGGGCCCAGGTCGAACTGCCCGACCGCGATCTTCGACAGCAGGATGCTGAGGAACGACGTGGCGTTCCCCGGGCCGCCGCCCGTCACCACGAACGGCTCGGTGTAGATCATGAAGCTGTCCATGAACCTGAGCAGGATCGCGATCGTCAGCACCCCGCGCAGCCTGGGCAACTGGATGTGCCGGAACGTGGCCCACGCCGACGCGCCGTCGATCTGCGCGGCCTGGAAGTACGGCTCCGGGATCGAGCGCAGGCCCGCGTAGGCCAGCAGCGCCACCAGCGGCGTCCAGTGCCAGATGTCCATGACCAGGACCGTGATCCAGGCGTCCGTGGAGTCCAGCGTGTAGTTGAAGTTGATCCCGAGGACGTTGTTGATCGTCCAGCCGCCCAGCCCGATGTCGCCGCGGGCGAAGATCTGCCAGATCGTGCCCACCACGTTCCACGGGATGAGCAGCGGCAGCGCGACCAGCACCAGCGCCACCGACACCCAGAAGCCGCGGCGCGGCATCACCACCGCGAGCGCGACCCCGAGCGGGATCTCCAGCAGCAGCACCTGCGCCGAGAACAGCAGCGTCCGCACGAACGCCGAGCGCACCTCAGGGTCGCGCGAGATCGAGCGGAACCAGTCCAGGCCCACGAAGATCCGGTCATTGGGGTTGAAGACGTCCTGCACGGAGAAGTTGACCACGGTCATCAGCGGGATCACGGCCGTGAACGCCACCGACACGACCACCGGCAGCACCAGCAACCAGGCCCGGTTGTCCTTCCGCTTCAGGTCCGCGGCCCGCGGCTCCTCCTGGACCTCGGTCACGCCGTACCCCTTCCGTTCAAGGGCGCGAGGGAGCCGCACCTGACCTCGTCCCGGAACAGGAACGTCCGGTCCGCGGGGAAGTGGAGGAACTCGACCGAGTCGGGCCGGTACGGCGAGCCCGCCTCGGTTCTGGCGATCATCGGGTGCTCGCCGACCCTGGCGTGGACCAGGTCGTACGCGCCCATCCGGTCGATCCCGGTCACCGTGGCCGGCACGCCCGGCGACCGGCCCGCGCCGGTGATCTCGACGAACTCGGGGCGCACCCCGATCCTGACCGGCCCCGGCGGGAGCTCGCCGGCGACCAGGCCGACGTCCGCCTGGCCGACGCGTACGACGTCGCCGACGATCTCGGCCGGGAGCATGTTCATGCCGGGCGAGCCGATGAAGTGCCCCACGAACTCGTGCGCCGGCGACAGGAACAGCTCGGCCGGCTCGCCCGCCTGCACGATCGCCCCGTCGTTGAGCACCACGACCTCGTCGGCGAACGTCAGCGCCTCCGTCTGGTCGTGCGTGACGTAGACGAGCGTGTGTCCGGTGTCGCGGTGGATCTCCTTGAGCTTGCTGCGCAGCGTCCACTTCAGCGCCGGGTCGACCACGGTGAGCGGTTCGTCCAGCAGCACCGCCGCCACCTGGGAGCGCACCAAGCCGCGGCCCAGGCTGACGATCTGCTGGCGGCCCGCGTCCAGGCGGCGCGACCTGCGGCCGAGCAGGTGGTCGAGGCCGAGGAGCCGGGAGACCTGGCGGACCCGCTCGTCGATCTCCTTCTTCGGATATTTCCGGTTCCGGAGGGGGAAGGCGAGGTTGTCGTAGACCGACATCTCCTCGTACAGGACCGGGAACTGGAAGACCTGCGCGATGTTCCGGCCCGAGGTGGGCACGTCGGTGACGTCGCGGTCGTCGAAGAAGATCCGGCCCACCGTGGGGGTGAGCAGGCCGGAGATGATGTTCAGGAGTGTGGTCTTGCCGCAGCCGCTCGGGCCGAGCAGCGCGTACGCCCGGGAGCTCTGCCAGGTCCAGGTCATCGGCTTGAGCGCCCAGGTCTCGCCGCCGTCGTAGCTGTGGCTCACGCCTTCCAGGCGGATGTCAGCCATGCAGGTCGACCTCCGCGGCGCTGGTGGCGAGCAGGCGCCCGCCGTCCTCGTCGAAGACGAAGACATGGGCCGGGTCCACGTACGCGACCGCGGACTCGCCGGGCGTGAACAGCCGGGTGCCCGTCAGGTGCGCGACCAGGTGCACGCTCCCCTGCAGGAGCAGGTGCACGAACGTCGCGCTGCCGGTCACCTCGGCCAGCCTGATCTCGGCGGGCAGCTCCAGCGCCCCCGGTCCGGCGCGCTCGATGCTCACCTGGTGGGGACGGATGCCGAGCATGACCTCGCGGCCCGACGCGTGCGCGCGGGGCGCGGGGAACGACGTGCCCAGGACCTCGATCCGGCCGTCGCGTACGACGCCGGGCAGCAGGTTGAGCGGGGGGTCGCTGAGCGTGGCGGCCACGGCCAGCGTCGGCGGGTGCGCGTACATCTCGGCCACGTCGCCGACGTGCTGGATCCTGCCCTCGCCCAGGACCACGGTCGGGGCGGCGAACGTCAGCGCCTCGTTCGGGTCGGCCGTGGAGTAGAGGACCACGCCGGGGGAGTCGGCGAACATGGTCTTCAGGTCGGCGCGTAACTGCTCGCGGAGCTTGAAGTCCAGGTTGGCCAGGGGCTCGTCGAGCAGCAGCAGGTCAACGGGGCGGGCCAGCGCGCGGGCGATGGCGGTGCGCTGCTGCTGCCCGCCCGACAGCTCGGCGGGACGGCGGTCGAGGAGCCCCGCGATGCCCATGAGCTCGGCGACCTCGCGCACCCGGCGGTCGATCCCCGCGCCCCGGAACTTCGGGTCGAGGCGGAGGGGAGAGGCGATGTTCTCGTGGACGGTCAGGGAGGGGTAATTGATGAATTGCTGATAGACGAAGGCGACCGAGCGTTTCCGCACGGAAATCGCGGTGACGTCTTTTCCGTCGACCACGACGCGGCCCGAATCCGGCGGTAACAGTCCGGCGGCGACGCGCATCAATGTCGTTTTTCCCGCGGTCATCGGGCCGACGAGTGTGGTCATTCCGTTGGATAATTCCAGGCGAACGTCGTCAAGCCAGGTCTCCCCGCGCTGCCGTACGAAGACGCCATCGAGAATCAGCGTCACTGTGCCGGTCCTCTCTGCTCGCCTCCATCTAACATGATCTGTAACTGTGTGCAAAGAGGGCATGTGGTGTTGCTGTGCAGAATGTGACGGATGAGTAATCACGATTCGATGTCGGGACAGCCGTGAACGGCCTGGCCTATCACCCAGGCGGCTTTTTCCCTGCTCATCGTCGTTATCTGAAGATTTTCGTGATCAGCTCGTGGAGTCGCTCCCGCTCGTCCGCCGTCAGCGGCGCCAGCGTCTCCCGTTCCACGCGCTCCACCAGCGCCCGCCCCCGCTCCAGCGCGTCGCGGCCCGCGGGCGTCAGCGAGACCCGGTAGCGCCGCCGGTCGGCCGGGTCGCGGTCGCGTTCGGCCAGCCCCGCGCCGATCAGCTCGTCCATCAGGCGCACCATGTCGCTCGGATCGAGCCCCAGCCGGCCGCCGATCTCGCGCTGGGCGGCGGGTCCGGAGTCGGCCAGCGTGGCCAGCACGGCGAACTGCCACAGGCTCAGACCGGCCTCGTCCGCCAGCCGGGCCGCCACGGCGCGGCGGCTCCCCACCCCGACCTTGTGCAGGACGAAGGTCGTGATCGCGAGCAGGGCGGGCGGCAGGTCCATGCCCCTAGTGTAGGTTGTCACCAATAATTGGTAGTTACCCACTATTTCCCGCTGGAGGCCCTCCGATGGACGCGCTCTATCCCCGCCTGCTGGTGCGTGACTTCCCGGCCAGCGCCGCCTTCTACCAGGCCGTGCTGCGCGAGCTGCTCTGCGTCGAGCCGGTGAAGGTCCTGCCCGGATACGCCAACTGGGACATCGAGGGGCAGGCCGGGCTGGTCCTGTTCGGCCGGGACCGGCTCGCGGCCGCCGTCGGCACCGCGGACCTGCCCCAGGCTGCTCAGGACACGGCTCAGGACACGGCTCAGGACACGGCTCAGGACACGGCTCAGGACGCGGCTCAGGACGCGGCCATGCTGGTCATGAAGGTGGACGACGTCGACATGGCCGCCGCCTGCCTGACCCGCCACGGCGCCACGGTCGTCGCCCCGCCCCAGGACCGCCCCGACTGGGCGCCCACCCTGCGGACCGCGCACCTGCGCGACCCGGAGGGCAACCTCATCGAGCTCCAGTCGTACTGATCATGGAAGATCTTCAGGGGAGATCTTCGGAGGAGGTCTTCACGGGAGGATCGAGTCCACGTAGCCGCCGTCCACCCGCACCGCGCCGCCCGTGGTCGCGGAGGCGAACGGCGAGCTGAGGTAGACGACCATGTTCGCGATCTCCTCGGGCTCGATCAGGCGCTGCAGCAGCGACTGCGGCCGGTGCTCCCGCATGAACGCCCGCTGCGCCTCCTCCCACGGCAGGTCCTTGTCCACGAGCTGGTAGACGAAGTCCTCCACGCCCCCGGTGTGCGTCGGCCCGGCGAGCACCGAGTTGACCGTCACCCCCGTGCCCGCCGCCGCCTTGGCGAAGCCCCGGGAGACGGCCAGCAGCGCGGTCTTCGTCATGCCGTAGTGGATCATCTCGACGGGGATGGCCACGGCGGAGTCGCTGGCGATGTACTGGATCCGGCCCCAGTCGCGCTCGATCATGCCCGGCAGGTACGTACGGGTGAGCCGGACCGCGGCCAGCACGTTGACCTCGAAATAGCGCCGCCACTCGGCGTCGTCGATCTCGAGCGCGGGCCTGGCCCCGAAGATCCCCAGGTTGTTGACCAGGATGTCCACCCGCGGCAGCGCGTCCAGCACCGCCGCGCAGCCCTCGTCCGTCGTCACGTCGCCGGGTGCCTCGATCAGGTCGCCGACGCCGATCTGCTCCATCGCCATCGCGACGGAGTTAGCGGTGCGGCCGTTGATCCCTACGCGGGCCCCCGCCATCACCAGCCCTTCGGCGATGGCCGCCCCGATGCCCTGCGTCGAGCCGGTGACCAGCGCGGTCTTGCCGCTGAGATCGATGCGCACCATGTCATTGTCGGTGATCAGGTGCCGCAGGTCACGCCGGGGCACGTGCACGGCGCGCCGGATGCGTAGGCTTGGGGTGGCGTGGAAGGGGCGTGGGTGCACCGGATCATCCTGTGGCTGGTCGTGGCGGGCGCCTTCGTGGCGAGTCTGGTCGTGCCCGGCGACTCCTCCGGGGTGGAGGAGTGCCAGTCGCGCGACACCCGGGTCGTCGCCCCGTACGCCGTCACCGGCTACTGGGTCATCCCCCGCGCCGATCCGTGCGTGACGCGGCGCATGGTCGAGGCCGTCCACGCGATCGGCGGCGACACGCTCATCACGTTCGGGCCGAGGTTCAGCGCCCGCGAGGATCCCGTCTTCGCCGACTGTCTCGTGGACGGGCGGCCGTGCGCCGAGGTGCCCGGTGTCCGTCACGTCTACACGTACGTGACCAGCGAGGAGTTCGGGAAGGGGCTGCTGCGCTGCCCGGGGCTGGACCGGCGGATCGAGAGCCGGGGCCGGATCTTCTACCGGGTCTCGCTGGCCGGGTCCTGCGCGGACCCCGTCCAGGATCTCGTGCTCGTCTCCACGGACGGCGACGGGCTCGGCAACCTGATGACCGAGGCGGCCGCGTACGGGATGACGGTGTTCCCCGGACTGCCCGCCGCGCCGCAGCAGGAGGGCAAGCCGTGGGAGCCCGACAGCGCGCACACCCCCGCGCTGAGCGCCTTCACCGCGCGGGTGCTGGCCGACTACCGGGAGCGGTTCGGGAGGTCGGCGGCGTTCGGCGGGGTCTACCAGTCGTTCGAGCTGGCCGTGCGGGGGCGGGGGCCGAAGGATCCGATCATCGAGCTGTACGCGGCCCAGCACGCGGTCGTCGCCGCGGCCCTGCCCGGGAAGAAGATCGTGGTCAGCCCGTACATCGACGCCCGGAGGGGACGCGGGTTCCCGCCCGGGCAGGTGGAGAAGGGGCTGGCGGACATCGCCGCGACCCGGGCCGGGGCGCCCATGGCCGTCGCCGTGCAGGACGGGCGGGGGACGGGGAAGGTGCCGGTGTACGGGGTTCATGAGGAGGAGGCGCACGTCACTCCGCGATTGGTGCCGGTGGTCGGGGATGTGAGCAATGCCCGGGCGTACTACGGGTCCACGCGCGACTACATCGAGGCCGCGGCGCGGCGGGTGCCGTCCGGGGTGGAGCTGTGGGTGAACGTGGAGGGGTTCGAGCCGACGCCGGTGGACGGGGAGTGCGGGCGGGTGGATCCGCTGCCGTTGCGCGGGCGTACCACGAAGGGCCGGATCGATACGCAGGTGATGGCGGCGGGGACCTACGCCGGAAAAATCATCTCTTATGGGTGGGACCCGTTCTTCACCTGCCAGGCCCGCTACGACACACCCTCGCTGGCCGACGACATCGTGAACGGCTGGCGGCAGCCGATCATCGTCGGCGCCACCCGCAAGGAGATGAACGGGCGGCAGGGCATCCTCGTCGAGGGCTACAACCTGCGCGGCGGGACGCTCCGCTTCGACCCGCAGGGGGCGGTGGTCAAGCAGGAGTGGTACGGGCGGGGGCGGCTGGAGTCGGCGTGGGCCCCGTACGTACCCACGGGCCCCTGGACCTCGATCACCGCCACGAACGAGACCGGCCACTCCAGCACGAGCGGCTACGCGATCCGTTAGGCCCTTAGGTCAGCCCCTTAGGTCAGCGCCGACACGAGGATGTCGGCCAGCAGGGCGGCCTGGCTGCCGTCCTCGTCCAGGTCGGGATCGAGGATCGTCACCTCCAGGCCGGCGGCTCCCGGCAGCTGCGCCAGGCCGCGGATGAGCTCGGTGAGCTGCGCGGCGTCGAGCCCGCCCGGGGTGGGGGAGTCCACGGCGGGCAGCACGGACGGGTCGAGGACGTCGGCGTCCACGTGGATCCAGAACCCGTCGAGCTCGTCACGCACCAGCACCTTGCTCGCGTCGTCGAGGGAGATGTCGGTGCCCGGGAGGTGCGCGATGCCGCTGTCCGCGATGTCCCGCAGGTCCTCCTCGTCCCGGACCCCGATCACGATCACGTCCTCGTCCCTGACGTACGGCCGCAGCCCGTCGATGTCCGCCAGGTAGTCGTCACCGCGCCCGGTGATCAGCGCCAGGTCCTCCCCGGCCGCCGCCCCGACGTGCGGGCTGTTGCCCAGGTGCCGGAAGTCGGCGTGCGCGTCCAGGTACGCCACCCCGTACCGCCCGCTCCTGCGCAGGGCGAGGGCGGGGCCGAGCAGGATCGAGCAGTCCCCGCCGAGCAGCACCGGGAACCCTCCCGCCGCCCGGATGCCGGTCACCTTGTCGGCGAGCCTGCGGGCGTACGAGGCGATGGCTGGGCCGTTGCGCACGCCGCTCCCGGGCTCCCATGTGGCGACATAGCGGGGCGGGACCAGCGTCCCCGCGTCGGCGGCGCCGAGCCGCCGCACGAGGCCCGCGTTCCGCAGCGCCCAGGGGGCCTTGTAGCAACCGGGGATGGTGTCGGGGGCGAGCGGGCGCAGACCGAGATTGGACGGGGCGTCGAGGATCGTCAGGTGCCTGTCAGGGGTTATTCTGGTCATAGTCGTGACGGTAACAGAGGGAGGATGGATGCGCCAGTTCGCTGAAACGGGTCTTGTGGCACTGGATCTGGCCAACACGTGGGACGAGTACCTGGACGACCCGGAGCGCCTGCCCGACACGGCGGCCCTGCACCGCTTCTGCCACGAACTGCACCTTTCACCGGAGGCGCAGGCGAGGGTGCTGTCGGTGGGGGAGCCGCTCAGTGGTGCGCCGAGCGAGGACTCGGCGGGAACCGGCGGGCCGGACGCGGGGGACCTGCGGGCGGTGCGGGTGGTGCGGGAGCGGCTGCGTGCCGTGCTGTCCTGCGACCCTTCCGATCGGACGCGCGCCCTGGCGGAGTGGGCGGGCGAACTGCCGATTCGGGTGGCGGTGGAGGACTCGGACGGTGCACCCCGACAACGCCTCACCGCCCCGGAGGGAGCCGACCTGGCCGAACGGCTCGCCGTACGATCCGTCGCCGAGCTACTCGACCTCGCCGCCACAGGCGACTGGGAACGGCTGCGCCTCTGCGCGGCCGACCCCTGCAAGGACGCATTCGTGGACCACAGCCGCCCGGGCAAGCGCCAGTTCTGCTCGACCCGCTGCGCCAACCGCGCCCACGCCGCCGCCTCCCGCGCCCGCCGCCGCTGAGCCTCGGGCGTACGGCGATATCCCGGCGACCGGCACGTGTACCGGTCCGGCGGAGACCTGGCCGATCTTGCGCTGGATCTTCTACGGGGGAGCGGGATGATGTCGGGCGCGAACGCCTCCATGGGGTCCGCTGGAGAAGGTCGTCTGGTTACGCCGCCCGCTCATCGCGTTGTCATGGCGCGTCGCCGGATGTGCAGGGGTGCCGGTTTCAGCAGGGTGTGATGGAGGGGGTTCGGGTATCCCAGCTGTGGGCGGCCGGGCTTCAGCTGAGCCGGATCTTCAATCGAAGAGCTCTTCGGCGGTGGTGGCCTTGAGTGATCGGACGAGCCAGCTCTCAAGGAGGGCGAGGTCGGTGCATGCCAGGAGTCTCTCCCGGATGGAGTCCGAGACAGGTATGTTGCGCTGCTCCAGGATCTTCAGCACGGACTTCGCCTCACCTTCGGCCCGTCCTTCGGCCCGTCCTTCGGCCCGGAGCATCTCCGCGAACTCGGACTTGAATCGATAGTTCTGCATGACCATCAGAGATCTCCAGATCTGCCGGGCTTTAGTGTTTCCGAGGCCTATTTCCGTTTGTTCGGCGAGGTATGCGGCGGTGTCGGTGTCGACCGCGGTCAGCGCGACGTCCAGGGCCTTCAGTATCGCATTGACCTTGGGTGAACGCGCATGTGTGAGTGCCGAGAACATGGCGAGCACCGCGTCTTCGCACGCTTCGGCCGGGTCGATGATCTGAGGCACGTTGTCAGGGCCGAGCGCTACGGGGTAGACGATCAAGCACGGGAAGCCGGGCAGGCCGATCCGTTTCGGCTCGCGGGCCCATGTGGCTGTGACCTCGTCCTGGCAGGTCACGAGGAGCATGACGGGACAGTCAAACTTGATGTGCGCGTGGCTGAGGTAGTAGGCCCACGCGGACGCCTTGTCGTCGTCTACGCGCAGTTGTGACTCGATGATCACCACGGTCTTGGACCCCCATCGGGAGGTGAACATCATCACCGTGTCAGCGCGCCGCTCAATTGGCACTATTTCCGTCATATCGGTATCGACCACAGCGACCTCGGAAGGGGTCGGGAAGTCGATGTTGAGCATCTTGAAGGCATGAGCGAACAGCTCTGGTTTGTCGCGGAAAATGCGATGGAGTGCCTCGTGCTGGGAGGAGGGCATGCGCGGAACGTTATCAATCGATGACTCTAAGTTCAGGCAGATGTTCGAAGCGCGCACGGTTTGCCTGGGCGAGGGCGGCCCGGTGTTGCGCGAACCGCGCCACGAAGGCGGGTCCGCCTCGCAGGAGCCCGGTGACCAGGGCGTGGCCGGGTGCCGCCGTCGGTTCGCTTCCGCCGTCGGCTCGCCATCGCCTCAGTTCGGTGACCTGTCTCCGTCCGGTAGTTGCGGACCGCGTGGTGTGTTGCCGACGTGGGATCCGGTCGCATGCGGGCGTGGGCGCGCGGCGTCCCGGGCACCGGGAATTGTCGGTCAGGGTAGATAGCTTTCGATCATCCCCCCGACGATGGAGGTTGGTCGATGTATCGACAGGGCGACATCCTGATCATGCCCGTGCCGGAGGAGTCCGCCCCGCGCACGCTGCGGCCGGAGCCGCGGGACGCTCGCGGGCGGCTGGTGCTGGCCTATGGCGAGGCCACCGGACACTGCCACGCGATCCCCGGCCCCGGCACCCTGGCCGGCGGCTTCCTGCACCTGCCCGAAGGAGGGCGGCTCGTGCACGAGGAGCACGCCGCGATCTCGCTGCCCAAGGGCTGGTACAGGGTGATCAGGCAGCGTGAATACGTGCCCGGCTCCTACCGGGTGGTGGCCGACTGATGACGACCTTGACGTGGGAGCAGGTGGCCGTGGCCACCGGGCCAGGCGAGGATCCGGAGGCGGCCGTCCGGCAGGCGTACCGCGAGGCCGGGCTGGCCGAGCCCGAGCACGTGCTGGTGCTGCCCTCGCCCGCGGCCGGTGCCGTCGCGGCGGCCTGGCTGACGGGCGGCGACGCGGTACGCCGCGCCCTGGAGGAGGCCGGGCTGGGAGCCCTGCCGCACCGCTCACCCAACGACGGCGGCTCGCCGAGCGGGGACGGCTCATCCACCGGGTCGGCGGGCGACGGTGACTCGTCAACCAGGTCACCGAGTGGGGATGGCCGCGCCGTGATGCGCGATCCGCGTGGCGAGAGCGGTTCCGACGAGCAGGAGCCCGGTGACCAGGGCGTTCCAGAGCTGCGTCGGGCGGTGGGTGAGGCGCTCAGGTCGTGGGAGTCGTTCGGGGATCCCGGCCGGTCGGTGCGGGACGCGGTCCGTACGGTGCCGTGGGAGCGGGCCAGGGCGGCCGCCCACGCCGAGCTGGGCCCCGTCGGCTGGGCGGCCTTGTGGGACGAGACCGGCGGACGGCTCTGGCCGCAGGTCAACCGGCTGGTCAACGACATCCGCCGAGGCATCGCCGAGCTCGGCGGCGGGGCCGGCGGGGGCGGCGAGGCTGGTCAGGTCGGTCTGGCGTTGCGCCGGGTGACGCTCGACGCGGTGCTGGGGCAGCACGACGCCCCCTGGCTGTCGGCGTTCGACGGGCTCGACGGGCTCAAGCGGACGGCCGAGCGCACCGGTTGGTGGTGGCCGTTCGAGCGGCTGGCGATCGTCACGGAGCGCCCCGCCGAGCTGCACCTCGACGAGGTGGGGCGGCTGCATCGGGCGGTCGGCCCGGCCCTGTCCTACTCCGACGGGTTCGCGCTGCACGCCTGGCACGGCATGCCCGTTCCGGCCGACTTCGGCGCCGCGATGCGCGAGCTGACCGTCGAGCGGATCCGCGAAGAGGAGAACGCCGAGCTGCGCCGGGCCATGCTGGAGCACTTCGGCCTCGACCGCTACCTGGCCGAGTCGGGGGCCAAGCCGGTGCACTCCGACGAGACGGGCGTCCTGTGGCGGGTGGAGCTCTCCGACGACGAACCGCTGGCCATGGTGGAGGTCGTCAACTCCACGCCCGAGCCCGACGGCACCAGCCGCACCTACTTCCTGCGGGTGCCGCCGTGGGTGGAGCGGGCGCGGGAGGGCGTCGCGTGGACGTTCGGGGTCACTGAGGAGGACTACCGGCCCGAGCGCGAGACCTGAGGTCAGGGCCAGACCGCCGGGATGCGTTCGAGGACACCGCCGGTGAAGACGTCGTAGAGGCCGAGCGGCTCCAGATGCACGTAGCCGATGTGGCAGTCGCAGGCCGTGGCGGGGCAGGGCCGGGGCCGCAGCGCCGCGCGGTAGGAGCCGTCGTACAGGTTGCCCAGCGTCTCCGGGATGAAGTGGCAGCGGCGCACGGTGCCGTCGCCGTTCACCGAGATGACGCTGTCGCCCGTCCGGCACGGCAGCCCGGCGCTCCGGTGCGGGAAGCGGCTGACGTGGAAGAGCGGGTCGATCGCCGACCATTCGGCCGCCTCCTCGTCGGTATAGAGGCGGCCCTCCTCGGCGTTCACCCACAGGTACGTCTGCGCGGGCAGATCCGACCGCAGCCGCCGCGCGTCCGGCAGGTGCGCGGGGTCGCCGACGATGCCGACGCTGTGGCGCACCGGCAGCGAGCGGAGCTTGCCCAGGAAGCGGTCGTACGCGACCTGCGTCGGGTGATACGTCACCCACAGCGCGGCCCGGTCCGACGCCTCGGCGAGCCAGTCGGTACGGCAGCTCAGGTTCGTCTGGATGGCGACCTTGGCGACGTTGGGCAGCCAGGAGAGCTCCACGAGGGCCCGGCGGTACCACGACCTGACCAGGCCCTCACCCCACGGCGTGAACAGCACCGACACCTCGAACGGCTGCTCGCCCACCCAGCCCGCGAACCGCTCCAGCGCCTCCCGGTCGGCCCGCAACTGCTCGGGGCTGTCGCGCCGCTTGGCGAACGGGCAGTAGGCGCAGTCGTAGTCGCAGCTCGAGAGGGGCCCGCGGTAGAGGATGGTCAGCACGCCGCGTACCCCTCCATGAGCCTCCTGACCTCGGGCGAGAAGAGGGCGGGCCCGATCGCGTCGGAGTAGGCCAGTCCCTCCGGCGTCAGCCGGACCGTCGCCGGGTCCGCCAGCAGCCACTCGCCGAACTCGTCCAGGGCGAAGTCGGCCAGCACGTCTCCGCCGAACCGCTCCGCGTACAGCCGCCGCGAGAGCCCGTCGCCCTGCAGCAGCGACTGGATGAGGTGGCGCCGCTTGCGCTCCTCGAGCGACAGGGAGAAGCCCACGTTGGCCACGTCGAACTCGTCCTGCCGCACGTAGTCGTCGATGATCGAGCGCACGTGCCGCGCCCCCACGGCGTACTCGAACGAGTAGTGGAGCTCGCTCGTGTACGAGCGCGCCCCGCACCCCAGCCCCACCATCCCGTCGGTCTGGCAGCAGTAGCCGGTGGTCGAACCCGTGCCGGGCAGCCGGAACATCCGCATCGAAACCTGCTCGTACCCGGCGGCCAGCAGGTGCTCGCGCCCGGCCCAGTACAGTTCGAGCCGCTGGTCGTCCCATGCCCGGCCCTGCTTGCCGAGCCCCGTCAGCGGCCGAACGTAGAGCGGGTACAGGTACAGCTCCTCGGGCCGCCACCCGAGCGCGGTGTCCAGCGAGTACAGCCACGACTCCGGCGTCTGCCCGTCGATGCCGTAGATCAGGTCGATGTTGAGCACCGGCACACCCGAGGCCCTGATCGCGTTGAGGGCCGCGTCCACCTCGGCCCGCTTCTGCGGGCGTACGGCGGAGCGGGCCTCGGCGTCGACGAAGCTCTGCACGCCGATCGAGACGCGGGACGTGCCGCGCTCGGCCAGGACGGACAGGCGGTCGGGGGTCGCGGTGGCGGGGGAGGTCTCCACCGAAAGCGGGATCCGGGCGAGATCCACCCCCATCGTGCGCTCGGTCAGGTCGAACAGCCGGGTCAGCTCGCGAGCACTGAGGTACGTCGGCGTCCCGCCACCGAACGCGGCCGTGGTGAACGCGGTCTCTTCCAGCGCGTCCCGTACCTGGCCGGCCTGCCGCTCCAGCGCGTCGAGGTAGGCCGCGACCAGCTCCTCCGGGGCGCCGGTGCGGGTGAAAAGGTTGCAGAAGCCGCAGCGCATCTCGCAGAACGGGATGTGTACGTACAACGCGCCCGGCCGTTCCCCGGCCCACACCTCCTTGAGCCGTGGTCGCGGATCGAGCGGCCGGTAGGCGGTCTTGTGCGGATAGGCGTAGACGTAACCCTCATAAGGCCGCATTGCTCTCCAGAACGAACTCGGTGTAGGGGACCGTCCAGACCACCTCGTGGCCGATCCGGTGGCCGACGTGGCCGTCCTCGCCGTACGCCGTGCCGTGGTCGGAACAGACGATCACCAGGCAGGGACGGCGGCGGCGCATCAGCGCGTAGAGGCGTCCGATGTGCCGATCGACGTACCGCAGCGCCGCCGCGTGGCTCTCCAGCGAGTCTCCGGCGGCTCCCGGCAGGTAGAAGTGGTTCGGCTGGTGCAGGGCCGACACGTTGACGAACAGGAAGACCGGTTCGCGCCGGTCGGCCAGCACCTCCTCGGCGCGGTCGATCTGGCGCTCCAGCGACGACGGGTTCGTCACGCCGAAGGCCGGCTCCCAGTGACTCTCGGCGAACAGGCTCGGCAGCGTGGACCCGAGCGGGGTCAGCTTGTTGAAGAAGCCGACGCCGCCGACGCACACCGTGTGGTAGCCGGCCCGCGCGAGGCCGGCGGGCAGGTCGGGCGCGTCGAACACCCACGTACGGCCCCCGGTGGTCTCGCTGCCCGGGAACGTGGCCGCGAACAGCCGGGGATGCGGCCCCGGGGTCACCGGAGTGGGCAGGAACCCGACGAACATGGCGGCGTGGGCGGCGTACGTGAAGCTGCCCGGGCTGTGCCGCCGCTCCCAGGACGCGCCGGGCGGCAGGAGGTTCGGCAGCAGCCCGGCGGCCTCGAGCGCGACCGCGACGTCGTGGCGGAGCGTGTCGAGCGTGACGAGGAGGATGTCGTGGCTCCCCACGATCCCGTTCATGTCGAACGCCGGCTCGCCTGTGCTCACCACGCCCCCGCCAGGACCGCGCGTACCTGCTCGGCGTACGTGTCCCGCCCGTTCCCCGCGAGATCCCCCAACCCCGGTAGCAGATCCCCGAACGCGTTCACCTCGGCCACCGCCACCGACCGCCAATCCACCCCCACCATGACGTCCACCCCCGTGCTGAGGCTCCGGGGAAAGCAGGCCGCCGCCCGCGAGCACGCCTCCAGCACCCGCTCCCACAGGTCCGGCCGCGACCGTACGGCGTCCAGATCACCCCGCGACCCGCCGAGGTGCAGGTTGGTCATCGGGCTGCCGCCGGCCCGCAGCACCGCGTGCGTCGGGACCCCGGCCACGGTCACCACCCGCAGGTCGAACACCCTCCCGCCGGTGGACGCCTTCGGAAACCACCGCTCGACGTGCAGCCCGTCGCCGGCGAGGAGGTCGACGATCCGCCGCACGTCACCGGCGGAGGTGTACGTACGCACCCGCAGCGAGTTGCACAGCACCCCGTCGACCCAGGCCGCCGACGTGACGGCCCGCACCCGGTCGCCGTGCGCCTGGAACGCGATCACCCCGGACGCCGACGAACCGTGCGCGGGCTTGACGAACACCCGGGACCAGCCCCGGCGCTCCATCTCCGCCCGCAGCCCGTCGTACGAACCGGCCTCGAACGCGGGCGGCACCGGCACCCCCGCCCCGGCCAGCACGGCGTGGCAGCGCCGCTTGTCGAACATCACCGCGATCTCCTCGACGTCGCCGAGCAGCCGCACACCCGGGATGGCGGCCACCCGCGACAGCCCCGCCGTGAACGCCTTGAACCAGGCCGCCCCGCCGCCGACCCGCGCGGGATCCCCGGGCCCGCGCAGCAGCTCGTCGGCCCCGGCGTCCTCGCCCGGCGAATCCACGCGCAGCAACGAACCCTCGGGCGCGCCGATCTCCCGCCCGGCCAGCACGTCCCGCCACGGGATCACGTGGGGCTCCGCCAGCCCGGCGGCCACCGCGGCGTCCCGGAACATCGTCACCCGCCGATCCCCGGGCGTCCCGACCACGGCGAACCGCACGCCACTCACTCCGTCACGGCCACGTAGCCCGTGCCCGGGCCGGACAGGTCGACGTCGACGCCCGGCAGCGCCGCGGTCAGGCGGGCCCTCATCTCGAGGCCGATGTCGTGGTGGGAGAGGTCCAGCCGGCGCAGGTGGGTGAGCGGCTGGCCGCTGAGCAGCGCCTCCGCGCCGGCGTCGGTGAGCCCGCCCATCGCCAGGCTCAGCGTCTCGAGCCCGGCCACGATCGGCGCGGACGCCACGGCGGCGGCGAGCTCGTCCTGGATCTGGCTGTTCTGCAGCCCCAGGTGGCGCAGCCGGGGCAGCCGCTCCCCGCCCAGGATCCCGGCGACGTCGCCGACCGTGGCGTCACCGCCGTACTCGTCGACCCCGAACCACATGTCGAGGTGCTCCAGCGCGGGCAGGTCGCACGCGCCGACGCCGCGAACCGCCTCTCCCAGCAGCCCTCCCGTCTCGAACCGCAGCACCTTCAGCGACTCGTGCCGCACCGGCGAGAACCGCAGACCGGTGCCGCCGCGCACCTCCAGCCGCTCCAGCTTCGGGTACGCCTCCAGCAGCGGCGTGATGTCCGACTGCGTGATCCAGGAGATCTCGCAGTCCTCCGGCGAAATCGCGCCGAGGAAGAGCGAGCGCAGCTCGGGCAGCCGACCGGCCTCGTCGGCCAGGCGGCTGACGACTTCGCTGCTGTCGGTGTCGTAGGGCTCCTCCCACCCGCCGATCACGACGGCGGTGACCTGCGAGGTGTCGACGTGCTCGAAGAACCAGTCGAAGCACTCGGCGACGTGGTCGGGGAGGTCGTCGTCGTAGGTGTGGGCGCTGAGCCGCCAGGCCGCGGACCCGGCCTCGGGCGGCTTGTCGTCGCCCTGCCACGGCACCTCGGCCACCGGCAGGCCGACATAGCTCTGGTCGTAGCGGTCGTAGTGGCTGGGCTGCTCGTCGAACTCCCGCATCACTCGTCCACCGCCACGTAACGCCACGTCTCGCCGTCCTCTTCGTCCATGTCCGGCTCCTCGTTCTCGGACACGTCGACCTCCACCCCGGGCAGGGCCTCGGTCACCCGCCGCATCATCTCGTCGGACATGTAGTGGTGGTGCAGGTCGAGCACGCGCAGATGGGTCAGCGGCTGGCCGCTGAGCAGCGCCTCCGCCCCGGCGTCGGTGAGCACGCCCATCGACAGGCGCAGCGTCTCGAGCCTGGCCACGATCGGCGCGGTGGCCACGGCGGCGGCGAGCTCGTCCTGGATCTCGCTGTCCTGCAGCCCCAGATGACGCAGCGCGGGCAGCCGCTCACCCCTGAGGATGGGGTCGACGTCGGGGACGTTGCCGTCGCCGCCGTACTCGGGGACGCCCAGCCAGAGCTCCAGGTGCTCCAGCGCGGGCAGGTCGCTGGCGGCCACGGCGCGGACCAGCGAGCCGTCCAGGCCGCCCGACTCGAACCGCAGCTTCTTCAGCGCCTCGTGCCGCACCGGCCGCATCCGGAGCCCGGAGCCGCCGCGCACCTCCAGCCGTTCAAGCTTCGGGTACGCCTCCAGCAGCGGCGTGATGTCGGACTGCTGGATCCAGGAGATCTCGGACTCCTCCGACGAGATCGCGCCGAGGAAGAGCGAGCGCAGCTCGGGCAGCCGGCCGGCCTCGTCGGCCAGGCGGCGGACGATGGACGCGCTGCTGTCGCTGTAGCAGTCTTCCCACGCGCCGATCACGACGGCCGTGACCTTCGCGGTGTCGACGTGCGCGAAGAACCGGTCGAAGCACTCGGCGATGCGGCTGCCGTCCCAGCCGGCGCTGAGCCGCCACGCCACGGGACCGGCGTCGGGCCACGGCCCGTCCTCGTCCCCGGGCACCTCGGCCACGGGCAGGCCGGCGTAGGTGCCGGTGTAGCGGTCCGAGCGGCTCGGATTGTCGTCGTCGGTCACGGATGATCCTCGGGTCGGGGGGCCTGACGCGTCCTGTCCTACCAGAACCTGCCGACACTTCCGTCCCACCGGCTATGGTGCGCCGTACCCGATTTGATCTAGGAGTGCGCCGATGAACGTGAGGGAGCCCGACTGGGCGTACGTGGCCCGGTCCCTCGTCAAGGTCCTGGCCGTCACCACGGCGCTGTACCTGGCCTTGAGCGCGGTCGACCGGCTTCTGTGGTTGTTCGTCGACGACGATCGGACGGCCTTGGTGTACGGCACCGCCGCCCGCGTCGCGAACCCGGACAAACGCCTGTCGGACGGTCACGACGACGCCGGATGGCTGCTGAACACCACCTACACCCTGCGGGGCGAGCCACGCCTGGCCGGTCCCGGCGGTGGCTGGAGGGAGTACGAGATCGCGCCGAACTGGTTCGGCACCGTCCGGGCCCCCTCCCTCGACGGGCCGTCCGGCAGATTCTCCTACGCGATCTCCGTCCTGGAGACGGACCCCGAAGTCGTCCCGGCAGACGTTCGGAAGACCATCGACGCGCTTCCCCAGACGCTCGACGCGGTCGCGGTCGTGCAGTTCGCGAAGCCGATGACCAGCGAGCGGCTCATCGCCTTCAACCGCAGGCACAAGATCTGCGGAGGACGGGACGTCTCCTACGTCTACGCCCCGTCCTGGTTCGAGTACGACGACTCCAGCAACGATCCCCCGTTGAACGCGGTCGTCTGGAACCGCGACATGACCGAGGACCTCCTCCAGGGCGAACTCACCTATCAGTGCGAGACCGAGCCCGAGCCGGCGCTGGCGGAGTTCCGCAAGTGGGTCGGGCAACTCGACGAGGGATACGACCTCAGCGCGTTCATGCTGGACTACGGGTGGCTCGACGGGGCGGCCAAGGAGGGCCTCGTGTACGGGCTCGTCGTAGACAGCTGGAAACTCGCCGACGTGCGCAAGCTCCTGGACGACTCGGAGGTGCGGACGGTCCGGCTCGCCGACGTCGCCTTCGACCTCGACGGGGATGAGTAGCGTGAAGGTGTACATCCTGTGGCATGTCCACCACGTCGCGGTAGACGAAGCCGGAAACGTTCCGCACTTCGACAATGGCGAATTCTCGAACGTTTCGACCCTAGACCCGCCCGCCCCGCACAGGGAAATACGTGCTTTGGCGCGCTGACCAACCCGGCTGTTCCCCCTCGGTCGTGTTGCCGAGCGTCCACAAGGACGCCATGGGGAGTGCGCGCAGCCTCTCGCCGAAAAGGCAGGACCTGTTCACCGGTTTATCCGACCGGCTTCAGACTCGGTACGGGGAGGGATCAGTGCTGCCCCGACTGCAGGAGATGATCGAGAGTGAGGAGCGGTGACAGGCGGATTCTGTCAGAACAGAACTATGCGGGTTAGGATTATTTGCTGGTTCTTCCAGTCGATCCGATACTCCGCGATGCCATACCCTTTAGGTATCAAGATCTCCCTCCAATCGAGATCGGCACCGACTTGCTCGCTTCCAGCCAGCCATGGGTCCTCACAGATCGCGACCGTGAGTGCCGCCACCGTCGAGAAAACCTCCGCTGAGACCGACGGGTCAGCAAGCGTGTCAGCCACGATCTCTGAAGGCACAACAGGCCATAGATCGTCGTCCTCGCTCACCGGGTGCCGCTCTCCCGCCGTCGACGGAGGACCTCATCCATGGTCATGGTCGGCAGGGTTCCGGCTTCGGCCGCCGCGCGTACCCGATCCCGGTCGGGATCGGTGTCGAGCATCGCGCGACCCCACCAAGCGGTCAAGACCCCGTCTAGGTCAGGGCCCTGCTGCGCTTCCAGAAGCTCGGCGAAGAACTGAGCGCGGCGGCTTCCGCGCAGCGCGTTGGAGATGCCGCCGATCGTCTTCGGCACTCTCGGATGGTCTACCGGGCCACTGCCAACGGGCTGAGCACTCATGACACCGCCTTTCATGGTCTTCAGGGTACGACGTGAACGCGATTGCTCGCAGAGTTCCTGCGGCACGGGCGAACTCCTCCCCTTGAGGGCTCGCCGCTCCTCTCCGCTAGGACAGCGGCAACGCCCGCAGGCCAGACACCCGATGCTCATGCCGAGTCGCCCGTCGTGGACTCTTGAGTGGCCAGGTCTTCGGTCTAGAATGCCGCCTCTTCGCGTGGGCCGAACGAATCCATGCCGGGAACGCTATTCCGAAGTGCGGACGGTCCGGCTCGCCGACGTCGCCTTCGACCTCGACGGGGATGAGTAGCGTGAAGGTGTACGTCCTGTGGCATGTCCATCACGTCGCGGTAGACGAAGCCGGAAACGTTCCGCACTTCGACAATGGCGAATTCTCGGCTCGTGAGGATTTGGGAGACGACGTCAAACTGCTGGGCGTCTATTCGACGCCGGATCGTGTCGAGCGGCGCATCAGTGTGGCTCGAAATCTCCCCGGGTTTCGAGATGAGCCTGACTGTTTCTGTCTGCCGAGGTCGAAGTCGACGAAGACGCCTGGACGTCCGGCTACGTGACGGAATGAGCCTGGCGGGACAGGAGCAGCGCGGAAACCCGAGTTCGGCGCGATGTGCGCGTGCGTGCAGCACACCAGGCCGGTATGAAAAGCCCGTACGGCATGCCTGCTCATCGCCGGGGACCGGCGGGGCCTGCCGCTCCTCACCCGCTGTACCACCATCCTGGCCGCGGCGGCGATCGCCAGAGCAATGGGATCGACATCTGAACTACTTCAGATAACCTGCTGAGGTGACGACCAAGAGCTTTCCGTACAGCGCGTTCCTCAGGGGCCCCTCAGAGGTGCTTCCCACACTGGACAACGCCGATGTCATCCTCGAACGACGCGATGACGAGAACCTCATCCTGATGCGCGCCGAGCGATTCCAGGCGAGGATGACCAGCCTGCGTATCGCCGCTCGCGCGCTGGCCATCGTGGCCCGCCGCAACAGCGCACTCGCGGAGGACGTCCTCGCGGAGGAGCTTCCCTGGCTCACCTGGCTGCCCGAAACGGAACGCCAGGAGTGTGTACGTGAGCTGCTCAGCCACTTGATGGCGGGCGCGGACACGGGAGAGTTGTTGCCGTTCGGGAGGTCGTTGACCTCGTGGCGCTCCACCGCGGTGATCTGGAGCGATCCGCGCCTTGCCGGCGAGTTGCAGGGACCCTTCCCCGGCGATGGGCCTGAGGTCGCACGCCCGAAAGACGATTCCTGACGGCAGGCTCCCAGGACGTACAACCATTAACGGAGCGGTGGTGTCGGGCCTTTCGACGGGGTGGGGGCGGGGATCGCACACCAGCGGCTCAGGCAGATCGTGGTGCGCGGGTGGATTCTGTGCTCGGCGGGTGAGCCGTGATTCGCGAGCAGTTCGCCCATTTCGTACGTGATCTTCTTGGCCGCCTTCCCGGTATGGTCGCGATCCTGGGCGTTGTAGATCTACGATCCAGGGCCACTGGTTCGACCCTAGATCCGCCCGCCCGCATAGGGAAATACGTGCTTCGGCGCGCTGACCCGGCTATTCCTCTCGGTCGTGTTGCCGAGCGTCCACAAGGATGCCATGGGGAGTGCGCGCAGCCTCTCGCCGAAAGGCAGGACCTGTTCGCCGGTATAGAGGACGAACCCAGCGCGAAATCTTGCTCCGAGTCGGTCGGCCAGGTGGCGCAGTCCACGGAAGTCGTCGCCTCGGACGGTTTCGGCGGCTTTGATCTCAATGCCGATCACTTCGCCGGATGCGTGCTCCAGGACGATGTCCACCTCCACTTTGTCGCGGTCTCGGTAGTGGAACAGCTGGACGGGTTCGTTGGCCCAGGTGAGCTGACGTGCCACCTCACCGATCGCGAAATTCTCGAGCAGTGGGCCAACGGGGGCGGTGACGTCTCTAGCGCGTTCGGGTGACATGCCGATGAGCTGGCCGCCGAGTCCGCTGTCTGTGACGAGCAGCTTGGGTGTGGATATGGCGCGGCGAGTGAGATTCGACGACCAGGCCGGTATGCGCTTGATCACGAAGACCAGTTCCAGGAGGTCCAAGTAGCGGGAGAGCGTTACCCGAGGAAGACCCACGTCGCCGGCGATCGACTGGACCACCGCCAGTCCTCCCATCCGGGCCGCTATGACGCTGAGAAGCCTGCGCATCTCTGCCGGACGCTCGATGTCGGAGATCTGGCGGACGTCTCTGGTGATCAGATCGGTTATGTAGGAGTCGAAGAACCTGTTGCGCCGGCGTCCCGGGTCCCGCCGGACCGCCTCCGGGTAGCCGCCGCGCAGCGCCCTGTCCACGTAGTCAGGCTTACGCAGCGAGCAGGGATGCATGGAAACATCGGCGCCATGTGTGAAGACGTAATCCACGAAGCCGTCCGGAGCGCTGTCGATCTCCCCCTGGGACAGTGGCCACAACTCGATGGTCTCCGTCCTGCCCGGCAGGGCGTCTGGCAGATCGCGTAGGTCCAGTAGGCGTGCGGAACCGGTGAGGAGATAACGGCCTGCGCGCGGATCCCGATCAACCTCGTGCTTGATCGGCAGGAGTAGTTGCGGGGCACGCTGGATCTCATCGATCAGCAGAAGTGCATCGTGCCGGACGAAGTCGACGGGATCCTCTTCGGCTGCGGCCAGGATCGCAGGGTCATCCAGGTAGAGCTGGCGGGCGTTGTCCACCTGGCTGGCGATCAAGCTCGCCAGCGTGCTCTTTCCAACTTGCCGAGCGCCGTTGACGACGACCACCCGCGTGTCCGCCAGTGCTTCCAGGGTCATGGCTTGGGCGCGGCGAGAGAACAGAGCTGGCTGTGTCACACTGACGGAGATTACCGGAGGTCAACCGGTTGTGTGGGCAGTTTGCCGCTAGCTATGTGGGCGTTCTGCCGGACATTATGTGGACGTTCTGCCGCAGGATGCGTGGGCGTTCTGCCGATACCTGTGTGGGCGCTTTGCCGAAGAGCGCCCCAGCGAAGTGTTCAGGCCACCCGCCCACTGCGGCCCTCAAAAGCGGTCGGGGCGCTGTCGTCGGTTCCGGATCCGTCCAGGAGTTCAGGAGCCGGACGTGCTATTCACGCCCGCATTGGCCGACGCTGCCACTCTTCGACTACCGGAACACGCAGGCGAAGCCTGCGCCTTGATGAGGGCGTCTGAGCGGAGCGAAGCCCTACACGGGTCGGGGCTTGGCCCGACTGGAAGCATCGCCTGAGCCCCGAGCGCGAAGCGCTCCCCGCGAAGACCTTTGGCCCGGGGTGGGGTCCGGCAGGCCCACCCGGTGACCGGGCAACGGGTGGGTGGCGGCGCGCGACCTACTGCTGACTATCCGAAGAGGGTGCGGCCCCAGTAGTCGCCGGCGTCGCGGACCCCGGGTGGGCAGGCGAACAAGCCGCTGGAGACGTGTTTGATGTACTCGTTGAGGGCGTCGTGCTTGGCCAGGTTCATCTGTACCGGTACGAACTGCTTGCGCGGGTCGCGCTGGTAGGCGATGAAGAACAGGCCCGCGTCCAGGCGGCCGAGGCCGTCGGAGCCGTCCACGAAGTTGTAGCCGCGGCGCAGCAGGTGCGCGTTGCCGTTGGAGGTCGGGTGGGCGAGCCGTACGTGGGCGTCGTCCTTGATGTTCGGCTGCCCGTCGGCCCCCTTGGACGCGAAGTCCACCAGGTCGAACTCGGCCTTCTTGCCCAGCGGCGCCCCCTCGCCCTTGTCCCGGCCGAAGATCTGCTCCTGCTCCACGAGCGACGTGCGGTCCCAGGTCTCGATCGCCATCCGGATCTTCCTGGTCACCATGTACGAGCCGCCCGCCATCCAGTCGCTGCCGTCCTGCGCGGCGGCCCACAGCTGGTCGCGGAGCAGGGCGGCGTCCTCCAGCTTGAGGTTGTTGGTGCCGTCCTTGAAGCCCATCAGGTTGCGCGGGGTCGTCTGGGAGCGGGACGTGGACGACGTACGGCCGAAGCCGAGCTGCGACCAGCGTACGGAGACCTTGCCGAAGCCGATCCTGGCCAGGTTGCGGATGGCGTGCACGGCGACCTGGGGGTCGTGGGCGCACGCCTGCACGCAGATGTCCCCACCGGAAATTTCCGGAATAAGCTGCTCTCCCGGAAATTTCGGCAAGTCGGCGAGAGCGGCCGGCCGCTTGTCCTTCAGCCCGAAGCGCTCGTCGAACAGCGACGCCCCGAACCCGATCGTCAGCGTCAGCCCAGACGCGGGCAGCCCCAGCGCCTCGCCCGTGTCGTCGGGCGCGGCCTCCGGCGCGCCGCCCACCGCACCGTACGACCCCGCCTCCTTGCCCTGCGTGAGCCGCGCGGCCGCCGCCGTCCACTCCTGCAGCAGCTCGACCAGCTCGGCGCGCTTGTCCGTGGTGACGTCGAACGCCACGAAGTGCAGCCGGTCCTGCGCCGGAGTGACGATGCCCGACTGGTGCTCGCCATAGAAGGGGAACGGGTCGGAGGTCGAGGAGGCGTGCGCGACCGGCGGCTCCTCGAAGAGTGTGTTCGCGGCCACGACACCGGCCCCGACCACGGCGGCGCCCGCGGCTCCCAGCCCGAACAGCCCCCTGCGGCTCACCCGCTGGCTCATTGCCGTCACCTCCCGCTACTTGGTGATGACCGGCGCGATCTTGCTGATCGGCTCGGCCAGCGCGTTGATCGCGTCCGACAAGGTCTTCAGCTCGGCCTTGGACAGCTCGTTGTGCAGCTGCCAGCCGTCGCCCTTCTGGTGCGCGTCCAGCGCCGCCTCGGCCGCCGTGAACTTCTCGTCCAGCGTCTTGACCAGGTCGGGAGCCCGATCCTCCAGCACCGGCCTGAGCGACTGCACGGCCGCCTTGGAGCCTTCGAGGTTGGCGTCGAAGTCCCACAGGTCGGTGTGCGACCAGATGTCCTCCTCGCCGGTGATCTTGCCGGTGGCGACCTCGTCGAGCAGTTCCTTGGCGCCGTTGGCCAGGTTCAGGGGAGTCAGCTCGGCGGCGTTCGACTTGTCCACGATCGTCTTGACGTCGGCGATCAGCTTGTCCGCGATGGCGCCGTCCTTGCTGATGTCCTTCTTGATCCACAGGTCCTTCTCGATCCTGTGGAAGCCGGTCCACTCCTCGCCGTCGGCCAGGTCCGCCTCGCGGGCGTCGATGGCCGGGTCGAGGTCGCCGAAGATCTCGGCCACCGGCTCGATGCGCTCCCAGTACGTACGCGCGACCGGGAACAGCTCCTTGGCCTGGTCGATCTTCCCGCCCTTGACCGCGTCCACGAACTCCTGCGTCTTGACCAGCAGCGTGTCGCTCTGCGACTTGATGTAGCGCTTGTAGCTGGCGACCGCGTCGGCGAGCTTGGCGTCCTCGGTGAGCGCCTTGTGCTCGCCGGTCACCTTGAACGCGTTGCGGATGCCCTTGCCGACCATGCCGGGCTTGCACGCGGTCTCGTACGCGCCCGCCGGCAGTTCGGCGATGAGCTCTCTGGTCAGCCCGGGCACGATGTTCTCGACCTCGGCCATGACCCGGTCACCGGGGGCGAACACGTAGAACTCGGTCACCTTGGTGCCGCCGTTCGTGATCGTGAACGTCGTGGTGCCCGCCGCGACCTCGGACGCGCCGACCTTGCACTCCGTGTCGGACGCCGCCACGGTGACCTTGCCCGGCTTGGCGGGGGCGGAGCCGGAGGCGGGGGAGGCGGCGGGGGTGTTGCCCGAGCCGCAGGCGGCCAGCGTCGCCAGGGCGAGCGCCCCGAAGGACAGGCGGATGGGGGTGCGCATGATGCTCCTGTTTCAGGCCGCGGAGGAAGCGGGCGACGGCGTGGACTTCACCCGCGTGTTGCGCAGGAAGAAGAAAAGGGTGGGGACGAGGTAGCAGGCCCAGGCGATGACCTCGGCGACGCTGGGCTGGGGCGTGATGTTCAACATGCCCGACAGCAGGGTGCCGTACCAGGAGTCGGCGGGGATGACGCTGCTGATGTCGAAGGCGTAGGTGCTCAGGCCGGGCAGGATGTTGGCCTCCTGCAGGTCGTGCACGCCGTACTTGAAGATGCCCGCGGCCACGAGGATCAGCAGCAGCCCCGTCCAGGTGAAGAACTTGGTGAGGTTGATCTTCACGGCGCTGCGGTAGAGGCCCCAGCCGATGAGTACGGAGGTGAGCAGCCCCAGGCTGATGCCGATGAGCGGCTCCGGCGTGGTGACGGCGCCCTGCACGGAGGCGAAGAACAGGATCGCCGTCTCCAGCCCTTCGCGGGCGACGGCGAGGAACGCCATCACGACCACCGCGATCGAGCCGAGCTCCAGCGCGTCGGAGAGCTTGCCCCGCAGCTCGCCGGAGAGCGCGCGGGCCGCTCGCCGCATCCAGAAGATCATCCAGGTGACGAACACGACGGCGAGCAGCGAGGTGATCGCGTCGAACAGCTCCTGCCCGGTGTGTCCCAGATGGGCGGCGGTGAACGTCAGCAGTGCCCCGAACCCGACGGACAGCGCGACGGCCGCGCCGACTCCCGTCCACACTTGCGGGAGCTTGTCCTTGCGGTCACTTTTGACCAGGAAGGCGACCAGGACTGAGACGACGAGTGCCGCCTCGAGACCTTCGCGCAGTCCGATGAGGTAACTGGCGAGCACCGTCACTCCCGTTTGCTGAGGTTTTGCTTGGCATTCCCTGAGGAAAGGCTTACCTAAATTAGGGCAGGCGAAGCATACCTAGCGCAAGAGCTGGAAGCGACAGTGTGCGGCGAGTCACGTTCGCAGGTGGAAGGTGATCATCCCTTCGTCGCGCCCGCGGTGAGACCGCCGACCAGGTGACGTTCCGCGACGGCGTAGAACCCGAGCGCGGGCACCATGGCCAGGACGAGATAGGCCAGGATGCGGGCGGTGTCGGAGGCGTACTGGCCCTGGAACTGCTGGATGCCCAGCGGCAGCGTCCAGCTCGACTCCTCGCTGAAGACCACGAGCGGCAGCATGAAGTTGTTCCAGCTCCCCACGATGGCCAGTACCGAGACGGTGGCGATGGCGGGCCTGGCCATCGGCAGCAGGATCCGCCAGAAGAAGCCGAACGGGCTGCAGCCGTCGATGATGGCCGCCTCCTCGATCTCGCCCGGGATGCCGCGGAAGAAGCCGCGCAGAATGATGATCGTCAGCGGCAGGCCGAAGGCCGCCTGCGTGAGGATCACGCCGAGCGGGTTGCCCAGCAGCCCGAACGTGCGCAGCAGCACGAAGATCGGCAGGATGGCCACCGCGAACGGGAACATCAGCCCGGCCGTGAACAGCGTGAAGAACAGCTCCCTGCCGCGGAAGGCGAACCTGGCGAAGACGAACCCCGCCAGCGCCGACACCCCGACGGTCAGCACGGTCGTCACGACCGCGATGAACGTGCTGTTCCACAGCTGCAGCCAGAACGAGCCGGAGCCGATCACGTCGGTGTAGTTGTCCGTCGCCCAGGTGCTGGGCAGGCCGAACGGGTTGGTGGACAGCTCGCTGGTGGACTTGAAGCCGCCGATCAGCGCGTACACCACCGGGATGATGATGAACAGGCCGACGATCCACGCGATCAGATGCAGCGGCAGGGTGTTGCGCCGCGGCGAGGACTTCTTCCGATGGATCATCGGCGCTCTCCCATCGAGGTGGTCGCGCCCTCCAGGTCGCGGCGCATCACGAACCGCTGGTAGACGAGGGCGAAGACGAGGCTGAGCGCGAACATCACGACGCTGATCGCGCTGGCGTAGCCGACCTGGGAGCGCTTGAAGCCCCAGTCCATCATCGTGACGGCCATCGTCTCGGACGAGTGCGACGGCCCGCCCTGGGTGAGGATCCACACCAGGTCGAAGAGCTGGATCGTGTAGATGACGGACAGGAAGACGCTGATCCGGATCGTCGGCCCGAGCAGCGGCAGCGTGATGTGCCGGAACGTCTTCCAGCTCGTAGCCCCGTCGATCTGGGCGGCCTCGATGAGCTCGTTCGGGATGGCCTGCCGCCCGGCGAGATAGATCATCATGTGGAAGCCGAAATATTTCCACGTCATGACCAGGAAGAGCGACGGCATCACGGTGTCGGGGTCGGCCAGCCACTCCGAGTCGAGCCCGAACACCGACAGGAACTGGTTAGCCATGCCCGACTCGGGCGAGAGGATCATCGAGAACAGCACGCCGGTGATGACCTCGGAGAGCACGTACGGCGCGAAGAACACCACCCGGTACAGCGCCCGCCCGCGGATGCGCTGGTTCAGCAGCATCGCGATGGCCAGCGAGAACGGGAGCTGCACGCAGACCGACAGCAGCACGAGGACCAGCAGGTGCCACAGGTCCTGGCCGAAAATTTCGGTGCCGAAGAGCCGGGTGAAGTTGTCGAGCCCGATGAAGTTGGTCGGCAGGCCGCCGAAACCGTTCCACCTGAACAGGCTGGCGTAGAACGCCACGAGGATGGGTGCGACGACCAGCAGCAGGAAGAGGACCAGGGCGGGCAGCAGGAACAGGGCGATGGTCACCCAGCGGCCGCGCCGCCTGGCGGCAGGGGCGGGGGCCGGAAGCGTGACCGCCTCCGGCCCCTTGAGGAGGGTCGTCATCCTTCGCTCTTGGCCACTTCGGTGATGGCCTTGCCGACTTCGTCCGGCGTCTTCGTACCGGCGATGAGCTCGGCCACGCTGTCGTTGACCTGCTGGCCGACGGCGGGCGGGTAGGCCTGGTCGAGGTAGAGCTGGTAGCCGCCGGCCGCGGCCAGCGCGGTCGCCACCTGCTTGAGGTTGGGGTCCGTGACCGCGCTCTCCTCGCCCTTGAGCACCGGCAGCACGCCGCCGGCCGCCACGGCCTTGGAGTGGTTGTCCATCTCGGTCATGAACTTCACGAACTGCACGGCCTCCGCGGGGGCGTCCGCGCCCACGGCCAGGCCGCCGCCACCGCCGAACGCGTCGGAGATCGAGCCCTTGCCGCCCTCGACCGCGGGGAAGGGGAAGAAGCCCAGGTCGTCGCCGAGGCCCTTGCCGGCGTCCTTCTGCACGGCGGGCGCCCACTGGCCCATCAGCTCCATGGCGGCCTTGCCGTTCGACATGGTGGCCGCCTGGCCGTCCGGGGTGCCGTACCCCGCGCCGAGGAAGCCCTTCTGGAACGGCTGCAGGTCCGCCAGCGCCTTGACCTGCTGTCCGGCGGCCACGAAGTCGGGCTTGGTGAAGTCGTGGTCGACGGCCGCCTGCTTGAGCGCGTCGAGGCCGGCGATGCGCATGGCGAGGTAGGCCCAGTAGTAGTGGCCCGGCCACTTCTCCTTGCCGGCCAGGGCGATCGGGGTGACGCCCGCCGTCTTGAGCTTCTTGACGTCCTCGAGGAACGCCGACCACGTGGCGGGCGGCTGCGTGATGCCGGCCTCGGCGAAGAGTTTCTTGTTGTACCAGAAGCCGACCAGGCCGATGTCGGTCGGGAGCCCGTACGTCTTGCCGTCGAACTGGTACGCGCTCAGCGCCGCCGGAGTGAAGCTGGGCAGGACGTCGGCGACGTCGGAGGAGATGTCCTTGACCAGCCCGGCGTCGATCTGCTGCTTGAGCACGCCGCCGCCCCACGTGGCGAACAGGTCGGGGGCCTTGCCGGACTGCGTGATCGTGGTCAGCTTGGCCTTGTACGCGTCGTTCTCCAGAACGGTCGCCTTGATGGTGACGTTGGGATGCTTGGCCTCGAAGTCCTTGGCCCGCTGCGCCCAGAGGGACTTGAGCGGCTCCGCGGTCGACAGGTGCCACCATTCAAGAGTGACCTTGGCCGCCGAGCCGCTCTGCTGTGGGGCCGTAGTGCTGCCCCCACCGCCGCAGCCGGTTATGAGCACTGCGGTCGCGATCAACACCAGACTGCGTTTCATCAGGGGTCCTTCCCTCAGACTGGCTCGGCCTGCCGTACGGACCCCTGCACGTGATTCGCGGGACTCAGCGTGACTCATGGGGCACAACGCGGCGCACCGGGCGAAAGTTTCGTTACCTCCCCGATAGTTTCGCTTTCTGGATCGTAGGTAAACGCTGCGTAAAGCGTCAACACCTCGAGTGGGAGCGATCCCAAACCGAAACTTTCGGATACACTCCCGAACGTGTCAGCGAAGCGGCGGGTGACGATCGCACTGATCGCGGAAGAGGCCGGGGTCTCCATTCCGACGGTGTCCAAGGTCATCAACGGACGTCCAGAGGTCGCTCCGGCGACCCGCCATCGAGTCGAACGACTCCTGCAGGAACACGGCTACCAGCGGCGCATCAGCCAGGACGACACCCCGGCCGGCCTGGTCGACCTGGTCTTCGCCGAGATCGAGTCGCCGTGGGCCATGGAGATCGTGCGCGGCGCGGAGGGCGCGGCCCACGAGGCCGGGGCCAGCGTGGTCATCTCCGTCCTGCACACTCATGCCGGACCGGGCCGCGACTGGCTCGAACGCCTGGCCGCCCGCCGTACCGACGGCGTGGTCATCGTCGCCTCGCGCCTGTCCACCGGCATCCAGGCCCAGCTCAGCGCGCGCTCGCTCCCGTTCGCGGTGGTCGACCCGGAGGGCGAGCCCGCCCCCGGCGTCGTCTCGGTCGGGGCCACCAACTGGAACGGCGGCCTGGCCGCCACCCGCCACCTGCTCGAACTCGGCCACCGGCGCATCGGCATGATCAGCGGCCCCACGGACATGCTGTGCAGCCAGGCCCGCGTGGACGGCTACCGCGCGGCCCTGGAGACGGCCGGGGTGCCGATCGAGCCGGAGCTGATCCGCCGCGGCACGTTCCTGGTGGAGTCCGGCCACGACGAGGGCCACGCGCTGCTCTCCCTGGACGCGCCCCCGACGGCGATCTTCGCCGGGAGTGACCTGATGGCCTTCGGCGTGTTCGAGGCGGCCCGCCAGCGCGGCCTTCGCGTCCCCGAGGACCTGAGCGTGGTGGGCTTCGACGACCTGCCCCTGTCCAAGTCGGCCTGGCCACCCCTGACCACGGTACGCCAGCCGCTGCAGGAGATGGCCGCCCTCGCCACCCGCACGGTCCTGGCCATGGGCCGCGGCGAGGTCCCGGAGACCAAGCGGGTCGAACTGGCAACGGAACTCATCGTCCGAGACAGCACGGCCCGCCACGAGTAGGCATCCGGGTAGGTGGGCCAGGCTCGCCCACCCGTTGCCCATCCGGGTGGTGGGCCTGCTGGACACCGCCCCGAGCGGTCCTCGCTCCGCTCGTCCCTGGCCACGCCTGGCGGCGCAAAGGTCTTCGCGGGGGGCGCTTCGCGCCCGGGGCTCAGCCGTCCCCTATTCAGGCGCCTTCGGCGCACCCCCCGCGCCTTCGGCGCCATCGCCCACCCGTGGGCCGGTTACTGGTCTGGCCTGCTGGAGCCCACCCCGCTCGCCAAAGGCCCCCGTGGGCCGGCCGACACCCTTGAACAGGCGAGACACCAGCAGATACCCCCGAGTTCGAGCCCCAGCCAGCAACTCAGCGTGCGGCAGGAGCTAGTTTCGGGAAAGATCGGTGCGCCACTCATCGAAACGGGTGCGGAGTTTGCGCACCTCAGCCTCTATCAGGCCATAGGCGAGGAACTCGCTGTCCGGATAGAGCTCCAGAGCGGAGAGCATTTGCGCGAACGTGGCGCGATCGAAGCCGAGGTCACGGGATGCGGCAAGGTCAAGCAACTGGTTCCGGGTGAACCGATTGCTGGTGATCAACGCGTCGACGTCGATGAAATCACGAACTTCCGCTCGGGTGAACAGCGCCTCAACCTTGCCTCCTGCAACGTCATCAAGGTGGATGACCGGACCGATCTCCATGGTGATCGGCGGGTGCGACCGCAGGTCGGTTGCCAATTCGACCTTGCTGGTCCGGCCGATTGCAGGATCGGAAACGCTAAGTCGTACGAACTGCGGGCTGTCGAGATCGACTTTGACGGTTAGGCCTTGGACGGCATAAGCATCCTGGACTTTCCTGACCCCCTCCGCGAAGTCGCCGCGGAGGCTGGAGGTGAACAGGTCGATGTCTTCGCTTGGCCGCTGAAGTACGCCATAGGCTTGCACCGCGTAGCCGCCTGCCAGAGCGAAGCCGTGATCTGCTGCTGCTGCCAGAGCAATGCTGGCCAGGCGACGGTGGAATTCGTCCATCAGGCGGCTTGGCGCTGCAACTCGGGGAAGCGGTCCAGCCACAGGGCGCGAACCCGCGGCGGCAGGACCAACTCCGGCCAGAGGCGCCGCAGGAGTGAGGCGTTCAGGAAATGCCGTAGGTCGTCAGGCGTGGCACTCTCTCGGATCACACGCATGTACATCAGCCGCGCATCGGCAACCTGCTCAAGGTCATAGCTGCGTTTCGGTCCCCAGTCGAGGTGATGGGGAAGCGAGACGACACCCCTGACGGGCCCGGCGAGCTCCTCCAACGTATCGGGCACGACGTAAGGGCGGACTGCTCCGTATCCCCTGACATCCATGTCACCAGTGTGACCCATCCGAGGCCAGATGCGCAGGTCGATCTTGCCGACGGATGTACTAACTCTGGCTACGGAGAGTGGTTAAGCTTTGCCGCCACACCGATGGAGGGTGGAGCCGCTATCAGGAACCCGGGGCAACAGGTAGGTGGGCGGGGACTCAGGCGTTCCCTATTCAGGCGCCTTACGGCGCACCCCCCGCGCCTTCGGCGCCATCGCCCACCCGTGGGCCGGTTACCGGTCTGGCCTGCTGGAGCCCACCCCGCTCGCCAAAGGCCCCCGTGGGCCGGCCGACACCCTTGAACGGGCGAGACACCAGCAGATACCCCCGAGTTCGGGCCAGAGCCGGTAACTCGGTGTGCGACAGGAGCTGGTTTCGGGAAAGCCGGTGCGGTTCGCGTGCTGGTGCGCGCGCACCACGGTGGTGCCGGCGCTGACCGTTCGGTCCTCGCCCTCGGCCTGGTCACGTCCGGCGGCCGGCCCCTGCTGGACGACGACCAGGTGTGCCACCTCATGACATTGGTTCCTCGCCGTCAGCCTTGGCGGGCGTAGGACGCGAGGTGATCGGCGAGCGCGATGACGCGGTCGCGCAGTTCGTCGGGGCGCTCGATGACGAACGGCCGGCCGAGTGCGGCGAGTGCCGGAGGCAACCAGTCGAGCCGCTCCACCCGTAGCTCGACGCGCAGCCAGCGCTCGCTCGCCCGGTCCTCGCCGGCCGCGGGCTCGTGCTCCTCCAGGCTCGCGACGCTGGCGGGAAGGTGGGCGCGAATCTGCTCAACTGTCCCGTGGATCCGCAAGGTCACCTCATGCTGGTACTCAGCCGTGGCGAACCCCGACAACACGCGCTGTGCCGGACCCGGACCTTCGGGCGCGTCGAATGAGCCGGGCAGGGCCCTCGCGTCCGCGATGCGATCGAGCCGGAAGGTTCGGTCCTCGCCGATCCGGGCGTCGTTGCCGGTGACGTACCACCGGCCCGAATGGGCGACGATCCCGTACGCGTGCAGCGTGCGTTCGCTGAGCCGCCCGTCGCGGTCGGTGTATCGGATCGAGACCGGTCGGCGGTGGCGTACCGCATCGGCGATGGTGAGCAGGACTCCGGCGTCCGGGGCGGCGAACTCGCCGGGCTGATCCGTGAAGGCGAGAGACTCCAGGAGTGTGTCGAGCCGGCGGGCGATGTGCTTGGGCAGCACCCGCCGGATCTTGGCCGATGCCGTCTCGCTCGCCGTGTGCTGCGTCGTCATCAACCCTGCTCGGCGGCCGGCGACCAGGCCGAGCAGCACGGCCAGCGCCTCGTCGTCGCTGAGCATGAGGGGCGGCAGGCGGTACCCGGGAGCGAGCCGGTACCCGCCGTAGCGGCCGCGCACCGACTCCACGGGCACGTCGAGATCGATCAGCTGGTCCACATACCGCCGCACGGTACGTCCTTCGACGCCGAGCCGGTCGGCGAGTTCGGCCACGGTCCGGATGCCGCCCGACTGCAGCAACTCCAGGAGTGTCAGCACGCGCCCGGTGGGTCGAGGCATGTTCGCAGCCTATGCGAATACAGGACCGATTCTGTCCACTATTTCTCCTAGGCTGCGAAGCGCACGACGCCAGCACAGCCAAGGAGCTCCCCATGAACTTCGTCTCGATTCGGATCATCACCAGCGACGTCGCGCGCCTCGTCGAGTTCTATGAACGAGCCACAGGGGTGCGTGCGATATGGGCCACCGAGGACTTCGCCGAACTCAAGACCCCCAAGGCCACCCTCGCGATCGCCGGCACTCGCACCGTCCCGCTGTTCGCCCCGGGCTCTGCCCGCCCGGCGGACAACCACAGCGTGATCACCGAGTTCCTCGTCGACGACGTGGATCGCGTTCACCAGAACCTGACCGGCTTCGTGACCGACTTCGTCAACGAGCCCACCACGATGCCCTGGGGCAACCGGTCGCTGCTGTTCCGCGACCCCGACGGCAACCTTGTCAACTTCTTCACCCCCGTCACCCCGGCGGCTGTCGAGAAGTTCGCAGGTTGACGCCACGCACCGCCGAGCACGAACGCCGCACCCTGCCCACGAGAACCGAGGGGTGGCCGTCGATCATGCGGTTCCCGATGACCTCGCCCTTCTCCGTCTTCTCGCGCCACTCGTGCAGAACCCTGCGTCCTCCGGACGGTCGTGGCGATGTTGAGCGGGTGACTCGGGTCAGCCCCACGCCGGGTCGTCGCTCCGCGACAAAAGGCGCATAACTGGGGTTATCGAGGGGATTGATCGCTCAAGGCCGTGACCAGCCGGGCGACCAGCGCGCGCGTCTCCTCGAAGGAGGCCTCGCTCAGGGCGGGACTGCCGAGGAGTGAGCGCATCACGCCCATGCCGAGCAGCAGCGCGCCCACCATCTCGGCCCGCAGGGCGGGGTTCTCGCCGCCCATCCGCTCGGCGAAGTCGGGCAGGTAGCCCTCGCAGATCTGCGTACGCAACTGTTCGCGGATGGCCGGGCGTCCCGCGGAGCGCAGCATCACCAGGAGCGGGTGCTCGCCGGCGAACTGCTCCCAGTCGGCGAAGACGACATCGTGCAGCAGCGTGTCGGTGATGTGGGTGAGCGGACGCGCCGGATCGTCCGTGAGGCCGGCCGGGATCTCCACGCGTACAGCCTCCTCGTGGAGTTGCTCCTTCGAGCCGAAGTAGCGGAAGACCAGAGCCGGATCGACGCCCACGTCGGCCGCGATTTCACGTACGCCGGTGCCGTCGTAGCCCTGGCGGGCGAAGCGCAGGCGGGCGGCGTCGAGCAGCTTGGCGCGGGTGGCGGCTTTGTCGCGGCGTTTCGGCTGGTCCATGCAAATCATCCTAAGTCATCGTACGTTGACTTAACCATCCACCAGGCCTAGCATTCTTGTCACCGATCGATGACTTGAGAGGGCTCGGGAATGCGTACATACGTGATCACCGGCGGCACGGACGGCATGGGCAAGGGCCTGGGGCTGCATTTCCTGCGGCGCGGGGACAGCGTGATCGCCGTGGCCAGCGGGGAGGACAAGGGGCGTGCCTTTCTCGCCGAGGCGCACCGGCTCGGCGCCGAGGGCAGGGCCGTGTTTCTCCGGGCCGACCTGAGCACCGTCGCGGGCATGCGGCAGGTGGTCGAGGAGGTCATGGCGACCACCGAGGCCGTGGACGGGCTGGTGTTCGCGGCCCAGCGGTTCCGGCCCAAGCGCGAGGAGACGGCGGACGGGCTGGAGTTCACCTTCGCGCTCGCCTACCTGAGCCGGTTCGTCATCGGCCACGGCCTGATGGAGCACCTGGAGCGCGCGCAGGCGCCCGTCGTGATGAACATCGCCGGACCCGGCGGCCTGCCGGGCCGCGTCAACTGGGACGACCTCCAATGGCGCGACGGTTACACGGGGATGCGCGCGGCGATGCAGTCCTCGCGCTGCAACGACCTGCTGGGAGCCGGCTTCCCCGCTCGCCACCCGGCCGCCCGTACGCGTTATGTCCTCTACAACCCCGGCTTCGTGAACACGAGCATGGCCGACCCGCTGCCGCAGCCCAGGCGTGCCGTCACCAAGGCGCTCGCCCGGTTCTTCGCGATGCCGGTCGGCAAGGCGATCGTGCCGATCGCCGCACTGCTGGACGCCGCGCCCGGATCCGCTGTCACCGCCTACATGCGCGGCAAGCCGTTGCCGATGACCGGCAAGGATTTCGACCCGGACGCCGCGGCCCGCCTCGACCGCGTGACGACGGACCTGCTCGGACAGATCGCCGCAACTCGGTAACGCACCGCGGCGGTCCCGCAGCAAGCGCAAGGAGCAAGCTGGGTCGCCGCGGAGGCTGGGGGCGTGCGGAGACCGGGACGCTTGATGACGAGATGGTGGTGATCAGCGCAAGAAGTCCACCACCTCGGCCCGACCGGCGAACTGTGCCCACTCCAGCGGCGTGGCGTCGTAGTCGTGCTCCCGTACTGACGGGTCGGCTCCCAACTCCACCAGCGCTCGCACCATCGGCAGGTCGCCTGCCCGCGCCGCCTTGTGCAACGCCGTCGCCGGGAGGCGCGCGTTCACGTCGAACCCCAGCCCGCAGGCCAGCCGTACGGCAGGCACCCGGCCGTACTCCGCGGCCCTGATGAGCAGATCCCGCCGCCGCGTCAGGAGTTGCCCGGCCAGTCCGGGATCGGCGCTCAGCAGGTGCCCGGCCTGCTCCCGATCCCCTCGCATGATCGCGGCCTCCGCGGCGTCCAGCCCGCGCAGGGTGCCGGAGGCCCCCGCGTCGGACAGGAGCCGCGCGACCTCCGTATGCCCGCCCAGCAGCGCGAGCTCCAGCGCCGTGTGCCCGCCGAAGAACGGATGCCCGTCGCTCTTGGCGTCCGCGGGTGCTCCGTGTGCCAGCAGGCACCGCATCCGGCCTGCCTGGCCACGCAACGCGGCCGTCAGCACCGTGTTCGCCAGCATGCGGGCCGGGGAGTCCTGTACGCGTCCCAGCCTGGCCGCCCATGGCCCGCCGTCCCCGCCGCCGAGCCCGAACTCCAGCAGCAGCTCCAGGTAGCCGGTGTCGTCGTCCATGACTCCGCGGTTGTACAGAGCCCGGCCGTCGTTGGCGTCCGCCCCGGCCTCCAGGAGCACCCGGGCCAGTTCCAGGTCCCGCGGATGCGGCGGCTGCCCCAGCTCCCCACCGCCCAGCGCGCCCGTCAAGGCGGTGAACGGCGGTCCGAGCCCCTCGGGCAGGTAGCCGGCGTTCGGATCGGCTCCCGCGTCCAGCAGGACCCGCGCCGTCCCCACGGCGTCGGCCTGCGCCACCCGTGAACAGGTCAGATACAGCAGCGGCTCCCAGCCGAAGGGGCTGCCGGAGGCCCGGGCCGACGCGGGGTCGGACGCGACCGCGCGGGCCGTCCCGGCGGCGTCGCCGAGCGCCGCCATCGTCCACACCGACGCGCCGGCTGTCTCGGGATGGCCGTCCAGCAGCCGCGCCGCCGCCTCGGTCCTCGCGGGTCCGTGGTAGGCCAGGCCGGACAGCCGCAGGAACTCGGTCGCGGGGTCGGCCGAGGGGCCCACCTCGTGCGGCCGGCGCGCGAACCTGCCCAGCATCGCCAGGTGTGCCCGCAACTGCGGCCAGCTGGTGAAGCCGTACTTGCGGGCGACCACCAGTTGCGCGTCGGCCAACCGCAGTTCTGACGGCGCTCCCGGATACCATCCGCCGACTGTCGCGAGTGCGCGGAGCTCGCCCGCGCGTACGCCGCGCAGCAGTTGCTTGGCCTCGTTCTTCAGGTGGTCGAGGCTGGGGTTTTCGGGCAGACGGTTCGCCACGAAGACCTCCCTTCCGGTTATGCCCGACGTCCGCATCTTCAGGCCGAAAAGGAGGAACTGCACCATGACTGAACACCATGAAGATCGGGTGGGCTGAGCCCTTTCCGCGGACCGGTCGCGTCCCGAAACGCCAGCCACAGCGTACTCCCTCCACGTGTTGTGATAGCTTCGGCGGCGCCGTGCATCGCCGCGAACTCGAGGAGGTGAGACCGATCAACGCTGTGACAGGTCGGGGCTCCCTCCCACGCATGGTCTAGGGAGCGCCCGCAGAAGGCCTCCCGAAAGGCTTGAATCGCCATGCGCTTCATCTCCCGGACGTCGTCGGACGGCGTCACCGAACAGCTCTTCACCCTCGGCGAGATCCCCGGCGTGCTGTGGACGCCGGAAGCCGCCCCGAGCACTCGTCCCCTGATCCTGATGGGACACGGCGGCGGGCAGCACAAGAAGGCGCCCGGCATCCTGGCCCGCGCGCACGACTTCGTCACCGAGGGCGGGTTCGCGGTCGCCGCGATCGACGCGCCCAACCACGGCGAGCGGCCGAAGGGCGAGGAGTTCGGCCGGATCGCGACCGAGATGCGGGCCCGTGCGGCCGCCGGCGAGGACGCGACCGCGCAGGTCCTGGCCATGCACGTTCTTCTGGCTGGTCAGGCCGTCGCGGAATGGCAGGCGGTCCTGACCGCGCTCCAGCAGCTCGACCACGTCGGCGCAGGTCCGGCGGGTTACTGGGGTGTGTCGATGGGTTGCGGGCTCGGTGTCCCGTTCGTCGCCGCGGAACCCCGGGTCGGCGCCGCGGTGCTGGGCCTGCTCGGGGCGACCACGCTGGCCGAGACCGCGGCGCGTATCACCGTACCGGTGCGGTTCCTGCTCCAGTGGGACGACGAGCGGGTGCCGCGGGCCGAGGGCCTGGCGTTGTTCGACGCCTTCGCTTCGGCCGAGAAGACGCTGCACGCCAATCCCGGCAAGCACGGGGATCTGCCGCGGTTCGAGACGGACAGCTCGCTGCGGTTCTTCGCCCGGCATCTGGGCGGACGGAAGGCGCGGAGAACGGCGACAGACTGATGAAAGCGTGGCGAAAGACCCTCGCGCCAAACTGTGTGGGTGCATGGCTTACAGCCGATATCGCGTATCGCCTTGGTGTCGCTCGGGGGTTTCACGCTGGGAGCGCTCGTGGCGTTCGGCGTACTCGCGGTCCAGGCCGCCGGTGTCGCCGACGCGGAGTCTCGCGCCACGGCGCGGGCCGCGGCCACGGTCCAGTACATCGACTTCGACGACCGGGGCAATCCGGAGATGTTCTACCTGGACTGGTCCGACGGCAGGAACAGCCATCAGACGATGATCCAGGCCGACTCCGAACATTTCGTGCGGGGCTCGGTGCTGCCCATCCGCTACGACCCGGCCGAGCCCGGCGGTCTGGTGTTCCCCGCCGGGCATGAGGACGTGCCCCCTCCCGGGGACATGCTCAGGCGAGCTCCGTTCGTCGTCGCGGGCGTCTACGGGCTCGGGCTCGTCCTGGTGCTGGCCCGGTTCCTGCTCAACCGGCACGCGGCGTCGGCGGCCGAGGTGCGGTGGCAGGTCCGGCCGCTGATCCTGGAGTACAGGACGAAGGGGGTCCGCTGGTTCAGCCCGTACCTGAAGCTCGTCCCCGAGCGCGGGGCGAGGCCGTACTACCAGCGGGTCCACTGGGATCCCGCCGTCGACGAGCGGGCGGAGGGACTGAAGGCGCAGGTGCGGATCGGGGGAGGGCCGTTCAGGCGAGCGGTCGTGATCACCGGGGACGGCACGCGGCTGTGGCCGGCGGGGCGGCTCCGGCGGCGCACCCCACGGGGCTGGGAGGAGTCCGACAGGCCGCTGGGGAAACCGTACTGGCACGGGCCGGGCTGGGTGCTGGTCGCGTCGATCACGGGGGTGACCGCCGCCGGGCTGCTCCGGCTCGACGCGCTCCTCTACCTGGTGCCGGTCCTGGCCCTGCTCGTGGGGCTGATCTGCCTCATGTGGGGCTGGTACGGAGGCCGGCCCCTGTATCGCTCACCCGGGTACGCGCCGGGAGTCGAGCCCAGGCCCGGACCGCCGCAGAACCCGCGCGGATCGAGCCCCCGCCGCGGCCGCAGGAAGAAGACACCCCCGCAGAACAGGTGAAGACGCCGGCCGCACCCGCGCTCAGCGGAAGTCGTCCGCGTGGTCGACGGCCCATTCGGCGAACGTGCGCGCCGGGCGGTCGGTCACCTTCTCCACCGCAGTCGAGGTCTGCGCGGGTATGCCGTCGCGGGCCGCCCACTGCTTCATGATCACCTCGACGCCGACCGCCGGCGTCGTCCGGCCCATCTCCTCCCGCGCCTGCGCCTCCGACACCACCTCGACGGCGATCGGACGCCCGATCGCCTCCCCGATGTGCTCGACCTGCCGCCGCAACGTGAGCGATTCCATCCCGTACACGGTGTACGCCCGCCGCTCGTGCCCGGGCTCGGTCAACGCCGTCACCGCGAGCGCCGCCAGGTCCTTCTCGTGGATGGGGGCGGTCTCGGCCTCCGGGTACGGCAGCCGCACCGCGCCCCCGCCCCGGATCGCCGCCTGCCACCACCACAGCGTGTTCGTCGCGAACATCCCCGGCCGGATGAACGTCCAGTCCAGCCCCGAGCCCTCCACGGCCGTCTCGACGACCTGGTGGTGCACGGCGATCGGGTTGTGTTCGGAGCCCTCGATCGCGACCGCCGCCGACGACAGCAGCACCACCTGTCGCACCCCGGCCGACCTGGCCGCCTCGACGAAGCCCGCGACACCGTCCGGTTTGGCGTACACGAACACCTTCGTGGCGCCCTCCAGCGCGGCGGGCAACGTCTCGGGAAGGTCCAGATCGGCCGCCACGACCTCCGCGGAAGCGGGCAGGCCGCCCCTTTCCGGGTCCCTGCTCGTCACCCGCACCTGTTCGCCGGCCGCCAGCAGACCGGCGGCGACATGGCGCCCCACACTGCCCCGAGCCCCGAAGACCACCATCACCATTGCCGCAGAACCTCCCTAATCCTCGGCCTGGCCGAGAAGCCTGACCAGCTCACCGTGCAGGCGGCGGCGCACCTCGGGCGAGAGCGGGTCGTCGCCGAAGATGTCCCGGACGAACTGCGGCATCGTGATCGGCGCGAACACCACCGCATAGGCGACCAGCAGCGCGAACGCCGGATCGACCCGATCGGTGACCTCCCCGGCCGCCTGCCGCCCGCGCATCCGCTCCAGCGACTCGGCCATCCGGGCGCGTTGCGCCTGCGCGAACCGCTGTCCCTCCTCGGCGTCGGCGAACGGGCAGTCGCCCAGCGCCTGCCACACCACCAGCCGCGCCCATTCCGGGTCGTCGAGCGTGCGCTCCAGTTGGGCCCCGACCGACTCCGCGAACGAGACGGACGAGGCGTCGGACGCGGCCTCGTCCGCCTGCCGGCGCCGCCGCAGCTCCTCCAGCAGCCCCTGCTTGCCGCCGAAGTAGTAGGAGATCAGCTGCTGGTTGACGCCGGCGCGGGCGGCGATCCCGGCGGTGCGCGCGCCGGAATATCCCTTCTCGCCGAACTCGCTCACGGCGGCCCGCAGGATCCGCTCCCGCGTCAGCTCCGCCGCCTTGCCGCGCTCCTCAGGGCGCGGCGCCCTTCGTGCCGCCATGTGCAAGGACGGTAGAGCATCAATCGTTTGGTTGACAAGTGTCACCTAGATGATTGAGAGTCCGTGGGGACGAACCGCTTCATGGCCTCCTTGCCGTGCTCCACCGCCGCGTTCCCGCGTTCCAGCAGGTCGGCCTGGTATTCGGCCAGCGCCGACCGGAGGTCCCGCTCGCCCCGGTGGACCTCGGCCAGCCGGTTGCCCAGCCGTCGGGCGTCCTGGATGGCGGTGTTCGCGCCGTTGCCGCCGCTGGCCAGCGTCAGGTGGGCGGCGTCGCCGAGGACCGTGATCCGGCCCGCCGGCCACGCGGGCACGGGACGGTCGTAGACCTTGGCGGGGCCCGCGGCGCTCATGTCCGCCGAGCGCACGAGATTCCGCAGGTCGGGGTGCCAGCCGTCGATGAGCTCCAGGACGAGCTCGCGGGCGTCCACCAGGGTCTGCCGCGACGCCGGGTGCTCCGGGGGCACGAGCAGCACCCACCGCACGTAGCTGTCCCGATGGGGCAGGTCCAGACCGGGTACGAGCTCCGCGGCGGCCTCCGAGGGCTCCCTGGCGAACCGCATGCGGCCCAGCATCAGCGTGATCCCCGGGCCCTTGACCATGGTGCCCCGGCCCGGCACCAGCTCCGCGAAGCGTTCGGTGATCGGCGTGCGGCCCATCGCGCCGCACAGGCCGGCATCGACGTGGCCCACCTCGGGGGCCACGTGGCGGCGGACCACCGAGTTGCCGCCGTCGGCGCCGACCAGCACGTCGCCCGTGGCCTGGGTGCCGTCGGCGAAGCGGGCCGTCACCGTCTCGCCGGTCTCGGCGACCCCGGTCAGGCGTTTGCCGTGCGTGACGCGGTCGCCGAGTCCGCCGAGCAGGATCCGCCGCAGCACCTGGCGATCGACCGCCCGGGTCTCGTCCGGCGGTTCGGGCAGGTCGCTGCTGAGCAGCGTGAGCCGCTCGTCGAACAGCAGCCCGGGGCCGTCCAGGTCGCCGCTGGTCGCCTCCGCCAGCGCGTACAGCCGCTCCGGCAGGCAGGCGCGCAGCTCCGCCCACCCGAGCGGCGCCAGCCCGATCCGGTAGCCCTGGAAACGATCGCCGCTGCCGTCGTCGGCCTCGTACACGTGTACGTCGATCCCCGCGCGCACCAGCGCGTGCGCGAGGGCCAGCCCGCCGAGGCCCGCCCCGATCACCAGAACCCGTTGTCCGCTCATGCCGTCCTCCCTGTCCGACGTGAACAACGTTCACGTGTACATTGTTCACGTAAGCGGAGCCGTACTGTCAAGGAGGTCTCATGGGGGAGCGGCGCGACCAGGTCCTCCGGGCGGCGATCGAGCTGCTCGACGAGGTCGGCCTGGACGGGCTGACCATGCGCCGCCTGGCCGGCCGGCTCGGGGTGCAGGCCGGGGCGCTGTATCGGCATTACCCCAGCAAACAGGCGCTACTGGACGCGATGGTCGCGCACCTGGTCACCCCGCAGGACGGCCCCGCACCGCCGCTCGACGGCCCCTGGGACGAGCAGCTGCGGATCGTCGCGATCGGCATCCGCGAGCTCATGCTGGCCCACCGGGACGGGGCCCGCCTCATGGCGACGTTCCAGCACGCGGGGGACGAGGCCGTGGCCGGCTTCCACGCGCTCATAGCGGCCCTGGCCGCGGCGGGCATCCCCGCGGACAGGGCCGCCGTGGCCGTGGACACCGTCATGGCCTACGTGAACGGCTACACGGTCGAGGAGCAGGCCAGGAAGGCCGAGACCTGGCCCCGGGAGCAGCGCGACGCGGCCTTCCGCGCCGGGCTGGAGCTGATCCTCGCCGGCGTGCGCAGCCTGCGGACCTAAGGGGTCAGGCGGCGGGACAACCAGGCGAGGGCGAGCGGGTAGCGGTACTCGATGGCGCCGTGGCCGGCGTCGAAGAGCTCGAAATAGACGTTCTCGTCCTTGACGCCCGCCGCCTCCAGCGCCCGCCGGAACGCCACCGCCCCGAAGTCCAGGAAGTACTCGTCCTTGCTCCCGGCGTCCACCCAGATCGCCCGCATCGAGCGCAGGGCCTCGGCGTGCCGCGGGGCCATCAGCACGGGATCCCAGGACAGCCAGCGCTCCCACACCTCCGGCACGACGGCGCCCGTGTCGTCGAAGGGCACGCGTACGGTCCCGTCGGGGTCCGCGGAGTAGGCGGCCGCGTACGCGTACATCTCCAGCAGCTCCAGGTCCCCCTCCTTGGTCCCGGCCGGGCGGCCGCGGAAGTCGGCGAGGAACGTGTCGTACGAGCCGTCGTACATGTCCCGCAGCCTGCGCGCCACCTCGGGGAACGACCCGCGCGAGCACACCTCGAACAACGCGTCGCCGGCGTGCGTGGCCAGCGCGCCGAACACGTCGGGCGCCAGCATCGCGGTGACCATGGCCCCGTAGCCGCCGCTCGACTTGCCGGTGACCGCCCGGTGGTCGCGGTCGGCGATCGTGCGGTAGCGGGCGTCCACCCACGGCACGACCTCGTCCCGCAGGTAGGAGTGGTAGCGCCCGGTGCCGGGGGAGTCGAGGAACTGGCTGCCGCCGAGCGAGGTCCACGCGTCCACGTACACGACGATCGCGGGCAGGGCCTCCCCGGAGGCGAAGGCGGCGTCCGCGAGCTCCGGGTACGGTTGGCGGAACGGAGCCCGGTTCAGCCACATGGCGACGTGGCCGGTGTAGCCGAGCAGCACGTAGATCGAGGGGTAGCGACGGGAGGGATCGTCGTCGTACCCGGGCGGGACGTACACCATGATCGGGCGCTCGTGCGGATCCCCCAGGGGGTTGCCGCGCAGCAGGGCGCTGTCGATGACGGCGTGGTCGAGACGGCCGGCCAGCTCGGCGGACCAGGGCAGCATGAAGAATCCTCTCAGCCGACGGACGAGGTCACCGTGTCGATGCCCGTCTGCGTGACGGAACGACCGGAGATCAGGACGAGTGTGAGATCGCGCAGGTCGGCCAGGCGTTCGAGCGGATCGCCCTTGACCGCGATGAGGTCGGCCCGCTTGCCCGCCTCCAGGCTGCCGGTCACCCCGCCCACCCCGCAGGCGTCGGCGGCGCGCACGGTGGCCATCTCGATGATCTCCGCGTGGCCGAACCCGGCCTCCGCGAACACCTCCAGGCCGGCGACGTACCCGTCGGTCTCGTTGGCGATGCCGCCGTTGGTGAACCCGGCGTCGGTGCCCGCGACGAGCCGGATCCCGGCCTCCCGCATGGCGGCCACCGCGTTCAGCCAGGCGTCGATCATCTCGGGCCCGTAGGCCTCGCGCATCCGCCAGAACACGCCGTGCACGGTGGGGCACACGTACGTGCCGCTCGCCGCGACGAGGTCGGCCAGCTCGGCGTCGTAGTCGTGCCCCGACGGGCCGAAGAACGTGCAGTGCTCAAGCGTCGTGACGCCCGCCTCGATGGAGCTGCGGATGGAGGCGTGCGCGTGGGCGTGGGCGGCGACGCCCTTGCCGCGCGACGCGGCCTCCTCCACGACGACCCTGAGCTGCTCGGTGCCATACTGCGGGACCCAGCTCGGCGGCGCGCCCGGCGTCATCAGGCCGCCGGAGGCCATCACCTTCAGGCAGTCGGCGCCCGCCCGGAGGTTCTCCCTGGCGACGCGGCGGATGGCGGGCTCGTCATCGGCCTCGCCGCCCATGTACCAGCAGTGGCCGCCGGTGATCGTGATGGGCCTGGTGGCGGCCACGATGTGCGGGCCGACCGTGAGGCCCTCCTCGATCGCATCGCGCAGGGCCAGGTCGAGGAAGCCGCGCGAGCCCAGGTCGCGGGCGGTGGTGACGCCGGCGGAGACGAGCTTGCGCGCGTTCTCGGCCATGCGTAACAGCAGGTGGTGGTCGCTCTCGGAGCTGCGCCGGGTCACCGGGTCCACCTTCGCGTCGAACCCCAGGTGGACGTGCGCGTCGATCAGCCCGGGCAGCACCGTGTGGCCCGGCAGGTCGAGGACCTCGGCGGCCTCGCCCCAGCTGCCGCGCGGCCCCACGGAGACGATCCGGTCGCCGTCGACGAGGACCTCGCCGTCGGCGATCACCTCTCCGGGCCGGCCGGTGAGCACTCTGGCGGCGCGAATGATCCTCATACCGCCAGCCTGCCACGCGCCTTAAGGCCACGAGAAGGAGATCTGAAGCGCGCCCTGCGACCTTTGAGCCATCGAACGAACCGGAAAGGACACGACAATGACCCAGACCGCCGAATACGAGATCAACTGCCTCTTCGACGCCCCCCGCGAGCTGGTGTGGGCCGCCTGGACCGAGCCGGAGCGCTTCTCGCAGTGGTTCGGGCCGCGGATGCTCAGCACACCGGTCGGCCGGATCACCCTGGACACCCGCCCCGGCGGCGTCTGGCGGGCCACGCTGGTGGGCGAGGAGGGGTTCGAGGCGACGCTGGACGGCACCTACCGCGAGGTGACGGAGCCGGAGCGGGTGGTGTTCACCACGGGCGACCCGGACAACCCGGGCGAGGGGCCGGCGTCGGTCGTCACGATCGACTTCACCGAGGCGGACGGCAAGACGGGGATGCGCTTCCACCAGTACGGCGTCAACACCGACCCCGCGCACGCCGAGCAGGCCAAGGCGGGCTGGATCGAGTTCTTCGACCGCCTGGCCGAGTACCTTGCCTAGCCCTCAGAGCAGGTCGGCCGCCTCGTCGAGCTTGCGGGTGGCGCCCTCCCGGTACGCGGCCGCGAAGGCCTCCTCGCCGAGCGCCTCGCGTACCCGCGCCGCCGCCCGCTCGGCGTCGGCCCGTTCGGCCGCCCCCGCCGGGGTCTGGTTCCGCTCCCTGGCCGCGGCCGCCAGCCCCAGCAGCACGGCCGCCTTCTCGGTCGGCCCGGCGGCCGAGGCCGCGCCCTCCACGGCGAACGCCATCGTCCTGACGTCGCCCATCCTGCGGGCCGCGGCCAGCGCCTCCACGTGCAGCTCCATGGCCGCGGCCGGGTCCCCGCGCAGCTCCGTGAGGTAGCCCAGCTCGATCAGCGTGTCCGGCACGTACAAGGGGGGCTCGACGTCCGCGCCGCGCGGCACCCCTTCGAGCAGCCGGCGCAGATGCGTCTCGGCCAGGTCCAGCCGCCCGGCCCGGCGCGCGGCGAAGGCGAGGCCCATCTCGCCCATGATCGTGCCCTCCATGTAGCCCTGGCTCTGCGCCAGCTTCATGGCCCGCTCGCAGAACTCCATGGAGCGGTCGTAGTCGCCGGTCTGCATCGCGATCCAGCCCAGCCAGGCGATGCGCGTGGAGACCTCCGGCCACAGCCCCAGGTCCTCGGCCATCCGCAGCCCTTCGCCGAACAGCCGGGTGGCCCGCTCCGCGTCGGTCGCCATCTCGGCCAGCGACGCCAGCCAGGCCGTGGCCTGCAGCAGCCCCCACCGGTCGCCCAGCTCGGTGAACAGCCGCGCGCTCTCCTCGCCGGTCCGTTCGAGCGCCTGGATGTCCCGCGTCGTGAACGCGTCCCTGGCCTGCCTGGCGAGCGCCGCCGCGACGCCCCACCGGTCGCCGGTCTCCCTGAACGTGGGCAGCGCCCGGCCCACCAGCTCCTGCCCCGTCGGCATGTCCTTGACGTGCATGCTCACGAACAGCTCGGCCCTGGCCCGTTCGCCCGGGTCCTCGACCGCCGCCAGCACGGGCTCCCAGTCGACCTCCTCGCCCAGGATGAGCGCGAACCCGGCCTCCCAGGCCGCCGCCCGCGCCCGGACCGGGGAGGCGGCCCCATCGACGGACAGGGCCGCCGCCAGCGACCGCCGGCCCTCGGCCAGCCGGCCGCGCAGGAACCAGTACCAGGCCAGCGCGTTCACCAGCCGGGCCGCGCTGTCGGCGTCCTTGCCGGCGACCGCCGTGTCGAGCGCCGCCCGCAGGTTGGCGGCCTCCGCGTCCAGGCGCAGCAGCCAGTCCCGCTGGTCGTGCCCGTACAGCTCCGGCTCGGCCTGTACGGCCATCGCCAGGTAGTGGCGCAGGTGCGCGAGGCGTACCCGGTCGAGCTCGCCCGCGTCGGACAGCTTGGCCCGGCAGTACTCCGACACCGACTCCAGCAGCCGGTACCGGACGCCGGCGGGGGCCTCGACGACGACCACGAGCGAGCGGTCGACCAGGCGCGCCAGCAGGTCGAGCACGTCGAGCTCGGCGGCGTCGCAGACGGATTCGGCGGCCTCCAGCGTGCAGCCGTCGGCGTGCACGGCGAGGCGGCGCAGGACGCGGCGCTCGTCGTCGGACAGCAGGTCCCAGCTCCAGTCGATCACCGCGGTGAGCGTCTGCTGGCGGGCCGGCGCGCCCCGCTGCCCCGAGGCCAGCAGCCTGAACCGGTCGTCCAGCCTGGCCACCACGCCCTGGACGCCCAGCGCCCGCACCCGGGTCGCGGCCAGCTCCAGCGCCAGCGGGATGCCGTCGAGCCGCAGGCAGAGCTGCGCCACGGCCGCCGCGTTGCGCGCGTCGAGCGCGAACCCGCGGGCGGAGGCCGCGGCCCTGGTCACGAACAGCCTGACCGCGTCCGAACGCGCCATGACCGCCAGATCGGCGCTGCCCGGCACGTCGAGCGGCGGCACGCTCCACAGCACCTCGCCGGCCACGGCCAGCGGCTCCCTGCTCGTGGCCAGGATCCGCAGGTCGGGGCAGGCCCGCAGGAGCGCCTCGGCCAGCTCGGCGACCTGCTCGACCACGTGCTCGCAATTGTCCAGGACCAGCAGCATCCGCCTGGCCCTGAGCGCCGCGCCGAGCTGCCGCTCCAGCGCCCGGTCCCCCTGGGAGGCCGGCTCCCCGGCGGGCGCGCCGGCGTCCTCGCGGATGTCCAGGGCGGCCAGCACGGCCTCGGCGGGGGAGCGGGACGCCTGGTCGAGCGCGACCAGCCAGGCCCCGTCCGCGAACCCGTCCACCAGCCGGTTCGCGGCCTCCAGCGCCAGCCGGGTCTTGCCGACCCCGCCGCTGCCGGTGAGCGTCACCAGCCGTTCGTCGCCCACCAGCGCGCACACCTCGGCCAGGGCCTCGTCCCGGCCGATGAGCTTGCTGACGGAGGCGGGCAGGTTCGTGACGGGGCGGTCGGCGGGCACGCTCAGGGCCGGGTCCTGCCCGAGTATCGCCTGGTGCAGGGCGACCAGCTCGGGTCCCGGGTCCAGGCCGAGCTCGTCGGCCAGCCGGTCCCGCAGCTCACCGTACGAGGCCAGCGCCTCGCTCTGGCGTCCCGCGCGGTAGAGGGCCCGCATGTGGACGGCGCGCAGGCGTTCCCTGAGCGGATGCCTGGCCACCAGATCGCCCAGCTCGCCCACCAGCAGGCCGTGCTCGCCCAGCTCCAGCCGCGCCTCGGCGTGCTGCTCCAGCGCGGACAGCCGCTGCTCCTCCAGGCGCAGGATGGCCGATCTGGTGTACTCCTCGTCGGCGAAGTCGGCGTACGCCGGCCCTCGCCACAGCGCCAGCGCGTCGGCCAGCAGCCCCGCCCTGGTCCGCGGGCTGTCGGTGGCCTCCGCCCGGGCCAGCAGGCCGGCGAAGCGCGCCGCGTCCACGGCCCCGTCCTCGTGGCGCAGCAGGTAGCCGGGGGCGCGGGAGACGACGAGGTTCTTGCCGCCGGGCTCGGCGTCCTCGAACGCCTTGCGCAGCTGCGAGACGCGCACCTGCAGCGCCCCGGCCGGATTGCCCGGCGGCTCCGCGCCCCACAGGTCGTCGACCAGCCGGTCCACGGACACGGGATGGCCCTCGTGGACGAGCAGGTCCACGAGCAGCGCCCGTACCTTGAGCCCGGGAACCGTGACGCTCTCGCCGGCATCCGTCCACACGGCCAGCGGACCCAGCACCCCAAAACGCATGACCGTCACCTTATGCGCGGCCTTAAGTCCACGAAAAGAACATCGGAAGCCCCTAACAGCACTGTGAAGACAACTGAAAGGGGAACGAGATGAACACCACCACACTCGAGGGCACACTTCCCGGCACCCGCGCGGGCCGCCGGGAATGGACCGGGCTGGCCGTCCTGGCCTCCGTGGCCCTGTTGCTCTCGGTCGACGTCAGCGTGCTCTACCTGGCGCTGCCGCACCTCAGCACCGGCCTCGGGGCGAGCGCTCCGCAGCAGCTCTGGATCATGGACATCTACAGCTTCATGCTGGCCGGGTTCCTGGTCACCATGGGGACGCTGGGCGACCGGATCGGGCGGCGCCGCCTGCTGATGATCGGGGCGACGGCGTTCGGCGCGGCCTCGGTGGTGGCCGCGTACTCGGTGAGCGCCGAGATGCTGATCGTGGCCCGGGCGCTGCTCGGCATCGCGGGGGCGACGCTGATGCCGTCGTCGATGGCGCTGATCAGGAACATGTTCCAGGACGCCAAGCAGATGGGGACCGCGATCGGGCTCTGGTTCGGCTGCTTCATGCTGGGCATGGCGGCCGGGCCGATCGTGGGCGGGCTGCTGCTCGAGCACTTCTGGTGGGGGGCGGCCTTCTTGATGGGGGTGCCGTTCATGGTGGCGCTGCTGGTGGCCGGCCGGACGCTGCTGCCCGAGTACCGCGACCCGAACGCGGGCCGGCTCGACCTCGCCAGCGTCGCGCTGTCGCTCGCGACCATCCTGCCGGTCGTGTACGGGCTCAAGGAGATCGCGAGGAGCGGCTGGCACCCGGTGCCCGTGGCGGCGGTCGTGGCCGGGGCGGCGTTCGCCGTGGTGTTCGTACGGCGGCAGCGCCGGCTCGCCGACCCCCTGCTCGACCTGCGCCTGTTCGGCAACCGGGCCTTCGCGACCACGCTCGGGACCATGCTGCTCGGCGGCGTCGTGATGGCCGGGACGACGCTGATGACCACCCAGTACCTGCAGACCGTCGAGGCCATGTCCCCGCTGGAGGCGGGTCTCTGGCTCGTGCCGCAGAACCTCGCCATGATCGTCGCCCTGACGCTGGCCCCCGCCCTCGCCCGCCGCGTCGGCACCGCGTACGTGATGGCCGGCGGCTTCGCCGTGGGCGCGGTCGGGCTGTTCCTGCACACGCAGGTGCCGAGCGCCGGCGGCACCGGGCTGGTCGTGGCCGGGCTCGTCCTGGCCTCCGCGGGCATCGCGCTGCCGATGGGCGTGGGCAACGGCGTCATCATGACGGCCGCGCCGGCGGAGAAGGCCGGCTCCGCGGCCTCGCTGTCGGAGACGGGCGGCGAGTTCGGCGTCGCGGTGGGCGTGGCCGCGCTGGGCAGCCTCGGCAGCGCCGTCTACCGCGGGCAGCTCCCCGAGCACCTGCCGGTGGAGGCGGTCCGCGAGAGCGTCACCGCCGCGGTGATCGCCGCCAAGGACCAGCCCGACCTGCTGGACCTGGCGCGGGCCGCGTTCACCACGGGGCTCAACACGGTGGCGCTGGTCAGCGCGATCACCTTCATCGGCCTGGCCGCCCTCACGCTCGCCATCCTCAGGCGCCACGCGGCATGACCCCCTGTACCGCGACTCACGCCGGACCGGCCTCCGAGGCCCGTCCGGCGTCGTCGCGTTCCACGGTTTCCCGGCGATGGGCGACCAGCAGCAGCACGGCCGGCACCACCGCGAGCACGAACGGCGACGGCTCGAACAGCGCGGCGCCACCCAGCGCCCACACCCCTACCCCGATCCCGAGATAGGCAGGCGGCACCTGCCCCCGCCGCCCGAACCCCACCACCAGCGCCCCGACCAGCCCCAGCGGCACCGCGAAGCTCCCCCAGACCAGCCAGAACGCCCCCACGCCGGGCGCGAGCCGCGACAGGTCCTCCGGCCCCGGCGGGAAGAACCACATGCTCCCGCCGAACCAGCCCGGAATGTGCTCGGCGCTCAGCACGGCGGTGGCGACCAGGTGCACGCAGCCCAGGAACACCAACATCCCGCCCGCCCGCCTTACGAGAACGGAAGTATCGGAACTCATAGGTCCGAATCGTATTACGGATCCATCGGTTCCGTAATAAGCTGGCGCACATGAGACAGCCGGTGGGCCGCCCCAGGGACGGACGCGTGGACGGGGCCATCGCCGCGGCGGCCCGCGAACTGCTGGCCGAGCAGGGATACGCACAGCTCACCGTGGACGCGGTCGCGGCGCGGGCAGGCGTCGGAAAGGCCGCCATCTACCGCCGCCACCCCACCAAGCAGGCCATGATCTTCGCGGCCGTCATGCACGACCTGGAGCTGGAGACACCCCCCGACACCGGCTCCCTGGCCACCGACCTGGCCGCCGTCACCCACGTCATCGCCACCACCCTGAGCACGCCGCCACCCGGAGTCGTGCCGGGACTGCTGGCGGACGTGCACGCGGACGAGGGGATGGCCGCCGCGTTCGCGGGGACGTTCGTCAGGGCCGAGCGCGAGTGCGTGACCGAGGTGCTGGACCGGGCGGTGGCGCGCGGCGAACTGCCGTCCCGGCCGGATCCCGCGCGCGTCCACGCCATGCTCCTGGGATCGATCTTCGCCTGGCTCTTCCTCCTGCTGGAAGACCCCGCCCGGCTGGACACCCTGGCGAACACGCTGGCCTCCGACGTGGCCCGCCTCCTGATCGGAAAGGGCGACGGTCCGTGACAGCGGCCGCCGCGCCCGCCCGGGCCGGGCAGGCGCAGCGGCCGCGGTAGCTGTTCTACGCGATCGAGCCGGTCCAGGCCATTGTGGCGGCCCTGTAGATGACGTTCACCGCGCCGTCGAAGTACGGCGAGACGCCGGTGTCGTAGCGGCCGTCGCCATTGGTGTCGGCAACGCTGATCGTGATGCCGTTGAGGTAGCCGGCACGGTAGTCGCTGCTGTACTTGTACAGCCAGGAAGAACCGAGGGAGCCTTCACCGGTGAACGGCGACTCGACGCCGAGGAACAGGTCGTCGGGGAGGCCGGACAGCGTCATGGTGGAGATCCGCCCGGTGGACCATTCCAGGTTCTCGCCCGTGTAGGGCCGCCGTCCGTCAGGGTTGGGTCCGGCGGGGTAGCCGAAGACGTCCATCATGGAGTCCGTCGGCTGGTTCCAGGCGAAGCCCTGCCCGCCGGCGTTGTCGACCAGCCTCCCGGTGTTGGTCAGCACGTCGGGGGAGGGCGAGACCACGCCGTTGTAGACGTTCACGAAAGCGAAGTCGCGGTCGTAGTTCTGGTACGTGGAGAAGTCGAAGTGGGCGAAGGCCTGCTTCCCGACGTACAGGCCCCACGGAGTGGTGCCGGCGGTGTAGCCGGGGACAAAGACCCACTTGCCGAGTGTGGCGTCGGAGCGCTCGATGTCGTACACGCAGTGACCGGCCGTGGCGACGAGGTTGCGGTACTGCGACTGCAGTGCGGTGCCCGTGCACCAGTGCGGCTGCCCGTCACCACCGATGAAGAACACCTTGCCCGTGCTCGTGGGCGTTTTGCCCTTCGGCTCGGCCGGACCCGCCACCGGCGCGACCGAGCCGGGCTTGGTGTCCGGGGAGACGGGGGTGGACACGCGTTCCCCCTGGACCTCGGTCTGTACGGCATAGGGTGTGGCGTTCTTCAGGTTGGCGGCTCCGTCGGCGAGCCAGAACCGCGCGATCTCCTGAGCGGCCGACACAGTGGCGAGAGGGGCCACCGTTATCTCGCCCTCGGCCTGCGCCGGGGTGGAGATGACGGTGGATCCCAGCAGACTCAGGCCGATGCCTAACGCGGTCAGTGTGCGTCTCATAGTTGATCTTTCCGTTCTTGTTGCAGATAAGGAGGATCTAAAAATCTCTCGATCCAAAACATCCGCATCACGCCACAAAATGGCACATTCGGTCAAGAAGCACAGAAAGTGACGCGTTCAAGAATCGAACACAATGTCGAACGGGATGTGGTCGGCTCTCGTGCTGCGAAGATCCACTCCAGGGCGGAGTTCCGGCCGATGCGGCTCGGCGGTCACGCGGAGTGAAAGGTCCAGGTCGCCGCGACGGCTCGTCATCGCGTCCTTGGTCCGATTCCCAGCGAACTTACAGCAAAGGACGCAGTCTGTAAGGTCGTGAGTGCTGCCGGGTTTCAGCCGGAGTGCGAGGAGGGCGGGGCCTTCCTGGCCGAGCCGCGGTAGCGGTCGGCGTCGTAGCGGCGGTCGTTGTCGTCCAGCTTGGCCTGGGCCGCCTCCACCAGGTCCACGCCCAGCACGTCGGCCAGCCGGACCAGGTAGAGGGTGACGTCGCCCAGCTCGGTACGTATCCGGGCGAGCGCATCGGGATCGGGCTGCGCGGACTCGTCGGCCGTGAGCCACTGGAACTCCGCCACCAGCTCCCCGACCTCGCCCGCCAGCGCCATCGTCAGGTTCTTGGGTGTGTGGAACTGCTCCCAGTCCCTGGCCCTGGCGAACTCGCGCAGGCGTTCGGCAAGGCGTTCCAAGTCCGTCGTCACGTCGCACGACCCTACCCATCACCGCCGGTATGTTGCTGCTCGTGAATGGGGTCGAGCTGTTCCTGTTGGGCCGGACGCTGATGAAGATCGGCGAGGAGGCCATGCCGACCGAGGGCATCGGTGAGCACTCCACGAGCGTGCGCACGGTGCTGATCGTGGTGAGCGACCTGCGCGGACATCCCGACACCACCGTGGGTGAGATCGCCGCCCGTACCGGGCTGCCGCAGAGCGCCGTGTCGGCGGCCATCGCGCGGCTGCGCTCCGTGGGCGCGGTGATCGCCGAGACGGATCCCGCGGATCGGCGGCGCACGATCATCCGTGAGGCGCCTGGGGTGTCCGAACGGGTGACGCAGGTCAGGGACACCCCGATCGACGCCGCGCTGGGGATCGCGCTGGGCACGGACGACCCGCGGCGCGTGGCGGAGACCGTGGCGGTCCTGGAGGAACTGGCCGCCAAACTGATCCCCGGAATAATGCATCGAACTTGATGCATCAGATTTGATGGATTATCTTTGAGGTCATGAACGCAGACATCTTGCGCATCCCGGGCGTCGACCTCTACTACGAGGTGCGCGGCAGCGGCCCGCTCCTGCTGATCTCGCAGAGTGGCGAGGGCGACGCCGGTCGCACCGTTGACCTGGTCGATCGGCTGGTGGACGCGTACACGGTGATCACGTACGACCGGCGCGGGCTCAGCCGCAGCACGATCCCCGGCACCGGCGTGAGCGTGCGCGAGCACGCCCACGACGTGCACCGGCTGCTCGCCCACCTCACCGACCAGCCCGTGATCATGGTGGGGCAGAGCCTGGGCGCCTCCATCGGGCTGCACCTGGCCGTCGAGCACCCAGAACAGCTCAGCCTGCTCATCGCGCACGAGCCCGTCTCGCCGTGGGTGCTGCCCGGGTCCGAACGGGCCGAACACCGCAAGGAGCTGGCCGAGCTCCAGTCGCTCTACCGCGAAGGCGGCCTGCCCGCGGCGATCGGCCAGGTGAAGCGGGTGCTCGGCATCACCGAGGACGCCGAGGCCGACCTGACCCCGCAGCCCATCACGCCGCAACGGCAGGCGAACTTCGACTTCTTCATCCGCCACGACTTCACCGCCGTCGTCGAGGACGAGCTCGACCTGAGCGGGTGCCGTACCCGCATCCTGCCCGCGGCCGGGCACACCACCCCGCAGCACGTCTTCGACCGCCGGTGCGCGGTCGAGCTGGCGGAGCTGCTGGGCACGGAGCTGGTGGAGTTCCCGGGCGGGCACAACGGCAACACCAGCCATCCCCGGGCGTACGCGGCCCGGCTCCGCGAGGTCCTCCAGACCGCCGGCTGAATCACCTCGCTCCAGTGGGTGTCGCCCCGAACCTGTACGCTTCCGCGCGTGTCCGAATTATCGGTTTCTGGCTATGAGATCAAGGGTGTTCTCGGCCAGGGCGGCTTCGGTGTCGTCTACCTCGCCGTACAGTCGGCCGTGGGTCGCGAGGTCGCGCTCAAGGTCGACAACCGGGTGCTGCTGTCCGACCGCGACCGGCGCCGGTTCATGCGCGAGGTCACGGCCGCCGGGGCCCTGTCCGGTCACCCGCACGTCGTGGCCGTCTATGACGCGGGGCTGCTGCCCGACGGGCGGCCGTACATGGTGCTTGAGCTGTGCCCGGGCGGGTCGCTGTCCGGACGGAGGCTCTCGCCGGTCGAGGCGCGTGACGTGGGCGTACGGATCGCCGACGCGCTGGCCGCCGCGCACGCGCAGGGGGTGCTGCACCGGGACGTGAAGCCGGGCAACATCCTGGTCAACCGGTACGGCCAGGTGGCGCTGTCCGACTTCGGGCTGGCCACCATGCCCGCGTCCGGGCCCGAGGCGTCGGTGACGCGCGAGTCCCTGACGCCGTCGTACGCGCCGCCCGAGGCGTTCGAGCTGGCCGAGCCGACCCCGGCCGGTGATGTGTACGCGCTGGCCGCCACCGTCTACGCGCTGCTGAACGGCCGCCCGCCACGCTTCCCCGAGAGCGGCGTGCCGAACCTGGCGATGATCCTGGCCCTGCACCGCCTGCCCGTTCCGGACATTCCCGGCGTGCCGCCCCAGCTGACCGCCGTGCTGCGCCAGGCGCTGGCCAGCGACCCGCGCGAGCGCACGCCCACCGCGGAGGCGTTCCGCGACGCTCTCGCCGCCGTCCCGCTCGGGCCCGCCCCGGCCCCCTCCGGGGGACGGCACGCCGCACCGCTGACCCCCTCCCAGCCGATGGGGCAGCACCTGAGCCGGCCGGGGCCGCCGCCGATGGGGCAGCACGCGAGTCACCCGGGGCCGCAGCCGATGATGGGTCCGCCGGTCACCGGCCCGCCGCCGGGCGGCCACGCGGACACCGTGCCACCCGCCCGGCGCGGCGCCTCGCGGGCGCTGGTCTCGATCGCCGCCGCTCTGGCCCTGGTGATCTCGATAGGCGTCGGCGTGGTCGTCTACACGTACGTCACCAGGGAGCCGGGCGGCAACCAGGCGTCGTCTCCCAGCCCTTCGGCCTCCACGAGCGCCACGGAAGAGGCGAAGACCGTGTTCAAGGGGCTGAAGACGTACACGGAGAACTGCCCGGCGAGCAAGGTGCGCGGCGGTGAGGCGGCGTGCGTGCAGGAGTCGGAGTGCTGGGGCGGGCTGGTCATCATCTCCGGCGACACGAAGGCCAGGCGGGTCGGGTGCGAGGAGCTGCACTCGTGGGAGACGTTCGCGGTCGTCCCGATCCCGTCGGACGCCGACACGTACGTGCAGCAGGACCTCGCCAAGCACCCCACGATCAAGCGGATCTGCAGCCGGGCGGTGCTCCTGGCCAGCAGGGTCGGCACGGCCAGGAACATCGGCGCGGCCGGCTGGATGGCGGACGTGATGCCGCCGTCGCAGGCGCAGTTCGAGACCGGCACGCGCTTTCTGCGCTGCATCGGCCGCCTGACCAGCCAGGAGCCGCGCCGGTCCTACTTCCACCGGGGAGCTTGACGGCGTCCATCGTTCTCGCCACGCCGCCCTGACCGTCATGGTGGCGCGGTCGGCGGTGGCCAGGACGGCTAGGCTGCCCGAATGGACTTGAAGGATCGGGTACGCGAGCTGCGCGCCGAGGGCCGCTCCCCGAAGGAGATCGCCAAGGCGCTGAAGGTGTCGCCGTCCGTCGTGGCGCCGCTGGTGCGGGCCATCGCCTCGGAGACCCCCACCGCCGAGCCCGAGGTGGTCGGGTGCTGGGTCAACATCGGCTGGAGCGAGGGGCTCACCGTCGACCCGGCCCGCGGATGGGTGGACGAGGGCCCAGACGCGGGCCTGGGCGGCCTGGTGTGCGTGCTGGTCGCGCGGCGGCACACCTGGGACCGGATGACGGTGGCCGGCTACCTCGCCGACGTCTACTGCCTCGGGGCGAAGAACGCGATCGGCCCCGACGTGCTCGACGACCGCGACCTGCGGCGCTTCCGCCAGTACTTCTTCGGCGAGTACGCGGGCTTCCAGGAGGCGCCGATCGAGCTGGCCCGGCACCTGGTGTTCGGGTCCGTCGACTACGCGCGGAAGCTCGGGTTCGAGCCGCACGAAGACTTCGCTCCGGCGGCCGACCTGCTGGGCAAGTGGGAGGGGGACGCGGCGATCACGTTCGGCCGGGACGGCAGGCCCTTCTACGCGCAGGGGCCGGACGACGACCCGGCGAAGGTGCTGCGGACGCTGCGGCGCACGCTCTCCGACGAGGACTTCGACTACGTCACCGGAGGCCGGTGACGCGCATCGTGATGTTGAGGCGGCCGGAGGCCAGGCCGGTGGCGGGATCGCCGGTGCCCGGATGGACCTTCGGCACGCCGTGGTAGGCGAAGCGCGACGGCCCGCCGAACACGAACAGATCGCCTGAGGCGAGCTCGACGTCCGTGTACGGCCGGCCGCGCGTCTCGGTGTTGCCGAAGCGGAACAGGCACCGGTCGCCGATGCTCAGCGACACCACCGGGGCGTCGGACTTCTCGTCCTTGTCCTGGTGCATGCCCATCCTGGCCTGGCCGTCGTAGAAGTTGATCAGGGCGGTGTCGGGCTCGTACGTGTCGCCGGGGCGTCCGTACGCGTCGGCCAGGGCGCGCCGCCCCAGCTCACCGAGCCACGTGGGGAACTCGGCCACCTGCCGGCCGTTCACGTCGTGGGCGATGCGCGTGTACCGGTACGGCTGCCAGTGCCATCCCACGCACACCGTCCGGACCGACATCACGCCGCCCCGGGGCAGCACGGTGTGCCGGATCGGCACGGGTCCCGTGGCCCATCCGCGGCACGCCTCGACGAGGTGGCGCTGCTCGTCCAGCGTCAGCCAGCCGGGCACGTGTACCGCGCCCGGCGCGATCTCCCGTATCACGCTGTCTCCCGGCCCTTCCATGCCTGGTACGCCTCCGGCAAGCACCTCGAACACGGCCGGTACCCGGCCGCCGCCGCGTCACCGGCGTCCGCGAAGAAGACACGATGCCGGATATATCCCCCACGAGCAATGGAGCGCAGCGCCGAGGGGCAGTCCAGCCGCCCGTACAGCCGGGCCCCTCGATGCCCGCCCAGCGTGCCGGGCACCGGACTCGCATACGGGCGGCCGTCGGCCCCCACCAGCGTGTACGTCATTTCGCGTCGTGAAAGACGAGCCCCAGCGTATGCCGCAGCCCCGACCGGACGGTGCTCACCCCGTGCCGCACGGGGGAGGCCGACCAGCCCCGCGAGGAGCGCACGGGCCGGTCGCGCGTGGTGAAGATCAGCCCGTGCCCCTGCGGCAACAGCGTCACCGTCCCCCGCGACTGGGCCCGCGGCCGCTGCTCCACCAGCAGGAACTCGCCGCCGGTGTAGTCCTCGCCCGGCCGGTCCAGCCCGATCACGACCTGCAACGGGAACACCAGGTCGCCGTAGAGGTCGCGGTGCAGCGCGTTCCAGTCGTCCCGTCCGTACCGCAGCAGGATGGGCGTCGGCCTGGTCTGCCCCGCTCTGTGGCACATGTCCAGCCACTCGTCGAGGTCGTCCGGCCACGGCGCCGGCTGGCCCAGCCTGGCCGCCCAGTCGCGGGCGATCGGCAGCAGCCGCGGGTAGAACTCCGCCCGCAACTTCTCCACCAGCGGCGGGAACGGCCGGCTGAAGTAGCGGTACTGCCCGGCGCCGAACCGGTGCCGCTCCATGTCGATCGTGGACCGGAACAGCCCGATCTCGTCGTACAGGCCGGCGATCTCCTTGCACTCCTCGGGGGTGAGCACCGGCGGCGTCAGCGCGCACCCGTACGAGTTGACCTCTTCCGTCAGTTTCGCCCAGTCCATCTTGGTCTCCTCCGTCAGCTTCGCCGAGCTCATCCGACGACGCTCCAGAGCTGCGGCTGCAGGGCGCCTTCCAGCGTGAGCAGCTCGTGCTTGCGCTCGAGGCCGCCCGCGTACCCGGTCAGCGAGCCGTCCGCCCCGACGACGCGGTGGCAGGGGCGGACGACGAGCAGCGGGTTCGCGCCGATGGCCGCGCCGACCGCGCGGATCCGGTCACGTGGCGCGCCCACCCGCGCGGCGAGCGCGCCGTAGGCCGTCGTGGTCCCGTACGGCAGCTCATCCAGGGCCGCCCACACCTGCTCCTGGAACGGGGTGCCGCGGGTGGCGAGCGGCAGGTCGAACGCGACCCGCTCGCCCGCGAAGTACTCGGCGAACTGCCGCTCGACCTCCTCGAACGCGGCCGGCTCCCACCGCAGACCAGCCCGTCCGCCCACGTCGAACGACACGCGCGTCAGCGCGGAGCCGTCACCGACGAGCAGGATCGGGCCCAACGGGCTTTCGATGATGCTGTGGATGTCCATACCTTCTTCAACACCGCCGGGCCCTCAAAAGTCAGCGGTTTTCGGACATCACAGCCTCCTCCTCGGCCCTCCTCTTCGGCCCCGCGCCTCGGCTTCCCCCGTCGCCACCGCCTCCCGCCTCCGGCCGTCCCCGCCACCCGCACACCTCAAGGCGCGTCCCAGTCGGTGGACGATCACGCGATCATGAGCGTACGCTCGGTGACCATGGCCGAGTCGCGCGAGCACACCTTCACCGGCACCACGGGCCTCAACACGGTCCGCGTATGGCCCCATGGCCGGCCGCGCTACGTGGCCGTCCTGATCCACGGGTACGGCGAGCACATCGGCCGCTACGAGTACGTGGCGGACCGGCTCGTCCGCCACGGCGCCGCCGTCTACGGCCTCGACCACACGGGCCACGGCAAGTCGGCCGGCGACCGGGTGCACATCGCGGACTTCGAGGACGTGGTCACCGACGTCTACTCCGTCGAGGAGCAGGCCAGGGACGACCACCCCGGCGTCCCGGTCGTGGTGATCGGCCACTCGATGGGCGGCATGATCGCGGCCCGCTACGCCCAGCGCTACGGCGACGGCCTGGCGGCGCTCGTGCTGTCAGGCCCGGTGATCGGCGAATGGGCGGTCGTCCCGACCCTCCTGGCCTACGAGGAGCCCCCGGACGTCCCGATCGACCCGGCCACCCTCTCCCGCGACCTCTCGGTGGGCGCCGCGTACGCCGCCGACCCCTTGGTGTGGCACGGCCCGTTCAAGCGTGCCACGCTGGAGGCGTTCGCCACGACGCTGGCCACGATCGCCAAGGGCGGCAGGCTCGGACCCCTGCCCACGCTGTGGGTGCACGGGGCCGACGACGAGCTCGTCCCGCTGAACGGGAGCCGTCCGGGGGTCGAGGCGATCAAGGGTACGAACCTGACCGAACGGATCTACGAGGGCGCCAGGCACGAGGTCTTCAACGAGACCAACAAGGCCGAGGTCCTGGACGACGTGACGGCCTTCATCGACCGGGCTATTTGACCGGCAGCCATACGTACCCGGAGCCCCGCGTACGGGTGAGCTCGATCTTCCAGCAGCCCCGCTTCGGGAAGACGAACCCCGTACCCCACTCCTCGCCGGGTTTGTGCCAGCTCGACCCGCCATGCTCCTCGGGCCCCCAGGCGAGCTTGGCGGGCGTACCGTCGGGAAGCGTCGCCTTGACCCGCAGCGGCCCTTCACCCGTCATCCGCCACACGATCTTGATCTCTTCACCGCGCGCCAGCGGCGGACCCGCCACGAACAACAGCCCCCACAGCTCCGCATCCCGCCCCACCCCCCGCACCTCGGGAAACCCTCCGCCGAGAAGCACCGAGGTCCCGTTACACGCAGCCCTGGTAGCCGTCGGGCTGGGACTTACGACACTGAGGCTTACGGCGCTTGGACTAACGGCGCTCGGGCTTATGGGACTCGGGCTTACGGCGCTTGGGCCTACCGCGCTGGGGCTTACGGGACCCGGGACGGCCGACCGAGCCACGTGCGTGGGCACCTCGGCCGAACACCCAGCCGCGACCACCAACAGCGTCACCATCATCAACCACTTCATGCAACCTGTACTCCGGGCGATACCGGGAGGTTCCGGCTAGCGACCCGGACTCACCGGAAGCATGAGCGCCAACAGCCTGGAGCCTGATGCGACCGCTCAGACCTTGCGCCAGCCTGGCACCCAGGCCCCGCCCTCCTCGACGACGTAGTCGCTGAACAGAGCGGGGGCTTCTTGGCGCATGAGCTCGCCGATGCGCTGGAACAGCAGGCGAATCTCCTCCTCCGCGCCGGCGGCGGTGCGGGCCTCGATCGTGTGCCGCAGCGTGCGCACGTTAGCGGTCCACACCAGCCCGGTCGCCACGCCCTCCGGGGCGAACCTGCGCATGAACGACGTGCGGTGCTTCTTCTCCGAGAACGGCACGCCCTCCTCATCGAGCCCGAAGTGCTCGGCCATCCACAGCTGGAACTGCTCGAGCTGCTCCAGCACCGCCGTGGCCCGCTTCATCAGCTCGTCGTCTTCCCGTGCCCATTCCGGGAACCAGAACGGCAGCTCGTCCAGCCGGACGAAACGCAGCGACTCCTGCGAGACGGCCACACCCGGGCGGTGCCGCACCAGCTCGTGGGTCAGCACCCGGCTGACGTTGTGGAGCACGAAGCTGAAGCTGACGTGCTCGAGGACCGAGCCGTGTGCGCTGGCCAGGATGTTGCGCAGGTAATCGTCCTGGTTCTCCCTGATCCTGACCACGTTGGGATTGAGGCCGGGCTCGAAGGAGCGGTAGCAGAGCCGACCGGCGAACTCGGCGAGGTTCTGCGCGTCGAGGTCGCCGCGATCAAGTCGCTCCAGCCAGCTCTCGCCGCCGACCTCGGCCAGGTAGCGGGCCAGCTCGTCGTAGTCCAGCGACGGACGGGAGACGATGAAGACCTCGGGTTCGACACTGCGCATGGAGAGCCCCCGCTCGGATCGACCGCTTTCGACGGCCCCAAGCCAACCAGCTCCTGCCACCCGGCGCGAGTCGACCGCCCCTCGACGCTCCTCGCTCGGCGAGAGTTCGACCGCCCCTGGACGCTCCTCGCGGGCATCCCACGTCCAAGGTCGGCAGGCGCCGTGGCTTGCGGCTTCGACGGTCAGCAGGCTCCACGGCTTGCAGCTTCGGCCTCCCCGATCTCGTGACCGTTGAAGGTCTCGAGCCCGCCGGAGCGAACGCGGCGGGCTCCGGCTTCTATCGATGGGTCGCCGAGCCGTCCGCGGCCGCCTGCGCGAACGATCGTAAGGCGTGGACGGTGGTGTCGGGGATGGGCAACGCGTCGAGGTCGGCCCGAGCGAGGACGTCGGGTCGCGGAAACATCCTGGTGAGGCCGACTGGGTCCAGGCCGGGCACGACCGCGCCGAACCGACCGGCGAGGTCACCCAGGATCGCCCGTGCCCGTGCGGCGTCCGGCACCCCCGCACGCACGATGTCACGCACACCGACTTCGAACGGATCCCACGAACCGCACGTCCTCGCAGAGTCGTCGAGGGCGAAGATGCTCCGGGCCCGGTGGACGTGGTGGATGAGTCCGTTGAGCCGGGGGAGATGGGCGACGAGCAGGAGTTCGGCCGGGGATCGCTGGGTGATCTCGATCATGCCGGGGTCGTGATCGATCAGGATGGTGCGCCGATAAGAGGTGCACGAGACCGCTTCGACGGTCGGTGTCGCGCGTGCGGCCAGGTGGCGCAGGGCGGCCGCGAAATCGAATGACTTGTCGTGAGCGAGCCGGAGGGCCAGTCCGCCATCGGCCTGGAGGCGGTCGGTGACCCGCCGTCGGGCCCGCAGCTCACGCGGGGCGCCGTGGAAGGTGCCCATGAGGACTCGGTTGAGCTGCCGAACGCTGCCGAAGCCCGCGGCGAAGGCGATGTCGGCTATCCGAAGGTCAGTGTCGTCGAGCAGCCGGCGGGCGAAGTGCGCGCGCCTGGAGCGGGCGAGCTGGTCGGGCGTGACCCCGGCATGCTGAAGAAACATGCGCCGCAGGTGACGTGGGGACACGCCGAGCCGACCGGCGAGACTGCTCTCCGTCGCGTCGTCCAGGGCTCCGCCGGCGATGAGTTCGACCCCGCGGCACACCAGTTCGGGCATGTCCGCGACGGTGGCCGGTTCCTGCCGGTACGGGCGGCACCGGTGGCAGGCGCGGTACCCGGCCGCCTCCGCCGCGGCCGCGGACGGGTAGCGGGTGGTGTTCACCGGGAGGGGGCGGCCCGGGCAGTCGTCTCGGCAGTAGATACCGGTGGTCCGGACGGCGCCGACTGCGTTCACGCTTCCAGCATGGCATCCACCGGCTCACCGGATCGGACGGATCCGGACAGGCTGCCAGTCCTGGCCGAATGTGACCAGACCTACTGATCAGGGCCCCGCGAGAATTCGGGCTCACCCATCTCCATAAGGACATTCCATGAGCGCCGCATCGAACAAGCAACTCATCATCGACGCCTGGCGGGTCTTCGCCACGCGTGATGCCGACCAGGTCCGCGACGTCTTCGCCCCTGACGCGGAGTGGCTCGCCCCTGCCGACAACGCGACCTCCCGCGCCATCGATGGAACCCACCATCTCATCGGCCGGGACCGCATTGTGCGCTTCCTGACCGAGGAATTCTCCACGGTCTTCGTCGACAACGTGTCCATCGAGTTCGGCGGCTTCTACGCCGACGGTGACACCGTGGTCGTCGAGATGCGACTGCAGGCCACCCTTGCCCACGGTGGCCACTACGACAACGAATACTGCTTCATCTTCGAACTGGAGTCCGGCCTGGTCAAGCGGGTCCGCGAGTACATGGACACACAACGCGGCGCGGCATGGTTCCGCTCACCCACGACGTCGGACCGGCAGGATCAACCCGAAGCGACCACCACCCATCACTAGCCCGAAAGCCCCGGCTGGGGGCGGCGGTCATAACCCAGGCTGGGGCGCGACGGCCGCAACCCCAGGCTGGGAGCGATGGCCGCAACCCCAGGCCGAGGGCTGGAAGCTATAACCTCCAGGCTGAGGGCGACGGCTGTAACCTCAGGCACATCGCCTCCAGCTGCGGATCGAAGTACGGCCCGACCGCCCACCGCGTGCATGTATCCAGGTAACTGGCCCCCGCCGTCGCCAGCCGCCCGTCGCACCCCGCCTGCTCGCGGCAACCAGGCACCCGCGGACAGCCCGTCCCCCTCTCCTGCTGGAAGGCCGCGAACCGGCCATCGGATCCGAACGCGCCGCGTACGTTCTGCATGACGACCCGCATGCCGCGCCTGCCCGGCACGCGAGCGGTGCCCTTGGCGTCGAGCTCGTGCTTGCCCTACGGAGTCCGTACGAGCACCACACGCAGCGGCCCCGCACCGCGCAGGCGATAGCGGTCGGCGAACAGCACCACGCCATCGGGCATCGGAACGCTCAAGCCATCGGTGTCCTCGATGCCGGGCGTCGTGGCCTCGGGCAATCCGAGCAAAGGGTCGAGCAGTCCGCTGAGCAGGCCCAAAGCAGAAGCTCTCCTCCGGCTCCGGCTGCGATCACGCCGACGTTCGGCGAGTCGGTGACAGATCTCTATCCCCCCGGCTCCGGCTCCGGCTCCCAAGCGGATGCGGGGCCGATGATTTTTCCCGGGCACGCGGGTCTGCATGTGAGAGAGGAGGCGATATGTGCGATCAAGAAAAGGCACTGGCCGCGGGGGTTGCGCTGCTGGAACGGGCGATCGACTATGCGCTGGGCAGCCTCCGCGTAGTCACCCCGGCCGCCCTCTGCCGTCCCACTCCCTGCGCGGACTGGAACCTCCAGCACCTGCTCGACCACATGGCCGACTCACTCCGAACCCTGAACGACGCCGCCTCCGGCCACATCCCCCCAGCACCGCCACGTATACCCGTCACCCCTGTCCCAACGCCAAGACCCCCCAACCCACGCATGCCGCCCACCCCGGCCCCCCAAAGGCCGACCACCCCCGCACCAGGCGACGGCATCGGCACTCCTCCACAGCGCAGCCTTCGAAGGCCGACAGCACCCACGTCCGGCCGTGCAGACACCGCCTCATTGCGCTCCGGCATCCGCGGCTCGGCTGCATCTTCGTCAGGCGGAGGGTGCGGCGCCTCATCGGGCACGGGCCTTCGTGGTTCGGCTGCGTCCACGTCGGGTGGAGGGTGCGGCGTCTCACCGGGTACGGGCCTTCGCGGGTCGGACGCGTCCGCATCCGATGGAGGAGGCGGCGCCTCATCAGGCACGGGCTCTCGCGGTTCGGACGCACCCGCGTTGGGTGGAGGGGACGGCGCCTCATCGGGAACCGGCTTTCGCGGGTCGAACGCATCCGCGTCCGGGGGAGGAGACAGCGCCTCTTCGCGCTCTGGTGTCCGTGAGGTGGCTGCGTCCGCGACCGGAGAGGGAGACAGCGCCGCTTTGTGCTTCAGTGGCTCTGCGCCGCGAAGGCAGGGATGCGGGGCCAACCCGGCGCTCCTTCTCAGGGACCGCGCCACAGAGGTGCTGGGTGTGTGGGTGGGCGCGGTCACCCATCCCGGGATGGTCTCCATAGGCGATCGCCACCTGACCGCGCCCATGGTGGCCGCCGCGGGTGCGATCGAGATTGCCGTGCACGGCTGGGACGTGGCCAGAGCCTGCGGTGAACAGCACCCGATCCCGGACCTCATGGCCGAGGAACTGCTGGACCTGGCCCATCTGTTCGTCACGGACGTTGACCGGCCGCACAGGTTCGCCCCGCCGAGGACCCTGCCCCCGCGCGCCTCGGCCCAGGACTACCTTCTGGCCTATCTCGGCCGTGACCCGAACTGGACAACAGCCCTCTGACCAGCTCAACGACCCCAACCTCAAAGATAGAACAATCCAGCCCATCCAGCATTTCCCGCTCACACGCCGTACGATCATCCTGTACCGCAACCACGTCGGGGACACCGACCACAGAGCCCAGCACACGTCCGGCCGGTCGTCAGCGGGGCGGCGACACCCGATCGCCGTGACCCGGCCGACCAACGTGGTGGCGACGACCGTTCTTCGTGCGGCCGTCGCCACCACCACGCCTCGCCCTTCCCGCACAAGGTGAACGCACGCCTGAGGCGGGCGGCAGGGGCCGGGGCGGTGGGGGTCAGGTGTCCTCCTGGAGGACCTCCAGGAGGAGTTCGCCGTACTTCGCCAGTTTGTTTTCGCCGACGCCGTTGATGTTGCTCAGCTCCGACAGTGAGGACGGTCGGGCGATGGCGATCTCTCTCAGGGTCGCGTCGTGGAAGATGACGTACGCGGGCACCCCCTGCTCCTTCGCGGTGGCGCCCCGCCACGATCGGAGCCGCTCGAAGAGCGGGGCCGCTTCGGCGGATAGCTCGGCCACCGCCTGGGCTTTCGATGAGGAGGCTACCTTGGCCCGGGCGGGGCGCAGGGTGTCGCGGCGCAGCAGGACCTCGCGCTGTCCCCGGAGCACCGAAGCGCTGTCGTCCGTGAGGACCAGCGCTCCGTAGTCGGACTCGACCGCCAGCAGTCCCTGCGCCAGCAGTTGCCGCACCACCCCGTGCCACTCCGCGTTGCCCAGGTCAGTGCCCACTCCGAACACGGTGAGCGTCTCGTGGCCGTGCTGCAGCACCTTGGCGGTCTTCTTGCCGAGCAGGATGTCGACCACCTGCCCCACCCCGAACTTCTGCCGCCGCTCCCGCGCCAGCCGCAACACCGCCGACAGGACCTTCTGGGCGGGGGTGGTGCCGTCCCAGGATTCGGGCGGATTCTGGCAGGTGTCGCAGTTTCCGCAGGGTTCGGCGCCCTTCTGGCCGAAGTAGTCGAGCAGCATCACCCGGCGGCACCCGACGGTCTCGCACAGCGCCAGCATGGAGTCGAGGTGGACCACCTGGCGGCGGCGGTGGGCCTCGTCGCCCTCCATGGCCATCCGCCGGTGCTGGACGACGTCCTGGAGGCCGTACGCCATCCACACCGTGGCCGGGAGGCCGTCGCGGCCCGCGCGCCCGGTCTCCTGGTAGTAGCCCTCGACCGACTTGGGCAGGTCGAGATGGGCGACGAAGCGTACGTCGGGCTTGTCGATGCCCATGCCGAACGCGATCGTGGCCACCACGATCAGCCCGTCTTCGCGCAGGAAGCGGGACTGGTGGGTGGCGCGGGTGCGGGCGTCGAGACCCGCGTGGTACGGCACGGCGGCGATGCCGTTGTCGACCAGGAACTCGGCGATCTTCTCGACCGAGGAGCGCGACAGGCAGTAGATGATGCCGGAATCGCCGGGATGCTCGGTGCGCAGGAACTCCAGCAGCTGCCGCTTGGGCTCGCTCTTGGGCGTGATGCGGTAGTGGATGTTGGGCCGGTCGAAGCTGGCGACGAAGTGGCGGGCCTCGCTCAGGCCGAGCCTGGAGGAGATCTCGGCGTGCGTGGCCGGGGTGGCCGTGGCGGTCAGCGCGATGCGCGGCACATCGGGCCAGCGCTCGTGCAGCGTGGACAGCTCGAGGTAGTCGGGCCGGAAGTCGTGCCCCCACTGCGCCACGCAGTGGGCCTCGTCGATGGCGAACACCGAGATCTCGCCCTTGGCCAGCAGCCGCAGCGTGGTGTCCACGCGCAGCCGCTCGGGAGCGAGGTAGAGGAGGTCGAGCTCGCCGGCCAGGAACTCCGACTCGACCAGCTGCCGCTCGTCGAAGTCCTGCGTCGAGTTGAGGAACCCCGCGCGCACGCCGAGCGCCCGCAGCGCGTCGACCTGGTCCTGCATCAACGCGATCAGGGGTGAGATGACGACCCCCACGCCGCGGCGCACCAGGGCGGGGATCTGGTAGCAGAGCGATTTGCCGCCGCCGGTGGGCATGAGCACGAGCGCGTCGCCGCCGGCCACGACATGGTCGATGATCTCCTGCTGCCCCGACCTGAACGAGTCGTAGCCGAATACGCGGTGCAGAACGTCGGTGGGGGTATCCATGTGGCTACCTTACGTGTTCGCGGGTGAGCGTTTCGTGAGTTCCGCCGACGGCGATCGGGGGCTCCAACGCGCTCGCCTTGGCATCCCCAGTCTGCCCGACGGTGATCGGTCCGTGAGCCAGCCCATAAGGCGCCCTTCGAGCCCAGTCGGCCGCGCTCCGGCCCAGTGTCTTTAGTGGGTGAGGTCGGGGGGCTCCCGAGGGGGAGGAGCGGATGGGGTCCTTCGCGCGAGTGGGGCGGGGCGTGGTCAGGGCGGGGTCGCGGATTGAGGGCGGAGTGTGGCTTGGGCGCGGGGGGTTGGTGGTGGGTCGCGGGTTGGACGTGGGTGCTGTTGGGAGGGCGGAGCGTCGCGGGGTTGGGGGTGGGCCGGGGTTTGCCGGTTGGGCATGGCTGGGGGTGGGAGGAGCAGAGCGGGATTGGGTGTGGCTGGGGTGAGGGCGGGGCGTGGGTGGGGTGAAGGAGCGGAGGTGGGTCAGGCGGTGGCGGGGTTGGGGTGGGCGTTGCGGTGGTAGGCGATCAGGGAGAGGGCGCCCAGGGCGCAGGCCGCTGCCACCGCTCCCATCACCGCCGGATACCCGGCGAACTGCGCGATTCCAGCCGCCAGCAGCGGCGCGACGGCCTTGGCGACCGTGATGGGCAGCGCGAGTGCCCCGCTCAGGGACGCGTACGCTCCCGTGCCGTACCGGTCGGCCAGAAGAGCAGGCCGGGCGATCGTGCCCACGCCGAACCCCAGCCCGAACAGCACCACCCCCGCCACCGCCCCCGCCGTGCTCCTGCCGACCAGCGGCAGCAGCACCGCCGCCAGCCCCTGCACCCCGAACATCACCGCCGTGATCAACGCCACCGACCAGCGGCCCTGAAGGCCGGTGGTGACGAGCCGGCCCGTGACCGACAGTACCCCGAGCAGGCCCGCGACGCCGGCGGCGAAGAGGGGGGTGTGGCCGAGGGCGATCAGGTACGTGACCAGCAGGACCCCCATGACCGACACCGCGCCGGTCTGGGTCAGGAAGGCCGCCGCCAGCAGCCAGAAGGGACGTTCGCGCAGGGCCGCCCCGACGATCTCGCGCCGGTTCACGTGCGGGGGAGCGGCCCGGCTCCGGACGGCCAGGGCGTGCAGCGGCACCGAGGTCAGGGCGTATCCGGCGGCCAGGATGACCAGGGCCTGGCGCCACCCGTACAGGTCCACGAGAAAGCCCGTCAGCGGCAGGAAGATGCTGGACGCGAAGCCCGCCACGACGGTCACCGCGAGTAACGCCCGCGCCCGCCTGGTCGCGTCGAACCAGGCCACGATCACGGCGAAGGCCGCCTCGTACAGCACCATCGCCGACGCCACGCCGAGCACCCCGCAGACCAGGTACAACTGCGCCACAGAGCGCACCTGGGACCACGCCAGCACCGCCAGCCCGCCCAGCACCGACCCGAGGGTCATGAGCCCGCGCCCGCCGTGCCGGTCCAGCCAGCGGCCGATGAGCGGCGCCGCGACCCCCGACACCAGGACGGCCAGGGTGATCGCTCCGGTCAACTGTGCGACCCCGGCGTGGAGGTCGCGGGACATCGGTGGGATGAACACCGAGAACGCGTAATAGAGCACGCCATATCCGGCGGTTTGCGTGATCGAGAGAGCGCCGATCATCCACATGGGGGACTTCGGCACGGTGGCGTCGATCACTCCAGGATCGTTCCCGTTCACCGGTCAGAAATACGGTGATAAATGTCACTTCGCCGCGTCAGGAATAGCGCACGGTAAAAGCGTAATAGCGTCGAGTCATGACCTTTTCCTATGTGGTGACCGGCGGCGGGCGTGGCATCGGAAAGGCCGTGGTCGAACGGCTCCTCGGCGAGAAGGGCGGCGAGAAGGACACCGTGGTGGCCGTCGAACGCGACCCTGACGCCCTCGCCTGGGCAGGCCCCCGAGTCATCCCGCTGATCGGCGACGCGGCCGACGAGGAAGTCGCCGCCTGGGCCGCCGACCTGGCCCAGGAGGCCGGCATCCTGCGCGGCTGGGTCAACAACGCCGCCGTGTTCCGCGACGCCTCCGTCCACACGTCCCCGATCGCCGAGGTCAGAGCCCTGATCGCGGCCAATCTCGACCTCGCTGTGGTGGGCTGTGCCACCGCCGTACGACACTTCCTCGCGGCCGGTACGCCCGGCGCCATCGTCAACGTCACCTCCCACCAGGCCACCAGGGCGGTGCCCGGCAGCCTCCCCTACTCGACCGCCAAGGCCGCAACGGAGGGCCTGACCAGGGCGCTGGCCGTGGAGTACGGCAGGCACGGCATCAGGGTCAACGCCGTGGCCCCGGGTTCGGTGGCCACCGAACGATATGAGGCGTTCCTGGAGTCGCAGACCCCGCAGGCGCGGCAGGCCGTCGAGGAGCAGCTGGCCATGCTGCACCCGCTCGGCCGGGTCGCGACCCCCGCCGAGGTGGCCTCCGTCGTGGCGCACCTCCTCTCGGACGAGGCGGCGTTCGTGAACGGCGCCACCATCCCCGTGGACGGCGGCCGCACGGTGCTGGGACTCGATCCGGAAGCTCGGGAATGAAAACCGTTGTCACCTGGTTGTGCAGGCCATGAAGAAGAACCTGCACCCCGCGTACGGCCCCGTCGTCTTCCGTGACCCGAGCGTCGGGTTCGCGTTCCTCACCCGCTCGACCCTCGCCAGCGACAGGACGGTCGAGTGGGAGGACGGTAAGACGTACCCGGTCGTCGACGTGGACGTGTCGTCCGCCAGCCACCCCTTCTACACCGGCCGCGGCCGCATCCTCGACACCGCGGGCCGCGTCGAGCGCTTCAATCAGCGCTACGCGAACCGCCGCAAGTGACGGGCGGCCCCCCGCAGGCATGTACGCGCCTGCGGGGGATCGGCCGGAGGGGGCATGCCTGCGCTACTGCTGGGTAAAAGGTGGTCACCGGCATCGGAGCAGTGGTGATGGCCATGAGTCTCTCTGGAAAGGAACGCCGCATTCTCGCTGAGATCGAGCAGGCCCTTGAGCGAGAGGACCCCGAGCTGGCCAGGCGCGTCGCGGCGATCAACAAGATCGAATCAGACGGGGACTTCTCCCACGCGTATGGTGATCGCCTGCGCAGGTGGGTGCTGGCGCACGTCTGGATGATCTTCACGGCCGGCGCGCTCGTGATCGTCCTGCTCCTGCTCGCCGTACTGACCACCTGACAGCCTCGCCGTACTGACCACCTGACAGCACAGTCAGCGCCGCCGGCGCAGCAGTGCCAGGTCGGCGGCGGCCACGACGGCCACCGCGGCCGCGATCGCGGCCTCCCAGCGCCAGACCTCCGCCCCCGTGCTCGCGGCAAGCACCGCGAAGAGCACCGCCGCCGCCATCCCCAGCACCAGCGCGACCAGGGACAGGATCCGCCGGGTGCGCAGCGGGCTGCGCGCGCTCAGTGGCTCCGTGCCCGCCCGGTTACGCAGCCACATGGTCGATCCCCCTTCCGAACGGTCAGGCGAGGCACCTCAGGGCCGCGACGACGCGCGGGTCGATCCCGTGCGACGCGGGCAGCCGCCCCACCGTGGCCTCCACGAACTCGGGGTACGACAGCGAGGCCGTGACCCCGTTCACGGCGGCCCAGATCTCGTCGGCCGTCTGCTCCACCTGCACCTTGGCCTCCTGCTCGGCCAGCACGAACCGCCCCACCGCCACCCGCCACAGCGTCCGGTCGTCGACCTCGGCGTCGGGGACGGGCGCACCGACGTCGTCGGCGTGGGTGGCGTACTCGGAGTCGTAGTGGAAGGCCTGCCGGCCGCACGGGTAGGGCCCGGCCATGGTGTCGATCAGCCCGCCGGGGCCGAGCTCGCGCATGCGGCGGCGCGTCTCGCCGTTCTGGACCCGCCACTCCTCCAGCACTTCCGCCACGGGCAGGTGGCGCCGCTGCCGCACCGACCACTCGTTGAAGTCGTTGTAGCCGGACACGCCGGCCTTGGAGAGCCGGGTCAGCAGGTCCTGTACGGTCCCGTCGAGGCAGGCGTGGTTGTACAGCTCCTCGCCCGCCAGATGGCCCAGCACGTCACGCACCGACCATCCCTCGCACCGGGACGGCCGCTGCCAGCCGGCCTCGTCGAGCCCGCCGAAGAACCGGTCGAGCCGGGCGGCCTCCGCGTCGAAGATGTCGAACGGATTGAAGTGTTTGAGCAGCTCGTCGGCCATACTCCGGACGCTACCCGCTACGTGCCCGCTTTCACGGCCATCGATCCGACGGCGGACCTGACCCGGTCGTACTCGCCGGCGCAGGTGGGCGCCCGCTCGGGCGGGACCCAGCCGCCCTGGGCGATCCGGTCGTACTTGCCGGGGTCGGCGCCGTACAGGAGGCAGGAGAACGTGGCCGACTCGGGCGGCCCCGACAGGTGGTCGATGCCGGAGTGGCCGGCGAGCAGGTGGCGGGCCTCGGCGGCGGCCACCACGCGCTTGGGCGCGTCGGACGCGAGCGTCAGCGCCGCGAACTGGTCGGCCTGCTCCTCGCTGTCGGCCAGGCCGTTCAGCGTGGTCAGGGCGTGGCCGAGCTGGTGGTGGAAGAGCACGGCCAGCGCGCCGTCCATGCGGGCGGACCTGGTACGGGCGTCGGTCTCCTCGGTCTCGGAGATGCCGTCCATCACGTGGCGCACCTTGTCCACCAGCTGGTAGCAGATGGTGATCCGGCGCTCCTCGAGGTCCCAGGTGGCCTCCGGCGCGTCGCAGTCACGGGCGACGACCTTGACCGACGCGGGCAGCCGGATCCGGGTCTTGAGCGTGTCGCCGTCCTTGAGGAGCTTTCTGGCCTGTTCGGCGCCCGGCGAGCCCGGCTGCTCGAAGCGTACGGACAGATCGGACGAAGGCGCCGCCCCCAGCGTGCTCGTCATGCTCAGGACGAGGGCGATGAGGGGATGCGGCATACGAGGCTCCTTCGGGGGTCGGTAGATCCACGCAATGCGACTGTCCATGCACGCAAAGCGTGATCCCTAAACCTGAGGGCCCCCGAAAAGCCGGAAGGCCCGGCCCCTGGGAAGGGACCGGGCCTCCGTCTTATGGATTAACGACGCCACCAGCTGCCGTAGACCCGCACGGAGTCCGTGCGGCTCTTGGAGCCGTCGAGCTCGTCGTTGCCGTTGAACACGGCGCGGAAGGTACCGCTCTTGTAGGCGCGGGTCTCGGCGTAGAACTTGCCGCCCCACTTGGTCTTGGCGGAGGCGACCCACTTCCAGCCGCTGGAGCCGTTCGCGCGGAAGTAGACGTCCACCTTCTCGCCGCGGACGCCCTCCCAGCCGTCGTCATCCACCTGGAGACGGCCGGAGAACTCGATCGTACGACCCTTGCGGATCTTGTACGGGTCGGCGGAGAAGCGCGAGATACGCGTCTCGGACTTGCTCTTCTCGAGCTCGACCGAGAAGAACGCCGTGTCCTTCGCGATCTCCTTGCCTGCGGAGTCGAAGGCTACAGCGGTGGCCTGCCACTTGCCCTGGGGGTCCCCCTCGGTGAAGCCGACGGCGAAGCGCCAGCCCTCGAGGTCCTTGACGTCCTTGGCGCGGAGCGTGCGAGCGCCCTCGGGCGCCACGCTGAGCTCGACCTTCTTGACGTCGGAGCTGGCCCCGATGTCGAAGTACGCGGTCGTCTCGGAGCCGGGCTCCACCACGACCGGATTAGGGTCGATGTCGCGGATCTTGAGCTGGGTGTCCACCTTGGTGGCCGCCGAAGCAGTGCTCGCGCCCGACATCAGCATGGCCCCGCCCACAAGGGCGGAAACGATACCAAGTGCGATCTTTCTCATGAGGGTGCTGATTCCTCTCCCCGTATTGACTTGGAGCCGGCTCGGGGTGGCCGACCCCTTTACTACTTTGAGCCACGAGAAGGGGAAAAGGTTGGCTAATGTTACAGAAAATATTTGATCACGCTGGCAACCAGGGGTTATGCGGGAAAAGTACTTGACCGGCTACAGTCTGGCGCATGACCGACGTCTACACGCTCGGCGAGCCCTTGGGGATCGTCTCCAGCGGCCGGGTTCGCCACGAGAGCGAAGCCCGGCTGGACGTGTGCGGGCCCGAGTTCACCCTGGCGATCGCGCTGGCCAGGCTCGGGCACCGCACCGCTTACCTGGGCAAGGTGGGCGATGACGAGCTGGGCGCGAGGGTGCTCACCGCGCTCAGGGGCGAGGGTGTGGACGTCGCGGACATGCGCGTGTCCGAGGGGTTGCGCACGGGCCTGATCCTCAGAGAGACCCGCGTCGGCCGATCACAGAGAGTGACGCAGTATCGCGCGGGCTCGGCGGGCTCGCGGCTCACTCCGGGCAACGTGCCGATCGACCGGATCGCGGCGTCGAAGATGCTCCACATGACCGGTCTCACGGCGGGCCTCGGCCGGGACGCGCTCGACGCGGTGCGCACCGCCGTGAGCGCCGCGAAGAACGCCGGGGTGATGGTCTCCTTCTCCGTCGACTACGTGCCCGAGCTGTGGCCGTCGGTACGCGAGGCCGAGGAGGTGCTCGGCGAGCTGGCCTGCGACTCGCACCTGCTCTTCCTCCGCCAGGACGAGCTCGACCTGGTCAAGCCCGCGCTCACGGCGGAGCGCGAGGTCGTGGTGGACCGCGGCGCCAAGGGCGCGAGCGTGCGCGCCGACCGGATGCGCTACGACGTGCAGGGCTGGCAGGTCCCCATCGTGGACACGGCCGGCGCGGGCGAGGCGTTCGCGGCCGGTTACATCAGCGCCGCGCTCGACGGTCTCATCCCCCAGGAACGCCTGCACCGCGGGGCGCTGTTGAGCGCCGCCGCGGTGACGAGCGTCAGCGACTGGCAGGGGTTGCCCACCAGGTCAGAGCTCTAGTTCGTGGTCAGGGTGAAGGTCGAGGTCGTGTTCTTGATGTTCTGGAAGTTGTTCGCGAACCTCAGGTTGTTGATCGTGGCCGACCCGACGGCCGGGCCCTGACCGGGCTCGGGCAACTCGTTCACCCAGATGCCGAACCCGGACTTGGCGTCGAAGGCGTCGCCGCTCTTCTGCGCCCCGCTGATCGACACGTTCGTGAGGATCGTGTCCTTGACCGGGTTCAGCGGCGCGCTGCCGGAGTAGCCGGTCTGGAACATGATCCCGCTGTACGTCGGGTCCACGATGTCCAGGTTGTTGACGCGGATGCCCTGGAACACCTTGGACGAGGAGAACAGCCACAGCGCCGGGAACGTCTGCTGCCCCCAGAAGTGCCCGCCGGCCCGGACCAGCGAGATGTTGTCGAACGTCGTGGGCGGGCTGGCGCCGAACCCGTTCATCGGGATCCCGAAGTCCAGCGAGCTGATCGTGACGCCCGGGTAGGTCAGCGTGTCCGCGACGTAGATGTTCCTGAACGTGTTGTCGTAGCCGCCGTAAACGGCCACGCCGGCGGCCCGCCAGGTGAGCAGCGAGGTCAGGTTCTCGAAGACGTTGCCGGTCTGCTCGCCGGGGTTGTTGTCGGTGGCCGAGAACAGCGCGAAGCTGTCGTCGCCCGTGGCCCTGGCCTCGACGTTGGTGACGTGGTTGCCGGTGCTGCCGTTGGTCATGTTCAGGCCGTCGGCGAACAGGTTGCGGATCCGTGAATTCTTGATCGTGATGTTGTCCGTGTTCGTGCCCCAGTAGAGGCAGATCTGGTGCTCGGCCCAGACGTTGTCGATCGTCATGTTCGCCACGTTCGAGAAGTCGAACACCTTGCCGGGGCCGTCGATGCGCGAGGTGTAGTTGCCGAAGTAGGCGAAGTTCGCGAACGTCGAGCCGTTGGCCGAGGCCTCGGTGCGGAAGCCCACGTCGGTGTTGTCCTGCCCGGCGGGGGAGGAGAACCTGGTGAACCAGGGGCCCGCGCCGACGATCTTGACGGACTTGCCGTACACCTGGAACTTGCTCGACGTCTGGTAGTCGCCCTGCGGCAGGTACACGCCGGTCAGGTTGGCGTCCATGCGGGCCTTGTCGAGCGCGTTCTGCACGTCCTGGTGGGTGAACCCGGTCGGTACGGCGTACTTCGCCGGGTCCGGGTTCGCGACCGGGGTCGCCTGCTCGAAGTCCACGAAGTCGATCGCGTACGTCTGGGTGTTGGCCGAGTCCTTCTGCAGCCTGATCGTGCTGCCCTTGGGCACGGTGGCGCCGAGGAGCACGTTCGCCTCGTCGTAGATGTGCCTGGGCGGCCCCGAGCCGGGGGAGTTGCTGGGACTGGCCTCGGCGCCGTAGAGCCAGGCGTAGCGGGAGGTCAGGTTGACGGCCTTGAGGAACGAGCCGTTGACGTAGACGTTCAGGGTCGAGCTGAGCCCGCCGCCGCCCGCCGCGTCGGGCGTGGAGAAGCGGGTGACCAGGGTGTTCGTGTCCGCCCTTGTGGTGAACTCGACGTACGCGCCGGTCTGGTTGAGTGTCACCGCGCGCCGCCCGGAGGCCTCGCCGGCGATCGTGCCGATGTCCCTGCTCGGGCCCACGCGCGTGGCCCCGCCGCCGATCACGGCGTCCTCGGCCTCGTACGTGTCGTACGGCATGTTCGCGCCGCGGCCCACGAACAGCGGCAGCTCGCTGGTGTTGTTGGCGCGCTTGACGGGCAGCTCGTTGGCGTCGTCGGCGAGCACCGTCCTGACCGTGTACTTGCCGTTGGCCGCGGTCCACGTGCCCAGGCTCACCGGGCTCGTGGTCGCGCCCGCCGCGATGGCGCCGCCGGTCGAGCCCGTCAGGGTCTTGACGACGGTGCCGGAGTCGTTCGTGACGGTGAGCGTGATGCCGTGGGAGGCGCCGCTGGAGGCCACCGTGCCCTGGTTCTTGATCGCCACCGAGAACGTCACCGTGTTGCCCGCGGCCGGGTTGCCCGGCGTCCAGGCGACGGGGGAGGCGACCAGGTCGGCCGTGTCGACCGGCTTCACGGTCAGGGTGCCGGTGGCGGTGTTGTTGGCCTCGTTCAGCTCGACGACCTTGCCGTCCTCGTCCACCTTGGCGGAGAGCTGGTAGGTCCCGGCGTCCCTGGCGCCGATGTTCGCGGACACGGTGGTCGACGCCCCCGCGGCCAGCGCGCCCACGCTCGCGCTGCCGACCTTGGTCGCGCCCGCGTAGAAGTTCACGGAGGTCGCGGCGGCGGCCGCGGTGCCCGCGTTCCTGACCGTGGCCGACAGCGTGACCGCGTCGGTCTCCACCGGCGCGGCCGGGGAGGACGAGAGGTCGCTCACGGTCAGGTCGGGATTGGCCGACGGCGTGCCGAAGATCTGGAACTCGGCCACCTGCCCGCCCGGCGCGCCCGAGTTGGCGGTGATCTGCAGCCGGACGTCGGCGGCCTTGCCGGTCACCGGGATGGTCACCGAGTTCCCCGTGGCCGGGTCGAAGGTGTACGTGGCCGAGGAGACGAGGCTGGTGAAGCCGGCGGCGCTCTGCTCACGGCCGAGGACCTGGATGGTCTGGGTCCGCCTGGCCCAGACGGGGTCGGGGTTGAGCTTGAGGGTGATCGAGGTCAGGTCGGCGTTGGCGCCGAGCTGCACGGTCAGCGTGTTGGGGTAGGCCGCGCCCTCCCAGTACGTCTGGAGGTTGTCGTCGTTGGCGTTGGCGGCCACGTACGTGTGGGTGTGCGAGGACTCGGTGATCGCCTTGCCGAGCGCCAGGTTGGCGCCGCTCGGCGGCGGGTTGTCCGGCGCGCTGCCCCACACCTCGAACTCGGAGAGCTGGCCCGCGGGCCAGCCGGTGTTCGCGGTGATCTGCAGCCGGACGTAGCGGGCGGTCGCGGCGGCGAAGGTGATCGTCGCGGTCGGGTTGAAGGTGTACGTCGCCGAGGCGACGATCGTGCTGAAGGCGGAGCCGTTCGTGCTGCCCTGGACGGTCAGCGTCTGGGTACGGCTGGGCCAGCCGGACGGCAGCTTCAGCACGAGCTTGTTGACGCTCGCGCTGACGCCGAGGTCGACCTGGACCCATTGCGGGAACGCGTTGTTTGCCGACTCCCAGTAGGTGGCCTGGTTGCCGTCGGTCACGTTTGCGGCGGTGTAGACGTCGGTGGAGCTGCTCGCGGTGGCGGTCCTGCCCGCGGCGAGGTTGGTGTCGGCCGCCGCGTATGCGGGTGCGGCCAGGAATCCGAGGACTAACGAAAGGGCGGCTAAGACTGCTCTCATGGGGGTGGCCCTCCGGGTAAGGCGGATGGCCGAACCATAGGATGCCAAGCAGATTGCCGCAATATTTCGACGAGATTTCGCAAACAGTTGACTGACAGGAATTCGTCGGGGCGGTCTCTCCGCGCTGGTCAGGAACCCGGCAGGACTGGCAGATCCGCCGTGGAGGGCGTGCAAAGCCTGACGTCGGATCGACGTAAGCCGTTGCAAGCGCTTGCGCTGAAGGCCGTATAGTTTGCGCATGACGCGACGACTCGCAGAGGTGGCCAAGAAAGTCGGAGTCAGCGAGGCGACGGTGAGCCGGGTGCTCAACGGCAAGCCCGGGGTCTCCGACGCGACCCGCGAGGCCGTGCTGACCGCCCTCGACGTGCTCGGCTACGAGCGCCCCACCCAGCTGCGCGGCGACCGGGCCCGGCTGGTCGGCCTCGTGCTCCCCGAGCTGCAGAATCCGATCTTCCCCGCCTTCGCGGAGGTGGTCGGCGGCGCGCTGGCCCAGCAGGGGTTCACCTCCGTGCTGTGCACCCGCACGGTCGGCGGCGTCTCCGAGGCCGACTACGTGGACCTGCTGCTCCAGCAGCAGGTCAGCGGCGTCGTCTTCGCCGGCGGCTTCTACGCCCAGGCCGACGCCGCGCACGGGCACTACGAGTTGCTGCACGAGCGCAAGCTGCCGACCGTGCTGGTGAACGCGGCCGTCCAGCACCTCGACTTCCCGCAGGTGTCGTGCGACGACACGGTGGCCGCCGAGATGGCCCTGGCCCACCTGCGCGCGCTCGGCCACGAGCGGGTCGGCATGGTGCTCGGGCCGAAGGACCACATGCCGTCGCGGCGCAAGCTGGAGACGTTCCAGGCGGAGGGCGGGGACCCCGGGCTGGTCGAGCACACGATGTTCTCGCTGGAGGGCGGGCACGCGGCCGCCGCCCGGCTGGTCAAGCGTGGGGTGACCGGCGTGATCTGCGCCAGCGACCTGCTCGCGCTGGGTACGATCAGGGCGGCCCGCCGGGCGGGGCTCACCGTGCCGGGGGACATCTCGGTCATCGGCTTCGACGACTCGGCCCTGATGAACTGCACCGACCCGCCGCTGACCACGGTCCGCCAGCCGATCGACGCCATGGGCCGGGCCGCCGTGGACCTGCTGGTCGCGCAGATCGACAAGGCGGTGGTGCCGGCGGACGAGCTGCTGTTCGAGCCCGAGCTCGTGGTCCGCGCCTCCACCGCGCGCGCGGCGGTCTAGGGGCCTGAGCCCGGCCCGTTCCTCCCTCCCAGGGGCTCTCGGCCCGTGCCCCCTCTTCCTGGGGGTTCTCGGCCGGTGCCCCCTCTCCTCCCCAAGGGACCTCAACCCGTGCGGTGGGTGAGAGGCGTCGCTACGCAGGCGTAATCCAGTCGTTATCTTGCAATATGCAGTCGAAATATTGCGAACATCCGTCCCCGATCCTATGGTGTGGGCACCTCGCATCAGAAGGGTCAGACCATGCGGAGATCCACTGGGCTCTTGCTCGTGTCCGTGCTCGGCCTCTCAGCCACAGCCTGCGGCTCCAGCAACCCCGCCACCCCGTCAGCCGGCGCCGGCGGCGGCGCCAAGGCCGTGACGATCACGGTGGCCTGCCAGCCCGCCAAGTCCGCGCCGAAGGAACGCCAGGCCTGGGACGACGACGTGGCCACGTTCATGAAGGCGCACCCGGGCGTGACGGTCAAGAGCACGGACCAGCAGCCCTGCTTCGACCCCAAGACGTTCGGCCCCAAGCTGGCCGGCGGCCAGATGGAGACCGTCTTCGTGGTCCCGGTGACGAACTACAACGACGTCATCGGCCAGGGCCAGGCGCTCGACATCACGCAGTACACCAGCACCATCAAGAACTGGAACGACCTGCGCCCCGACGTGCGGGAGATGGTGACCAAGGACGGCAAGGTGTACGGCGTGCCGAACGTCCACTACGGCGTCGGCCTGGTCTACAACCGCGCCCTGTTCACCAAGGCCGGACTCGACCCCGACACCCCGCCCAAGACGTGGGCCGAGGTCCGCGAGGCGGCCAAGAAGATCGGCGCGCTCGGCACCGGCTACGTCGGCTACGGCGAGTACTCCGGCGGCAACACCGGCGGCTGGCACTTCACCCAGGCCATCTACGGCCGCGGCGGCAGCATCCTGACCCCCGACAACAAGAAGGCCGCGTTCAACTCGCCCGAGGGCAAGGCCGTGCTGCAGAACCTGCACGACATGCGCTGGGTGGACAACAGCATGGGCAACAAGCTCCTGGTCGGCTGGGAGTCGCTCATGATGGCCATGGGCAGCGGCAAGGTCGGCATGATGCTGGGCGCGCCCGACGTGGTCACCGACGTGGTCACCAAGTTCAAGGGCAACGTCGCCGATTACGGCATCACCGGTTTCCCCGAGGCCAAGGCGTCGCTGAGCGGCGGCGAAGCGTTCATGATCAACCCGAAGGCCACCCCCGAGGAGGCCAAGGCGGGCCTGGAGTGGGTCGACTTCCGCTACAACACCGTCGGCAAGGGCCGCTTCGACTTCGCCCGCGGCAAGGCCATCGGCAACCCGGTCGGCGTGCCCGACAACGCCGTCTACGGCGACTCGGCGACGGGCAAGGCCATCCAGGCCGACCGCGAGAAGAACGCCTCGCTGCCGGTCACGAACTACGCGCCGTACGTGCAGGCCGCCGCGACGATCCCGCCGAAGGCCGAGCCGGTGCACGCGCAGGAGCTGTACGCCATCCTCGACGTGGTCATGTCGGGCGTGCTGAGCCGTAAGGACGCCGGCGTCGACCAGCTCCTGTCGGACGCCGAGACCAAGGCGAACTCCATGCTGGCGGCCAAGGGCTGACCTTGATGGGAATCTTGCGGCGCAACCTGACGGCCTACGGGTTCCTCTGCGCGGCCCTGATCTGTTTCACGGTGTTCGCCTGGTATCCGATGGTCAGGGAGTTCATTCTGAGCTTCCAGAAGACCGACCTGATCAACCCGCCCACCTGGGTGGGGCTGGACAACTTCAAGGCGGCGGTCCAGGACCCGGCCTTCGGCGAGGCCTGGCTGAACACCGTGGAGTTCACGCTGCTCGCGCTGCTGTGCGGCTATGCCGTGCCGTTCGTCGTCGCGCTCGTCCTCAACGAGCTGCGCCACGCCCGGGCCTACCTGCGGTTCGTGGTCTACCTGCCGGTCATGCTGCCGCCGATCGTGGCGGTGCTGCTGTTCAGGTGGTTCTACGATCCGGGGCCCGGGCTGTTCAACCAGGTCCTGGACTTCTTCCACCTGCCGCCGCTGGCCTGGCTGGACTCGTCGTCGACCGCCCTGATCTCCCTGGTCCTCGTCTCGACCTGGATGAACATGGGCAGCGCGACGCTGATCTACCTGGCGGCGCTGCAGAACATCCCGCCCGAGCTGTACGAGGCCGCCGAGCTCGACGGGGCCGGGATCTTCAAGCGGATCAGGCACGTCACGATCCCGCAGACCCGGCTGATCCTGCTGCTCATGCTGATGCTGCAGATCGTGGCGACCATGCAGGTGTTCATCGAGCCGTACATGCTGACCGGCGGCGGCCCGGAGAACGCGACCGTGAGCGTCGCGTACCTCATGTACCAGTTCGCGTTCTCGCAGATGAACTACGGCCAGGCAGGCGCGCTCGGCATGCTGCTCATGCTCGCGCTCCTCGTCTTCGCGGCCTTCCAGCTCAGGACGACCCGTGAGGACAGGGCATGACGGCGACCGAACACAGGCGAGCCCCGGTGTCCGAGCCGCCCGGCGGCGCGAGGCCGAAGCGCCGGCGAAAGTCGCCGAAGCCGATCCAGGTGCAGTTCCGCACGATCGTCTCGCCGCACCAGCTCAACAGCAGGTGGGGCCGGCGGATCTACTGGCTGGTGCTGATCGCCGTCATCGTGGTCTTCACGCTGGCCTTCGTCTTCCCGCTCTACTGGATGATCACCGGCGCCATGAAGACGCCGGAGGAGATCGCCCAGATGCCGCCGTCGCTCGTCCCGGCCGACCCGTCGCTGGAGGCGTTCTTCGAGGCCTGGGACCTGTTCGACATCGGCACGCTGCTGGCGAACACCGCGTACTACTCGCTGGGCGCGTGGCTGTTCTCCATGGCGGTGGACGTCACGGCGGCGTACGCGCTGTCGAAGCTGCGCCCGATGTTCGGCAACGTGATCCTCGGCGCGATGCTGGCCACGCTGATGATCCCGCCCATGGTCATCCTCATCCCGCTCTACGTCACGATCGTGGACCTGGGGCTGCTCAACAACGCCTGGGGGCTGTGGTTCCCGGCGGCGGCGAACGGCTTCAACATCTTCCTGCTCAAGCGGTTCTTCGACTCGATCCCGCGGGAGCTGATCGAGGCGGCGCAGATCGACGGCGCGGGCCCGCTGCGGGTGCTGTGGTCGGTCGTGCTCCCGGTCTCCAGGCCGATCCTGGGCGTGGTCTCCATCTTCACGATCGTCACCGCGTTCAAGGACTTCGTCCTACCGCTGCTGGTCATGACCGACAGCGAGAAGATGACGATCAGCGTGGGCCTGTCGCAGACGGCGGGCGCGGTGACCCAGAACCAGATCATGGGCGGCCTGGTCATCGCCAGCATCCCCATGATCATCGTCTTCTTCGTCTTCCAACGACACATCATGGCGGGGCTCACCGCCGGAAGCATCAAGGGATAAGCGCATGTCGCAAACGTGGTGGCGGGGGGCCGCGATCTACCAGGTCTACCTGCGTAGTTTCGCCGACGGGAACGGTGACGGGATCGGCGATCTGGCCGGCCTGCGCTCCCGCCTGCCGTACCTGAAGGATCTCGGGATCGACGCCATCTGGCTGAACCCGTGGTACCCGTCGCCGATGGCCGACGGGGGCTACGACGTGGCCGACTATCGCGACATCGAGCCGGTCTTCGGCTCGCTGTCCGAGGCCGAGCGGTTCGTCGAGGGGGCGCACGAGCTCGACATCAAGGTCATCATCGACGTGGTGCCGAACCACAGCTCCACGGAGAGCGCCTGGTTCAAGGAGGCGCTGGAGAACCCCGCGGCGCGGGACCGCTTCTGGTTCGCCGACGAGCCGCTGAACGACTGGCAGTCCATCTTCGGCGGCGCGGCCTGGACCCAGGTCCCCGACGGCCAGTGGTACCTCCACCTGTTCGCCCCGGAGCAGCCGGACTTCAACTGGACCAATCCCGAGGTCCACCAGGAGTTCGAGGACGTGCTGCGGTTCTGGTTCGACCGCGGCGTGGACGGCGTGCGCATCGACTCCGCCGCTCTGCTGATCAAGTCGGACACGAAGTACGAAGACCTCGACGAGGTCCATGACGTCTACCGTCGGTGGCGCGAGGTGGCCGACGAGTACGGCGAGCGCATCCTGATCGGGGAGGTCTGGCTCCCCGACCAGGAGCGTTTCGCACGTTACCTGCGGCCCGACGAGCTCCACACGGCCTTCAACTTCGACTTCCTGTCCTGCCCGTGGGACCCGGCCGAGCTGCGCAGGGTCATCGACCTGACCCTCGCCACCCACACCCCCATCGGCGCCCCGCCGACGTGGGTGCTGTCGAACCACGACGTGACGCGCCCGGTCACCCGGTACGGCCGCGCCGACACCACGTTCGCGCACGGGGGCCGCCTCCACGGCACCCCCTCCGACCTGGAGCTGGGCTACCGGCGGGCCAGGGCGGCGGCCCTGCTGGCCATGGCGCTCCCCGGCTCCGTGTACGTCTACCAGGGCGAGGAGCTGGGCCTCCCCGAGGTCGAGGATCTTGCGGACGAGCTCCGCCAGGACCCGATGTACGCCAGGTCGGGCGGCACGAACCCGGGCCGGGACGGCTGCCGCGTCCCCCTGCCGTGGTCGGGCGAGGAGCCCCCGTTCGGGTTCGGCGCGGGCACGCCGTGGCTGCCGCAGCCGGAGGGCTGGCGCAAGCTGACCGCCGAGGCCCAGCGCACGGACCTGGGCTCGATGCACAACCTCTACCGGACGGCCCTGGGCCTGCGCCGCGACCTGCTGGGGGACGGCACGTTGACCTGGCTCCCGACGGGCGGCGAGGTCCTGGCCTTCACCAGGGACTCGGGCCTGACGAGCGTCACCAACCTGGGCCCCGACCCGGTGCCGCTACCCGCGGGCCGGCTCCTCCTGGCCAGCGGCGCCCTGGAGGACGGCGCCCTGCCCGCCGACACCACGGCGTGGCTGACGAGGGACTGACCGCAGCGCCACCAGCCCGGCGGCGGCCAGCGCGAGGCACAGCCACGCGAACCAGTCGCCGAACCGGGCGTACACGGTGGGGCCCGGGCCCGAGGGCACGTCGGCGAAGGCCGTGACGAACGGCTGCCGCGTGCCCTCGGTGTCCCGCTCGGCCAGCACCCGGCCCCAGGGGTCCGAGATCATCGGCGTGCCCCACTGCGCCGCCCAGGCCACCGAGAGTCCGGTCTCCACGCCGCGCAGCAGTCCCATCCGGCTGTGCTGCCAGCCGTTGCCGAACTCGTCGGCGGCCGGCACCGCCATCAGCCGCGCCCCGGCGCGGGCGTAGTCGCGGATCGGCGCGGGGAAGTTGAGGTCCATGCAGTTGGCCAGCCCGACGTGGTCACGCGCGAAGACGAGCTGGTCCCCGCGCCGGAACGGCTCCCCGGGCGCGAAGTGCCACTTCGTGTAGTAGACCGGCGCGAGTCCGCCTGCCGGGAGGTCCACCGAGTAGTTGTACTTGATCTCCGGGGTCGTGTGGACGACCCCGATCACCACGTCGATGTTCCGATCGCGGGCGATCTCGCGCAGCGGCGCGAGCGCCGGGCCCAGGCTCGCCTCGTCCGTGCCCAGCGTGCCCTCGGGGAGCACCACCGTGCTGGTCCCCGAGGGTAGCTCGGCGATCTCCTTGACGTACTCGCCGACCAGGGCCTTGCCCGCCGGGCTCGCCGCGTCGGGCGCCCACTGGTAGCGGGTGGCCGACAGCACCGCCACCTGCCGCCAGGCGGTCGAGTCCGCGCCGGCCAGCCGCACGGCCCCGAAGACAAGCACGAGCAGGCACGCCGCCGCCCCGAGCACGCCGGTACGCAGCCACGCCGCCGCGGCCACCCCCGGCCACAGCATCGCCGCCAACGTGGTCGGCGCCAGCAGCACCACGTACTCCACGCCCCAGGCGCCGGTCACCGAGGCGATCTGGGTCACCACGGGCACGTCGGCCACGGACGTGGCAAGCGGCCAGATGATGCCCGTCGGGTTGGCCAGCACGGTCAGGTACATGAACGCCACCCACACGGCGGGCGGCGCGGTGGCGGCGAGCATGGTCAGCCCGCGCCGGGCGAGCGCCCTGAAGAGCCAGACCACCAGCCCGAACAGCAGCGAGCAGCCGACGATGATGCCGATCCCGATGGGCCGCGGCACCGACGGGGTGCGCAGGAAGAAGTCGAGCTGGTTCGTCATTCCGGCCAGGAAGGCCAGGAACGCGAGGATGAACGTCGCCCTGCCGCTCGCCCGTGACGCCAGGAGCAGCATCGGCAGCGGCGCGAGCCAGGTCAGCGCGGGGATCGGCGCGAAACCCGTACCGAAATAGAAAAGCACCGCGGATAAAAGCGGGGCGACTGCTCTGAGCATCATGTATACACCGTAAACAGCAAGGTATACGGTGTCAACAAAAGACGATCAGGTGACGCACATGCACGTGACGAACACGTCAACCAGCGTCCGTACGGCCTGCCGCCGGTCGTCACGCCGCCAGACGACGGCCAGCCTGCTCGGCGGCAGCCCCGCCACGGGCCTGCTGACCACGTCATCGCGCCGGTAGAGCTCGGCGTTCCCGGCCGAGACCAGCACCACGGCCCGCCCCGACGCGACCAGCTCGAGCGCCTCCTCGGCCGTCTCCGCCTCCGCCCCCACCACGGCGGGCGCCGCCCGTTGGTCGTCGGCCAGCCAGAAGGCCCGCATGGGCCCGGCGGAGACCGGCATCGCCACGAACGCCTCCCCGGCCAGGTCGGCGAGCGTGACCTCGGGGCGGGCGGCCAGCGGATGGGCGGCGGGCAGCGCCACCCAGCGCTCCTCCGTGCTGACCACCGTCCAGTCGTAGTCGTGGCCGGGCATGGGCAGCCACGCGACGGCCACGTCGACCTGGCCGTCGCCCAGCCCCACGGTGGGGTCGCTCCACGGCACCTGCCGGAAGCGCAGGTCCCAGCCGGGCAGCGCGGAGGAGATGGACGGCACGAGCCCGCGCCCGATCCGCGTCTGGAACCCGACGACCAGCGTCCGCTCCTCGCGCGCCGCCACCACCGCCCGCTGCGCGCCCTCCCACTGCTCGATGATCCGCCGGGCCTCGGGCAGCAGCGCCGCCCCCGCCGCCGTCAACGCCACGGTACGGCGGTCGCGCTCGAACAGCTTGGCCCGCAGCGACAGCTCCAGCTGCCTGATCTGCCTGCTCAGCGAGGGCTGCGAGATGAAGAGCCGCTCGGCCGCCGCCCGGGTGAAGCTGAGCTCTTCGGCGACCGCCACGAAATACCTGAGATCCCGAATATGGGCATCCATAGCAAAAAGCTATAACAGCCGGTCTTGGACGGGTGAGGGAGCCGAGACCCACGATGGAGCGCATGAGAGATTTGTCGGGAAAAACAGCATTGGTAACCGGAGCTTCGCGCGGGATCGGGCGGGCCATCGCCGAGCGCCTGGCCGCCGACGGGGCCCGGGTGATCGTCCATTACGCCAGCAACGACGACCTGGCCAAGGAGACGGTGGCCGCGATCGAGGGCGCGGGCGGGCAGGCGTACGCGGTGAAGGCGGCCTTCGAGGACGGTCGCGCCTTTGACCGTAGCTTCTTGTACTTCCTCGGCCACTGTGGGTATGGTTCGAGTGATCGAACGGGAAGGCGATAGCCAAGCCCATCGGGAGATCGTGTCCTTGTCGGTACAGCTAGGCCGCCGGAACGGCGGTGACAGCGCGTGGAGACTCGGGGTTGCCCGGGTCGGTGAAGCGCGAACCCCCGCACCTGAGGGTGACGGGAAGAATCTCCACGATTCATTCATGGTGGAGAGGAGTTCAATCGATGACCAAGGGAGCCCTGGACACGCTGGGCTTCAGCCTGGCGCCCCTCCTCGGCGACCGGAACATCACCGTGAACACCGTCTCCCCGGGCGTCACGGAGACGGACATGAACGCCTGGCTCCGCGCGGACGACGGCGCCGCCGAGCGCGCGGTCACCGAGGTGACCGCGCTGGGCCGCATCGGCCGCCCGCAGGACATCGCGGACGCCGTGGCGCTGCTCGCGAGCGAGGAGTCCCGGTGGATCACCGGGCACGTCCTGGACGTCACCGGCGGCTACTTCCTCGGCCCGCGCGGCGGCGTGATCCCGGTCTAGCGGGGAGCGCTCTAGCGGGTGGCGCCGCTGGGGTCCCGGAGCCACGCCTCCAGCGTCGTGCGGGCGTCGGCGGCCCCGGCGGGCAGCCGCAGCCCCCTGAGGAGCATCCACAGCGTCCCCTGCAGCGCCCGCGCCGCCAGGAACTCCCGTAGCTCGGGATCGTCGGGATCGTGCCCATAGGCCCGGACGGCCGCCCGGCCGTCGAGCCGCTGCGTGCGCAGCAGGCAGGCCAGGTCCCACTCGACGGGCGCGGCCATGCTCTCCTCGAAGTCGTTCCAGAGCAGCCCGGCGGGGGTGGCGAGGAGGTTGCCGGGATGCGCGTCGCCGTGGACGGCCTGCGCCGTGCGGCCCGCCAGCCGTTCGGCCAGGCCCGCGTGCGCGTCCCGCAGCCGCGCCAGCACGTCGGGCGGGACCTCCCCGTCGAGCAGTTCCAGCAGCCGCACCGGCTCGTCGAGCACCGGCCCGAGATAGGGCAGCTCGCCGGGAAAGCCCCGCAGCGCCTCGTGCAGCTCGGCGAGCGCCCGCCCGGCCGTCTCCGGGCCCATCCGATGGCCGGGGTCGTGCTCGACGTGCTTCCAGAAGGAGACCGCGACCCCGTCACGCAGATGCGGCCCGGCGGGCAGCAGGTCGCTTGGCGGCACGACCGGCACGCCCTGCCCGTGCAGGTAGGACACGACGTCCAGCTCCCGCCGCAACGCGTCGGCGGGCCGCGCCCGCCCCAGCGCGGTCACCGTCGGCACCCGCGCCACGATCGGGGCCGGGCGCAGGTGGATCCGGAGGTTGAACGAGTCGTTGAGGACCACCGGATCCGCCACCCGGATGCCGTGCTCCTCGGCCAGGGCGACGGCGGCGGCCACAGCGGGGATCATTTAGGCGGACTCCCTGATCACCAGCTCCGTGGGCATGATCACCGGCTCGGCCGGTCCGCCCTCGAACAGCCCGAGCAGGAGCCCGACCATGGCCGCCGCCTGCTCGGCCACCGGGTGCCTGAGCGTCGTCAGCGGCGGCTCGGTGTATTTCGCCGCCTCGATGTCGTCGAAGCCCACCACCGCCACGTCGCCGGGCACGCGGCGCCCGGACTGGCGGAGTGACTGCAGGGCGCCGACGGCCATCAGGTCGTTGGCCACGAAGACGGCGTCCAGGTCGGGGTCGTCGCGCAGGAGCTGCCGCATCGCGACCGCGCCCGACTCCCGCGTGAAGTCGCCGATCGCCACGATCGACCTGAGGTCGGAGTCGCGCAGCACGTTGCGGTAGCCGGCCAGGCGGTCCTGGCCGCCGATCATGTCCTGCGGGCCCGCGATCGTGGCGATCCTGCGCCGTCCCGTCTCCACCAGGTGCCGGACCCCGATCTCCGCTCCGCCGACGTTGTCGTTGTCGACGTACGGGATGTCCACGGGGACGGCGGGCCGTCCGTAGGAGACCACGGGGACGCGCAGGCGCGACAGCGCGGCCGGCAGCGGGTCGGCGCCGTGCATCGAGATCAGCATGACCCCGTCGACGTGCCCGCCCGCGATGTAACGCTCTACCCGGGCGTGGCTCTTGGCGGAGGAGGCCAGCATGAGCACGACCTGCTTGTTCACCGCTTCGAGCGTCACGGACGCCGACCTGATCGCCGTGGAGAACATCGGGTCCTCGGAGAAGACCCGGGTGCCCGGCTCGCTGACGACCAGGGCGATCGAGTCGGTGCGCTGGGTGACCAGGCTGCGCGCGGCCGAGTTGGGCACGTAGCCCAGCTCGTCGATCGCGCGCTGCACGGCGTCGCGGATGTGGGGCGCCACCGTCGTCTGGCCGTTGACGACCCGGGAGGCGGTGGCGCGCGAGACCCCCGCCCGGGCGGCGACCGCCTCAAGGGTCGGGCGTCTCATGACTGCACCAAGTGGGAGAGCACGGAAAAAATCTACAGGCCGTTCCTGGTGATGACGTCTCTGTACCAGAGAGCGCTGTCCTTGAGGATCCTGGCCTGGGTCGCGTAGTCGACGTGCACGATGCCGAACCGGCGCCGGTAGCCCTCGGCCCACTCGAAGTTGTCGAGCAGCGACCAGACCAGATATCCGCGCAGGTCCGCGCCCGCCCCGATGGCCCGGTGCACCTCGCGCAGGTGGCCTTCCAGGTACGCCACCCGCTCGTCGTCGTGCACCCGGCCGTCCGCCACGACGTCGTCGAAGGCCGCGCCGTTCTCCGTGACCATGAGGCCGACCTGCGGATAGTCCTGCGAGAGCCGTACGAGGAGCCGGGACAGGCCGTCCGGCACGATCGGCCAGCCCATCGCGGTCGTCGGCGCGTCCGCCGCCGCGAACCTGACGTCCTCCGAGCCCGGCCACGCCGCGTCGGCCGGCAGCCCCGGGCCCGACTCGACCACACACGGGTTGTAGTAGTTGACGCCGACCAGGTCGATCGGCGCGTTGATGAGCGCGAGGTCGCCGTCCAGGATGTGCTCCGTCCCGCCGTTGCGCGCCGCCGCCTCCAGGATCTCCGGCGGGTACGTGCCGTGCACCGCCGGGTCGAGGAACTGCCTGGTCAGCAGCGCGTGGACGCGGTCCGCGACGGCCGCGTCGGCCTCGCCGGCCACCGCCGAAGGATCGTTGACCTGGGCGGGGGTGAGCACCGGGGAGGAGTTGACCACCAGCATGAGGCTGCGGGCGCCGGCCGCGCGCAGCCGCCGTGCGGCCAGCCCGTGGCCGAGCAGCAGGTGGTGCGCCGAGCGCAGGGCGTCGGCCGGGTCGCGGCGGCCCGGCGCGTGCACGCCGTTGCCGTAGCCGAGGAAGGCCGACACCCATGGCTCGTTGATCGTGGTCCAGTCGCCCACCCGGTCGCCGAGCCGGTCGTGGACGGCCTGGGCGTAGTCGGCGAACCGGTACGCCGTATCGCGATTTGTCCACCCACCACGGTCTTCGAGGGCTTGGGGAAGATCCCAGTGATAAAGCGTGACATAAGGCGAAATTTCGGCGGCGAGTAGCTCGTCCACGAGCCGGTCATAGAACGCCAGCCCGCGCGGGTTGACCGGGCCCGCGCCGTCCGGCTGAACACGCGGCCACGCGACCGAGAACCGGTAGGCCCCCAGCCGCAGCTCGCGCATCAGCCCGACGTCCTCGCGGTAGCGGTGGTAGTGGTCGCAGGCCACGTCGCCGGTGTCGTCGTCCGCCACGTTCCCGGGGGTGTGGGAGAAGGTGTCCCAGATCGACTGGCCCCGCCCGTCCTCCTTGACCGCCCCCTCGATCTGGTACGAGGCCGTCGCGGCACCCCAGACGAACTCCTCGGGAAAGATCATCCCTTAACAGCTCCTTGCATGATTCCACCGATGATTTGCCTGCCGAACAGGGCGAAGACGGCCACGAGCGGGAGCGTGCCGATCGCCGTCCCGGCCAGCCCGAGCACGTAGTCGTTGACGTACCCGCTGGCCAGCGTGGACAGCGCGACCTGGACCGTCGGGTTGTCCGGGTTGAGCACGACCAGCGGCCAGAAGTAGTCGTTCCAGGCCGACATGAACGTCAGCATGCCGAGCACCGCCGCCGCCGGACGGGCGGCGGGCAGCACGACGTGCCAGAACAGTCCCCACGTCGAGCATCCGTCCACCCGGCCCGCCTCCAGCAGCTCGGTGGGCAGGGCCCGCGACAGGTACTGGGTCATGAAGAACACGCCGAACGCGTTGACCAGCGCCGGGACGATCAGCGCGTAGGTGGTGCCGGTCCACTCCAGCTTCACCATGAGCATGTAGAGCGGGATGATGCCGAGCTGCGCCGGGACCATCATGGTGGCCACGGTGATCACGAGCATGACGTTCCTGCCCCTGAACTTCAGCTTGGCGAAGGCGAACCCGGCCAGCGTCGAGAAGAACATCACCGCGATCGAGATCGACCCCGCCACGATGACGGAGTTGAGCAGCGCGAGCCCGAAGGGGACGGTGTCGAAGACCCGGGAGACGTTGGCGAAGAAGTTGCCGCCGGGGATCAGCGGCGGCGGCACCTGGCCCAGCGCCGAGTTGTGCCGGGAGGCCACCACGACGCTGTAGTAGAGCGGGAAGGCCGAGAAGAAGGCCACCGCGGTCAGGGTGAGATAACGCAGCCTCATATCAGGCCCCCTTTCACCCGGCGGGTGATCAGGAAGTTGACCAGCGCGACGATCACCACGGCCAGGAACATCAGCCAGGACGCGGCCGAGGCGTAGCCGAAGTCGAACGTCGAGTTCGCGAAGCCCTGCTCGTAGACGAACAGCGCCAGGGTCTGGAACTGCCGGTCGGGCCCGCCGGTGGCGATGCCGCCCCCGCCGCCGCTGCTCTGCCCGAACAGCAGGGGCTCGGCGATGATCTGCATGGCGCCGATCGTCGAGACGATGACCACGAAGACGATCGTCGGCCGGATCATCGGGATCGTGATCCTGCGGAGCTGGGTGAAGCCGCTGGCGCCGTCGATGGTGGCGGCCTCGTACAGCTCGCGCGGCACGGCCTGCATGGCGGCCAGGAAGATCAGCGCGTTGTAGCCGGTCCAGCGCCACATGATCATCACGGAGAGCGCGAGGTGCGAGGTCGCGGTGCCGGCCGCCCAGTCGATGGTGCCGACGCCGAACCACGAGAGCACCCAGTTGATCAGCCCGAAGTCCCGGCCGAAGAGCTGGCTGAAGATGACCACGACGGCCACCACGCTCGTGACGTTCGGCAGCAGCAGCGCGACCCGGAACAGCGTCTGGAAGCGCAGCCGCCGGTTGAGCAGGTGTGCCAGCCAGATGGCCAGCATGAGCTGCGGCACGGTCGAGAGCACGCCGATGGACAGGGTGTTGAACGTGGCGTTCCAGAAGTACCCGTCGGCGAGCAGCGTCGAGTAGTTGTCCAGCCCAATGAACGTCTGGGTCTCCGACAGCAGCGACCACTCGTGCAGGCTCACCCAGGCCGTGTAGACCAGCGGGAACAGCCCGAAGGCGCAGAAGAGCAGGAAGAACGGCGCCACGTAGGCGTACGGCGACACCCTCAGGTCGAGGGTGTGCCGCACGCTGCGCCTACGCCGTCGCGAGACCGCGAGGGGAAGGGAGCTCATTTGATCTTCTTGACGTCCTCGAGCACCTGGGTCCACGCCTCGTCGGGCGACTGCTTGCCCTGCTCCACGCGGCCGAGGCCGTTGCCGACGGCCGTGCGCACGTCGGCCTCCTTGGGGCCGAGGTGCTGCGGCTTGAGCGCCTTGGCGGCGTCAGAGTAGATCTTGCCGATGGGGGCGTCGCCGAAGAACGGCTTGGTGAAGTTCTGGATCGACGGGTCGTCGTAGAGGGCCGGGATCGACGGGAACGTCCCCTCCTCCTTGAACACCTTGGCCTGGTTGTCCTTGGAGGTCAGGAAGTCGATCAGCTCGGCCGCCTCCTTCGGGTGCTTGCTCTGCTTGGGCACCATGAGGTGCGAGCCGCCGCTGTTGCCGGAGCCGCCGGGCACGGTCGCGATGTCCCACTTGCCGGCCGAGTCCTTGGCCTGCTCCTGGATGAAGCCGGTCATCCAGGCCGGGCAGATGATCGTGGCGAACGAGCCCTTGGCGAAGCCGGTGTTCCACGGCGGCGTGAAGGCCGCCAGCTTGGCGGTCAGGCCCTCCTGGGTGAGCTGGTTGGACAGGTCCCAGGCCTTCTTCACGTCGGGGTTCGAGGCCACGATGATGTTGTCCTGGGCGTCGTACAGGCCGGTGGGCGCCTGGTTGACCATCGCGCGGAAGATCTCGCCGGGGGAGTCCACGAACTTGGCGCCCGCCACGTTCGCCGCGCCGAACTTCTTGCCGGTCGCGATGTACTGCTCCCACGTCGGCCAGAGGGCAGCCACCTCGGTCCGGTCGGTCGGCAGCCCGGCCTTCTTGAACAGGTCCTTGCGGTAGCACATGGCCAGGCCGCCCACGTCGGTGCCGAGGCCGAGCACCTGCGCGCCGTCCTTGCTCAGGCCCTGTTGCCACTTCCAGTCGAGGTAGTCGGGCTGCCGCTTGTCCAGCCCGTACTGCTTGAGATCGACGAACTTGCCCGGCTGGGCGGTGAACGTGCTGATGTAGCCGACCTCGACCGCCTCGATGTCGCCCGCGCCGGCGTTCGTGGCCAGCCGCTTGACGAGGTTGCTGTGGTGGTCGTTGAACTGCGTGACGTTCTCGACGATCTCGATGTCGGGGTGGGTCTTCTTGTACTCCTCGTAGAGCGGTTTGAAGCCGAAGTCGCCGAAGAGGCCGACGGTGAGCTTGATCTTCTCTCCCGGCTTGGCGCTCTCCGTGGCGGTGCTCCCGCCGCCGCCTCCGCCGCCGCAGGCCGTCGCCAGGGCGAGCAGGGACGCGGTGATCAAGGGCATGGCGAATCGCCGGACGCGAGGGGTCATGGAACCCTCCTTGGTCGGTGCTTGCGAGGTATGTGAGAGAGCGCTCTCTCAAGAGATTCGCGGCGATAACACCGGCCTGTCAACGGGGGCTAAATAACGATCCGGCTTAGCGAGAGAGCGCGTTCACGCGTTGAGCGCGCGGCCGGCCATGCGGGCGTACATGCGGCCGGGGCTCGGGGCCTCGGTGAGGAAGCCGGGCAGCACGGGCAGCTCGACGGCGAACGGGTCGAGCCGTTCGTACAGCTCGTTCGCGTCGGCGGGCCGGTCGTCCGGAAGCTTCTCCAGCAGCTGCGACAGCAGCGCGTCCAGCTCGGGGGGCAGCCCGGGGATGGCCGGCGGGCGCTCCTTGACCTGCTTCTCGAAGACCATGTAGTCGGTGGGCCCGGTGAACAACTGCTGCCCGGTCAGCATCTCGTGCAGCACGCAGCCGAGCGAGTAGAGGTCGCTGCGCGGCTCGGCGACGCCGTGCTTGATCTGCTCGGGAGCCATGTACGCCGGCGTGCCCAGGATCTGCCCGATCCTCGTGAACGTGGTGACCTCGGCGTCCCGGAGCATGGCCAGCCCGAAGTCGAGCACCTTCACGCTGCCGTCGGGGCAGAGCATGAGGTTCGTGGGCTTGAGGTCGCGGTGGCAGATCGCCAGGGCGTGGGCCGCCGACAGCACGGCACACGCCTGGGCCGCGATCGCGGCGGCCCAGCAGACGGGCAGCGGGCCGTGCTCGCTGACCACGTCGGCCACCGTGACGCCCTCGATGAACTGCATCACCTGGTAGAGCCGCTGCTCGTGGGTGCCGAAGTCGTAGAGCACCGGCGCGCCCGGATGCTCGAGCCGGGCCAGGATGCGGGCCTCGCGGATGAACCTGCGCTCCAGCTCGTGATCGTGCCCGCTGGGCAGCCTGAGCAGCTTCACCGCCACCCGGCGGTCCAGGTGGCGGTCGTGGCCCGCGTAGACGGCGCCCATGCCGCCTTGCCCGAGAGGGAGGTCGTCGAGCACATAGCGGTCGCCGATGACCATTCGCCCCTCCCCGCAGCCTTCCGGGAAAAAACTACACCGTCACGCGAGGGAATGCCGTCGCGTCATGGGGTGAGGCCATGAGCGCGCGGGTGGAGGTGGCCGTCGGCGAGGCCGTCGAGGCCCAGCCTGATCAGCGCCTGCCCCAGCGTCGAGGTCTCGCGGATGGCGTCTTCGAGCACGGCGAGCTGCCGGAAGGCGTCGCCGTACGCCTTCTGCTCCTTCAGCGACAGGCGCGGCAGCCGGGTGCGGCGCACGTCGAACCTGCTGGAGCCGGTGGTCGCCCGGCCGCCGGCGGCCCGCAGGAAGCCCGCCAGGAAGTCGGGGTCGAGCCGGCGCGCGTCCACCCGGTAGAGCGTCAGATGGGGCCCCAGCACCGCGCCGCCGTCGGTCATCACGCGCACGCTGGAGTAGGAGGCCACCACGTCACCCGGGCGGATCGCGATCAGGCCCTGCTGCATGGTGGTGGAGCCGGACGGCGGCGTGCCGTTGAGCACGTCGTCGGAGGTCAGCACGGGCACCTCGCCGCCGTCCGCGGCCATCTTGGGCGGAGCCTGCGACGTGGCCACCAGACCTTCCTTGATCAGGTCGCCCAGCGTGGTCGCGGGCTGGTCGAGCGGCTGCTCCAGGACCTTCAGGTCGGGCGGGGCCGAGGCGGCGGCCATGAAGCGGTCGCGGGCCTCGGCGTACGCCTTGCCGACGTCGTCGCGCCGCTGGTGGCGGGCCGGGGTCATGTCGACCTCGTCGGCCAGCAGGTCGATGATGCGTACGGTCTGGTCGGAACGGTCCTCCAGATACGCCTCCCAGGCCGGCCCGACGCTCGCCAGGTCGGCCGCGGCGTCGAGGATCAGCACCTCGGACGGCGGCCGCTCGCCCGCCGCCGGCCGGCGCAGCAGCCAGAGGTCCGACCCCGGCAGCGCGATGACGGCCCGCAGCGCGCCCGCGCGCAGCAGGTTGGCCCGGATGCGGCGGCCCGCCTTGCGGCTGGCGGCGGCCGGGGGCATGAGGATGGCGACCAGGCCGCGCGGCTTGACGTGGGTGAGGCAGTGCTGCACCCAGGCCAGCTCCGGCTCGCCGCGCGGCGGCAGGCCGTACTCCCAGCGCGGGTCGCCGGTCAGCTCCTCGTAGCCCCAGGCCCGCTCGTTGAACGGCGGGTCGCACACCACGGCGTCGGCCCGCTCGCCGGCGAACCCGTCGTCGCGCATCGAGTCGCCGGCCACGACCTCGGCCTCGATGCCGCGCAGCCGGAGCCGGGAGGCGGTGATGGCCGCCGAGGTCTCGCTGAGCTCCTGCCCGAGCATCCTGGCCCCCGGCTCCGCCTGGGCGTGCCGGTCGTGGGTGGGGGCGAGGAGCAGCGTGCCGACGCCGCAGGCCGGGTCGAGGATCGTCGAGCCGCCCGGCCGTACGAGGCTGACCATGAGCCCGGCCACGTCCTCGCGGGTCACGGAGAGCTGCCGCGAGTGCGCCTCGAGATAGCGCTCACAGAGGAACTCGTACGCGGTCAGCGCGCCGAGCTGCTCGGCCAGCTCCAGCAAGAGCTCCGCCAGCTCCGGCTCCAACCCGCTCTCCACGGGCGATTCGGGACTCGGCTCACCCGGGGTGGCCGGGCGGGTCAGCAGGACGCCGGCCTGGGCCACCAGCTCGCCCAGGCGCAAATCGCCTGCAGCTTTCAGGCGTTGCCACACCCGATCTCCCAGCGAGACCTGGTAGGACTTCCCATAGCGACGTAGCCAGGACTCGACCTGCCGGAGCGAGAAGAGCGGCTGGTTGGCCGTGCCGCCGATGGGATCGGGGAAGTCGTCGTGGCGACGGCGCCAGTTGCTCACCGCGGCACGCCCGACACCGGCGAGCCGGGCGATGTCCCCGGCGTTGACGGTCGGGTCGTGGCTCATGGTGCCCACAGTAGTTCACAAGAGTCTTCAGCGCATCTGCTTGTGAAGTCTTTCAACCAATGATTTACTGCAGGGTATGAAGCACAACATCCGCTATGCCGCCGGATCAGACGTGGGCCGCCGCAGGGAGCAGAACGAGGATTCCGGCTATGCGAGTGGCCGGCTGCTCGTGGTGGCCGACGGAATGGGTGGACACGCGGCCGGCGAGCTGGCGAGCTCGGCGGCGATCGCCGTCATGCGCGAGCTGGATGCCACGCTTCCCGAGACGGGCTCGGACCTCGAGGCGGCCCTGGAGGGCGCCGTGCACGAGGCGGCACGCAGGCTGGTCGAGCTGGCCGACATCGACCCCGCGCGCAGGGGGATGGGGACCACGGTGACCGCCATGCTGTGGGACGGCTACCGGTTCGCCCTGGCTCATCTCGGTGACTCCCGCGGATATTTGCTTCGCGATGGTGCGCTCTACCAGATGACCAAGGATCACACACTTGTGCAGTCGATGGTGGACGAAGGACGGATAACCGAGGACCAGGCCGCCGTGCACCCCCGGCGTTCGATGGTGCTGCGGGTGCTGGGCAGCGAGGGCAGGGCGGAGCCTGACATGGCGCTGCGCGAAGCCGAGCCTGATGACCGCTACCTCCTCTGCTCCGACGGCCTCACGACCGTACTCGGTCCCGAGGTTCTGCACGAGGTTTTGACCACGGTGGCAGACCCGGGCGCGGCCGTCCAGCGGTTGATCGATCTGGCCAACGAGGGCGGCTCGCCGGACAACGTGACCGTGATCGTGGCCGACGTGGTCGCGCCGGGCTCGGGCGAGGCGGCCGTCTATCGCGTGGGGGCCGGCGCCTAGCAGGAGTGGTCATCAGTCTCACCTGCCTCACCAGTCACAAAACCGAAATATTGGTTAATAGCACGACACTTTCCGAGTGATTCGCGCAATTTCCCGATGGCGCTACTACAGTCCATCGTGATTTATCGGTTTTCTGGGAGGAGTCACCCTGGACCCGATCGCGGACGAGCTGCTGAAGACGGTGCGGCAGGAACTCGGTTACAAGGAGAAGAACGGCCAGTTCACCAAGTTCGGCCAGTGGTATGCGGATCGCGTCCAAGACACCCAGTACCGCAACGGGCCCTGGTGCGACATGTTCATCGCCTGGGCCGCGGACAAGGCCGACCTCAGCCAATATGTGGGCGAGTTCGCCTGGACGCCCTCCCATGCCGCCTGGTTCATGAAACAGGGGGCGTGGACGCAGAAGCCCGAGCCGGGTGCGCTCGTCTTCTTCGACTGGAAGGGCGGCAAAAGCTACAAGGGCATCGACCACGTGGGGATCGTGGAGAAAGTCAGCGGCAAGAAGATCCACACGATCGAGGCGAACGTGGACCGGATCTGGCTCAAGCGCAAGACGCGGGAGACGGACAAAGTCGTCGGCTACGGAATTCCGCGCCTGGTCAAGGCCAGTGCCGACAAACTCGGGGAGATCCGCTCGACCGAGCGGCCCTTCGTGCCGGCGCCGCGCGTGGAGACCGGGCGGGGATCACCCTTGGACGTCCTGGGCACGCCGCCCGCGCTGCTGACCGCGATGGTGCTCATGACCGTCGTCCTGTCCCTCCGCATCACCGGCCGCCGCCGCGGCACCCACCGCCGCCTCGCCTTGCCCTGGAACGCACCAACCACCGAGCGTGAAGCGGCTCCGGCTCGGGACGGCGTTCCCGCTCGCGAACGGGTGACGGTCCCTGCCAAGCCCGCCCCTGCCAAGCCCGCGGAGCACGTGCAGGCCAAGCCCCGTCCCGCCCCGGCGCCGGCCGCCCGCCCGGCCAGGACGCGCGTCACGGCCGCCGCCACCAGGCACTCGACCTCGACGAGACGCAAGCCCTACGAGCCCGACTAGCCCGCGTTCCAGCCCGCGAAGTGCTAGGACGTGAGGTCGATGACCACCTTGACGTCGTGGTCGCGCTCGAAGGCGTCCAGGGCGCGCGACAGCGGGACCCGCCGCGTGATCAGCCGTTCGAGCCACCCGGTGTCGGCCTTGGCCAGCGCGTCGGCGGCGTCCCTGTAGTGCCGCAGGTTCGCGTTCACGGAGCCGAAGACCACGTCGTTCTCCAGGACGATGTCCCGGTTGATGAGCCCCGCGTCCACCCGGTGCTCACGCCCTCCCGGCGAGAGCCCGGCCAGGCAGACGATCCCCGCGGCGGCCGTGCCGACCATGGCGTCGATGACGAGCGACCCGGCCCCCGTGCACTCGATGATGATGTCGGGCCTGACCGTGGTGAGCTCCTTCAGCGACGAGCCGGAATGGTAGGTCCCGTCCAGATCCTCCACGAGCCGCGACTTGAGCCCGGCGGCCGAGCGGTCGAGCACGTGCACGTCCAGCCCCCGCTGCCGCCCCATCAGCGCCGCCAGGAGCCCGACGGGCCCGGCCCCCGTGACCAGCAGCGTCTGGGGCTCGAACCAGGCCCGCGACCCGATCCGCTCGATCTGCTCCCACGCCTTGGCGACCACCGACGCGGGCTCGACCAGCATGCCGACGCTCTCCAGCGACGGATCCAGGCGCACGGCGTAGCCGCCCTCGACCGTCCAGCGTTCGGAGGCGTACCCGTCGATCTGCTTGATGCCCCGCTCGGTGTACTCGCCGTTGCGGCACATGTCGAACTCGCCCCGCTTGCAGGCCCCGCACGGCACGGGATCGGGCCGCCGTACCACCCCGACCACCAGGTCGCCGGGCGAGTACGCGGACCCGTCGGGCACCTCCAGCACCCGGCCCAGCGATTCGTGCCCGAGCACCATGCGCTCCTTGCCGGGCGGCGGCCAGCCGTAATCGGCGGTGATCAACTCCCTGTCCGTCCCGCAGACCCCCAGCGCCAGCCCCTGGACCAGCAGTTCACCCTTCTCCGGTGCGGGATCGGGGACCTGCTCGACGGCGAGCGTCCCCTTCTTGCCCGGTGCGAACGTCAGTGCGCGCATGCGACGTCACCCCCTCGGGGCCCCTACCCGGATGGCCGGAGGAAATAGTAGGACGTCCTAGTGTCTATTAGTAGGACGTCCTAGTATCTTCGGAAGGGAGAGCCCTCACGAAGGAGTGAACAGGCGTGCACGTCCCGGTACACCCAGTCCGTTTCGTGACCGCCGCGGCCTTGTTCGACGGCCATGACGCGGCGATCAACATCATGCGGCGCATCCTCCAGTCACAGGGGGCCGAGGTCATCCATCTCGGGCACAACCGCTCGGTGGACGAGATCGTCACGGCCGCCCTCCAGGAGGACGTCCAGGGCGTGGCGATCAGCTCGTACCAGGGCGGCCACGTGGAGTTCTTCACCTACCTCGTGGAGCTGCTGCGCGAGCGCGGGGCCGGGCACGTCAAGGTGTACGGCGGCGGCGGGGGAGTGATCGTCCCCGAGGAGATCGAGCTGCTGCACTCGCGCGGCGTCACCCGCATCTTCTCGCCCGAGGACGGCCAGCGGTACGGGCTGCCCGGGATGATCAACCAGCTCATCGAGGACTGCGACGTCGAGCTGGACGGCACCCCGTCGGTCGAGGCCGTGGTCTCGGGCGACCAGGCGGCGCTGGCCCGCGCGATCACGCTCATCGAGTCGGGCCGCGCGCCGGAAGGGCTGGTCGAGGGCCTGAAGGCCGCCGCGACGGACAAGCGCGTCCCCGTGCTCGGCATCACCGGTACGGGCGGCTCCGGCAAGTCCTCGCTCACCGACGAGCTGGTCCGCAGGTTCCGCGTGGACAACGACGACAAGCTGCGCATCGCGGTCATCGCCATCGACCCCACCCGCCGTCGCGGCGGCGGCGCGCTGCTCGGCGACCGCATCAGGATGAACAGCCTGAGCCCCCAGACCTACTTCCGCTCCCTGGCCACCAGGGGTGCCGCCAACGAGGTGCCCGCCTGCCTCGACGAGGTGATCACCGCCTGCCGGGCCGCGGGCCACGACCTGGTGATCGTGGAGACGCCCGGCATCGGCCAGGGCGACGCCGGGATCGTCCCCCACGTGGACGTGCCGATTTACGTGATGACGCCCGAGTTCGGGGCGGCCTCCCAGCTCGAGAAGATCGACATGCTGGACTTCGCCGAGGCCGTGGTGATCAACAAGTACGAGCGGCGCGGCGCGGAGGACGCCCTGCGCGATGTGCGCCGCCAGCTCGTACGCAACCGCGAGGCGTTCGGCGTCCGGCCGGAGGACATGCCGGTCTTCGGCACCATCGCGGCCCGCTACAACGACGCCGGGGTCACGGCCCTCTACCAGCACCTCAAGCCCCTCCTGCTGGGCGAGCCGGGGCCGGGGCTGCTGCCGAAGGTGTCCGGGCGCACCTCGCAGGCGTCGGCCGCCATCGTGCCGCCGGCCCGGGTCCGCTACCTGGCCGACATCGCCGAGACCGTGCGCTCGTACCACGCCGAGACGCTCGCGCAGGCCGAGGTCGCCCGCCGCCGCCAGCAGCTGGCCGCCGTGCGCTCCCTCCTGGAGGACTCCCGCCTGGAGGAGCTGGAGGCGCAGGCGGAGCGGGAGCTGAGCGAGGAGAGCCGGGCCCTGCTGGCTGCCTGGCCCGCCGTCAAGGAGCGCTACACCGCCGACGAGCTGGTGGTGAAGGTGCGCGACCGCGAGATCCACACCCCGCTCTGGCGCGAGACCCTGTCCGGCAACCGGATCCCGCGCGTGGCCCTGCCGCGCTACAGCGACCACGGCGACCTGCTGAGGTTCCTGCGCGGCGAGAACCTGCCCGGATCGTTCCCCTTCACCGCCGGCGTGTTCCCGTTCAAGCGCGACGACGAGGACCCGACCAGGATGTTCGCCGGTGAGGGCGACCCGTTCCGCACCAACAGGCGCTTCAAGCTGCTGTCCGAGGGCCAGCCCGCGACCCGGCTGTCCACGGCGTTCGACTCGGTGACCCTCTACGGCCACGACCCGGACCTGCGGCCCGACATCTACGGCAAGGTCGGCACCTCGGGCGTCTCGATCGCGACGCTGGACGACATGAAGGTGCTCTACGACGGGTTCGACCTGGCGGCGCCGAACACGTCCGTGTCCATGACGATCAACGGCCCCGCGCCCACGATCCTGGCCTACTACCTCAACACCGCCGTCGACCAGGCCCTCGACCGCTTCCAGGCCGAGCAGGGGCGCCCGCCGTCGGCCGAGGAGGCCGCCGGCCTGCGCGCCCGGACGCTGGCCACGGTCAGGGGCACCGTGCAGGCCGACATCCTCAAGGAGGACCAGGGCCAGAACACCTGCATCTTCTCCACCGAGTTCTCGCTCCGGATGATGGCCGACATCCAGGAGTGGTTCATCAAGAACGGCGTGCGCAACTTCTACTCGGTCTCGATCTCCGGCTACCACATCGCCGAGGCCGGGGCCAACCCGATCAGCCAGCTCGCCTTCACGCTGGCCAACGGCTTCACGTACGTGGAGGCGTATCTGGCCAGGGGCATGAAGATCGACGACTTCGCCCCTAACCTGTCGTTCTTCTTCTCCAACGGCATGGACCCCGAGTACAGCGTGCTCGGGCGGGTGGCCCGCCGCATCTGGGCGGTGGCCATGCGGGAGCGCTACGGCGCCGGGGACCGGTCGCAGAAGCTGAAGTACCACATCCAGACCTCGGGCCGGTCGCTGCACGCCCAGGAGATGAACTTCAACGACATCCGCACCACCCTCCAGGCCCTGATCGCCGTCTACGACAACTGCAACAGCCTGCACACCAACGCCTTCGACGAGGCCGTGACCACCCCGTCGGCCGACTCGGTGCGCAGGGCCATGGCCATCCAGCTCATCATCAACCGCGAGTGGGGCCTGGCCAGGAACGAGAACCCGCTGCAGGGCTCGTTCATCGTCGAGGAGCTGACGGATCTGGTGGAGGAGGCCGTGCTCGCCGAGTTCGAGCGGCTGTCCGACCGGGGCGGCGTGCTGGGCGCGATGGAGACCGGCTACCAGCGCGGCAAGATCCAGGACGAGTCCATGCTGTACGAGATGCGCAAGCACGACGGCTCGCTGCCGATCGTCGGGGTGAACACGTTCCGCAACGGCACGGACGAGCCGCCGGCGCACAAGCTGGAGCTGGCCAGGGGCACCGAGGACGAGAAGCACTCGCAGCTCGACCGGCTGCGCACCTTCCACGAGCGCAACCGCTCGGAGGCCCCGGCGCAGCTCGCCCGGCTGCGCGAGGTGGCGATGTCGGACGCGAACGCGTTCGAGGTGCTGATGGACGCGGCCCGCGTCTGCTCGCTCGGCCAGATCACGGAGGCGCTGTTCGAGGCGGGCGGCCAGTACCGCCGCAACGTCTGACCACGTGCGTGGGTGATGAGGGGGCGCGGGAGCCGCGCGGATAGGATCACGGGTCGGGGAACATCGCTATCCAGGAGGCTTTCATGTCCGACGTCACTTTCAAGGGCACGCCCGTCGCCGTGGGCGGCACCTTCCCGAAGCCCGGCGACAGCGCGCCCGCGTTCAAGCTGGTGGGCGGCGACCTGGCCGAGCACTCGCTGGAGGAGTACGGCCAGAAGACCAAGGTGCTCAACATCTTCCCGAGCCTCGACACCGGCGTCTGCGCGGCCTCGGTGCGGCGCTTCAACGAGGTGGCCGCCGAGCACCCCGAGGTGGCCGTGCTCTGCATCTCCGCCGACCTGCCCTTCGCCCAGAAGCGGTTCTGCGGCGCCGAGGGGCTCGACAACGTGGTCACGCTCTCGCTCATGCGGGGCCGTGAGTTCCTGACCGACTACGGCGTGGCGCAGGAGTCGGGGCCGCTGGCGGGGCTGACCGCGCGCGCGGTGGTCGTGCTCGACGGTGACAACCAGGTGGTCTACTCCGAGCTGGTGCCGGAGATCACCCAGGAGCCCGACTACGACGCCGCGCTGACGGCGCTCAAGTAAGTGAGCCGGGGGTCCACGGCGTGGACCCCCGATCTCAGTTCCTCCTGGCCACGCCGCACAGGATCAGCGACGACTCGGGCCCGTCGACGAAGTCGATCATGTCGGCCTGGTCGGGACGCCACTCCGGCAGCCACACGAGACCCGGGTCGACCAGCTCGAACCCCTCGAACAGCGCCGCGATCCGCGTCCGGCTCCTGAACGTGAGCGGAGCGTTGGTGCCCCGGTAGACCTCGGTGATCGCCTCCACGGCCGCGGCGCGGGCGTCGCCGGTGCAGTGGGACATGACCAGACAGCTGCCGGGGGCCATGGCGTCACGCAGGCTCGCCACGATCTCCCGAGGGTGGTCGGAGTCGGCGATGTAGTGCATGGTCGCCGTCAGCAGCACGCCGACCGGGCGGCTGAAGTCGATCGCCGCCATCACCTCGGGATTGCGCAGGATGCCCTCGGGCTTGCGCAGGTCACCCTCCACCGCCGTCGTGTCACCCTGCCCGGCCAGCAGCGCTCTGGCGTGCACCAGCACCACCGGATCCCGGTCCACGTAGACCACCCTGGCCCCCGGGGTGATCTTCCTGGCCACCTCGTGCACGTTGTCCTGGCCGGGCAGTCCTGTGCCGATGTCCAGGAACTGCGTGATGCCGGACTCGGCGAGGTACCGAACGGCGCGCCCCAGGAACGCGCGATTCGCCCGGACCGCCGCCCGTAACTCCGGAGCCGCTTCGAGCAGCTTCTCCGCCGCCGCCCGATCGGCAGGGAAGTGGTCCTTGCCACCCAGGAGGTAGTCGTAGAGCCGGGCGACGTTGGGAGTGTGCGGATCGAAGGCTGGCGACTCTCGTTCCAACCGTCATTCCCCCGATCAAGAGTTAACGATCTTCGACCTGGATTCTACGGATCTATACCGACATTCACTGCCGAATACCCGTCGGATCTAGGCTGATGTTGTGGACGACACCGGCGTACCCGTGAAGATTCCCGGCACCGTGCGGCGGATCGTGTCCCTGGTGCCGTCGCTGACCGAGTCGGTGGCGGCGACCGTGCCGGAGGCGCTGATCGGGGCGACCGACTGGTGCTCGCACCCGGCCGACCTGGACGTGACCAGGGTCAGGGGCACCAAGAACCCCGACCTCGACGCGATCAGGAGGCTCCGGCCCGACGTGGTCCTCGCCAACGCCGAGGAGAACCGCGCGCCCGACATCGAGGCTCTGCGCGCATCGGGCATCGCGGTCTGGGTGACGAAGATCGAGACGCTGGATCAGGCTTTCGTGTCGCTGGAGCGCATGTTCCTGGAGGCGTGCCGTACCGGCCGTCCCGGGTGGCTGGACGCGGCGGAGCAGGCGTGGCGCGCGCCCGCGGAAGGGGCGCGGCGCACGGCCGTCGTCCCGATCTGGCGGCGGCCGTGGATGGTGGTGGGGCGCGACACGTTCACCGGGGACGTGCTCAGGCGCCTCGGCGTGGACAACCTCTACGCCGGTCACGAGGAGCGTTACCCCAAGATCCCGCTGTCCGAGCTGGTCGAGCGGCGGCCCGGCCTGGTGGTGCTGCCGGACGAGCCGTACGCGTTCTCGGAGACGGACGGGCCCGAGTGCTTCCCCGGGCTCGCCTGCGCGCTGGTCAGCGGGCGGCTGCTCACCTGGTACGGCCCCTCGCTCGTGGGGGCGCCCGCTCTGCTGCGGAGCGCTCTCGCCTGACCCTGCCGCCTCAAGAGGCCGGCTCAGCGCACCCGTACGCGTCCCGTGATGCCCAGGGCGGCGTCCACGGAGGCGGCGGAGAGCACGTGCTCCATGACGATCACCGCCATCCCCACGATCCCGGCCCGGTCCTCGAGCGAGGTGGGCACGATCTCCAGGTGCCTGGTCGTGTACGGCAGGCTGTGCCGGTAGACGACCTCCCTGATCCCCGTCAGATAGTGCTCCCCGGTCTCCGCCATGTCCCCGGCCAGCACCAGCACGCCGGGATTGAGCAGGCTGACCGCGGTGGCCAGCACGAGGCCCAGCGTGCGCCCCGCCTCCTGGGTGCGGGCGATGGCCGCCGGATCGCCCGCCTGCACGAGGCGTACGACGTCGCGGCTGGAGCCCTGGCCCAGGTCGGTGGCCAGCGCGTGGCCGCTGGCCAGCGAGGCCACGCAGCCGCGCGAGCCGCACGTGCAGACCCGGTCGTCGTGCTCGTTCAGCCGCACGTGCCCGATGTTCCCGGCGGCCTCCTCGACGCCCCGGTAGATCTGCCCGTCGATCACGATCCCGGTGCCGATCCCGGTCGACACCTTGATGAGGATGAGCGAGTCCGTGTCGCGCCACGACGACCACCACTCGCCCAGCGCCATCGCGTTGGCGTCGTTCTCGACCAGGACGGGCACGTCGTAGGTCTCGCCGATCGCCTCGCCCACCGGATAGCCGTCCCACCCGGGCATCAGGAACGACCTGATCATCCGGCCGGTGGTGTGGTCCACGGAGCCGGGCAGGTCGAGCCCGATGCCGCACACGTCGCTCGCCGGCCGGCCGGCCCGGTCGAGCAGCCGCTGGAACGCCTCCCGCACCCACGACAGGACCGCCTCGGGGCCGAGCTCGATGCGCATCTCGGCGCGCTCCTCGGTCAGGGTGTTGGCGGCCAGGTCGGTGAGCGCCACGCCGGCGTGGGAGGCGCCCAGGTCGGCCACCAGCATCAGGCGCCGGCCGGCGTCCACGTCGAGCACCGAGGGCGGTCGCCCGCCCCCGGAGGCCGCGACGCCGGACTCGTGGATGTATCCGGCGTCGATGAGCCGGTCGACCCGGTCGGTGATCGTCGACCGGGACAGGCCGGTGTACTCGATCAGTTCCTTGCGCGTACGGCAGGTGCCATGGCGGATGAGCTGGAGGATCTGCCCTGCCGTCAGCATGGTCTATCCCTTCTCTGCTCCTGCCGTGAGGCCCTCCGTCAGCAGTCGCTCACTGGCGAAGAACACGATCACGATGGGCAGCGTGAGCACCACCGAACCTGCCATCAGGACCGTCGTGGGGATCTCTATGCTCCCCGCCAGCTGCGAGAGGCCCAGGGACACCGTCCAGCTCTCCCGCTTCTCCACGAGGAAGAGCAGGGCGAACAGGAACTCGTTCCACGCGATCATGAACGCGTAGAGACCAGTCGCCATCAGCGCGGGCTTGGACAGCGGCAGCACCACGCGCCAGATGGTCGAAAGCCTCGTGCACCCGTCGATCGCGGCCGCTTCCTCCACGCTTTGCGGCACGGTCTCGAAGTAGTTGCGGAGCATGTATACCGTGACGGGCACGGTTTGCGCGATATACACGAGGATCAGTCCGAAAAGCGATCCGCGCAGCCCCAGCATCGTGAAGAGCACGAAGAGGGGGATGGCCAGCACGATCGCCGGAAACAGGTACACCGCCAGGAAGAGGAAGTGCACCTGCCGCCGCCCGAAGAAGCGCAGCCGCGCGACCGCGTACGCGCCCGGGATCGAGATCAGCAGCGTGACCGCCACCGAGGCGAGCGCGACGATCGCGCTGTTCCCCAGGAAGCTCAGGAAGCCCTGCCGGGTCAGCACGTCCACGTACGTGTCCAGGGTGAAGCCGCGCGGCCAGAGCGAGCCCGGCTCCAGGATCAGCTCCTGGATGTCGCGTACGGACAGCATCACCATGTAGAGGAACGGGAACGCGGTCATCACGAAGAGCACCGCGATGACCAGCGGTTTCAGCACCCGGAAGAGGACCCGCTCGAACCTATCTCTGCTCACCTTCACCCCCGCCGAAGAACCGCAGGTAGACGGCCAGGAACACGACCAGGAAGACGGCCAGCACGATCGCCTGCGCGGCCGAGGCGCCGATGTCGTCGCGGGCGGTCAGGAAGTTGTAGACCCGCACGCTGACCACCTCGGTCCCGGCCCCGCCGCCGGTCAGCAGGTAGACGTCGTCGAACTTGGTGAACGTGAACACGAACCGCAGCACCGACAGCAGCGCGATGATCCGCCAGAGCTGCGGCATGATCACGTATCGGAACCGCTGGGTCGGCGTGGCCCCGTCCACGACCGCGGCCTCGTCCAGCTCCGCGGGCAGCGCCTGCAGCCTGGCCAGGATGAACAGGAACGCGAACGGGAAGTACCGCCACGCCTCGAACGCGATCACCGTGAACAGCGCCACCGGCACCCGCACACCCAGGAGCTCGCCCCTGGCCTGGGTGAGGAACGCGATCGGCTCGTGGAGCCAGGTGTTGACGATGCCGTACTGGGGGTTGAGCATCGTCTCCCACAGGAACGCCACGGCCACGACCGGCGCCACGTACGGGATCAGGATGGAGGCCCTGACCAGGGTCCGCCCCCTGAACCTGTCGCGCAGCGCCAGCGCCGCCACCAGCCCGATCGCGATCGACAGCGCGGTGCCCGCGACGGTGTAGACGAGCGTGTTGACCAGGGACGACCAGAAGCCGGGCTCGGAGACCACGTACGAGAAGTTCTCCAGCGTGTAGTGGCCGAAGACGCCGGCCCGGCGGATGTTGATCAGCCGGGCGTCCTGGAACGCCAGCATGATCGCCCACAGCAGTGGCAGCACCACCACGACCAGCGTGATGACGAGCGTCGGCGAGATGAGCGCCAGCCCGGCCCGCCCTTCCTGCTGCCGCAGCGTGCGGGTCACTGGCGGATCCCGCGCTTGATCGTCTCCACGTCGGTCTTGGCCTGGGTGGCGGCGGCCTGCGGGGTCAGGGAGCCGTCCACGACCGCGCTGAGCGCCTTGGGCACGGGCAGCTCGCCCATGGTGGCGCCGACCAGCTTGCCCTGCCCCTGCGGGATCCCCCAGCGGGCGAAGGTGTCCGGGCTCTTGCGCAGGGCGTCCAGCACGTCGGCCGGGTAGATGTCGGCCAGCGGCTTCTTGGAGTCGACCCCGGCGGGCAGCTTGTTCCACTTGTCCTCGAAGCCCTTGCGGGTCGGGAACTTGCCCTCGGGCGCCATGCCGATCCAGCGCTCGTAGCCCTCGTTCATCATGTAGGCGACGAACTTCGCCGCGGGGTCCTTGGCGGCGTCACGGGTGACCGCCCAGGAGACGATCTCGCCGTACTGCGCGGGCGCGCTCCCGTCGGGCCCCTTCAGTGCCGTGACCACGCCGGTGTTCTTGGCCAGCCACTCGGGGTCGGCGCGGCACTCCTGGCAGCTCGGCAGCGCGTCCTTACGGAGCCCGGCCAGCTCGTCGAGGATGAACGACGACCAGATCGTCATGGCCGCCTTGCCGGAGAAGTAGGTGGCCCGGGTGGAGTCGACGTCCTGCTTGCCCTTGACCGAGTAGTCCTTGGCGAGCTTGCCGTAGAACGCGAACGCCTTCACGCACTGCGGCGAGTCAAGGGCGACATTTCCGGAATTGTCGACGAGCTGGCACCCGTTCGCGAGCGCGACGTGCTCGAAGCTCTGCGCGGTGAACGAGTCCTTCGGCGCGATCGCCAGCGTGATGCCCGCGACCCCTCCCGTGTTGAGCCCTGTGTTGAGCTTGGCGGCCGCCGCCTCCAGCCGCTCGTACGTGTCGGGCGGCTGCAGCCCGGCCTTGTCGAACAGGTCCTTGCGGTAGAGGATCAGCTGCGCCCACCCGTCGCTCGGCACCGCGAGCAGCTTCCCGCCCGAGCTGTCGAGCTCCAGGGCCCGCGGCGAGAAGGAGTCCCGGCCGAGCTGGTCGACGACCTTGCCGGGGGTCTCGGTGTCGAGCAGGTCGTTGGCCTCCAGCTCGCGCACCGCCGCCAGCGGCAGCGCGCCGATCACGTCCGGCAGGTCGCCGGCCGCGGCGGCGGCCGTCACGGCCTGGCTGAACTGGTCCTCGGCCATGGCGACCAGCTTGACCTGGATCCCGGTCCTCTTGGTGAAGTCGGCGGCGATCTGGTTCTGTACGGCCATCCGGTCGTTGAGGTTCTCTTCGGTCCAGACGGTGATCTGGTTGCCGGCGGACGACTCGCCACCGTCGCCGCACGCCGCCAACGAGGCGGCGGCCAGCAGCGCGACGGAGAGGACGGCGGTTACCTTCTTCGGCATGGCACGCTCCTCCGATTCGGGGATATGCCGCCCTTACCCTCGCCATGACCTCGGCAACGTTCGGTAGTCGATAACGAGACCGGTCTGTACCCACTCCGTGCCTACACGGCCATAACTGGATCTTTGTCGCAAAAGATCTACTTTTGGGGTATTTCGGTCATCCGGAGGTCACCGCACTAGCTAGAAAGCCCAGGTGTTCGGCCTGGCAGGCGATGTCGGTAAGGTCACTTTCCGGAAGACACGCTGGCAGAAACCCCAATTTCACCAGCCGCCCCCGGCGGAAGTCGTAGACTTAAGAGTGTTACGAGCGCAACTATCGTATGCAAACAAGTACTAAAGCTTTGACTTTTGTTTGATCATTAAGCGTAAGTGTGGAGAATGCGCGTCATCACGTTCGAGCAGCCAGGCCGTGTCCGCGTCAGCCTGGAATCGCCAGCCGACCTGGCGCCGGGAACCGTACGAGTCCGTACGATCTACTCCGGCGTTTCGGCAGGCACGGAGCTCACCGCCTATCGCGGCACAAATCCATATCTCAACCGTCGTTGGGACACCGAGCGCCGCCTCTTCGTCGATGGCCAGACGCACGCGTACCCGCTGACCGGCTGGGGCTACCAGGAGGTCGGCGAGGTCGTCGAGGCCGCGCCCGACGTCGCCGACCCGCCGGTGGGCAGCATCGTGTGGGGCATCTGGGGCCACCGCGCCGAGGCCGTCGTGCCGGCGGAGAAGCTGGTGGGGCACGTGATGCCGCCCGGCGCCGACCCGCTGACCGGCGTGTTCGCCCGGGTCGGGGCCATCGCGCTCAACGCGGTGCACGCCTCCGACGTGCACCTCGGCGACCAGATCGCGATCTTCGGGCAGGGCGTCATCGGGCTGCTCGCCACCCGCCTGGCCGTGCTGAGCGGCGCCCGGGTGGTCGCGGCCGACGCCATCCCCGACCGGCTGGAGCTGGCCAGGAGGTTCGGCGCGGCCGAGGTGTTCGACGTGCGCTCCGGGTCGGTGGCCGAGTTCATGCGCAAGCGCGTCGAGGGCGCCGACACCGTCATCGAGCTGAGCGGCACCCACCAGGGCCTGCACGAGGCCATCAGGACCGTGCGCAAGGGCGGCAGGGTCGTGGCCGCCGGCTTCTACCAGGGCGACGGCGTCGGGCTGCGGCTGGGCGAGGAGTTCCACCACAACCAGGTCCAGCTCGTCTCCTCCCAGATCGGCGGCGTGGCCTCGTGGCTGGCGCACCGGTGGGACGTCGAGCGGCTGCAGCGCACGTTCATGGCGCTCGTGCACGAGGGCCAGGTCGAGGTCGGCGACCTGATCAGCCACGTGGTCCCCGTCGAGAGGGCCGAGGAGGCCTTCGACCTGATCGACAAGCACCAGTCCGAGGTGCTCCAGCTCGTCTTCACCTTCGAGGAGTGACAGTGAAGCTCGCCGTACAGGAGCAGCTTCTGCCCGGCCGCACGCTGCAGGAGAAGTTCGCGTTCGCGCTCGATGCCGGGTTCGACGCCATCGAGCTGCGCGGCAAGGGCGATTTCCACTTCGCGGGCCGCCTGACGGAGCTCAAGCGGGCGCGGGCCGACGGCGTGGTCATGCCGACGGTGTGCGTGGACATGCCGCACTTCATCGGCGACTTCGACCCGGCCAAGCGCAAGGACGCCATCCAGCAGCTCAGGTCGCAGCTCACGGTGATCGCCGAGCTGGGCGGCATCGGCGTCATGACGCCCGCCTCCTGGGGGCAGTTCTCGCGCCGCCTGCCGCCGTTCGAGCCGCCGCGCAGCGCGGAGGAGGACCGCGAGGTGCTGACCGAGGCGCTGGGCGTCCTGGGCGAGCACGCGCAGCGCAACGGCGTGCTGATCATGCTCGAACCCCTCAACCGGTACGAGAACCACATGGTCAACACCCTGGCCGAGGCCGTCTCCTACTGCTCGATGGACTCGATCAGGATCGTCGGCGACACCTACCACATGAACATCGAGGAGGACGACCCCTGCCGCTCGCTGGTCGAGGCCGCCCCCTACCTCGCGCACATGCAGATCAGCGAGTCCAACCGCAACCAGCCGGGCACCGGTCACATCGACTGGGGCGCGCAGTTGGCCACGCTCGACGCCGTCGGCTACGACGGCTACCTCGCCCTGGAATGCCGACTGCGGGGCGAACCCGAGATCGTCCTCCCCCAGACCGCGGCCTTCGTCAGGAAATACCTATGATCCTTCGCGACGCCGTGCGCGTCCTGGTGACCAACTGGGACGGCAGCTACACGGTCCCCTCCCGGCGCCTGTACCCGCACCAGTGGAGCTGGGACTCCGCCTTCATCGCGATCGGCAACGCCCAGTGGTCGCCGCGAAGGGCCAGGATCGAGCTGCTCTCCCTGTTCGGCGCGCAGTGGCGCGACGGCAGGGTGCCGCACATCGTCTTCAACCCTGCGGTGCCCGAAGGGGCCTACTTCCCCGGGCCCGAGTTCTGGCAGGCGCACGCGCCGTCGGGCTCCGCGACCTCCGGCATCGTCCAGCCGCCGGTCCACGCGCTGGCCGCGTGGAAGACGCACCTGGCCGAGCCCGACCCGGCGTTCCTGCGCCGGATCTACCCCCGGCTCGTGGCCCAGCAGGAGTTCCTGCGCGCGGCCAGGCGCTCCCCTGAGGGGCTGATCTCGATCGTGCACCCCTGGGAGTCGGGCATGGACAACAGCCCGGCCTGGGACCTGCCGCTGCGGGCGGTACGGCCCGACACCGTGGGCTTCGTCCGCCGGGACCTCGCCACGGTCAGCGCCGACGAGCGGCCCACCGATCGCGACTACGAGCGCTACGTCTCGCTCGCCCGCGCCTACCGCGACTCCGCCTACCGCAGTCCGGGGGAGTTCCAGGTCGAGTGCCCCCTGTTCAACGCCGCGTACGGCGTCGCCGAGTCGGCGCTGGCCCGGATCGCGGAGGTCTGCGGCCTCGACCCCGAGCCGCACGAGCGCGAGGCGGCCGCCATCACCGACGCCATGGTCGAGCACCTCTTCGACGGCGGCCTCTTCCAGGCCCGCGACGTGCGCACGGGCCGGCTGCTCCACTCCGCCAGCACCGCCGGGCTGACCCCGCTCATGCTCCCGCATCTGCCGGACGAGGTCGCCGAGGCGCTGATCGGCACCACGCTCGACCGGTTCGCTTTCAAGGACGGGGCGCTGCCCAGCTACTCTCCCGCGGCGCTCGAGTTCGACCCGGCCCGCTACTGGCGCGGCCCGAGCTGGGTCAACCTCACCTGGCTCGTCTGGCAGGGGCTCAAGGACCGCCGCCCCGACCTCGGCGCCCTGGTCGCCGAAGGGATGGTCAACGCGGTCGCGCGATCGGGCTTCCGCGAGTACTTCGACCCCTTCAGCCTGCACGGCCACGGCAGCCACGACTTCAGCTGGTCAGCCGCCCTCCTCCTCGACGTGGTCGCTGAGCACGGCCTGGACGGTCTGCCGGCGTCTGGCCGCGAGGTCGGACAGGAACTGGGGGGCCTCGGCGAACCCGACGACATCGGTGATCACGTGCTCGCGTAGCCGCCCTCCGTACCGCCTGAGCAGGGCGATCGTCTCGTGCGAGAGCCGCTCCCTGTCCCAGGAGTGCGCCAGGCCGCGCGGCACCCGGCCGATCTGGGCGCAGCGCAGCGTCAGCCCGTTGTGGTGGAACTCCTCGCCCAGCCGCACCTCCTGCGCGCCCTGGGTGTAGAAGGCGAGGTCCACCAGCGTGCCCTGAGGGCGGAGCATCCTGAGCCCGAGGGCCAGTGCCCTGGTCTGGCCGCGGCACTGGAACACCAGGTCGGCGCCCCGGTCGTCGCGGCCGTGCCGCCAGCGGCGCTTCAGGTCCACGGCGGGATCCCCGTCGGGATCCACGTCGGCGGCAAGGACGTTCGCGCCGAGCGCCGCGGCGATCGCCAGCCTGGCCGGGGTCTCGTCCACGACCACGACCTCGGCCGCGTCGCAGGCCATCGCGAAGCACGCCGTCAGCAGCCCCACCACGCCCGCTCCCACGACCGCGACCCGCCGCCCGCGCACGCCGTCACCGAGCCGCTGCACGGCCGGGCCGTGCAGGTCGTGCGCGGCGTGCAGGAGGCCGTTGGCGCAGATCGGGCCCATGTGGGCGACGTAGACGCCGAGCATGGGGTCGAGGTCGTCCGGCAGCTCCACGAACCGGTCGGCCATCGGGTCCGCCACGTACGCCGTGCGATGTCCGTAACACATCGCGACCAGCGCACCCTCGCTCACGGCCCGTGTACGCGTCTCGACCACCAGGCCGACCTGCATGTAGCCGATGCCGCGCACCGGGTAGGCGATCGACGGCGTGCCCTCGGCGAACAGCCCGAGCGCCGGGTCCCAGGTCGAGGACAGGTACGGGTTGGTGCCCTTGACGTAGGTCAGCTCGGTCCCGGCCGAGACCCCGCTGTGGGTGGTGGCCAGCATGAACCCGCCCTCGGGAATGCCCGGCAACTTCTCCTCGACCAGGCACACTTCCCCCGGTGCCTCAATACTGAGCACACTACTCATCCAGCACCACCGGCCTCCGTTCCGCCGCGGACTGTGCGAGGGCCAGCGCCAGGCGGTGCGTCCGCAGCGCCTCCCCGTACGGTACGCGTACGTCGGCCTCCTTACCCTGCACCGCGTTGATGAACTCCCGGTCCACGCGCGTCTTCGCCTGGCCGTCGTCCTCGATCACCCGCCGGCCGTCCACCAGCAGCCGCGTCTCGCTGAGCTCCAGCGCGAGGCCGTCGGCGCACACCTCCAGCCCCACCCGGTGCTTCTGGGTGAGCAGGCAGGAGGTGGCCAGCAGCCCGGCCGCGCCGTCGGCGAAGCGCAGGACCGCCGCCGTGGCCCGGTCCACCTCGCCGTCGCTGTGGTTGGCGGCGGGGACGGCGTGCACCATCGACACCTCGCCCACCAGGACCCGGGCGAGGTCGAGCACGTGGACGGCCTGCTCGACGATCTGGCCGCCGGACATGTTCGGATTCAGCCACCAGGCGACCGGCGGCACCTTGTCCAGCCAGTGGCCCAGGGCGAGCCGTACGGGGCGCTCCGCGAGCAGGTCACGGGCGTGTTCGATGATGTCGAGATAACGCCAGTGATGGCCGACCGCGGTCGGCAGCGATCTCCGTTCGATTTCGGACGCGATGTTTTCTGCGGTTTGGAGATCGAGCGAAAGGGGTTTTTCCACAAAAAACGGTAGATTACACGCCAGAACATCATGTTCGGGGGTGCCGTGCGCGAAAGGAGGCACACAGACGTAAACAGCATCGAGACCGCCGGCGCTGAGTAGGTCGGCATGGTCACCATAGGCGGGGGCGCCGTGCTGGGAGGCCAAAGCCTCGGCCCTGTGGAGATCAATGTCGGCGATTCCCGCGATCGAGACATCTGGGAAGCCGGACAGTACATCTGCGTGGCGAGCGGCGACATTTCCGGCACCGATGATGCCGACGCGGGTCATTGGGGACACATTCCGGCATATGCCACATCTGATCGCCATCAAACAAAGAGGTTCAAAGGCGCATAGATCGGGCAGAAGTCGTGACCTCGTGAGATCGGGGCTTACTGCATGGAGAGAAACCTGCGAGCCTTGGCCAGAATCCAGGAATGGTACGGTCCGCACTCGAGCACGGCAGCCGAGTGGCCGGTCGACGCCTTGATGCTGGCCAAGGGATCCACCACGGTAAGTGTCATCCTGCCTGCTCGTGACGAAGAGCGCACAGTGGGTGACATCGTCCGTGTGATCCGCCGCGACCTCGTCGAACGGGTTCCGCTCGTCGACGAGATCCTCGTCGTCGACTCCAACTCGATCGACGCCACCGCCGAACGCGCCCGCGAGGCGGGCGCCCGCGTGGTGGCGCAGAACCAGGTGCTCTCCCACCTGCCGCCCTTGACGGGCAAGGGGGAGGCGCTGTGGAAGGGGCTGGCCGCCTCAAGGGGCGACATCGTCGTGTTCGTGGACGCCGATCTGCTCAACTTCGGCGCCCACTTCGTGTCCGGCCTGGTGGGGCCGCTGCTGGTGGACAGTGACATCAGCTTCGTCAAGGCGACCTACGAACGTCCGTTCACGGGCGAGGACGGCGTGGTTCGCCGCGCCGCGGGTGGCCGGGTGACCGAGCTGGTCGCCCGACCCTTGATCAATATGTTCTGGCCGGAGCTGGCCGGGTTCGCCCAGCCGCTCGGCGGAGAGTACGCGGCCAGGCGCGAGGTCCTGGAGCAGGTGCCCTTCGTCACCGAGTACGGGGTGGAGTTCGGCCTCCTCGTCGACCTGCTCCAGCTCGTCGGCCTGGACGCGATGGCCCAGGTGGACCTGGGCAGCCGTACGCACACGCACCAGTCGATGAGCGCGCTCGGCCGGATGGCCGGGCAGATCATGCTCACCGCCTGGTCACGCCTGGAGCGCCAGGGGCGCGTACTGGCGGCTCAGCGCCCCGCGCACACGATGCTGCAGTTCGGGATCGACGGGGCGGACCTGGTGGACGTGGCCGTGGCGGAGCGACCTCCGCTCGCCTCCCTCGTACAAGAGGAGGATGTGGCATGAAAGTCCTGGTCAACGCGGGGCCGTGGCTCGCGGTCCCGCCCCCCGGCTACGGCGGGATCGAGAACGTCGTGGCCACGCTGGTGCCCGCGCTGCGCGAGCGCGGGGTGGAGGTCGTCCTGGCCTCCGTCGGGTCCAGCACGCTCGAGGTGGACGAGCTGATCAGCGTGTACGACGACGGCCAGTTCACCGAGTTGCAGAAGCCGTACAACCAGGTCATGGGCATCGCGCACGCCCACCAGGCCAGGGTGGCGGCCGAGCTGCGCGCCCGCGGCGACATCGACCTCGTCCACGACCACGTCGAGGTGGTCGGGCCGGCGGTCCTGTCGGCGTTCGGCGGGCCGCCCGTCCTGCACACCCTGCACTGGGACCTGCGCAAGCATCCCGCGTTCTACGGCGCGTTCCCGCCGTCGATCGCGGTCAACGGCGTCTCGGAGTCGCAGCTCGCCCGCGCCCCCGACGCTCTGCGGGCGGCCTCGCTCGGGGCCGTCTACCTGGCCAGCCCGCTCGCCGACCGCGACCTGCGGGTCGACCGGGGCGAGTACATGCTGGTCATGGGCCGGATCTGCGGGCTCAAGGGCCAGCACGTGGCGGCCAGGATCTGCCAGAAGCTGGGGCTCCCGCTGATCCTGGCGGGGCCGGTCAGCGGCCGGAACACCCCCGCCGAGCTGGACGACGTGGTCCAGAACCCGTACCACCCCCTGCACAGCCATCCCGACGTCCGCTACCACCTCGACCAGGTGTCCCAGTACCTCGACGGGGAGCTGGTCAGGTGGGTCGGCGCCGTGGGCGGCGAGGCCAGGGACCAGCTCTACGCGAAGGCCAGGGCCGCGCTCTTCCCCATCCAGTGGGACGAGCCCGGCGGCACGGCCGTCGTCGAGGCACTCGCGCTCGGGGTGCCGCCGGTCGGGCTGCGCCGCGGCTGCCTGCCCGAGATCATCGACCACGGCCGCACCGGCTTCCTGGCCGACTCCGAGGCGGAGCTGGCGGAGTGGGTGCTGCGGGTGGACGAGATCGACCCGGAGGAGTGCCGCAGAGAGGCCCGCCGACGGTTCTCGCCGTCCGTCATGGCGGAGCGCTACCTGGAGCTGTACGAGGCCGCCACGGCCCGCTGACCTCGTGCCGCGCTGAAGAGGCGCCCGAGCCGGTCGGGGAGCCGGCTCGGGCGCCTCCGCGCGCCAGTGTCAGTCGCGGTATCAGTCGCGGTATCAGGCGCGGTATCAGGCGCGGTGTCAGGCGAAGCCGCGGGGGAGCACGATGACCGGGCAGGGCGCGGCCCGCAGCGCCTTCATGGCCAGCTCGCCCAGGAACACCCGGTGCGGCTGCGCGTCCTCGCTGGCCGCGCAGATCAGCAGCTCGCCCGGCAGCCACTCCACGTCCGCCAGCGCGGCGGTCACGTCGTGGCCCTCGGCCACCTCCGACTCCGCCTCGATGCCGGTGGTCTCCCAGGCCAGCCGCACGGCCAGCGCGAGGTCGTCCCTGAGCTTGCCCGGATCCTCCGTGCGCAGGTCGAGGGTGATCAGCCGGAGCGGGATGCCCAGCCGCAGCGCCGCCTGCGCCATCCGTTCCACCGCCTCGTCGCACTGCGGCCGGTGCACGTACGCCAGCGTCAGGCGCTCGGGCCCGTCGTCCGGGACGTACCGGGCGGGCACCAGCATGACCGCCTCGGACGACAGGTGGAGCAGGTGGTTGGAGGTGGCGCCGATGGTGATGCGGCCGTGCCGGCCGCCGTCGGCCGAGCCGACCACGATCAGGTCGGCCCTGATACGGCTGGCCAGCACCGACAGCCCGCGTCCTGTGCCCCTGCTCTCGTACGTGAGGTAGCCGGCGGGGATCGGACCGAGCTCCTCCGCGGCGTGCGCCAGGTTGGCCTGCGCCTCCACCGCCAGCCCCGGGCTGCCCGGCGGGTAGATCGTGGCGACCGTGAGCTCGCCGCCGGTGACCCGGGTGATCGCGGCGGCCAGGGCCAGGGCGTCGCGCCCGCCCGGGTCGTTCGTGTAGCCGACGATCACGTGCTCTCCGATCACGAGAGCCCTCCTACCCGCTCTGAGCTGGGAATACGCGGCCTTGATCGGAACGTTGTAAACCATCGGAAGGGCAAAGAAGTGAAGATCACCCTCGACATCAGTTTCAACGGGACCCTTGGTCCGGTCACTCTCCGTGAAGCGGTTCAACAGCTCAAAGAGCGGGATCTGGCCTGCACGGTGGCAGCAGACACCGTGGAGCAGAAAGTGACCATCTTCTCCGCCTGCGTCGAGCGCGGGTTCACGCCGCTCCGCAGCGAGATCATGGCCGCCTACTACGTCGCCGAGCGGGACGCCACCTCCGAGGCGTTCGACCGGGGGCTCATCACCAGGGCCGAGCTGGAGATGCAGCACGCCGCCCTCGCGCGCAAACTTCTTTCTTAGGACGTTTCCCGACTTTCGGCCTTATGGTCGAGGCGTTTGACCGCGGGAGTTCGTAAGGTCGTGTCCATTGCCCATTCACGGATTGGACACACGTGTACCGCGACATCGTCGACTTCGCCCTGACCACGCCCGGGTGGCTGCACACCCTCGCCGAAGTCGGGACGGATGCCGGGTTATTCCTGTTCGTGGCGCTGTACGCGGCGGCCGCGTTCCGGGCGTGGCGGGCTCCGGCCCGCGACCTGGCACTGGTGATCGCGGGTCCGGCCGGCGTGGTGTTCGCGTACGTCGTGAGCGAGGTCGTCAAGACCGTCATCAGGGAGGACCGGCCGTGCCGGGGCGGGGTCACGACGATCTCCGCCTGCCCGCCCTCGGGCGACTGGTCCTTCCCCAGCAACCACTCGGTGATCGCGGCCGGGGCCGCCGCCACCCTCGTGCTCGCCTGGCGGGCGCTCGCGTGGGTGGTGCTGCCGCTGGCCGCGGTCATGGCCTTCTCCCGCGTCTTCGTGGGCGTGCACTATCCGCACGACGTGGCCGCGGGGTTCCTGCTCGGCCTGGCGCTGGCGCCGCTGTTCGCGCTGCTGTCGGTGGGGGCCGTCACCCCTGCGGTACGGCTTGCGAGAACCCGTCTGTCGCCTCAATGAGCCGGTCCAGGATGCCCGGCTCGCTGAAGGCGTGCCCGGCGTCGTGGATCATGTGGAAGTCGGCCTCGGGCCAGGCCTTGTGCAGGTCCCAGGCGGTGGCCGCGGGCGTGCAGGCGTCGTAACGGCCCTGCACGATCACGGCGGGGATGTGCCGGATCTTGTCGACGTCCCTGATGAGCTGCTCGGGCTCGAACCAGCCGCTGTGGTGGAAGTAGTGGTTCTCGATGCGGGCGAAGCAGACGGCCAGCTTGTCCTCGCCGAACGACGCGACGAGCTCGGGGTCGGGCAGCAGCGTGATCGCGCCCGCCTCCCACTGCGCCCACGCCTTGGCCGCCGCCAGCCTGGCCTCCCCGTCCTGCCCTTCGAGCCGCCTGCGGAAGGCGGCCATGAGATCGCCGTGCTCCTCGGCGGGGATGGGCGCGAGGAACGACTCCCACCGGTCGGGGAACAGGTAGGAGGCGCCGTCCTGGTAGAACCAGTGCAGCTCGTGGGGCCGCAGCGTGAAGATCCCCCGCAGGATCAGCTCGGTCGTGCGGTCGGGGTGGCGCTGCGCGTACGCCAGGGCCAGCGCGCTGCCCCACGAGCCGCCGAAGACCTGCCACCTGTCGATGCCGAGGTGCTCGCGCAGCTTCTCCATGTCGGCCACGAGGTGCCAGGTGGTGTTGGCGGCGAGGTCGGTGGCGGGGTCGCTGGCGTGGGGCAGGCTGCGGCCGCAGTTGCGCTGGTCGAACAGGACGATCCGGTAGCGCTCCGGGTCCCACTGGCGCCGGTGCTTGGCAGAGCACCCGCCGCCGGGGCCGCCGTGCAGCATGACAGCGGGCTTTCCCTCGGGATTGCCGCAGACCTCCCAGTAGATCTGGTTGCCGTCTCCCACGTCGAGCAGGCCAGACTCGTAGGGTTCGATGGGCGGGTACAGCGTTCTCATAGTCTCCGATCCTGCCTCATCCCGGCGGCCCGTAGGGTGATCGCATGGAGCTGGTGACGATCGACGACATTCGGACGGCGGCCGGGCGGATCAAGGGCGTGGCGGTGCGGACGCCGCTCGTGCGGATGGGCGAGGCGTGGGTGAAGCCCGAGAGCCTGCAGCCCGTCGGGGCGTTCAAGCTCCGGGGCGCGTACAACGCCGTGGCCTCGCTGCGGCCCGACGGCGTGGTCACGCACTCGTCCGGCAACCACGGGCAGGCCCTCGCCTTCGCGGCCAGGGAGTTCGGGGTGCCGTGCGTGGTCGTCGTGCCCGAGGGGACGCCCCGAGTGAAGACGGCGGCCATCGAGGGATGGGGTGCCGAGGTCGTCGTCGTGCCGCCCGAGCAGCGGGAGGTCGTGGCCGAGAAGCTGGCGGCGGAGCGGGGGCTGACGCTGGTGCCGCCCTACGACCACCGGGCGGTGATCGCGGGGCAGGGCACCGTCGGGCTGGAGATCGTCGAGGATCTGCCCGACGTCGAGGTGGTGCTGGTGCCGGTGGGCGGCGGAGGGCTCGCGTCCGGGGTCGGCACGGCCGTCAAGGCGCTGCGGCCCGACGTCCGGGTGATCGGGGTCGAGCCGGAGCTGGCCGCCGACGCCGCCGAGAGCCTGGCCGCCGGCCACCCCGTGGAGTGGGGGACGGCCCGGACGTTCCGGACCGTCGCCGACGGGCTGCGTACGGCGCTGTCCGAGCTGACCTTCGCGCACATCAGCCGCCGGGTCGACGAGATCGTCACCGTGTCGGAGGACGAGATCAAGGCCGCCATGGGGCACCTGGCGCGCTCGGCCCGGCTGGTGGCCGAGCCGAGCGGGGCGGTCACCACGGCGGCGCTGCTGTCCGGCCGCGTCGCGACCGGGCGCACGGTGGTCGTGCTGTCCGGGGGGAACGTGGACCCCGAGCTGTTCAGGCAGGTGATCTAGGAGGCCCACTCGTGGCGCGTCAGGAACGAGCGGTCGCCCGTGGCGTACTCGTTGAAGGCGGCCTGCACCTCCGCCAGCTCCGGCACCATGGTCCGGATGAGCGTGCCCTCCTTGTACTCCAGCTCGTAGCCGGGTGACACCTGCAGGAAGTGCCGCCCGAAGTTGACCAGGGCCACGAACGGGTTCTGCGCCGTCAGCGTGGCGAGGACGTCGTGGATCAGGCCGAGGTCCGGGTCGTGGACGAGCATGCCGTCGCCCGTGTGGAGCTGCATGCCCTCGTAGACCCCCAGGGGCGCCACGTTGTGCACCAGGTCGCGCTGAGGGTCGTAGCAGACCAGCCCGTGCGCCCGCGCGATCGTGAACACCTGCGCGGACATCTCGTCCATCGTGTCCAGGTCCATCGTCACCAGCACATGGCCCGGGTAGATCGTGACCTCCCCGGGCAGCTCCTTGGCGACGTCGGGTGCCTCCCCGGTCACAGGGGAGTCCCGCTTGACCGCCAGATAGGTGGCGCGGGCCTGGTCCCTGCTGATGGGCACCGGCTCGTCCCACACCATCAACTCAACGCTCATCGGTCCATCTTGACGGACAAGCACCGTACTCGCGCGACACGGCACCCATGTACCGGAAAGCCGTGCCGGACAAAGTTAGGCGGGCTTCTCCGAATCCGGCACCAGCTCGACCGTGCAGGCGGCGCATCGCCGGGCCTCGGCGGGGATGTCGGTGAGGCATTCGGGGCACTGCTTGGTCGTGGCGTCCTTGTTCCGGTCGAGCAGGCTGATCAGCCGGGTCATCGGGGCCACGATCAGCCAGTACACGACGGCGGAGACCATCAGGAAGGTGAGGAGGTGGTTGAGGAAGTCGCCGTACTTGAACCGGCTGCCGTTGACGGTGAAGGAGTACTCGGCGAAGTTCGGCTGCCTGCCGCCGGTGACGGCGCCGATCAGCGGAGTGATCAGGTCGGAGACGAGCGCCTGCACCAGGCCGCTGAAGGTGGCGCCGACGATCACCGCCACGGCCAGTTCGACGATGTTGCCGCGAAGTAAGAAGCTCTTGAAGCCGCCCATGGCACCACCACGTTGCCGGGATCGGCGCCGGCAAACCATGCTTTGAGCGTCGGCCGCCTCTGATGCCGCGCCGTCGGGGACGGCTCACCTCGTTCAACTGGAATAACGACCTGGTGAGGATGGGAAGGAACAAAGCGGCTTGTCCGGGTGAGCGGGGGAACGGAACATGGGGAGAGACCGCAAGGGAGCCTCGATGATCGAGATCTGGCCGGGAGACCCCTATCCGCTCGGGGCGACCTACGACGGCGCGGGCACGAACTTCTCGCTCTACACCGAGGTCGCGGACGCCGTCGAGTTGTGCCTGTTCGACGAGGACAACGTCGAGTCGCGGGTGCCGCTGACCGAGGTCGACGGGTTCATCTGGCACGGCTACCTGCCGGGGATCGGGCCGGGCCGGCGCTACGGCTACCGCGTCCACGGCCCGTACGAGCCGGCGCGCGGGCTGCGCTGCAACCCGGCCAAGCTGCTGCTCGACCCGTACGCCATGGCCATCGAGGGCGGCGTGGCCTGGAACGAGGCGGTCTACGGCTACCGGTTCGGCCAGCCCGACACGCGCAACGACGCCGACTCGGCCCCGTACGTGCCGCGGTCCATCGTGATCAACCCGTTCTTCGGGTGGGGGCACGACCGGCCGCCCGCGACGCCGTACCACGACACCGTGATCTACGAGGCCCACGTGCGGGGGCTGACGGTCAGCCACCCCAAGATCCCCAAGCACCTGCGCGGCACGTACGCGGCGCTCGGCCACCCCGAGATCCTCGACCACCTCACCAAGCTCGGCGTCACGGCACTGGAGCTCATGCCGGTGCACCAGTTCGTGACCGACCACATCCTGGAGCAGCGCGGCCTGTCCAACTACTGGGGCTACAACTCGATCGGGTTCTTCGCGCCCCACAACCGCTACTCCAGCCAGGGGCAGCGCGGCGGGCAGGTGCTGGAGTTCAAGGCCATGGTCAGGGCGCTGCACGAGGCGGGCATCGAGGTCATCCTCGACGTGGTCTACAACCACACCGGCGAGGGCAACCACCTCGGGCCCACGCTGGGGCTCAAGGGGATCGGCAACCCCGACTACTACCGGCTGGTCGACAACGACCCGCGCTACTACGTGGACACCACGGGCACGGGCAACAGCCTGCTCATGCGCTCGCCGCACGTCCTGCAGATGATTATGGACTCGTTGCGCTACTGGGTCATCGAGATGCACGTCGACGGGTTCCGCTTCGACCTCGCCTCGACGCTGGCCCGGGAGCTGCACGAGGTCGACCGGCTGAGCTCGTTCTTCGACCTGGTGCAGCAGGACCCGGTGCTGTCGCAGGTCAAGCTGATCGCCGAGCCGTGGGACGTGGGGCCGGGCGGCTACCAGGTCGGGAACTTCCCGTCGCGGTGGACGGAGTGGAACGGCCGCTACCGCGACACGATCCGCGACCTGTGGCGCGGGCAGGCGGCCACGCTGCCCGAGTTCGGGTCCAGGTTCACCGGGTCGAGCGACCTCTACCAGGACGACAGCCGCCGTCCCGCGGCCTCGATCAACTTCGTCACCTGCCACGACGGCTTCACCCTGCAGGACCTCGTCTCGTACAACGGCAAGCACAACGAGGCCAACAAGGAGGGCAACCGCGACGGCACCGACGACAACCGGTCCTGGAACTGCGGCGAGGAGGGCCCGGCAGGCGACCCCGTCGAGGCGCTGCGCGAGCAGCAGAAACGCAACTTCCTGACCACGCTCTTCCTGTCGCAGGGCGTGCCGATGCTCTCCCACGGCGACGAGCTCGGCCGCACGCAGAAGGGCAACAACAACGGCTACTGCCAGGACAACGAGCTGACCTGGGTCGACTGGTCCGACGTGCGGGAGAACTGGCTGCTGCTGGAGTTCACGCAGAGCCTGGCCGCGCTGCGCAAGCGGCATCCGGTCTTCCGCCGCAGGCGCTTCTTCTACGGCAAGCCGGTACGCGGGCTCAACGACATCGCCTGGCTCACGCCGTCCGGGGAGGAGATGACGGACGGCGACTGGAACGTCGGATACGCGAAGTCGCTGGCCGTGTTCCTCAACGGCGACGCCATCACCGAGCCCGACCGGCGGGGCCGCCCGATCAGGGATGACTCGTTCCTGCTGCTGTTCAACGCGCACTACGACATGATCAAGTTCACGATCCCCAAGGACTACGGCGAAATGTGGCACACGGAGATCGACACCGCCATGCCGATCATGCTCGACGCGCCGATGTGCCGCGGCGGGGAGGCCATCGAGGTGCCCGGACGCAGTGTGCGGGTGTTGCGCCGTGTCTAGGCCGGCCTCCACCTACCGGGTGCAGCTGACCCCCGACTTCGGCTTCGCCCAGGTGGCCGAGATCGCCGGCTACCTGCGCGACCTCGGTGTGAGCCACGTCTACCTGTCGCCGATCCTGCAGTCCACGCCGGAGTCGCGGCACGGCTATGACGTCACCGACCACTCCAGGATCAGGGAGGAGTTCGGCGGGGCGACGGGGTTCAGGGAGATGGCGCAGCAGCTCGCCGCCCATGACCTGGGCATCGTGGTGGACATCGTGCCCAACCACATGAACACGGTCAACGCGCAGTTCTGGTCCGTGCTGAAGGACGGGCCCGCCTCGCCGTACGCGAGCTGGTTCGACATCGACTGGCAGGACGGGAAGGTCGCGCTGCCCGTGCTCGGCGACGACACGGAGCCGTACGTGCACGGCGACGTGGTGCGCTACCACGGGCACACCTACCCCTATCCCGGCCGCTACCGGCTGGTCGACTGGCGCGAGGGGCCCGGCTACCGGCGCTTCTTCGACGTGTCCTCCTTAATCGGCCTGCGGGTGGAGGATCCGTCGGTGCTGTTCGCCACGCACGAGGTGATCTTCTGGCTGCTCGACGAGGGGCTGGTGGACGGGTTGCGGGTCGACCATCCCGACGGGCTGGCCGACCCGCGGGGCTACCTGGAACGGCTGCGCGCCAGGGCGGGCGATACCTGGACCGTGGTCGAGAAGATCCTCATCGGACCCGAGCGGCTGCCGGGCGACTGGGCCTGCGACGGCACCAGCGGCTACGACGTGCTCAACCGGGTGAACGGGCTCTTCGTCGATCCCGACGGCAAAGCTCCACTCGTCCAGCTTTTTGCCGATATAACCGGGCAACCTTCCGAGTACCGGCCCGTGATGGCGCAGGCCAAGCGGGAGGTGATCGACCTGTTCTTCGGCGCCGAGGTCGCGCGCCTGGCCAGGGCCGCCGCTCAGGACCCCGCCGCCGTGCGCGAGTTGCTCGCCGCGATGCCGGTCTATCGCGCGTACGTGGTGCCCGGCGAGCCGCCGCCGCCCGAGTCCGTCGAGATCGTCGAGCTGGCCGCCGAGGCGTGCTCGCCCGCCGTGCTGCCGCTGGCCCGCGAGGTCCTGTACGGCCCGGACGAGGCGGTCGTACGGTTCCAGCAGGCGTGCGGGCCCGTCATGGCCAAGGGTGTGGAGGACACGGCGCTCTACCGGTGGTATCCGCTGGCGTGCCTCAACGAGGTGGGCGGGGAGCCGGACGCGTTCGGGGTGGCGGTGGAGGACTTCCACGACTTCTGCGCCGAGTTGCGGCCGTACACGATGACCACGCTGTCCACGCACGACACGAAGCGGTCGGAGGACGTGCGGGCGCGGCTGTCGGTGTTGTCGGAGCTGCCCGAGGAGTGGGCCGCGGCGGTGGCGTCGTGGTCGGCCTCGGTGCGCTTCGATCCCCATCTGGACTATCTGGGCTGGCAGAACCTCATGGCGGCCTGGCCGATCTCGGTCGAGCGGTTCACGGACTACCTGCTCAAGGCGGCGCGGGAGGCCAAGACCGCCATTTCCTGGATAAATCCGGATCCGTCCTATGAGCGTGGGTTGCGGGAGTTTGCGGCTGCGGCGGTGCGGCAGCCCGTCGGCGAGTTCACCGCGCGGATCGAGCCCTACGCCATGTCCAACTCGCTCGGGGCCAAGCTCGTGCAGCTCATGATGCCCGGGGTGCCCGATGTGTACCAGGGCAACGAGACGACCGACTTCTCGCTGGTCGATCCGGACAACCGGCGGCCGGTGACATACCCCCGCAAACCCGAGACCGCGTGGGACGCGGCCAAGCTGCTGGTGACGGCGCAGGCGCTGCGGCTGCGCCGCCGTCTCGGGGGAGCGGCGCCGTACCGGCCGCTGTGGGCGGAGGGGCCGGCGGCGTCGCACGTGATCGCCTTCGCCCGCGGGGAGCGGCCGCAGGCCGTCGCGGTCGCCACCCGGCTTCCCGCGCGTCTGGCCCGGTGCGGATGGGGCACCACGTCCCTGACGCTGCCCGGCGGGATCTGGCGCGACCTGCTCACCGGCGGCCTCTACACGGGGCGGATCCCGCTCGCGCACCTGCTCGGTCAGTATCCGGTCTCACTGCTGGAGCGACATGATCTTTGAGGTCTGGGCACCGAAGGCCACGGCTGTCGAACTGTTCGCCGCGGGCGGACCTCACGCGATGTCGCGTGGGGAGGGGGGCTGGTGGTCGGTCGAGGTGGCGGGGGCCTCGCACGGCACGCGGTACGCGTACCAGGTGGACGGCGAAGGGCCGTACCCGGATCCGCGGTCGCGGCGGCAGCCGGAGGGGATCTTCGGGCAGAGCGCCGTGTACGAGCACGCTCGCTTCACGTGGTCCGACCACGAGTGGAAGGGCCGCGACCTGCGGGGGGCGGTGATCTACGAGCTGCACGTGGGGACGTTCACGTCGGAGGGGACGTTCTCGGCGGCCATCGAGAAGCTGCCGCACCTGGTGGAGCTGTCGGTCGACTTCGTCGAGGTCATGCCGGTCGCGCCCGTGCCCGGGGGGCGGAACTGGGGCTATGACGGGGTGGATCTGTACGCCGTCAACGAGACGTACGGGGGGCCTGACGGGCTCAAGTCGTTCGTGGACGCGTGCCATCAGGCGGGGATCGGGGTCATCCTGGACGTCGTCTACAACCATCTCGGCCCGTCGGGGAACTTCCTGCACCCCTTCGCTCCCTATTTTTCCGGATTTAAGGGCAGTTATTGGGGCGATGCGGTCAATTTGGACGGGCCGGGCTCCGACGAGGTGCGGCGGTACTTCATCGGCAACGCGGTGCAGTGGCTGCGCGACTACCACATCGACGGGCTGCGGCTGGACGCCGTACACGCGCTGCACGACCGCCGCGCCGAACACCTGCTGGCGGAGCTGTCGGGGGAGGTGGACGCGCTGGCCTGCTCGCTCGGCCGCCCGCTGTCCCTGATCGCCGAGTCCGACCTGAACGACCCGCGCATGGTGCGCTCGCTCGACGCCGGCGGCCTGGGCATGACCGCCCAGTGGTGCGACGACATCCACCACGCCCTGCACTGCGCGGTGAGCGGGGAGTCCCACGGCTACTACGCCGACTTCGCCTCCCTGTCGGCGCTGGCCAAGGTGCTGACCTCGGGACTGCTCCACGACGGCACCTACTCCTCCTTCCGCGGCCGCTCCCACGGCCGTCCCTTCACGGGCGTTCCCGGCCACCGGCTGGTCGCCTGCCTCCAGAACCACGACCAGATCGGCAACCGCCCCGGCGGCGACCGCCTGCCCGTCCCCGCGCTCAAGCTGGGCGCGGGCCTGCTGCTGACCTCGCCGTTCACCCCCATGCTCTTCATGGGGGAGGAGTGGGGGGCGCGCACGCCGTTCCTGTTCTTCTCCGATCACCTGGAGACCGCGCTGCGGGAGAGCGAGGCGGCGCGCCGGGAGCGGGAGTTCGAGGGGTTCGGGTACGTCTGGGACGCGCCCGACCCGTCGGACGAGGACACGTTCCTGCGCTCGAAACTGGACTGGAGCGAGGTGAAGGAGGAGGAGCACTGGTCGCTGCTGTGCTGGTACCGCGACCTGATCGCCCTGCGCAAGGCCCTGCCCGAGCTGTCCGACCCGCGCATGGACCGGGTCAGGGTGGAGGTGGATCCGCTGGGGAAGTGGCTGGTGATGTGGCGGGGGGCGCTGGCGGTGGCGGTGAACTTCGCCCAGGAGCCGGCCAGGGTGCCGGTGCCCTCTGGAACGGTGCTGCTGGCCTCGGACGACCCCGTCATGGCGGACGGCCGCTCCCTGCGCCTTCCCGCCCAATCCATGGCCATCTGCAAACCCCACTCGGCTCAGTGACAGCCATTCGTGGTGGGGGCGCAGGGCGTCAGACGGGTTCTCCGGCGCGGCCCGATCACGCGGTGACGCCGGCCGGCATCCGTAGCGCCCCTACCGGCCCCACCCCGAGACTATTTCTCACGCTCTCCGCGCACCTGCCCCGCACCTGCATCCAGCGCGGGCTACCCAGCGCGAGCCTGCGCAACGGGGGCCTGTCCAGCACTGGGGCTTGTCCAGCGCTGGGGCCTGCTCAGCGCTGGGGCCTGCCCCGGGCTGGGCAGGCCCCGCTCGGCCAAGGTCTCATGCGCTAGGGATAGCGCCGCTTCTCGTAGTCGTCGATGACCTTGCCCAGCTTGGCGAGCTTCTCGGTGAACCAGACGTTCTCGGCGCCCGTCGGCGGGCGGTTGGAGTCCACGTACTGGTAACCGAGGTTGGAGAACATGGTGACGACGTAGGTGCGGCCTCCCTTGCCGGGCAGGGCCTTCACGATGCCCGCGTCAGCGCCGGAGTTGTTCACCCAGCCGTTCTTGTGGGCGTACGTCACCTCGGCCGCGTCGTTGCACGGCCGTACGTCGCGGCCGTACGCGATGCCCTGGCCGGGGACGGTCACGGTGCCGTCGGCGCCGATCCAACGCGAGGGCGTGAGCTGCGGGATACCCGGGGCGGGGTAGGCGGCGCCACACCAGTTGGTGGTCGACAGGGTGAGGTTCATGCCCTGGTCGCCGAGCTTGCTCTTGAAGAACTCGCGGGAGGCGTCGCTGAGGACGGCGGCGGTGACGCCGGTGCCGTTGGGAGCCGTCCACAGGGTGCCCAGGCCGCCGTTGACCAGCATCAGCAGCTTGGCCGTGTCGAGCGAGCTCATGGTGACGGGGTTGCCCCAGCGTCCGCCGGTGTTCGGGTTGGTGTTCTTCAGTTGCAGGGTCTCCAGGCCCAGGTCCTGGAAGGTCTGGTTGAGGCCGTCGACGGCTGCGCGGTCGTGCAGCAGTTTGACCATGGCGCAAGCGGCGTTGTTGGACGACCAGGTGAGCGCGGCGTCCAGGTAGCCGCGGATCGTGTTGCTGCTGCCCGGCCCGCACAGCGAGCTGATCGGCGCGATCGGCTCGTAGTTGTAGGTGTCGTCGAGCGAGATCTGCCCCTGGTCCACGAGGCGCAGCACCCCGAAGGCCACCATCAGCTTCAGCACCGACGCGGGGTACGGACTCATGAAGTCGATGGAGGCGTTCTCGCGGCCCGGCACCACGTCGATGGTGCCCTGGCCGTGATTGGCGTACCAGCCCGCGTCGTCCCATTGCCGCCAGCGGACGTCGGTGGTGTGCAGATTGCGGTCGACCGGTACGACCTTCCCGTCCGGATACTGCGGGCTCATCAGCACGGTGCCCGAGGAGACGGGGCGGCCCGCCCGGTTCAGCTCGATGACGGTCAGGTCGATCTGCGGCTGCTGCGAGATCGGCTCGGCCGCCGCGACGGCCGCGAGCAGGTCAGCCTTCTTCGGCGGCTTCCTGGCCTCCTTGTCGACGCTGTCCTGCCGCAGCGCGTTCAACTCGGCCGCGCCGGTCGGCGGATTGGTGTCCAGGACCTGCTCGAACTGCGAATGGTCGAGAGCCCGGCGTAAGTGATGCGCGAGCACGCTCGCGGAGTCGTCCTCTGCTGCGGCAGCCGGAGGCGGCGCGACCAGACCGCCCAGCAGTACGGCTGCGGCTGCGAGCCCGGCGAGACCTCGACTTCGATTTCTGGATCTTGAGAGGTTCACCGCGCCACTCTAGCCAGCGAGCGAGCCGGCGCGGCGCAAAACTACTTCGCCTGAGCATTGACGAGCAGCGCCATCCTCCGGCGCGCCGAGCGCACGGCCGACTCTTCCGGCACATCACGCCCACCGATGCGGATTACGAGCCTGGTGACCGGCCACCCACAACTGCCGGAGCGGACCGTCATCCACAAGGGCGAGCACAGCCCCAGGCCTTATCCACAGAACCCCGTTCCACCCCGCCCAAGCCCCCCGCGATCACCGATGATCCTGAGTGCCCCACCAACCCCGACCCTCCAAACACCCGCTGAAACCCCCAATACGCCGGGCACCCCCAATACGCCGGACACCCCCAATACGCCGGGCACCCCCAACTCGCGAGACACCTTCAACCGGCCGGACATCCCCAACCGGCCGGACACCCCCAACTCGCGAGAAGCCCCCGACCAGCCGGACACTCAACCGGCCCGACACCCCGACACCCCGACACGCCCCAGACCCCCAACTCGCCCGACGTCCGGATAGTCCCGGACACCCCCAACACCGCTACACCCACCAACACCCCGGGCACTCCCGGCGCCTCCAGCACCCCCCAACATCGCAAGCCCTCAACATCGCGGCTTCCATACCGCGACACCACCAACAGCGCCTCGCCGCGACCCCAAACGCCGTGACGACCCTCAACACCCCAACCCACCAACATCCTCAACACCACGGTTCGTGCGGAGCCAGAGACAGACAACCCGGAGTACATTCACCATGAAGATCATCCTGCCGTTGCCCGCCACGCTGACCTCCCTCTTCATCGTGGCCACGGAGCACCTGCCGTTCGACGTCGACTCCTTCGTGCCCTGGCGCATAGCCGGCCCGTACAGAAGAGCCGCGATCACCGCAGCAGGCAGCGGCTCCTTGACGGTGACCCACCACCAGACTCCTTGGAAACCAACCGCGACCAACCTCACAAGCGAGGAAAGACGCCGCCTACGCCGCACCGGCCAACACGTGGTGGTGTCCACGACCGCACCCTCGCACAAGCTTCCGACCAGCATTCAGACGGCGAGGGCGACGGCCCGGGCCCTGGCGAGGGAGTGCGACGGCCTCCTGATCGACCCGCTGACAGGCACCAACATCCTCACCTGCGGAAGATGCGCAGGCGAGCCCCCGGACTTCCGCCTCACCGACGACTGGCTGTCCTGGGACGTCCAGGTCCACGACGCGGCGACCTGTCCACCCTGGGACCCGTCCGACATGGGCGTGTGCGACTGCCTGCGCGTCACATCCCGAGGCCTGCGCCGCTTCGCCCTCCCCGAGATCACCCTCGACGGCGCCGCCTGCGCCCACAACCTGTGCGCGACCAACCTCCTCCGCACAGTGGCCCACCGCCTCGTCACAGACCACCTGGCCTACGTAGCCACTCACCCGGAGGCCACCGACCGCAAAATCGACGACTTCCTCCAGATAAGCCCCACAGACCAGCCGGACGGCGGCCTCCCTTTCGGCGTCCAGTTGACGCCCTACGACGCGGACCAGGGCGAACTGGGCCGCACAGGCACCATCCGCCGCCTCAAGATCGGCCCACCACCAGGCGCCGGCCAGATCACCTGCCTGAAGGTCGGCCCACCATCCGGCTTCCCCGGCTCCCTGAACGACTGGCTATGCGCCACCCAAAAACCCGCCCACCCCTCACTCACCTTGATCAACTGCCACCCCGCAACCCCACCCACCCCCTCACTCCCAGCCCCATTCGCTCCAACATCCCCGACCCCGCAACACCCTCTCGAACCAACTCGAGCCGTCCCGCAAGCTCCGCTCACGGAGCCGAGGCCAGCCCCGATCCTGGCCATGGCACCGACTCCGACCCCCGCTCATCCCCCACGCGCGGAGGTCGAACGTGCAGCAGCCTGAGCCCGACCCTGGGCCCCAGCGACCCAGGCGCGACCCGGCTACGGCATCGACGGACACCCTCCTCTTACGCACTCACGTGCAGGAGAGCAGGGGAAGGACAGGAGTGATGCCTGTTCTGACCGGATTTGTTAATAAAAGTGCATGCTCGTCCTGAACCGAATCGAGACATTCGACCGTCCAAGTGACGTGATCCCCTTTGAGATGATCGATGAAGATCTGCGTACAGCGCGTCGGCGGGCGCGTCGCTGGGAGGGGCTGAGCGAGCGCCGCACGGCGGTCGTCGCCCTCGTGAGAAAGGCCCGGCGGGAGCTCGATGCGGTCGAGGTGTGGGATCAAGAGCAGGTAGCCGTCGCGGAAACGAGGCTGGGCGCGTACACGTCAGCGCTCGCGGAGGTGGAACGGGACCTGGCCGAGGTGGGTCCGGCGCGGGAGCTCTACGAGGAGTTGCTGGCACGTGAAGAGCAGCGAGTGGCCGCATCGGCCGATCCCCGAGGTGCCGAGTTGCTGGAGATCGGGCGGTTGCTCGCCGAGCTGGATGTGGAGCTGCCTGCTCGGGAACGGGCCCGTGCGGCCGGTCTCGCGGCCCTGCACGGCCGGGGGACGGTGGGCGAGTTCGTCCGGCAGATGGAGGCACTCGGCCTGATAGCGGAAGACGGCATTCAGGAGATGAGTGGTGTCGGGCATATCGCGGAGCAGCTCGAGGACCGTTGCCGGGAACTGGCGCAGCTCCGTGACAGGTTGCGGGCTCGCCGAGAGGAGTTGCTGCTCGGCTGAGCCGGTCCTGTGTGGTCTGTCCCGTTCGAGATCGGTTGGACCAGCAGCTAAAGCCCAATTGAGTGAAATTGGGCTAGTGCAGTGATCGAAAGCACTCGCCACCAGCCACCAGCCACAGGCAACGGCCAACGGGCAACGGCCAACGACGGGCATTGGCCAACGATCCCTAGCCATCGGCCAACCTGCATCGGCCAACGGACATCGGCCAACGGCAACCAGCCAACGGCCAACGGACAGCGGACATGGCCAACGGTCCCCATCCATCCGGGCGCGGAAGTCGGGGCGGGGCCCGGTCGCGGCGGTTCGAAGTGGTCGGGTGGTATGGCTCGGGACCTGGTTTGAAGTGGTCGGGTGGGATGGTTCGGGTCTGGCCCGAGGTGGTCGGGTGGGATGGCTCGGGACCTGGTTCGAGGTGGTTAGGGGATTGGGATCTGGTTTGGGGTGGCCGGGGGGATGGCTCGGAAATCTGGTTTGGGGTGGTTGGGGGGTGGGTTGGGATCTGCTCTGAGTGGTTGGGGGATGGCTGCTAGCGGCTCAGGAGTTGGGTCATGATCTGGTCGAGGGTGGCTGCCGGGTTTGGGACGGGGCCGGGGGAGCGCCAGGCTACGTAGCCGTCCGGTCGGACCAGGACGGCGCCGCCCCCGCTGACGCCGTACCGCTTCCGGAAGTGTCCCTCCACGTCCTTCAGTTCCTCGTCCACCACCAAGCGCGTGAGTTGGACGCCGAGGCGCTCCTTGACCAGACGTCCGGCGTCCATCCAGGCCTGGCCGCCCTGTCTGTCGGCCAGCAGTACGAAGCCGGAGCCGAAGAGGTCGATGGTCGAGATGCGCTGGCCCTCCCAGTCGAGCACCACGTGTGGGGCGCGGCTGCCCGGACGGCCGGTGGGTACGCGTGGGTCCTCCAGGATGGAGCCGTCGTCGCCGGGTTCGTCCAGGATGGCTGTGGAGTGGTAGCGGTAGCCGATGATGACGCTCATGAAGTCCTCGAGGGGCTCCGGGTAGCCGACGCGGGCGGTTGGAGGCATGCGTACGCCGAGGTTGGCGAGCTGGGCGTCGGCCGTCAGCGTGCCGATCGGGCGGCGTTCGGCGTCGTACGTGTCGAGGAAGTCGGGCCCGGCCTGGCCTGTGACGACGAGCCAGAGCCGCCAGGCGAGGTCGCAGCCGTCCTGGAGCGCGGTGCTGCCACCCTGCCCGCCGGTCGGCGGCATGGTGTGGGCGGCGTCCCCGGCGAAGAACACCCGGCCGGCGCGGTACGTGTCGGCCACCACGTGCCCCAGAGTGAACGACGTCTTGTCCAGTAACTGGACGTCCAGGTCAGGTTGGTCGGCCGCGATGCGTACCAGCTCTCTGCAGCGCTCCTCGGTGAAGTCGGCTTCGCTCTGGCCGTCGGAGTAGTTGACGCCCAGCACGTGCGCCCCGACGCCGGTGCCGGTCACGATCACGCCGGTGAAGAGGTCGTTCTGCAGGTACCAGAGCGTGACCTCGCGCTCGCGTACCAGCCCGCTCAGGTCCGCGTCGAACATGATCGAGCACATCCGGCCCAGCTCGCCCTTGCCTGAGGTGGGGACGTTCAGGAGGCGGCGGAGCGGGCTCCGGTAGCCGTCCGCGGCGACCACGTAGTCGGCCCGTACGAGGCGGTCGCCGTCGGCGTCGCGGATCAGCGCGGTCACGCCGTCCTCGTCCTGTTCCAGTGAGACCAGCTCGGTGGAGAAGCGCAGGTCGGCGCCCAGCTCCTCTGCCGTGTACCGCAGCAGCTGCTCGATCGCGGCCTGGGGCGCTCCCACCTGCGCCGCCGGGGTGATGTCGGCCAGGAAGGCCATCTCCTCCCGCTCATCGTTGATGATCATGTGGGGGTTCGGGTCGGCCAAGCTCTTGGCGATCGCTATCCGCATGTTGTCCCCGATGCCTGCCCAGGTCTCGCGGAGCTCCTGCTCGATGCCGGGGACGGGGCGCAGCAGCTCGATGGCTCGCGGGCCGACACCGAACGCCTTGGGTTGGATCGAGGTGCTTGGGTGCTTCTCCACCAGCATGACGGGTACGTCGCGCCAAGCCAGGAGTGTTGCCGTGCTCAGACCTGCGTACCCACCGCCCACCACCAGGACGGGCACCCGCTCTTGTTCCATGCTTGTCCACCTCCGGGAACGCGTAGTATCGCGTCTATGGTCGAGGACACGATATGTCGCGTCAGGGGAGGCGGTCAAGACATATCGCGTTATGGGGGGTGGGGGAGCGGGGATTGGGTTGGGGTGGGGATGTGAACTGCGGGTGCGGGGATACCGGGGTGCGAGGGGGAGCGGGGTGCGGGATGCGCACGGCTTGGGCGGCGCCGGAGGGGTTGTGGCTGTGGGGTGTGCGTGGCCCGGCCGGCGCCGAGGGCTACTTGTGGGTCTGCGTGGTCGGCACAGGGGCCTTGTGGGCGTGGGTGTGCGCGGTGGGAGGGGCGCGGAGGCGGGGGTGTACGCGCCCCGGCCGGGTGCCGGGTGCCGGGGGTTGTGGGTGGTGGGGGTGCGGACGCGGCCGGTGCCGGGGCTTGTGGGTGTGGGTGCGCGGCTGGCAGGGGGCGGAGGCGGGATGTGCGGTTCGGCCAGTGCTGGGGCATGTGCGCTGCTGTCAGGGGTGCGGAGTCAGGCGTGTGCGGCCCGGCTGGCGCCGGAGCTTGGGGGTGTGGGTGCGGCTGGCAGGGGCGGAGGTGTGCGGTTCGGCCGGTGTCGGGGTTTGTGGGGGGTGTCACGGCCGGTACGGGGGTGTGGGGTGGGACGTGCGCGGCGGGTGCCGGGGTGTGGGGCGAGTGCGCTGTGGTGGATGCCGATGTTGTGGGGGTGAGGTGGACCCGCGCATGGGGTGGGCGGGTCCGTGGGTTGGTGGGTGGGTGTGGGGGGTTGGTGTTAGTGGACCAGGCCTGGGACCAGGGTTTTTCCGTAGTTGCGTAGGGTGAAGAGTTCTCGGGTTTTGCCGGTTCGTACGTCCATGGCGTAGACCATCGGCTTGGGTCCGCGTGGTGACTCGGGGGTGGCGACCACGGTCACCTCGGTGGAGTTCAGCCAGCCGCCGAGCCCCGACGGCTGGAGCCCTTCCGGGATGCCGGAGATCGGGACTCGGGTTTCGCGGCCGCCCCGCACCGGGTCGAAGACGACGATCGAGCCGTCCAGCTGCACCATCGGGCGGCGGTTCGGGTCGTAGGTCTGGCCCAGTCGGGTGAGGGTGCGGCCGTCGGGGGCGAGGGTGCTGTAGTCGTACGTGAAGTCCGGGATGGTGATCGGGTCGTGGCCGAGCACCCGCACCTGGCTGGAGTTCTCGTACGGCTTGACGAGCACGACGGGGCCGGATCCGTCCGACACGCTCACCGGCCACCAGCCGCGCGGGAGGTCGGACACCGTGCCCCGCTCCACGTCCACCAGCTTGTTGGGCTCCCGCCGCCCGCCCCAGCTCGACACGATGAACCGCAGCCCGCTGGGCGACAGTCGCAGGGTGTGTTCGGCCGAGCTCGAGAAGTCCTCCGCGGGCTGCTTCAGCGGGGACTTCCAGGTCTTGCCGCTCGCCAGGTCGCGCACCACGATCGTGCGCTGCTTCGAGCTGTAGTAGGCCAGCCGGCGGCCGTCCGCCGTGACCGCCAGGGGGCCGGTCTCCGGTGCCGCGGTCAGTTCGTAGGTGTCGCCGTCGCGGGTCACGAGCCGCCAGGCGTTCTTCGCGCACGTGGTGGTGCGGCATTCCGGCCGGTACCCCTGTTCGATCGGCCCGACGCCTTCCGGGGGCAGCGGAGAGACCGTCGTCTCCGGCGGGGTGAGCATGACCGGGGGCTCGGGGCGTAGCTGTTGGAGGAGCACGGTGCCGCCGCCCGCGATGAGGCAGGTCGCCGCGGCGATGGCCACGGCCAGGCGGGTGGCGCGCCGACGGCGGGCGCCCCGCATCGCCTGGGCCGCCAGATCGACGGCGGGCGCCTGTTCGGCCAGCGCGTGCAGGTCTTCGCGCAGCGGGTTCACCGGTACACCTCCTGGGGGACGAGCGCGCGCAGTTTCGACAGCGCATAGTGGGTCTGGCTCTTGACGGTGCCGACCGAGACGCCCAAGAGCTGCGCGGTCTCGTGTTCGGTGCGATCTTCGTAGAAGCGCAGCACGATCAGCGCCCGCTGCTTCGGCGTGAGCCGCGCCAGTGCGTGGAGCAGGGCGATCCGGCGTACGGTCGCCTCGTCGTGCGGCTGCCCGGACGCCGCGAACTCCGGCAGTTCGGCCTCAGAGACCTCGATCCGCTTGCGCTTGCGCCAGGAGATGGTCTGGTTCACCAGGGCTTTGCGCGCGTACGCCTCGGGGTTGCCACCCTTGGCGAGCTTGGCCCAGTGGGAGGCGACGCGCGTGAGGACCGTCTGCAACAGGTCCTCGGCGAGGTGGGCGTTCCCGGTGAGCAGGTACGCCGTCCGCATCAGCGATTGCTGGCGGGTTCGTACGAACTCGTGGAACCCCTCGTAACGGTCCATGCATAAAACAACTTCGCCGAAGGGTCCAAGGTTGGAAAATCGGCTATTCGGAGAGGTGGCGTTCCAGGGACTCGAGCTTGCTGGTCATGCCGTCGGTGACCCCCTGCCGGAGATCGGCCTTGAGCACCAGGCTGACCCGGGGCGCGACCTCCGCCACCGCGTCCACCGCGCGCTTCACCACGTCCATGACCTCGTCCCACTCGCCCTCGATCGTGGTGAACATGGCGTCCGTACGGTTGGGCAGGCCGCTGTCGCGGACCACCTTGACGGCGCGGGCGACGGGCTCGGCGACTCCTTCGCCGACGCCCAGCGGGGTGATGGAGAATGCGACGATCACTGCGTGCCTCCTTGCGGCGGGCCGGAGGGTACCGATCTTAACGAGCCGTCGAGTCTCGACAGCCGCCAGGTCTCAACGAGCCGCCAGAGAGAAGCGAAAAGCCACGACGCCTCCCAGAACGCCGTGGCCACCGCCGTACTTCACCCACGCGTCACACGTGGTCGTGCTCCTCTTCGTCCTCGTCCTCGCTGGGCCCCTCGGAGGGCTCCACCCCGAGGACGGCCTCGCGCGGCTCGATCTCGTTAATGTGGTCGACGAGCTGCAGCACGTGGTCCGGCTCGATGAGCCACTGCAGTGCCGAGGCGCCCGTCTCGTCGGAGCCGACCAGCTCGGCCTGCTCGGTGCGCTCCTCGGCGGTGAGGTCGGCGTCCGGGTGCCGGATCTCGGCCAGCGCCGCCGCCTGCAAAGCGTCCACGTCAAGCACCTCGACGGTCAGCTCGACCGTGAGACGCAGGAACTTCGGTTCATCACTCATGGCGACGACTCTAGGGCAGCTTCCACTCGACAGGTGCCGCGCCTTGCTGTTCCAGCAGCTCATTGGCCCGGCTGAAGGGACGCGAGCCGAAGAAGCCGCTGCGCGCGGAGAGAGGGGAGGGGTGGGCGGACTCGATGCGGGGCACATTGCCGAGCATCGGGGCCAGGTTGCGGGCGTCGCGGCCCCAGAGGATGGCCACCATCGGCTTGTTGCGTGCCACGAGGGCGTGGATGGCCTGCTCGGTGACCTGCTCCCAGCCCTTGCCCCGGTGGGAGGCGGGCTTGCCGGGCATCACGGTGAGGACCCTGTTGAGGAGCAGGACGCCCTGCTCGGCCCACGGCGTCAGGTCGCCGTTGGCGGGGCGGGGGAGGCCGAGGTCGGTCTCCATCTCCTTGTAGATGTTGAGCAGGCTGCCGGGCAGCGGCCGCACCTCGGGCGCCACCGAGAACGACAGCCCGACCGGGTGACCGGGCGTGGGGTAGGGGTCCTGACCCACGATCAGCACCTTGACGTCGTCGAAGGGCTGGTTGAAGGCACGCAGCACGTGCGTGCCCGCGGGCAGGTACTGCCTGCCATCGGCGATTTCCTTGCGCAGGAATTCGCCCATCAGGGAGATCTGCTCGGAGACGGGCTCAAGCGCACTGGCCCATCCGGCTTCGACGACTTCGTTCAGTGGACGACCGGCCATGGCCGATGAGCTTATCGAAATTTCTTGATCGCCGGAGACGTCTGGCCGCGCCCAACAAAGAAACCGAACGCGACGGCAACGGTTCGTAATCAGTTCGTTTCGCTCTGTTAATATGGATCTATGCGGACCGCGTACAAGTGCAGGGTTTACCCGACACCCGAACAGGCTGCGACGCTGAACCGCACGTTTGGCTGTGTGCGCTTCGTGTGGAATCGGACCCTGGCCTGGCGGCACGCCCGCTACCACGGTGAGCGGGTAAAGACGAATTTCGTCCAGGCCAACGCCTACCTCACCGCGATGAAGGGCGCAGATGAAACGGCGTGGCTGAGCGAGGTGGCGTCCGTGCCGCTTCAGCAGGCGATCCGCCACCAGCAGGTGGCTTTCACGAACTTCTTCGCCGGACGCGCGAAATACCCGCGCTACAAGGCCCGCAATGGCCGCCAGAGCGCCGAGTACACCCGGGCGGGTTTCCGCTACCGAGACGGGCGACTGTTCCTGGCGAAGATGGACGCCCCGCTTCAGTTCGTCTGGTCCTGGCCCGGCATCGACCCGGCCTCGATCAACCCGACCACAGCCACCGTCTCGCGTGACCCGTGCGGACGCTGGTACGTCTCCTTCTCGGTGGGCGTGGCCGACCCCGAGCAGGCTCCTGCGACCGGTGCCGCGGTCGGTGTGGATCTCGGGGTTGGAGACTTCGCGGTCACTTCCGGCGGTGAGAAGATCGCCAACCCGCGAAGCCTGGCGAGACGAGAACGCAGCCTGGCCCGTTACCAGCGGCGCATGACCAGCAAACAACGCGGGTCCAACAACCGTAAGAAGGCGAAGGCGAAGGTCGCCCGCGCGCACCGGAAGGTTGCCGCGTCCCGCGCTGACTTCCTGCACCGGACATCTGCGCGGCTGGTCCGCGACCACGACGTGATCGTGGTCGAAGATCTGAATGTGCGTGGCATGGTCCGCAATCGTTCCTTGGCCAAAGCGATCTCCGACTGCGGGTGGGGCGAATTCCGCCGCCAGCTCGCGTACAAGACCGCCAAGTACGGCCGCCACCTGATCGTGATCGACCGCTGGTATCCAAGTTCGAAAACATGTAGCGCGTGCGGGCACTTGCTGGCTGCGCTTTCGCTCAGGACACGCCACTGGACGTGTCCTGGATGCGGCACCCTGCATGACAGGGATGTCAACGCCGCGAAGAACATCTTGGCGGCAGGTCTTGCCGTGTCTGCCTGTGGAGGTGACGTCAGACATCCCGGGTCTTTCCGGGTGCAGTCGCCCACGAAGCAGGAACCCCAGCCTGCGAAGGTTGGAACCCTCCACCTTTAGGCGTTGGGGGGAAGTCAACTAGGTCTGGTACGGCCGAAGGACGCTCGAGCGCACGTTATGGGTGCCCGCCACGCTGACAGGCGGGCACCCATAACGATCACTTCACGGAACCGGCCATCATGCCCTGGACGAAGTACCGCTGGAAGGCGAAGAACAGGACCAGCGGGATGAGCAGCGACAGGAACGCACCGGACGAGAGGATGTCCACGTTCGATCCGAACTGCCGCATCTGGGACTGCAGGGCCTTGGTCATCGGCTGGTTGTCGGTGTTGGCGAAGACCAGCGCGATGAGCATGTCGTTCCACACCCACAGGAACTGGAAGATGCCCAGCGAGGCGATGGCGGGCTTGCCCAGCGGGAACACCACCGACACGAAGATCTTCCACTCCGGCGCCCCGTCCATCCGCGCCGCCTCCAGCAGCGAGGACGGGATGCCGACGAAGAAGTTGCGCAGCAGGAAAATGGCGAACGGCAGGCCGAACGCCGTGTGGAAGAGCACCACCCCCGGGATCGAGCCGAAGATCCCGATGCCTCCGTAGAAGGACGCGACGGGGATCAGCGCGATCTGGATGGGCACGATCAGCAATCCGACCACGACGAGGAACGCCCCGTCACGCCCGGGGAACTCCATCCACGCGAACGCGTAGGCGGCCATGGCCGCGATGCCGATCACCAGGACCGTCGTCGGGACCGTGATCAGCACGGTGTTCCAGAAGGACGCGGTGAAGCCGCTGGCCAACAGGTCCTTGTAGTTCGCGAGGGTCAGCTCGGCAGGCTTGGTGAAGATCGTCCACCAGCCCTCGGAGGTGTTGACGTCCGTCGTACGCATCGAGACGACGAGCAGGCCCAGCGTCGGCACCAGCCAGAACAGGCCCAGCAGGATCATGATCACCTGGACGGCGCCGCCGCCGATCCGGTCCACGATCTTGCTCACCACGCTCCTGCGCGGCGCGCCCGTCTCCAGCCCCGAAGGGGCGGTAGCCGTGGCTGTCGTCATGATTCGTCCCTCCTGAACCGGCGAATGTTCATGATCATGAAGGGGAGGACCAGAACGAGCAGGAAGACGGCCAGCGCGCTGCCCAGACCCTGGTTGTTCCCGCCGCCGAACGCCACGCGCCACATCTCCAGCGCGACCACGTTCGCCTGAGGCTGGACCGAGGCCGGGGCGATGATGAAGACAAGGTCGAACACCTTCAGCGTATTGATGATCATCGTCACGAAGACGACGAGCAGCACCGGCGACAGCAGCGGCACGGTGATCTTGCGGAACACCTGCCACTCCGAGGCGCCGTCGATGCGGGCCGCCTCCAGGGCGTCACGCGGGATCGCCGCGAGCCCCGCCGCGATCAGCACCATGGCGAAACCGGCCCACACCCACACGAACGCGCCGATGATCGCCGGGGTGATGAGTGTCGGGCCGAGCCAGCTCAGGCCTTTGTAGGCGGCCTGGAAGTTCGACTGCGGGAGTCGTACGACATAGGAGCCGGCGGACAGGCCCTGGAAGCGGAACGAGCCGTCGTCGGCCGTCGTGGCGGTCGCGGCGACCTTGCCGTTCTGCACCGCCTCGACGGTCATGCCCGGCAGGCCCTTCTCCGAGGCGTCCACCTCGCCGTTCTTGCCGCCGCCTCCCGGCGTGAAGTCGAACCACACGGTCCCCGAGAGGCCGTCGCCGGCCGCGGGGGCCTTGGCGGTCTGGGCGTTGCTCGGCAGGGCGTTCGGCTTGACGCCCACGATCGGGATCAGCACCGGCTGACCCGCCTGGGCGGGCTGCTTGGTGACGACCGCGCCGCCGTCGGCGGCGACCGGCGACTGCTCGCCCTCGCGCGGGCGCGCCTCCGGGTAGCCCTGTGAGGAGGAGAACGTGTCGTGCACGGTGGTGAGCACGGCGTTGGCCACGCCCTTGGCGGGGTCCTGCTCGTAGACGAAGCGGAAGATCACGCCCGCCGCCATCAGGGAGACCGCCATGGGCATGAACACGATCAGTTTGAACGCCGTCGACCACCTGATCCGCTCGGTCAGGACCGCGAAGATCAGGCCCAGCGTGGTCACCACGATCGGCGCGATGACAACCCAGATGAGGTTGTTGCGGATCGTGGTGAGCATGCCGGAGTCGGTGAAGATCGTGGCGTAGTTGCCCAGTCCCACGAATCCGGTGCCCGCCGAGTCGAACAGGCTCCGGAAGATGGAGTAGACGATCGGGTAGACCACCCAGATGCCCAGCAGCACCGCCGCCGGGAGGAGGAAGGCGATGGCGACCGCCGGCGAGGGGCCGAGGCGTCGTTGCGTACGGGGGGTTTCAGCCGGTCCGGTGGAGGGCTCGTCCGCGGTGTCCGCGGACGAGACCTGCGGGCCGTCCAACCGTTCGGTCACGGCCTTACCTCTTTACTTCTTCCAGGCCTTCTTGGCCTCGGCTTCCAGTGTGGTCTGAGTGCCCTTGATGTCGCTCGGGTTGCGCAGGAAGTCCTGCAGCGCCTTCCACTCGCCCTTGCCGTCGGTGGCGCCGAAGGCGCTCGGCGCCAGGTCGGACATGTCGTAGCGGACGGCGTCGCCGGCCGAGACGATCGTCTGGCCGAGCTGCTTGGTCAGCTCGTCCGGGTAGTTGTCGGGGGAGACGTTCTTGTTGGGCGACAGGTAGCCGGGCAGCTTGGCCCAGATCTCGCCACCCTCCTTGGAGGCCAGGAACTGCAGCAGCGCCATCGCGCCGGGGGAGTCCTTCATCGCGACCGCGACGTCGCCGCCCAGGACGACGGGGGCCGTGTCACCGGCCTTGGGGAAGGGGAAGTACTTGGCCTCCTCGCCCACCTTGGCCTTCGACTGCGCCGCGGAGACGGCCACGAAGTCGGCCTCGATCACCATGGCGGCCTTCTTGTCGCCGTAGACCTTGGTCACGCAGCCGGGGAAGTCGGTCTGCAGGGCGCCGGCGTTGCCGTCGACCACGAACTCCTTCTTGCCCGCGATCTGCGCGATCTTCTCCAGCGCGGTGGTCACGGTCGGGTCCGTCCACGGGATCTCGTGCTTGGAGAGCTTGTCGTAGTTCTCCGGCCCGGCGGTGGACAGGTAGACGTTCTCGAAGAGGTCGGTCAGCGTCCAGCCGGACGCACCGCAGAACGAGAACGGCGCGGTGCCGGAGTCGGCGATGGTCTGCGCGTTCTTGACCAGCTCGTCCCAGGTGGTGGCCGGCTGCACGCCCGCGTCGTCGTACGCCTGCGCCCGGTACCAGACCAGCGACTTGTGCGCCGCCTTGATGAGCACGCCGTACACCTTGCCGCTGGCGGAGCCGAGCTCCTTCCAGTACGGGGTGTAGTTGGTGTCCACCTCCTTGACGACGTCGTCGGTCAGCGGGATGAGCGCGCTCTGGTCGGCGTACTGCTGCACCAGGCCCGGCTGCGGCAGGATCGCGACGTCCGGCGGGTTCTTGCCCTGGATGCGCGGGCCGAGGTAGGCGCCGGTGTCCTCACCGGTGGAGGCGTACGTGACCTCCGCCCCGGTCTTCTCGGTGAAGGCCTTGAGCACCTGCTGGAAGTTCTTCTGCTCGTCGCCGGTCCACTTGGCGGCGACCTCGAGCTTCACGCCCTGCAGCGGCTTGGCGCCGGCGGCGGGGGCCGACGCGGAGCCGGAAGCGTCGGTGGACGGCGAGGTGGTCGTCGGGGCGTTGCCGCAGGCGGCGACGGCTACCGCGAGCCCGGCCAGGATTGCTGCTGCTCTGGCGTTTCGCATGGCTGCCTCACTGTGTTCTGATGATCTCTTCGATTTCGGACTTCATGGAGACCGCGGCGTCGTCCGCGGACTCGGTGGAGGGGTTGCCGAGCGCCTTGGCGACCGAACTGGCGATCACCAGGCTCAGCTGGTTGTAGTTGGCGCTCACCGGCCGTGCCTTGGCGGCGAGGATGCTCTCCTTGAGCACGGGCAGGTAGGGGAAGCGCTTGATCAGGGCGGGGTCGTCGTAGAGCTCGGTCCACACGGGCGGGAAGGAGCCCTCGGTGAGGACGCGGCGCTCGTTCTCCAGGCTGGTGAAGTAGCGGATGAACTCCTGCGCCGTGTGCTGATGCTTGGAGTACGCGCTGATGGCGAGGTTGGCGCCGCCCAGCGTGCTGGACCCGGGGCCGTTGAGCCCCGGCAGCCGGGTCACCCCCAGCTTGTCGCCCAGTTTCGCCCTGGCCGGGCCGTAGCCGTGCGGCCAGTTGCGGGCGAAGGCGAGCCTGCCCTCCTGGAAGGCCAGGCGCGTCTCCTCCTCCTTGTAGCTCAGTGACTCCTTGGGGATCCAGCCCTCGCGCAGGCCCTGGAGCAGGAAGTCGAGTGCGATGCGCGTCTTGGCCGGATCGAGGGTCACCTCGGTGCCGTCCTTGCTGACGATCTGCCCGCCGGCGGACTGCAGCGCCTCGGAGAAGTTGACGGTGAGCCCTTCATACGCCAGGAACTGCCCGGCATAGCCTCCAATATCGTTCTTTTTCATTATTTGTCGGGATTGGTCGCGAAGCTCGGCCCACGTCCGTGGCGGCTTCTTGACCAGGTCGGTCCGGTAGTAGAGCAACCCTGCGTTGCTCGTGTACGGGACGGCCCAGAGCTTGTTCTTGTAGACCGCCGTTTCCACGACGGGCGGCAGGAACCTGTCGAGCGGGAACAACCCGCGCTCCAGGGGGATGATCCAGCCGTTCTCCGCGAACTCGGCAGTCCACACCACGTCGAGCCCCAGTACGTCGTACCGGCTGCTCTTGGCCTGGAGGTTGGCCACCATCTGAGCGCGCTGCTCGTCGGCGGCCTCGGGCAGCTCCAGCAGCGTCACCTTCTCGGCCGGGTGGGCCTGGTTCCAGCGGTCCAGCAAGGGTTGCAGGTACGCCGTGGTGTCGCGGCCGGTGGCGAACGTGATGGGGCCTGTGCCGCCCGTGCCCGTTTCGCCGCCGCCCTCATTGCTCGCGGGCGCGCAGCCGGCCGCCGCCAGGAGGACGACCAGGGAGAGCGTGAGCGAGCGCACTCTGTTTCCTCCACGTTCAGAGTGATTTACATACGTGTTAGGTAGATGCATTCATGTTATGCACACATGTAATCTGTAGGTCAACGGCTAGATACGTAACGCGTTCGTAACACGGCGGGGAGGTGGGGCGGTGCGGCTTCACCTGCTGGCGCTCCTGGCTAAGGAGCCGGCCCATGGGTACGAGCTCAAACAGGCGCTGGAGCAGACGTTCGGCAGCGCCTATCCGTCCCCCAACATCGGCCAGATCTACGTCACGCTCGGCAGGCTGGAGAAGGACGGCCTCGTCCGGGCGGTGGACGTGGAGCAGTCCAACCGGCCCAACAAGAAGGTCTACTACCTCACCGCCAAGGGCCGGGACGTGCTCACCCTCTGGGTGGACGAGCCCACCGAGGGCCCCAGGGTGCGCGACGAGTTCTTCATGAAGCTCGTGCTGGCGCCGCTCACCGGCATCGCCGACCGGATGGCGCTGATCAGTCGTCAGCGCCGCCACTACCTGTCGCTCATGGGCGATCTCAACGACCTCCTGGCCCGCACTGCGCCGACCGACCGGGTGGCCATCCTCCTCATCGAGGGCGCCATGCTCCACCTGCAGGCGGACCTTGACTGGCTGGAGCGTTGCCAGGAGGATCTGGCATGAGCGCGGTTGTGAAAACGGTCAATCTGGTCAAAATCTACCAGGATGGCGCAGTGCCCGTGCCTGCCGTACGCGGCGTGGACCTGCAGGTCGAGCCGGGTGAGTTCGTCGCGATCATGGGTCCGTCCGGCTCCGGGAAGTCCACGCTCGTCCACATGCTGGGCGGGCTCGACACCAGGACGAGCGGCGAGATCTGGCTCGACGGCAAGCGCGTCGACACGCTCTCGGAGAGCGCCTGGGCGCTGCTGCGGCGCAAGAAGGTCGGGTTCGTCTTCCAGTTCTTCAACCTCGTCGCCAACATGACCGTGGGCGACAACGTCGAGCTGCCCGCGCTGCTGGCCGGGGCCTCGCCCAAGGTGGCCCGCGAGCGCAGGGAGAGCCTGCTCGGCGCGCTCAACCTCACCGACCGCGCCGACGCCTCGCCCGCCCAGCTCTCCGGAGGCGAGCAGCAGCGGGTCGCGCTGGCCAGGGCGCTGGCCAACCAGCCCAGCGTGCTGCTGGCCGACGAGCCCACCGGCAACCTCGACAGCCGCAACACCCGCGACGTGCTCCGCCTGCTCAGCGACGTCCACAAGGAGGGTCAGACGATCGTGATGGTCACCCACGACGCGCGCGTGGCGAGCCTGGCCGACCGGCTGGTGTCGCTGTTCGACGGGGAGATCGTGGACGACGGCCGCATCGCGCGCCGCCGCACGCGCACGGCCGGCGAGGTGATCGACCTCCGATGAGCGCGTCTTTGGCGGGGAGCCGGTGGATCAAGGCCGACCTGCGGGCCCGGAAGGGTCAGGCGGTGCTGACGGTGCTGACCGTGGCCGGGATCGTGGCCGCGCTGATCACCGCGGCGACCCTGCTCGAGGAGGGCACCAACCCGTGGCGCAGCCTGTTCGCCCAGACCGACGGCGCCCACGTCTGGCTCTACACCGACGACAGCCCCCAGGCTGACCTGAGCGGCATCGACGGCGTGACGCAGATCGCGGGCCCGTACCGCTCGGCGCCCGTGACCGTGGCACAGGAGGGCAAGAAGGAGCCCGCGGCGCTGCGGGCGATGCCCGCCGCGCCGCCGCAGGTGGCGCACCCGCTGGTGGCCGAGGGCAGGTGGCTGGACCCCTCCCAGCCCGACGGGGTGGTCGTCGAGCGCTCGTTCGCGACCTCGCTGCGGCTCAGGATCGGCGCGCCCTTCACGATCATCGCGCTCGACGGCAAGCGCCACACCCTGTACGTACGCGGCATCGCCGACTCCGCCGAGCAGGGCTTCTACCCCCAGTGGACGCCCGGCCTGGCCTACGTGCTGCCCGTCATGCTCGACCGCATCGAGCCCATGCTGGGCCGGAGCGAGTGGGTGACCGGGCTACGCCTGGCCGACCCCGACGCCACGCAGGTCGTCTCGCAGCGCGTGGTCGTCATGCTGGAGGACAAGCTCCAGCGGGTCTACACCTGGCGCGAGGTCAGGGCCGCCATGGAGCTGGACAACCGGCTGCTGGGCACGCTGCTGGCACTGTTCGGCGTGGTCGGGCTGGTGGCCGCCGCGCTCGCCCTGGCCAACGCGGCCGGCGGCCGGGTGCTGGCCCAGCTCCGCGACCTGGCCACGCTCAAGTCGATGGGCTTCACCAGGGGCCAGCTCGCGCTGCTGCTCCTGGCCGAGCACGGCGCGCTGGGCCTGCTCGGCGTCGCGATCGGCGCCGTGGTGGGCTGGGGCGTGATGGCGGCGATGCTCGGCGCGACGTCCGTGGCGCCGATCCCCGTGCTGGCCATCGTCGCGGGCACGGCCCTGGTGGTGCTGGCCGCCGTGGGGCTGCCCGCGTGGCGCGGCGGCCGCACGCCGCCGATCCCCGACGCGCCCGCCCTGCCGCCGCGCGGCCGCCTGTCCAGGCTGGCCCGGCTGGCCCTCCTCGTACGCCTCCCGCCCGCCCTCGTCCTCGGCACCAGGGACGCCTTCACCAGGCGCGTGCCGGCGTTCCTGACGGCGTTCGGGCTGGCCGTGCCGATGATGATGGTCACGATCGGGCTCGGCGTCTGGGCGACGCTCGACAACTTCGCCGACCACCCCGAGCAGGTCGGCCAGCACGCGAGCCTGTACGTCAGGCCGGGCAAGGCGGAGCCGGCCGAGGCCGAGCGCGTCGCCAAGCTGGACGAGGGCGTGGAGACGGTCTATCCGGGCACCGACGTGGACGCCCTGGCGCCCGGTATGGCCCGCTCGGTCCGCGTCCGGGCCATCGGCAGCTCGACGGAGCCGTACCCGTTCCCGGTGGTCGAGGGACGCATGTACGGCCGTCAGGGGGAGGCGGTGGCCGGGCAGGGCCTGCTCGACCTGCTGGGCATCAAGATCGGCGACCGGGTGCGGCTGACCGTGGGCGGCACGCCGCTGATCGTCAGGATCGTCGGCAGGACCGTCGAGCCCGACCTCGACGGCGAGGTGATCTCCGTGGGGCTCGACAGCCTGGCGGCCAAGGACTCGGTGCCGCCGGAGTACTACGCGCTCGCCCTCAAGAGGGGCGCGGACCCCGCCGAGGTGCGCGGGCGGCTGCTGTCGGAGTCGGCCGAGAGCCTCGACGTGCAGGCCGCGGTCAACCCGGCGGACCGGCTGTCGATCATCCGGGTGGTGATCGTGGCGCTGATCGCCGTGCTGATGCTGATCGGCCTGGCCAACCTGCTCACCGCCAGCGCGCTCGGGCTGCGCGACCACGCGTTCGACCTGGCCGTGCTCAAGGCCATGGGGCTGACGCCGCGCCAGGTCATGGCCACGCTGGTGACGGGCACCGGGCTGCTGGTCGTGCTCGGCGTCGGCGTGGGCGCCGCGGCGGGCATGTCCGTGGTGACCGGGCTGATCGACCTGCAAGGTCACACGAGCGGCGTCGGCGCGGGCATCGGGCGCGCGCCCTCCGCCCTGACGCTGGCCGTCGCCGTCGTGGGAGCCGTGGGCACGGCCCTCGCGGTGGCGCTCATTCCCGCCCGCCGCGCGGCCCGTGCCCAGGTGCCGGTCACGTCGCGCTGAGAGCGGCCTTTTCCTTCTTCTTCAGCGCGAACCAGTAGAAGCCGTGCCCCGGCAGCGTCAGCAGGTACGGCAGCTCGCCGACCGGCGGGAACTCCACCCCGCCCCGCGCCTCGACCGGGACCATCCCCTCGAACCTGCGCAGGTCCAGCTCGACCGGCTGCGGGAACTTCGACAGGTTGTTCACGCAGAGCATGATGTCGTCGCGGTCCTCGCGGACGAAGGTGAGCACGGAGGGGTTCGACGACCACATTTCCGTGTACGCCCCCACGCCGAACACCGGGTGGTTGCGCCGGATCTCCAGCATCTTGCGGGTGAAGTGGAGCAGCGAGCCCTCATGGCGCTGCTGGGCCTCCACGTTGACCGCCTGGTAGCCGTAGATCGGGTCCATGACCGCGGGCAGGTAGAGCCGTCCGGGGTCGGCGGAGGAGAACCCGGCGTTGCGGTCGGGGCTCCACTGCATCGGCGTGCGGACCGAGTCGCGGTCCTCCAGCCAGATGTTGTCGCCCATGCCGATCTCGTCGCCGTAGTACATGACCGGCGAGCCCGGCAGGCTCAGCAGCAGGGCCGTGAACAGCTCGATCCGGTCCCTGTCGTTCTCGAGCAGCGGGGCCAGACGCCGGCGGATGCCCAGGTAAGCCCGCATGCGCGGGTCCTTGGCGTACTCCTTGTGCATGTAGTCGCGCTCTTCCTCGCTCACCGTCTCGAGCGTGAGCTCGTCGTGGTTGCGGAGGAAGATGCCCCACTGCGCCTTGTCGGGCAGCTTGGGCGTGCGCGACATGATCTCGGAGATCGGCTCGCGGGTCTCCTTCTTGACCGCCATGTAGATGCGCGGCATGAGCGGGAAGTGGAAGGCCATGTGGCACTCGTCGCCCCCGGTGGTGGGGTCGCCGAAGTATTCGACCACGTCCTCGGGCCAGCCGTTGGCCTCGGCCAGCAGCACCCGGTCGGGGTAGAGGCGGTCCACCTCGGCCCGGACCTTCTTCAGGTACGCGTGCGTCTCCGGCAATCCCGAGCACGCGGTGCCCTCACGCTCGAACAGGTACGGCACCGCGTCCAGCCGGAAACCGTCGATGCCCAGGTCCAGCCAGAACCGCAGGACCTCCAGCATGGCCTCCTGCACCGCCGGGTTGTCATAGTTCAGGTCCGGCTGGTGGTGGAAGAAACGGTGCCAGTAGTACTGCTTGCGCACCGGGTCGTAGGTCCAGTTGGACTCCTCGGCGCCGATGAAGATGATCGGGGCGTCGGGATAGGCGCCAGGATGGTCCGACCACACGTAGAAGTCGCCGTACGGACCCTCGGGGTCGTGCCGGGACGCCTGGAACCAGGGGTGGCGATCGCTGGTGTGGTTCATCACGAGGTCGGTGATGATCCGCAGGCCACGTTCGTGAGCCTTCTCGATCAGCTGCACGAAGTCACCCAGGTCCCCAAAGTCCGGGAGGATCTTCATGTAGTCCGAGATGTCGTATCCGCCGTCGCGCAGGGGCGACTCGTACAGCGGCAGCAACCACAGGCAGTCCACGCCGAGCCACTCGAGGTAGCCCAGCTTCTCGATGAGACCGCGAAGGTCGCCGGTGCCGTCGCCGTTGGAGTCCTTGAACCCCCGGACGAGAATCTCGTAGAACACCGCCCGCTTGTACCAGGCAGGATCCTCCGAGACGAACGCCTCGGAGATCGGCTCCGGCAATGGGGATGCGTTGATCATAATGTCGCTCACAGGAAGAGATGTGGGCAGGACGAAGTCACCGGTTGCCCCGGCGTTACTATCTGGTGACCGCGCCGCGTGGAGTCGTCATCCCTGCGAACCCCACTGCCCTAGAACGAGACCGGATTTGTGATCTGGTGCCCGTTTGTGCGGCGCTTACGGGCCGAACACTACCAGCCCGTTGGCTTTCCGGAACCCGCTTCTGCTGTACCAGGGTTAATACCCGTGAGATCCGTACGTAATCGCCCTGTTACCGAGAGTTCACTAAAAAGGTGGCGCGAGGTCCGAGAGGTCGTTCTCGAAGTCGCTCAGCCACAGCCCGAAGAGCACCAACCCCCGCACCCAGAAACGATCGTTCCAGCCGTTGAACCTGGTCAAAGCGTCGGGACCGCCTGAGACCACCTCGTGCAGCTCGTCCGACAGCAGTCCCGGCACGCTCCTCACCACAGTCTCCAGCATGCGGTGCGAATAATTTCGGGCAGGGGCGGCCGTCGAACGCAGCGGCACCCTTTGGAGCGGCTGCTTGACCACATTCGTCGAGGGGAGTGCGGCCACCCGTGGATTGGCCGCGTGGAGCACTTCGCGGTAGAAACGGCCCTTGTCCTTGCGGGCCACGCCGACCGACAACGCGGCGTCGAAGAAGCGCGGGTCGATGAACGGCGCCGCGAACGACGCCTCGGGCCCCACCAGGTTCACCGCGGAGCGCGCGATGCCGCGCACGGTCCTGGTGTGCAGCACCGACAGCGGCAGTTCGGCGCGGTGCCCGTGGAGCATGGAGGTGGCGGCCAGGAACTGCTCGCGCACGGTCTCCTCCATCCACTGGGCGGCGGCCTTGGACAGGAACGGCTGCGAGGGCGCCCCCAGCGACAGCGAGCCGAGCACGGCCGCCGAGCGCTCGGCCTGCGTCGTGGCCTCCAGCGCGGCCCCGCTGACCATGAAGTTCTTCAGCAGCGGCCCGCCGGCCAGGCCGTCGACCAGGATCCGGCCCGCCTTGTGGACCTCCTTGGCGAAGGGCGCGTACCAGGCGTGGTGCGGCGTCAGGTATTCGAGCCTGCGGGCCACCTCCACGACGTCGTCCGGGTAGTCGGCCGCGTCCTGGGTGATCACCCGGTGGGGGATGCCCAGCTCCCTGGTGATCGACCTGGCGAACGCGATGTCGGTGTCGGTGCCGTCGTCCGGGCTGGTCGTCCAGGACTCGACGTCCATCCCGCGGGCCTTGGCCACGCCGGCCAGCAGCCGCGAGTCGTAGCCGCCGCTGACCGGCACGAGCAGCTTGCGGCCGTCGTAGTCCTGGTAGACCTCGTCGAGCAGCTCGACGATCTCGCGCGGGCTGATCCACCGCTCGTACGGCTCGGAACGCAGCCAGCGCGGCAGCCTGCGCTCGGTCGCGATCCTGTCGTGCCGCCACACCAGGGCGCTGGAGCCGGGCAGCCGCTTGACGCCCGAGTACGGCGTCGCCTCGCCCAGCGGGAACGTGACCTGCAGGATCGACGCCCACGCCGACCAGTCGATCTCGACCGGCACCAGGCTGAGCAGCGGCTGGATCTGCGACGAGAAGTAGACCGCGTCGCCGAGGCGGACGTAGTAGACGTCCACGAGGCCCAGGGCGCCCGTGTGGAGCGTGACACTGTCGGCATCGCCGATCAGCCCGGGAGTCTCGAACGTCTCCGCGACCGTCATCCAGTCGTCGTCGCCGGACGGCTTGCGCTCGCCCCAGGAGAACGCGTACGCGTGCCCCAGGCGGTGGTAGGGCGGCAGCGGCGCCGAGCTGAACAGCGCCGCGTCGGCCGATTGGAGCGCGGGCAGGAGTCTCGGGCCCGCCGCGGTCAGTTTGCCGAGTATGGCGGGGTCGATCCGGCCGAGAGCGCCGCAGACGTAGGGTCGCACGTTGAACTGCACCGGATCTCATCCCTTCGAGACGCTTCAGGCAAAAAGAGTATCCTTTGCCGGGCTGAGGGAGCGGAGGGTCAATTGTCTACGGAGCTGGAAAGCACTCGCCGGGCGTTGCGGGATGCTGTCGCGCAGGCCGAGCGCGCCGCCGAGCTGGCCAGGCTGCTGGACGCCGCCGAGGCCAAGCTGGCCGCCGCCGAGCAGAGCGCCGCGGAGGCCAGGTCGCTGGCCGAGCGGCTGAGCGAGGCCGAGGATCGGCTGGAGGTCGAGCAGGCGGCCGCCGACAAGCTGCGCAGGGAGCTGGCCGAGCAGCGCTTCCAGGCCGAGGTGGCCAACTGGAAGCTGTCCTCGATCAAGGTCGCCCGCTGGAACCGCCTCGGCGACGCGATCAAGAGCGGCAAGAGCAACCCGGTCAGGCTGGCCAAGGGGCTCAGGGGCGCGGCCAAGCCCGTCAAGCGGCCCATCGCGCCCAAGCGCAAGCCCCCCACGGCCGCCAAGGCCAAGGACGAGCGCCCCGGGGCGGCGTTCCAGGCCACCACCACGACCAGGACGCTCGGGGGCGCCTCCTTCAAGCTCAAGCCCTTCCGGGTGCCGACGGGACCCAACACCAGGCCGCACCTGACGGCCGCGGTCATCGCCGACCCGCATGTCGAGGCGCTGCTGCGGTACGAGTGGCGGCAGACGACCGGCTTCACGCCGCGCGACTTCGCCAGGGTGCTCCCGCTGGAGGTGCCGCACCTGCTGGTGGTCGAGTCCGTCGAGCACGGCCCGTGGGCCGAGGAGATCACCGGCGAGCCGGGCGAAGGGCTCAAGGCGCTGCTGGCCTGGTGCGCCGAGCGCGGCATCCGCACGGTCTTCTGGCACACGCGGGGCGACGTGGCCGCGTACGCGGCGGCGGCCGAGCTGTTCGAGCACCGGTTCACGACCGATCTCACGGTGGCCTGGCCGCGGTTGCAGTTCGGGGTGCAGCCGCGGGTGCACAACCCGCTGCCGCTCTCCGGCGGGCGCATCGACCGGCTCCTCACGCTGGACCAGCTCCTGCCCGGGCACCTGACGTACCCCGACGTGCTGACCTCCTACCGCTGGCCGGCCGCGGTGGACTGCCCGCCGGGCACGCCCCAGTGGCGGCTGGCCGAGCTCGCCGCCTGCGGCACGCCCATCGGCACCGAGGCCGACACGCGGCGGGCGCACGTGGCGCTGCGGCGGGCGTACCAGATGGGCACGATGACCGAGCGGGTCGACGAGCTCCTCGACGCGATCGGCCTGCCCAGCGCCCGCGCCACGCTCAACACCTCGGTGCTGCTGCCGATCATGGACCCGTACCTGATGGAGCACGCGCTGGCGCAGGTCGCCAAGCAGTCGGGGGTCGACCAGCTCATCGTCATCGGGCCGCCGGAGTCGGAGCTGCGGGCCCGCGACGTGCTGCCGGATGTGGAGGTCGTCTACCGCCGCCCGCACCCGGCGATGACCGAGGGCGCGATGCTCGACGCCGGCATCGACCTGTGCGAGGCCGACCTGGTGGCGGTCATGGACCCGCGCGACGTCTACGGCCCGCACTACCTGTCGGACCTGCGGCGGGCCTTCCTCTTCAGCACCGCCGACATCGTCGGCAAGGCGGCCTTCTACGCCCACCTCCGCAAGCCGCAGGCCACGCTGCTCAAGCAGCCCGAGGCCGAGTACGCCTACCTCCCCGAGATCGCCGGGGCGACCCTCCTGGCCCGCCGCAACACCCTGCGTGAGATCGGTTTCGCCGACCTCACGGACGGGTGGGACGAGGTGCTCATGCGGCAGTGCCGGACGGACGGGATCAAGGTGTTCTCGGCCGACCGGTTCGGCTACGTGCGGGTACGCGACGAGGACCGCTGGCTGCTCGGGGCGGCCCACCTGGTCGAGTACGGCTCCGCCGAGCCGCACGCGCTCATCTGAGCCCCCGGGCTAGGGTTCGGCCATGACACCCTCAGAACTGGCCAACGAACTGGCCGAGGTGCTGGGGGAGCCGCCGGTGCCCGAGGGGACGTGGGAGGGGGAGGCCGTCTACGTCTCCGCCGCGGCGCTGCGCCGGAAGGTCCCTGCCGAGCCGCTCGCCGGGCGGGTGCGGGAGCTGGACGGGGTGTCCCTGGTGGAGGTCCGGCGGGACGGGTTCCTGCGGATCGTGGTCGGCGAGCCGGGGGAGCTGGTGGCGGGCGTCGAGCCGCTCGACATCCCGGAGCCCCCGTGGCCGGACTTCCCGCGGACCTGGGACAACCCGGGGTTCGTGGTGCGGTACGGGCACGCCCGGGCCCGCGCGGTGCTCAGGTGGGCGCGGGAGCTGGGGGTGCCTTGCGAGGGGTTCAGGGGGGAGCTGCTCGACGGCCCGTACGACCGGCGGGTGCTGCGGGTGCTGGCCGAGCTGCCCGGCCGGAAGGTGAGCAGGGAGCCGGGGTGGGAGACATACCTCGTGCGGCTGGCTCTGGCCTATCACGACGCGCACGAGCACGCGCCCGCCGTCCCGGTCGGCGACGAGGCGCCGGGGCCGGTGCACACGGCGCGGGTGCGGCTGGCCGAGGCTGTGACGGGTGTGCTTCCTGGGCCGGAACGGATGTAGCGGGTCGCAAAATATTCGGCCAAACGGCGAAAAATCGTAAAAATATCCCTTCTGGTGCTTGATCGCGTCTCGATACGTGGGCAGAGGGTCATGGCTTAGTTGCGGTTCCGATAGCCTCGATCAGGTGAGTCGATTCGTCCATCCCGCCGGGGACCGGCACGCCGAGATGCTGCCCCACGAGCGCCCTCCGCTGGCGCCCGCCGACCTCAACCGGATCAACCCGGCGATCTGGCCGCGAACGTCGACCCGGACCGATGGCACGCTCACTGTCGGCGGCGTCGACGTGCGCGAGCTGGCTCGCGAGCACGGCACGCCGCTCTACGTCCTCGACGAGGACGACGTGCGCTCGCGCATGCGCGACTACGCCACGGCCTTCGCCGGCTCCGAGGTCCATTACGCGGGCAAGGCGTTCCTGTGCAAGGAGATCGTCCGCTGGCTCGACGACGAGGGCCTCGGGCTCGACGTGGCCAGCGGTGGCGAGCTGGCGGTGGCGCTCAGCGTCGGGTTCCCGCCCGAGCGCATCACCATGCACGGCAACAACAAGTCCGTCTCCGAGCTGACCAGGGCGCTGGAGGTCGGGGTCGGCCACGTCGTGGTCGACTCGTACGAGGAGATCGCCCGGCTCGGCCACCTCGCCCAGCAGCTGGGCAAGCGGCCCAAGGTGATGATCCGGGTGACCACCGGGGTCGAGGCGCACACGCACGAGTTCATCGCGACGGCGCACGACGACCAGAAGTTCGGGCTGTCGCTCAACACCGGGGCGGCCGCGGAGGCCGTACGCCGGATCCTCGCCCTGCCGCAGCTCGAGCTCGTCGGGCTCCACTCGCACATCGGCTCCCAGATCGTCGACACGGCCGGGTTCGAGGTGGCGGCCAGGCGCCTGACCGCGCTGCTCGTGCAGATCAAGGACGAGCACGGCGTCGTGCTGCCCGAGCTCGACCTGGGCGGCGGCTACGGCATCGCCTACGTCGAGGGCGACGAGGCGCCCGACATCAAGGAGCTGGCCGACGGGCTGCGCGAGATCGTCACCAAGGTGTGCACGGACGCCGGCCTGCCGGTGCCCAGGCTGACCGTGGAGCCGGGGCGCACCATCGTCGGGCCCGGCGGCATCACCCTCTACTCGGTCGGCACCGTCAAGGACGTCGAGGGCCTGCGCACGTACGTGAGCATCGACGGCGGCATGAGCGACAACGTGCGCACCGCCCTCTACGGCGCCGAATACACGGCGGCGCTGGTCAGCCGCGAGAGCACCGCCGAGCCCATGCTCAGCCGCCTGGTCGGCAAGCACTGCGAGAGCGGCGACATCATCGTGCGCGACTTCCACCTGCCCGCGGACCTCGCCCCCGGCGACCTGATCGCGGTGGCGGCCACCGGCGCCTACTGCCGGTCGCTGGCCAGCAACTACAACTACCTGCCCAGGCCCGCCGTGGTCGCCGTCTCCGGCGGCAAGTCGCGCGTGATCGTGCAGGGCGAGACCGAGGACGACCTGTTGAGGGGGCAGCTGTGAAACCGCTGAAAGTGGCGCTGCTGGGCTGCGGCGTCGTCGGCTCGCAGGTCATCAGGCTCATGCACGAGCAGGCCGCCGACCTGGCCGCGCGCATCGGCGCCCCGCTGGAGCTGGCCGGCGTCGCCGTACGCCGGCTCGGCCGCAAGCGCGACGTCGAGGTGGACCCCTCGCTGCTCACCACCGACGCCGAGGCGCTGGTCACGCGCGACGACGTCGACATCGTCATCGAGGTCATCGGCGGCATCGAGCCCGCCCGCGCGCTGATCGTCGCGGCCCTGTCCAAGGGCAAGTCCGTGGTCACCGCCAACAAGGCGCTGCTGGCCGAGGACGGCGGCACCCTGCACGAGGCCGCCAGGCAGGGCAACGGCGACCTCTACTTCGAGGCCAGCGTGGCCGGCGCCATCCCGCTGCTGCGCCCCCTGCGCGAGTCGCTGGCGGGCGACCACGTCAAGCGCGTGCTCGGCATCGTCAACGGCACCACCAACTACATCCTCGACAAGATGGACACCACGGGCGCGTCCTTCACCGACGCCCTGGAGGAGGCCCAGACGCTCGGCTACGCGGAGGCCGACCCGACGGCCGACGTCGAGGGCTTCGACGCCGCCGCCAAGGCCGCCATCCTGGCCGGGCTCGCCTTCCACAGCCGCGTCACGGCCGCCGAGGTGCACCGCGAGGGCATCACCGATATCACCGCCACCGACGTGGCCTCGGCCAAGGCCATGGGCTACGTCATCAAGCTGCTGGCCATCTGCGCCCGCTCCGACGACGGCCGCTCGTTCGGGGTGCGGGTGCATCCCGCGATGATCCCGCGCTCGCATCCGCTGGCCGGGGTGCGGGAGGCGTACAACGCGGTCTTCGTGGAGGCGGAGTCGGCGGGGCAGCTGATGTTCTACGGCAAGGGGGCGGGCGGGGCGCCGACGGCCTCCGCGGTCCTCGGCGACCTGGTGGCCGTCGCCCGCAACCGCCTGGCGGGCACGCGCGGGCCGGAGGAGTCGACGTACGCGGACCTGGTGGCCCATCCCATGGGCGACACGGTCACGCGCTGCCACGTGGCGCTCGACGTGGCCGACAAGCCGGGCGTGCTGGCGCGGGTGGCGGAGCTGTTCGCCAAGCACGACGTGTCGATCCAGACGGTGCGCCAGGAGGGGCACGGCGACGACGCCCAGCTCGTCATCGTCACCCACCGCGCCACGGACGCCGCGCTGTCGGCGACCATGGAGGGGCTGCGCGAGCTGGACATCGTCCGCGCCGTCGCCGGCGTGATGCGCGTGGAGGGCGACGACTAGCCTTCGCGCGCGGGGGAGTCGTCGGGGAAGGCCAGGCCGCGGACCTTGCGGACGGCTCGCTTGAGCACCGTGCGGTTCTGGGCGCGGGCGAGGCGGACCGCCTCCCTGCGCCAGGCCTCGGCCTTCTCGCGCCAGCGCGCCGCGTCCCTGGCGTTCTTGCCCGTCTCCCGCCGCAGTTGCGCGAGCTCCGCGCGGAGGGCGGCGGTGCGCTTGCGGTAGAGGGCGATCTTCTTCTCGTGCTCGGCGCTGAGCCGGTCGAGCTCCGGGACGGGCCTCTTGCGCGGCGGGTAGACGGCGGGGCGGCGCTTGAATCCCCAGCTCTCCCCGTCCAGCCACTCCAGGCCGAAGAGGGCGTCGATCAGGTCGTCCCACTCGTCGTCAGGGGCGGCCACCAGGGCGGCTCTCGACTCGGCTGCCGTGCGGTCCAGCCTGGCCATCGTGACGCCGTGCGCCGTCTCGTCCAGGGCCAGGCAGAGGGCGCCCAGGTCGTACTGCTCCATGTGGTCCACCAGGCGTTCCACCGTGTCCTCCGACGGGACCCAGCCGGGCGGCACCGAGAGCCGGAACGGGGCCGTCCCCTCCAGGGGTTCGGTCAGGTGGACGCGGGGGTCGCCGGCGAAGTTGGCCTGGATGAGGCGGAGGTCGAGGTGCGGGTCGGCGAGCGGGGAGCGGCGTTCGGCCGTCAGGGACTCCCAGGGGCCGGGGACGGTGACCCTGACGTCCGGGATCGTGCCGGCCAGGAGGCCGTCCACCGTCGCCCGCACGTCCTCGTACGGGCCCGCCGGCACCGTCGCGTCCACGTACGGCACCAGCCACTGGCGGCCCGGATCCGTGCGGAGATAGCGGCGGTAGGGGACCCGGTCGGCGACGAAAGGGTCGTTGTAGCGCTTGAGCGCCGCGAAGTCGCGCATCGCCGTCGGCAGCCCGACGTGCCAGGCACGGGATTCCGGGTCCGGGACGAACACCACGCCCGCCTGGGTGAGCCGGTAGCCCAGCTCGGTGTCCTCGGCCAGCACCAGGGAGGTGTCCAGGCCGCCGATCGAGCGCAGGAGCCCGGCCGGGTACGACGCCGTGGCGCCCACGTGGATGCGGGTGGCCAGGGAGCTGGGGGCGGTACGCAGGCCGTCGTGGTCGTGGATGATCTGCTCGGCCCAGTCGTGGCGGTGCGGTGACAGCGGGAAGAGCTCGCCCTCCTCGTCCGACTCCAGCGCCTGGCGTACCTGCTCCTGCGTCGGGAGGTCGGTCGCGGCGGTGAAGTCGATCCAGCCCAGGACCACCACGTACGGGGCCAGGTGGTGCCAGCGCAGCTGGGCCTCCACGTGGCGCCGGTGCGGGACCATGTCGGCGTCCAGGACGAGGACGACCTCGCCGGTCGCCGTGTCCAGACCCGTCTGAACGGCCCACGCCCGGCCCCAGCCGCCCGGCGGGCTGGAGATCAGCTTGGTCCTGGCCGGGACGAGCTCCGGGAGGTGGATCGGGGTGGCGCTGCCGTCGTCCACCACGATGACGTCGAGCAGGTGCTCGGGGTAGCTCTGGGCGGACAGGGCCGCCAGGGTGAGGTCCAGCGTCTCCTGGCGGTCGTGGGCCGGGATGACGACGGTGACGGTGAGCGTGGGCTCCCAGGCGCCCAGGGCGGGCGGCGCGAGGACGCCGAAGTCGTTGCGGCGGATGCGGGGGATGCCGGTCATGGGAGAGGGCTCCCGTCCAGGGCCATGAGGGCGTTCGGGCGGAAGCCGCGCCACTGCTGTCTGTTGCGCTGTAGGAACGTCCCGATCGGCTCCTGCCAGGTGTGGTTGGCCGCCGGGCCCCTGCGCAGGATGTAGCCGAGCCCGTGCGTACGGTAGATCTGGCCCCCGGCCGCCTGCAGGGCCTCCTGGAACTGGGTGTCCACCGAGCGCCGCAACGGCCGGAACCCGCCCACCGCCTGGAAGGCCGAGCGCTCCACCAGGATCGTCCCGCCGGCGACGAAGCTGGTGATCTGCTCGGTGACCTGCCTGCGGTGCACGGTGACGTCGATGGACGTCAGGTACACGAACTCCGGCACCGTGCCCACCACCTGGGCGCCCGAGTAGGAGTGCGCCAGCAGCAGGTCGGACAGGAAGTCGGGGCCGTACCAGTCGTCGTCGTCCATCTTCAGCAGGAACGAACCCGAGGCCATGGCGGCCGCGTGGTTCAGCACCTCGCCGAACACGTCCTGGCGATCCGCCTCGAACACGGTCAGCTGGCCCTCGAACGCCTCGATCGCCTTGGCCACGTCCGGGTGGCCCTTCGGGACGCCGTGCAGGGCGAGGATCACCTCGAGCTCGGCACCGCGCTGGCGGGCGACCTGGTCGAGCGCGAACGACACCATGTCGGTGCGGCGCGTGGCCAGCAGGACCGAGGTGAGCGGGGGCGCGGGAGCGGGCGCGCCGAGCTGTTCCCACCTCGCGGCGACGCCGTGCGTACGGAGCGCGGCGCGGCGCAGGCGGATGCTGTGCTCCTCGCGCCGGAGGTCGTCCGAGAGGTCCGGGCAGTGCTCGACGAGCTCGACGATCTCCTCGCCGAGCGCTCCCGCCCAGCGCGGCACGGCCTGCGCGCGCAGCGGCACCCCGGCGGCGGCCAGGCCGGTCAGCACCCGTACGGCGGCCAGGGGACCGCTGTGCGCGTGCCGCCAGTCCACGTCGACGCCGCGGATCTGGCGGAGCCTGGCCACGTCGGCGTCGGTGACCCCGCCGGACTCGGCGAACGACGTCACGACCTTGTCGTCCAGCACCACCGACCACCGGCCGTCCCGTTCCACCAGGGCGGCCAGGCCACGGGAGGGGGTGGTGACGAAACCTTGGGGGTTCACGAGGCGTTCGTCCACGGGCGGGACCATGGAGGGCTCGCCCAGCACGTCGGGATCGGCCAGCGGGGAGTCGGCCATGCCCGGCCGTCCGAGGTGCTCCCAGGTCACCGCCCGCAACGTCGGCCGCTCGATGGGCGTCTGGTCCCCTGCCCACTCCACGGTTTCGGCGTCGTCGTCGGCCGGTGCCGCGGCGTCCTGAATGGCGCTCGCACTCTCCATCGACGGGTGGCCGAGGGTGCGCAGGACCACGTCGCTGCCCGGCGCGCCGACCCGTTCGGGCACCGGGCCGGTCACCTCGGCGGGGGTCGCGTTGGGGTCGCCGGGGCGCCAGTCGGCCGCCCCGACGCCCGCGATCGCCGCCGCCGGGGCCGCGATCACGTCGAGGCGGTGGCCCGCGAACGCCCGCGCCGTCGCGGTCACGGTACGGCCCGCGGGCGTGACGGAGGAGAACCGGGCGTCGACCACCCAGACCCGGTTCCTGGGCTGGTAGACCCGCAGATCCGTCAAGGACCGCCACCGGTGCGCGGGGGTGGGGGTGGGGACCGGTGCGGGGTGGGCGGCGGGCGTGTCGAGCACGGCCACGACCACCCGCTCGGCATGTGGCAGCAGCTTGTGCAGGGTCGCGATCCTGCGCAGGTCGGCCGGTGTCCTGGCGAGCACGAGGACCTCGCCCACCTGCTCGGCCTCGTGGGGCGGCTCCAGCAGGTCCCGATCGAGGTCCACCACCTGCCGGGCCTCGCAGGACGTTCCCGAGGAGCGCCGGCGGGCGGTCGCGCCAACCCCGGCGGGTGTGGCGTAGAGGGGGGCGACGTCGTCGATCCCGGCGAAGAAGACCCGCGCTCCGGGCAGCTCCGCCAGCAGTTGACGGATCATCCGGCGCTCCGCAGGTGCCTGATCAGCGAGCTCAGCCCGCCCCGTCCCGCGGCCTCGTCGGCGGGCGGCTCGGCGGACAACCGTTCGACCTCGGCCGCGAGCCGCTCCACCTCCGTCCGCAGCTCCTTGACCTCCCGCTGCCGCTCCCCGGCCAGCGCCCGCCATTTCGCGGGCTCGCCGGCCAGCGGCTCGGCCTCCTCCGCCGGCGCGAACCCGTACTCGCTCCCGCTGACCCACTCCGACCCGAACATCTCGTCCACCAGGTCGTCGTCCCGGCCCTCGTGGAGCGCGGCGCGGGAGAAGGCGGCCGTGCGCTCCAGGCGGGCGGCCGCGACCCCGGAGGCGTCCTCCGACAGCGCGACGCTGACCAGGCCGAGCAGGTCGCCGTCCGCGTGGCTCAGCAGCCTGGAAAGCGTGTCGGCGCCCAGTGTCCACCCGGTGGGAACGCGGAGCAGGAAGGGGGCGGGCGCGGCGGAGGCGGGTACGCTCTCCGCGAACATGACCCGGGGCTCGTGCGCGTAGAGATTGTGCAGCAGGCGCAGGTCGAGGAGGGGGTCGTCGAGGCTGGAGCGGCGTTCGCCGGTCAGCTTGGCCCAGGGGCCGACGAGGGTGACGGCCGCGTCGGCGAGGGTGCCCGCGAGGGCCGAGTCGACGCTCGCCCGCGTCTGCTCGTAGGTGGTCGCCGTCACGACGACCTGGACGTACGGCACCCGCCAGTGACGCCGGGGATGGCTGCGCAGCCAGCGCAGATCGGGGATGAGATCGCCCAGGAAGGACCAGTTGTGCCGGTGCACCTCCTTCTCCCGCAGCATCACGGTGGAGGCGCCGACGTGCCAGGCCCTGGCCTGCGCGTCGGGGACGAACACCGCCCCCGCCTGCGCCAGCCGGTATCCGAGCTCGGTGTCCTCCGCCATGTTCAGGGAGGTGTCCACGCCGCCCGCCGCGCGCAGCAGCTCGGCCCGTACGGACGTGGACGCGCCCGTGTGCAGCAGGTACGCGCTCGCGCCCGCGTCCTTGAGCCACCGGGTCGACTCCAAGGTCTTCCTCGTGTACTCGGACTGGACGCCCTCCTCGCCCGGCTCCTCGACGAACCGGACGTCCCCGATCACCACCGCGTGGTCGATCAGGTGGTGCCAGCGCATGTGCGCCTCGATGTGGTCGTCCGCGAGGAGCATGTCGGAGTCGAGCCAGTGGATCACGTCCCCGGTGGCCGCGAGCTGCCCGGCCTGCCGGGCCGCGCCGCGTCCCCACCCGTCGGCCACGCGTACCACCCGCGCGCCCGCCACCTCCAGCGGCGGCTCGCTGCCGTCGTCCGCGACCACGACCTCGACCAGTTCGGCCGGGTACGTCTGCCGCGCCAGCGCCGGGACCGTGCGCTCCAGCGCCTCCGCGCAGTCGTAGGCCGGGATGACCACGGAAACCCGCAGCGTGGGCTCCCACGCCCCCACCGCCGGCGGCCGCAGCGCCCCGTAGTCGTTGTGCCTGACCCGCGTCATACGGAGTCCCTGGCCAGCGCGCGAACCTCCGCGCGCAGCTCCTCCACCTCTCGCGCCCGCGCCATGGCGTTGACCCGGTCCTCCCCGAGCGAGGCCAGGATGGCGCCGAGGTCGTCGGCCCGCCGTCCGGCGGAGTCCTCGACGGCCTGCACCAGCAGGTCCAGCCTGGTCTCGATGTTCTTGAGTGCGGTCGTGGTCCTCGCCAGCTCGGCCTCGTACTTCTTGATCCGCAGATCGATGCGGCGCGCCTTGCCGTCGAGGCGGCGCACGGTGAGCACGAGGAAGGCGAGGGCCGCCAGGGTGACCAGGAAGGCCACCGTGACCGCTGCCGCGCCGAAAGTGATCAGGCCGGCGAGGATGAGCAGGGCGAGCACGCCGGCGGTGAGAGCTGCGAGGAGTGCGGCGGTCGCTGCCAGTCGGCGGGGCGAGAGCATCCGCGCATACCTTTCGTTTGGAACATCAGAGGCGTCGAGGACATCACGGGATTATTGACACCTTAATAAACAACAGGCACCTACCGTGCCACACCTTCCTGGAGGAAAACTGAGAATCACCTCCACTCCACCTGCGGCGTAGGGCCTGCCGAATGTGGAGGCCGCGTCTACCAGTGAGTAAAACGGGCGTAAGGTAGGCGCCGACCAAGTCCCAAGGAGGCCCATGTCCATCACCCCTTGTGGCTTCGCTCGTACGCCGGAGAAGGGGCTGGCCCGCCTGCACTGGGCGCATGACGGCTGGGCGGTGGAGGGCCGGCGCCCCGATGTGCCCGCGCTGCGCCCGCTGCGCGGTCTGGAGATCGAGTGGCCCGCCGCCGAGGTGCCCTTGGAGGGATTGCTGCGGCTGGCGGCCGCCGGGGTCCCGCTGACCGCCGACCGCGCCGCGCCGTGGGTGCCCGGCGACCTCGCCGCGCTGCTCACCGACCGCGACTGGCTCGGCCACGCGGCCGACGGGACCGCGCGTTCGCTGGCCGACCTGCGGCGGGAGGAGCACAGCGTACGCCTGCGCCGCGTGGGGCACCGCGTCTCCAGGCCCTCGGTCAGCCCTTCGGTGAGCATTGTGATGTCGAGCAAGCGGCCGGGGATGGTGGGGACGGCGCTGACCCAGATGGGCCGGCAGCGGGACGTCGAGGTCGAGGTGCTGCTTGGGCTGCACGGGGTGGGCTTCGAGGAGGTGCGGGAGGCGGTCGAGTCGTGTTCGCTGCCCGTGAAATGGATCGAGGTCCCGCAGGACGTTCCGTTCGGAGAGGTGCTCAACCGGTCGGCGGCCCTGGCGCGCGGCGACTACCTGGTGAAATGGGATGACGACGACTGGTACGGGCCGCGCCACCTGGGGGATCTGCTCATGGCGCTGGCGTACTCGGGGGCCGACGTGGTGGGGACGACGGCCGAGTTCTTCTACCTGGAGCCGCTGCGGGCCACGGTGCGGCGGACGACTTTCGCGAGTGGGGCGGCGTATCCGAGCGAGGTGTGGGCCGATCATGTGGCCGGAGGGACGATCTTGATTTCCCGGGCGAAATTTCAAGAAATTGGGGGATTTCCTAGGCTATCGCGGGCAGTTGATCTCGAGTTTCTCAAAGCAGCGCAAAAGGCTGGAGCGCGTGTCTACCGTACCCACGGGCTGGGCTACGTCCTGCGTCGGGGGCTCGGCGACGAGCACACCTGGCAGCTGCCCCTCGCCCACTTCCTCAAGGTGGCCGCCAACCAGTGGCGCGGCTTCCGCCCGAGCCTGCTGATGGAAGCCGCATGACCACCGATGTCACCGGTGCGGCCAGGGTGCGCGGCAACGACTACCGGACCCTCGAACCCCTCCAGGAAGACCTCACCCCGGAGCTCACGGTCAGCGTGGTCATCCCGGCCTACGGCGGGCAGGACAAGCTCGACCTGGTGCTCGCCGGGCTGGCCGGGCAGACGTACCCGGCGGAGCTGACCGAGGTCATCGTCGTCGACAACGGCAGCGCGCCCCCGCTGCGCCTGCCCGCCGTCCGCCCGGAGCGGACGCGCCTGATCGTCTGCGCGGAGCCGGGCCGGGCCAGCGCCCGCAACGCCGGGCTGGCCGAGGCGACCGGCGACGTGATCCACTGGCTCGACTCCGACGTGGTGCTCACCCCGGGCGCGATCGCGGCCCACATGCGCTGGCACCACGCCGCCCCCTACCTGGTCGTCACCGGCTACATCCGCTTCACCGACGCCGAGGTGCCACGCGAGCTCCCCGACGACCTGGAGAGGCACTTCGAACCCGCGGAGCCGCACGCCTGGATCGTCGATCTCGTCGAGCGCACCGACGGCCTCACCGACAACCCCCAGCGCCCGTTCAGCCTGCACGTCGGGGGCGCGACCTCGGTCAACGCCCGGCTGATCGAGGCCGCCGGGCCCATGGACGACGAGCTGATCCTGGGCCAGGACACCGAGATGGGTTACCGGCTCGGCCAGGCGGGCGCCGTCTTCGTGCCGGAGGCGTCGGCCCGCGCCTACCACCTCGGGCCCACCATGCGGATGCGCGGCAAACAGCCGATCGACCGGGTGAGCCACGCGTTCGTGGCCGACCGCATCCCGGCCTACCGGTGGTTGCGTGGGCATCCCGGGCGGCAGTGGAAGGTGCCGTACGTCACCGTGGTGGTGGACGGCACGGCGGGCTACGACTCGGTGCGCGCGACGGTGGACGCGCTGCTCGCCGGCACGTTACCCGACCTGTCCGTGCTCGTCCTCGGGCCCTGGGACACCCTCGACCGCGACCGTCGCTCCCCCCTGCAAGATCCCGACCTCGACCTGGTGCTGGTCCAGGGCCACTATCGCCATGAAGGCCGGGTACGCCTGTCCGCCACGGACTCCGTCGACCCCGCCGTGCCCTTCGTGCTGCGCCTGCCGTCCGGCTGGGTCCCCGGCGAGGACTCGCTCGCCCGCCTGCTCGACCTGGCCCGCGACGAGGGGCTCGGCCTGGTGAACGTGCTGCTCCGCGAGTCGTCCCAGGGGGTCCTCGCGGCCCGCCTGGAACGCGCGTCAGCCTTCGCCCGGGCCCGCATCGTGGTGACGCCGGGGGAGGACCTGGACGACGCGGTGGACTCGGTGTCGGGCGTCACCTGGGTGGAGGCGGAGACGTACGGCTTCACGACCGAGCCGGGGGCGATCCTCGGGCGGCGGGGGGCGTACCGGGCGCGCCTGGAGGCGCAGGCCGAGACGGCCCGGCTGGCCAAGGAGGCGGAGCGGCTGCGGGCGCAGGTGGCCAAGTGGCGGGACGAGGCGGGGCGCTGGCGCAAGTCGACCGTGGAGCTGCGGCGCGAGGTCGGCACGCTGCGCCGCCAGCTGGCCGCCGCCGGCCGCGCCCAGCAGAGCCTGCGGGTCCTGGTGTCGACGACCATGAAACGAGCCTTGCGCAAACGCCTGCGCGGCTGACCCGCCCGCCCCTTCGCGTGTCCGGGGGGTCAGCTGGGGCGGAGGGCGGACTTGAGACGGCGCAGCAGCGTGTTCTCCGGCGGCACCGAGACGGTCACCGGGGCGGCGGCCGAAGTCGGGGCGGGGATGGTGACCGGTTCGGGTCGCGCGGGAGCCGGCACGGGCCAGTAGCGGTCCGGCGGCTCGTGGCGTACCCCGTGGGTGGTGGCGATGAGGTCGTCCACGTCGGCGGTCCCCGGGTCGGCGAGCAGGACGGCGCGGCCGAGGGCGGAGGTGCGCTCCAGCCGGGCCGTGCGCCCGTCGGGCAGGTCGACGATCAGCACGCCGGTGAGGTCCTTCTGCACCGACTCGATCATGCGCTCCAGCGTCGCCCGGTGCAGCGGCACGTCGACCGGCCCCCGGTAGCGGAACGGCGTGGGCGCGGGCGTGGGGGCGGCCTCGTCGATCAGGCGGATGCGATCGTCGTGCGCGAACAGGTCACGCATCAGCCGCAGCTCGAAGCACGGATCCGCCAGGACGGACCGGCGCCCGGAGTTCAGCCGCGACCACGGCCCCACCAGCGTCACCACCACGTCCTGCAGCTTGCCGTCCAGCGCCGCCGCCACCGCCTGCCGCACCACCGACTCGGAGGTGTCCGTGACGTCGAGCACGATCTCCACGTACGGCACCAGCCACCGCCGCCCCCGGTCCTTGCGCAGGTCCCTGCGCAGCGGGATCCGGTGCGCCAGGTACGGCTCCACGGCCCGCACGGCGCGTTCCCTGTCGCGGTGCTGCGCGGGCAGCCCGAGGTGCACGGCCTGCGCGTCCATGTCCGGGACGAACACCACGCCGTGCATGGCCAGCCGGTAGGAGAACTCGGTGTCCTCGCCCCGCGCCACGTTCGGGTCGAGACCGCCCACGGCGTGGAAGACCTCCCGGGGCAGGGCGAAGGTCGGCCCCGTGCACACGTGGTACGGGTTGCGGCTCTTGCGCAGCCCGTCGGTCTTGGCGATCGTCGCCTCGGTGGAGCTGGACACGGCCCCGGCCAGGTCGAACAGCTCTCCCAGATGCCCCGCCCTGAAGACCTGGCGCGGCGTGACCGGCGGCGCGTCCACGAACTTCTTCATCCCGATCGTGACGAGATAGTCCGTCACGTGGTGCCAGCGGGCCAGAGCCTCGATGTGCTCGCGGCAGGCCACCATGTCGGCGTCGAGACGCTGGATGATCTCGCCGTCGGCGGCCTTGGCGCCGGTGTTGACGGCGTTGGAGATGCCCCAGCCGTCGCGCACCCGTACGACGCGGGTGTTGGCGGGCCGGATCTCGGGCAGCAGGATGGGAGGCTCGCTGCCGTCGTCGACGACGAGGACCTCCATGAGATGGTCCGGGTACGTCTGCGCCGCCAGCGCCGCGAGTGTCAGGTCGAGCCGGTCCTGCCCGCCGTGAGCGGGTATCACCACGCTCACGGAAAGGGCGGGTGACCAGGTGCCGAGCTCCGGCGCCGCGATCGGCGAATAGTCGTTCTGCGTCAAGGCAGGACGCGCGTCCATGGTGGTGACCCCCTGCCCCGAGACCTTATCGGGAGATGCTGAGAATTTCCTGAATAGTGCCCCTGTCCAATGGATGTGTCCGGCCGGTGGACGCGGATCCGCGGCGGCCTGCCGCACCCCGTACACTCTGTGCCCAACACCGCAGGTAGGGAGTCATCATGAGCAGGTCGTGGCGTGGCCTCATCGAGGAATACCGCGAGCGTCTTCCTGTCACTCCGAAGACGCCTGTCATCACGCTGCTCGAGGGTGGCACGCCGCTGGTCCCCGCGAACCGTCTGTCGGCGCTGACGGGGTGCGACGTCTACCTGAAGGTCGAGGGAGCCAACCCGACGGGCAGCTTCAAGGACCGCGGCATGACCATGGCCATCAGCAAGGCGGTCGAGGAGGGGGCCAAGGCGGTCATCTGCGCCTCCACCGGCAACACCTCGGCGTCGGCGGCGGCCTACGCCGTACGCGCCGGGCTGACCTGCGCCGTGCTGGTGCCACGGGGGAAGATCGCCATGGGCAAGCTGGCCCAGGCGCTCGTGCACGGCGCCACGCTGCTGCAGGTCGAGGGGTCGTTCGACGACTGTCTCGAGATGACCCGCAAGCTGTCGTCCAGCTACCCGATCGCGCTGGTCAACTCGGTCAACCCGTTCCGGCTGCAGGGCCAGAAGACGGCGGCGTTCGAGATCGTCGACACGCTGGGTGACGCCCCGGACATCCACTGCATCCCGGTGGGCAACGCGGGCAACATCTCGGCGTACTGGATGGGTTACCAGGAGTACGCGGCCGACGGGGTGTCGACCAAGCGGCCACGCATGTTCGGCTTCCAGGCCAGCGGGGCGGCGCCGATCGTCCAGGGCGCTCCCGTGTCCCATCCGCACACGATCGCCACCGCCATCCGCATCGGCAACCCGGCCTCCTGGTCGCTGGCCACCGCGGCGCGCGACGAGTCGGGCGGCGTCATCCAGGCGGTGACCGACCGGCAGATCGCGGCGGCGTACAAGCTGCTGGCGCAGGAGGAGGGCGTGTTCGTGGAGCTGGCCTCGGCCGCCAGCGTCGCGGGGCTTCTCCAGGCCCACTCGCAGGGGCTCGTCGACCCGGGCCGGCGCATCGTCTGCACGGTCACCGGCAACGGGCTGAAGGACCCCGACTGGGCGATCTCGGGCGCGCCCGCGCCCGTCGTCATCCCCATCGACGTCCACGCCGCCGCGGCGGCGCTCAACCTCGCCTGACAGGGAGTTCATGTGCGGACCGTTGAGATTCGCGTGCCCGCCACCTCGGCGAACCTGGGTCCCGGGTTCGACGCGCTCGGGCTGGCGCTGAGCCTGTACGACGACGTCGAGGCCGCGCTCACCGACGAGGCCGGGGTTCGCGTCACCGTCGAGGGCGAGGGCGCGGGTGAGCTGGATCTCGGAGAAGGCCACCTGGTCGTCAAGGCGATGCGGGCCACCTTCGATCGCATGGGGATCACGCAGCCCAGCGGGATCCGCCTGCACTGCCGTAACAGGATTCCGCACGCGCGCGGGCTGGGATCCTCGTCGGCTGCCCTTTGCGCGGGCATCCTGGCGGCCCGCGCTTTGGCTGAGGGCGAACAACTTTCTGAGCGCGGGCGATTTTCGGACGACGATGTTTTCGCGCTGGCCACGGAGATCGAGGGCCATCCCGACAACGTGGCCCCCTGTCTGGCCGGCGGACTGACCGTGGCCTGGTACGACCACTCCGGGGCGCCGCATATGGTGAAACTGGCTCCCGACGAGCGCATCCGCCCGGTCGTGGTCGTTCCTGTCACCCGGCTGGCCACGGAGACCGCACGGGGGCTGCTGCCGAAGGACGTGCCCCACAAGGACGCATCGTTCAACGCCGGCAGGGCTGCGCTGCTGATCGCGGCGCTGACCCGGCAACCGGAGCCCGAGCTGCTGCTCGCCGCCACCGAAGATCGACTCCATCAGCATTACCGCGCGCCTGCGATGCAGGACACCGCGAATCTGGTAGAACGTCTCCGTGCAGTGGGCGTGCCCGCGGTCGTTTCGGGAGCGGGTCCCACGGTCCTTGCGTTTTCGACATCGGATACGCAGGATTTGATCGCGCCAGAAGTGGGTAATGACTGGCACATCCAGCAAATGGACGTCGACCCGGTTGGTGCGAACGTTCAGTTCCCCGAGACACGCTGATGCCTCTTTAGACCTTCAGGGAATAGCCGTGTGCGCTGGTGATGTTAGGCTGGTAGCCGCACCAGATGCCCCCTTGGTGGGTGCGTGCTTGTCAGCCACACATCGCTGCATCATGTTTCACGTCGCGAGGCGTGAGCAGCGCGGCTGTCTCCCCGGACTCCGTTGCCTCCGGTTGGCCCACACCCGGTTGGCTCGAAACGAGGCGGCGACGACGGGGACCTGCGCGTTCGATCACATCGACATCTGGTTGGCGACAGCAATCTGGGGGGTGTCAGCCACGCGCCACGGCCCTGTGGCGGCTTGGACGAGCCTCTCCCCAAGAGTGGCGGCCGTCCACAGCGACAGCCGAAGATCACAGCGTGCACCCCGACCCGGTCTGTCCCGCCGGATCGCAAGCACCTCCGGGACGCCCGGCAGAACGAAACCGGCGCCCGACCCCTGGGAAGGACCTTTTAGTTGAGCGACACCACCGAACTCCTCTCCGACGCATCAGGCGCAGAGCCGGCGTCCGGCGACACCCCCACCCGCGCACCGGCGAAGGCCACCCGTGCGCGTCGCTCCGGCACCGGCCTGTCCGCCAAGGTGCTGCCCGAGCTGCAGAAGATGGCAGCGGAGCTGGGCATCAGCGGGACCGGGCGCATGCGGAAGAGCCAGCTCATCGCGGCCATCCAGGAGAAGCAGGGTGGCGGCTCCGGCGAGGCGGCTTCGGCTCCCGCCGTGGCCACCGAGGCGCCCGCCGCCGCCGCGGCTGACGCCGCCCCGGCCGCCGAGCGGCCCACCCGTGCGCGCAGGGAACGTTCCCGCGCCAAGACCGCCGAGGAGCCCGCGGCCCAGCCCGTCGCGCAGCCGGCGGAGCCCGTCGCCGTGGCCCCCGAGCCCGTCGCGGCCGCCGCGCCGGCCGAGCCGGTCGCGGAGCCGCAGGCCCAGGCCGTGGAGAGCGGCCAGAGCGACACGCGCGCCGAGCGCGGCGAGAGCCGTCGCGAGCGCCGCAGCCGCGGTGAGCGCCGTGAGCGGGGCGACCGCTCCGGCAGCGACCGCGGTGAGGGCGGTCGTGTCGAGAGCAGCCGCGACGGCGGCCGTGACAGCCGTGACAGCCGTGACAGCCGTGACGGCGGGCGCGACAGTGGCCGTGACCTCGGCCGTGACGGCGGGCGCGACAGCGGTCGTGACCTCGGACGTGACGGTGGCCGTGACGGTGGCCGTGACGGTGGCCGTGACGGTGGCCGTGACGGTGGCCGTGACGGTGGCCGTGACGGTGGCCGCGGCGAGCAGCGCGAGCGCGCCGCCGACGCGGGCCGGAGCGACCAGCGCGGCGACCAGCGCGGCGGTGGCGGCGACGACGACGATCGCGGGCGCGGTCGCCGGGGCCGCTTCAGGGAGCGCAACCGCGGCCGCGGCCGTGACCGCTTCGAGGGCAGCGAGCCCGTCGTCGGTGAAGACGACGTGCTCATCCCGATCGCCGGCATCCTCGACATCCTCGACAACTACGCGTTCGTCAGGACCAGCGGCTACCTGCCGGGCAGCAACGACGTCTACGTCTCGCTCGCCCAGATCCGCCGCAACGGCCTGCGCAAGGGCGACGTCATCACCGGCGCCGTCAGGCAGCCCCGCGACGGCGAGCGGCGCGAGAAGTTCAACGCCCTGGTCCGCCTCGACACCGTCAACGGCATGGACCCGGACCAGGCCCGCAACCGGCCTGACTTCAACAAGCTGACGCCGCTCTACCCGCAGGAGCGCCTGCGCCTCGAGACCGAGCCGAACATCCTCACCACGCGGATCATCGACCTCGTCTCGCCGATCGGCAAGGGCCAGCGCGGCCTCATCGTCTCGCCGCCCAAGGCCGGTAAGACGATGGTGCTGCAGGCCATCGCCAACGCGATCACCCGCAACAACCCCGAGTGCCACCTGATGGTCGTGCTCGTGGACGAGCGGCCCGAAGAGGTCACCGACATGCAGCGGTCGGTCAAGGGCGAGGTCATCCACTCGACCTTCGACCGTCCGGCCGAAGACCACACCACGGTCGCCGAGCTCGCCATCGAGCGGGCCAAGCGCCTGGTGGAGCTGGGCCACGACGTGGTCGTCCTGCTCGACTCGATCACCCGCCTCGGCCGCGCCTACAACCTGGCGGCCCCGGCGTCCGGGCGCATCCTGTCGGGTGGTGTCGACTCCACGGCGCTCTACCCGCCCAAGCGCTTCTTCGGCGCCGCCCGCAACATCGAGAACGGCGGCTCGCTGACGATCCTCGCCACGGCCCTGGTCGAGACCGGGTCCAAGATGGACGAGGTCATCTTCGAGGAGTTCAAGGGCACCGGCAACGCCGAGCTCAAGCTCAACCGCTCCCTGGCCGACAAGCGCATCTTCCCCGCGGTGGACGTGGACGCGTCCGGCACGCGTAAGGAAGAGATCCTCATGGGCAAGGACGAGCTCCAGATCGTCTGGAAGCTGCGCCGGGTGCTGCACGCGCTCGACATGCAGCAGGCGCTCGAGCTGCTCCTGGAGAAGATGAAGGAGACCAAGTCCAACGCGGAGTTCCTCCTGCAGGTCCAGAAGACCACGGTGAGCAACGACCGCGACTAGCGGCTCCTGAGAGGGGCGGCATGGGGTTCGGCCCCGTGCCGCCCCTTTCGCGCGCCGGCTCGGTAGGTGGGGGTAGCCCTACCCCTACGCCGGTTGCCATCCGGATTCACGGCGGCCTCTCGCGCGTGCAGGCTGAAGGCATGCGATCAGCCGCGTTGAAGGATCGGGTGCCGTTCGGGGCCAAGGGGCCGCTGGGGGTCGTGGTGGACCCCATGACGTGGCGGGCGGCGCCGTACCTGTTGATCACGGGGGTGACCGGGGTCGGCTGGTTCGTCGCGCTGTCCGTCGCCGTGCCCACGTCGCTCACGCTCACTGTCGTCTGGGTCGGCGTGCCGCTGATGATGGCCACGGTGCTGATGTGGCGCGGCGGGGCGATGCTGGAGAGGCGGCTGATGTACGCGGCGTTCGGCGTGAAGATCGCCGACCCGTACCGGGTCAGGCCCGAACGCGGGCTGGGCGCGCATCTCCGCTGGCTGCTGGGGGACGCGGCCACCTGGCAGGACCTGGGTTACCTGCTGATGCTGCTCCCGCTCGGCCTGGTCGAGACCGCCGTGTCGGTCGTGCTGTGGTTCACGGCGGTGGTGCTGATCATCCAGCCCGTCCTGATGGCGCTGTGGGCGGTGGCGGACGTCTACACGGAGCTGACCATCGACAGCTGGCCGGGAGCCGTCGTCGCCATGGTCTTCGGGATGCTGGTGTTCGTGCTCGCGGCGTACCTCGTACGCGGGATGGCCTGGCTGCACGGGACGCTGGCGACGGTGCTGCTCGGCGGCAGCCAGGAGGAGCGGCTGAGAGCCAGCAGGGCCAGGGGGATCGACGCGGCCGAGGCGGAGCGGCGCCGGATCGAGCGCGACCTGCACGACGGCGCGCAGCAGCGGCTGCTGTCGGTGGCGGTGGACCTGGGGCGGGCGCAGTCGAAGTTCGACAGCGAGCCCGAGGAGGCCAGGATGCTCATCGCGCAGGCCCACGCGGGCACCAAGGCCGCCATCGCCGAGCTGCGCAACCTGGCCAGGGGGATCCACCCGGCCATCCTGAGCGACCGCGGCCTGGACGCGGCTCTGTCGGGGCTGGCCGCGCGGGCGCCCATCCGCGTGGACGTCTCCGTCGAGCTGCGGGAGCGGCCGCCCGCCGCGGTCGAGAGCATCGCGTACTTCATCGTGGCCGAGAGCCTGACCAACATGGCCAAGCACTCCGGCGCCACCGAGGCGTCGGTGACGGTGCTCAGGGACCATCGAGGCGTGGTCGTGGACGTCTGGGACGACGGCATCGGCGGGGCCGTCGTCTGCCCGGGCGGCGGCCTGTCGGGGCTGGCCGACCGGGCGGCCACCATCGACGGCGTGCTCGTCCTGCACAGCCCCGTGGGCGGGCCCACTCTCGTGCGTGCGGAGCTGCCCTGCGAGTGGTAGGCGCATACCGTCGCCTGCAGTGGACAGCTGAACGCTGTCCACTGTAGTCATGTGGCCATGCGCGTGGTCATCGCCGAGGACTCCGTACTCCTGCGCGAAGGGCTCGCGCGTCTGCTCGCCGACGGCGGCATCGAGACCGTCGCGGCCGTCTCCGACGGGCCCGCGCTGGTGTCCGCGGTCCTGGAGCACGAGCCCGACCTGGCCATCGTCGACGTACGCATGCCGCCGACGCACACCGACGAGGGCCTGCGGGCGGCGCTGCAGGTGCGTGTGGCCAGGCCGGACTTCCCGATCCTGGTCCTGTCGCAGTACGTGGAGGAGCGCTATGCCGGCGACCTCATCGGCAGGGCCGTCGGCTACCTGCTGAAGGAGCGGGTGGCGGACGTGGCCGAGTTCCTGGAGACGGTGCGGCAGGTGGCGGCGGGCGGCACGGTCATCGATCCCGAGGTCGTCGTGCAGTTGCTGAGCCGCCAGCGCCGGGGCGCCCCGCTCGACTCGTTGTCCCCCCGCGAGCGCGAGGTGCTGGCCCTGATGGCCGAGGGCCGCTCCAACACCGCCATCGCCGCCCGGCTGGTCGTCACGGAAGGCGCGGTGGAGAAGCATATTTCCGGTATCTTCGCCAAGCTGGCCCTGGGGCCGGCGCCCGAGGATCATCGCCGTGTGCTGGCCGTACTCACCTATCTGGGGCGCTGACGGGAATGCGCGATGGCCTGGGATGGTTGGACGATCTGGCACACTGGTAGCTGACCATTTAGCGGTTCCGGTTCACGCCGTGCGTGAAGGCGACCCGGCGGCCGCACCCCGAAAGGACAGCGATGAAGCGCGACATCCACCCTGACTACAACGTGACGCAGGTGAGCTGCTCCTGCGGTAACACGTTCACCACCCGTAGCACCGCCAAGAACGGCGTCATCCACGCCGACGTGTGCTCGGCCTGCCACCCGTTCTACACGGGCAAGCAGAAGATCCTCGACACCGGCGGCCGGGTGGCCCGCTTCGAGAAGCGCTTCGGCAAGAAGGCCACGGGCAAGTAGCTTCACCGACGCCGGCCCGGACGCACGCGCGTGCGCTGGGCCGGCGTTGCTGGTGTAAGCCCCAAGACTAAGGACACACGGTGAACCTCGACGAGTTGCTCAAGGAGTATTCCGAGCTGGAGTTGCAGCTCGCCGATCCCGCCGTGCACGCTGACCAGAACAAGGCCCGCACCCTCGGCAGGCGTTATTCGCAGCTCACGCCGATCGTCACGACGTACCGCGAGCTCGACTCGACGCGCGACGACCTGACCGCCGCCAAGGAGCTGGCCGGTGAGGACGAGGCGTTCGCGGCCGAGGCGGTCGAGCTGGAGGAGCGCATCCCCCAGCTCGAGGAGAAGCTCAGGCACCTGCTCATCCCGCGCGATCCCAACGATGACAAGGACATCATCATGGAGATCAAGGCGGGCGAGGGCGGCGAGGAGTCCGCGCTGTTCGCGGGCGACCTGCTGCGGATGTACCTGAGATACGCCGAGCGGCTCGGCTGGAAGACCGAGGTCATCGACAGCCAGCCCTCCGACCTGGGCGGCTACAAGGACGTCACGGTCGGCATCAAGGCCAAGGGCGACGAGGGCGTGTGGTCCAGGCTCAAGTACGAGGGCGGCGTCCACCGCGTGCAGCGGGTGCCCGTCACCGAGTCGCAGGGCCGCATCCACACCAGCGCCGCGGGCGTGCTCGTCTACCCCGAGGCCGAGGACGTCGACGTCCAGATCGACCCCAACGACCTGCGCATCGACGTCTACCGCTCCAGCGGCCCCGGCGGCCAGAGCGTCAACACCACCGACTCGGCGGTCCGCATCACCCACCTGCCCACCGGCGTGGTCGTCTCCTGCCAGAACGAGAAGAGCCAGCTCCAGAACAAGGAGTCGGCCCTGCGCATCCTGCGGGCCCGGCTGCTGGTCATCGCGCAGGAGCAGGCCGAGGCCGCCGCGCAGGCCGAGCGCAAGTCGCAGGTCCGCACGGTCGACCGCTCCGAGCGCGTACGCACCTACAACTTCCCGGAAAACCGCATTTCCGACCACCGGGTCGGCTTCAAGGCGTATAACCTCGACCAGGTTCTCGACGGTGAGCTCAACGCCGTCACCCAGGCCCTCATCGACGCCGAGTTGGCGGAGAAGCTCGCACAACACTCATGACATTTCTGCTGGACGAGATCGCCCTCGCCACCGCCCGGCTGGCCGAGGCAGGTGTTCCCTCACCGCGCACCGACGCTGAGGAGATCGCGGCATTCGTCCACGGCGTGCGCAGGAGCGAGCTCCACACGGTCAAGGACTCCGACTTCGACGCGCTGTTCTGGGAGGGCGTGGCCAGGCGCGAGGCCCGCGAGCCGCTGCAGCACATCACCGGCCACGCCTACTTCCGCTACCTCGAGTTGTCGGTCGGGCCCGGCGTGTTCGTGCCGCGGCCCGAGACCGAGGTGGTGGCGGGCTGGGCCATCGAGACGCTGCGCGCGATGGACGTGACCGCCCCGCTCGTCGTCGATCTCGGCACCGGCTCGGGCGCGATCGCGCTGTCGATCGCCCAGGAGGTGGCCTTGGCCGAGGTCCACGCCGTGGAGGTCGACCCCGGGGCGTACACGTGGGCCAAGCGCAACATCTCCGAGCTCGGCCAGGGCCGCACCCACCTGCACCCCGAAGACCTGGCCGAGGCGCTGCCCGAGCTCAACGGCAAGGTCGACCTGGTCATCTCCAACCCGCCCTACATCCCGCCCGGCGCGATCCCGCGCGACCCCGAGGTGCGCGACTACGATCCCACCAGGGCGCTGTACGGCTCCGGCGAGGACGGGCTCGGCGAGGTGCGCGCGGTCGAGCGCACGGCCCGCCGCCTGCTGCGGCCCGGCGGCTGGGTGGTCGTCGAGCACGCCGACCAGCAGGGCAGGGCGGTCTATCTGACGTTCCCCGAGGACAACGGCTGGCGCGACGTGCGCCTTCGCCAGGACCTCACCAGAAGGGACCGCTTCGTCACGGCCCGGCTGGGCCAGGACTAGGATCCATGCGAGCGAGGTGACAGGACCGATGGCCAGACGCTTTGACTGCTCCGACCTGGAGCAGCGGACCGTGGGCGTGATGGAGGCCGCGGCCGCCGTGCGGCGCGGCGAGCTCGTGGTGCTGCCGACCGACACCGTCTACGGCATCGGCGCCGACGCGTTCACGCCGGCGGCGGTCACGGCACTGCTCGACGCCAAGGGCCGGGGCCGCGAGATGCCGCCGCCCGTGCTCGTGGGCACCGTCAGAGCCGCCACAGCGCTCATAGACGACCTCGGGCCGTACGGGCAGGACCTGATAGACGCCTTCTGGCCCGGGCCGCTCACGCTCGTCTGCAAGGCCAACAGGGCCCTTTCCTGGGACCTGGGGGAGACCAAGGGGACGGTGGCCGTCCGCATGCCGCTCCACCCGGTCGCGCTCGACCTGCTCAAGGAGACCGGCCCCATGGCCGTCTCCAGCGCCAACCGCTCCGGCGCCCCCGCCGCCACCACGGCGGAGGAGGCCCAGGAACAGCTCGGCGACTCGATCGAGGTCTATCTCGACGGCGGCAAGACCACCGACAACACGCCCTCCACCATCATCGACCTCACCACCGCCGTGCCCAGGCTGCTGCGGCGCGGGGCGATCCCGGTGGAGAAGCTGCGCGGCATCATCGGATACGTCGCCACCGACGACTGACGCCATACCGTCTGCTTATCCCGGCTGCGATCGCGCTCCGGCCGACACTACGGTGAGGCCCGGAGCGGCGATTACGTCCGGGAGTGGCCCATGGGCAAGTTCGACGGCATGGATCCCAAGCTGGTCCGTGACCTGCTGACCGAGGTGAAACACGCGGCCACGCAGATGCGTACGGTCGAGGACCAGGTCAGGGCCGCCATGCACCGCGCCGGGCTGGCCGCCCAGACCACCCACCGCCCGGCGCAGGTCGCGGACGCCGTCGACGGGATGGTCAAGGACGTCAACGTCCGGCTCGGGGTGCTGGAGAAGCGCGTCGAACCGCCCCGGATGGGGGCGGGGGCTACTGAGGACGACGATCCCAAGCAGGTGCGGGGGGATCGGGACAAGTACGACAACCCACGGGCCGACGAGCCCCCGTCCAAGGGCGACGACGCGAAGTCGGACTCGGACGGGAAGACGGGTGCTGACGGGAAGTCGGACTCGGACGGCAAGACGGGCGCTGACGGGAAGTCGGATTCCGACGGCAAGACGGGTGCCGATGGGAAGTCGGACTCGGATGGGAAGACGGGTGCTGACGGGAAGTCGGACTCGGATGGCAAGACGGGTGCTGACGGGAAGTCGGACTCGGATGGCAAGACGGGTGCCGATGGGAAGTCGGATTCCGACGGGAAGACCGGTGCCGATGGGAAGTCGGACTCGGACGGCAAGACGGGTGCCGATGGGAAGTCGGACTCGGACGGGAAGACCGGTGCCGATGGGAAGTCGGATTCCGACGGCAAGACGGGTGCCGATGGGAAGTCGGACTCGGACGGCAAGACCGGCGCTGACGGCAAGACGGATTCCGACGGGAAGTCGGACTCCGATGCCGATGGGAAGACATGCGACGGTGCCAAGGACACTGGGACCGGCCAGGACACCGGAGGCGACGGTAAGACCGGCGATCAGCCCGTAGACCAGCCCAAGGACGACGATGTGGGCAGCAGGCGCGACCGCGGCGCCGAGGCGGACGGCGGTGCGGTCAACACTCCGGCCAAGGACCAGCAGGATCCGACCAAGCCGCACATCGTGGAAGTGGACGGCGTAAAGGTCCTGCAGATACCCATCGACCCGCCCACGGCCGAGCAGTTGGAAGACCTCCTCGAGAACGCCGACAAGGTGCAACCGGCGGACATGCCGAAGGTTTCCGCCGACAGCACCACCGCCGCGAACGTCAACGCCTGGGCGAACGACGGCAGCGACGTGGTCTCCGTCAACACCAATCCGCCCAACCTGGACGCGCTGAAGACGGTGGTGGGACACCACCGGGAAATTCCGCCACTGGACATGCCGGGATTAGCGGACACCTCCGGCTACGACACCACCCCCACGGACGGCGCCACCCCCACGGACGGCACCGCTCCCACCGCAGGCGCGAACGACGCCTGCACCTCAGGCGGCACGGACACCACACCCGGCGGCGCAGACACCCCCCATGGCACGGACACCACACCCGGCGGCACGGACGCCAGGCATGGCGGCACGGATACGACGCCTGGAGGCACGGACACCACGCCGGGCGCCAAGGACACCACGCCGGGCGCCAAAGACACGATGCCGGGTGCCAAGGACACGACGCCGGATCAGCCCTCAGGCGGTGACGCGGGTCAGCGGACGGGCGGTGACCAGCCGACGGGTGACCGAGGGACCGGCGACCAAAGCCGAGGAACGGGCGACCAGGGAACCTACGGCCAGGGCGGCCAGGGTGGTCTAGGGGCGGGGGAGCAGGGAGGGCTGGGGAGAGGCGATAGCCCGGCGACCGGTGATCAGGGGACGCGGGGCCAAGGGGCGCCCGTCGCGATCCCACCGACCAATCCCTCGGTCCAGGTGCAGATCGCATACGGAGCAGAAGCCGCTTCCCCCGCCGCATCCGACATCAACGTTTGGGCGAACGACGGCAGCGACGTCGTCTCCGTGGACGTCTCCCCACCCAGCCTGGACGCCCTGCGGACGGTCATGGATCACCACCGCGAGATCCAGCCCCTCGACATGCCCTCCGTAGAGGTTCCGCCCGGCGAGTACGGCAAGGGCGAGTGGGCGCCCAGGGACATCCGGCCCGACGGCCCGCCCGGCGACATCGACCCCGGTACGCCGGAAAGGAGCGCGTGATGTACGTCGACCCGCCGGCGCCCAGGCCCAGGGAGCGCGACGAGACCCCGCCCGCCTCCCCCTCAGGAGCCCTGGACAGCCCTCAGAGAGCCTGGGAGTTCAACCCCGACTACCAGCGCCTCGTCCTGGCCTGGAACACCGTCCTGCCCCAGCTGGAGACGCTCAGAACGGCGCTGGACAAGGCGTACGGCCTGGCCAAGAGCCCTCAGACGTGGGACGCGCCGGTGGGCGAGCGCTATGTCCAGGACATCCGCGAATGGCGCACCAGGCTGGCCGTCTACCGCCACTCCGTGCTGACCGCCATCAGCGACGAGGCGGCGGACACGCCCAGGTGGATCCCCACGACGGCCAACGCGCCGCATGCGTTCCAGTAGCCCGCCGCCCGGCTGAGGTCCTTTCGAGGGAGGTGCCCGGGAGGTCCCTTGAGGGGAAGCGGCCAGCCGTGCCCTTTGCGGAAACGGCCGAGCGTCCCCTTTGGGGGAGGCGGCTCAGAGTGCCGTTTGAGGGGGCAGGGGAGAAGGCCGCTTGTGGCGCGGTGGCGCGAACCCGCTTGAGGGACAGCCGGGAAAAGTGTGGCTTGAGGGAAATGGCGGGGGTCATTTCAGAGGAGGACGGGCCGAGGGAGCGGCTTTAGGGCGCGGGCTGAAGAAGGAGCTTGGGCGGCAGGCTGAGAGAGGGCTTGGGACAGCGGCCTGAGGGAGCGGCTTTAAGGGAGCGGGCTGAAGGAGCCGCTTAAGGGGAGCGGCTTGCGGGGCGGCTCGGTGGCTGCCGGTAGGGAGTGGGGAGGGGGCATGTCTGGGAGAAACGGACATTAGGTCGTACAGTGGGGAAATGGGTGGGGAACCCTATTACGGTCCCGACTTCGGGTTGCTGCAGAGGCAGGACCCGGAGCTCGCACAGGTGCTGCTCGACGAGCTGGAGCGAGTGCGCGGCGGGATCCAGCTGATCGCGAGTGAGAACTTCACCTCGCCCGCCGTCCTCGCCGCCCTCGGTTCCACCCTCACCAACAAGTACGCCGAGGGCTACCCCGGACGGCGCTACTACGGCGGGTGCGAGGTGGTGGACCGGGCCGAACGGCTGGCGATCGAGCGGGCGCGCGAGCTGTTCGGGGCGGAGCACGCCAACGTGCAGCCCCACTCCGGCGCCTCCGCGAACCTGGCCGCCTACGCCGCGCTCCTGCAACCCGGCGACACCATGCTGGCCATGGCGCTCTCGCACGGCGGCCATCTCACCCACGGCTCCAAGGTGAATTTCTCGGGAAGATGGTTCGACGTCGTGTCGTACGGCGTGCGGCGTGACACCGAACTCATCGACTACGACGAGGTCCGGGATCTGGCCCTGCGGCATCAGCCGAAGCTCATCGTGTGCGGCGCCACGGCCTACCCCAGGCTGATCGACTTCTCGGTCTTCCGCGGCATCGCGGACGAGGTGGGCGCGTGGCTGATGGCCGACGTGGCGCACCCGATCGGGCTGATGGCCGGCGGCGCGATCCCGTCGGCGGTGCCGTACGCGGACGTCGTGACATTCACCACTCACAAGGCGCTGCGCGGGCCGCGCGGCGGGGCCATCCTGTGCACGGAGGAGCTGGCCGGGAAGATCGACCGGGCGGTGTTCCCGTTCATCCAGGGCGGGCCGTTGATGCACGTGGTGGCGGCCAAGGCGGTGGCGTTCGCGGAGGCGATGCGCCCGGAGTTCGCCGATTACACCAGGCAGGTGGTCGCGAACGCGCGGGCGCTGACGGAAGCGCTGGCCGGGCAGGGGATGCGGCCCGTGTCCGGCGGTACGGACACCCATCTGGCGCTGATCGACCTGCGGGATCTCAACGTGTCGGGCGCCGAGGCCGAGCGCAGGTGCGCGGCGGCCGGCATCACGCTCAACCGGAACGTGATCCCGTACGATCCCGAGCCCCCGTCGATCACGTCGGGGATCCGCGTCGGCACGCCGTGTGTGACCACCCAGGGCATGGGGCCCCAGGAATTGAAGGAGGTCGGGACGTTGGTGACCCGGGCGGTGCGACATCCGGCCGACGCTGGGGAGGTTCGGGAGAGAGTCTCGGCCCTTCTGGCCATCCATCAGCCATATCTCAGCGAATATTAAGCTGGTCTGTGTCGTTTTCCGGTCCCAGTGGGCCGGAGGATCCGGGAAACTAGGTCCGTGCGCGAATACCTGTTCATGGCGCTCATCGCCGCGGCGGTGACCTATCTGCTGGTCCCGTTGGTGCGCCGCTTCGCCATCCGCATCGGCGCCATGCCGGAGATTCGCGATCGCGACGTGCACACCACGCCGACGCCCAGGCTGGGCGGCCTGGCCATATACGGCGGCCTGGTCGTGGGGCTGCTGCTGGCCGGCCAGCTGACCCATTCGGGCGAGGCTCTGGCCGGTACGGGCGCCAATCCGGTGCCCGCGCTGATCATCGCGGGCGGGCTCATCACCTTCACCGGCTTCCTCGACGACTGGTGGGGGATGGACGCCCTCATCAAGCTCGCCGGCCAGATCGCGGCGGCCGGGGTGCTGGTCTTCTTCGACATGCGGCTGACCTCGATCCCGCTGCCGGAGAGCTGGGGCGGCTCGACCAGCCTCGACTACACGCTCAGCACGATCATCACCATCCTGGTCGTGGTCGTGACCATCAACGCGGTCAACTTCGTCGACGGGCTCGACGGCCTGGCCGCCGGGATCGTGTGCATCGCGGGCATGGCCACCTGGGCCTACTCGATCATCATCAGCCAGGACATCACCGGCAGCAACATCACCGCGACGGCCGCCATCGCCGCCGTCCTCATCGGCGCCTGCCTGGGCTTCCTGCCGCACAACTTCCACCCGGCGAAAATCTTCATGGGCGACACGGGCGCCATGCTGATCGGGCTCGTGCTCGCATCCTCCATCGTCACGGTGACGCCGGTGGACACGTCGGCCATCGTGGAGATGAACAAGTTCCCCGTGCTGCTGCCGCTGCTCGTCCCCGCGGCGGTGCTGGTGCTGCCGCTCATGGACCTGATCACCGCCGTCGTGCGGCGCACGTCGCAGGGCCTGTCGCCGTTCGCGCCCGACCGCGGTCACCTGCACCACCGGCTGATGGACATCGGCCACTCGCACCGGCGTTCGGTGCTCATCATGTACGCCTGGACGTTCCTGTTCTCGTTCGGCATCGTCGGCATGTCCAGGGTCGGCGTGCCCGTCCTGCTCTTCCCCGCGGTCATCGTGCTCGCCCTGGCCGTCCTGGTGCTGATGGCCCTGCCGCGCTGGCGGGGCAGGGGCGGGGCGCACGCGGCGCCACGCGACGACAACCCCGACGACGACGGGCCTCCCACGGGGCCGATGCCGCCGATCCTGCCCGAGGACCCCCAGGTCAGGAGACAGGCGCCGCCTTCGGACGGCGCTCGCGCGAGCGCCGAGGGTAAACCGGTCATTCCCGCCTTTCCGAGCCGTTCTTGATCGCGAACTAGAAACGGCAGGTAAAAGCGGTCTTCCGTGAGCTTGTGATATCTTTCACGAGCAGGGACTCCAGACCCACCGGTTCTGGAGGTAGCAAACGCTCGCTTGATAACTTGTTGATGGAGCACCGATGCAGGCCAACGACGTGCGCGTACTCAAGAGCGCCGCGATTCCGACCTTCGCGGTTGGGGTGGTCGCCGTGGCTGTGTCGCTCCTGACGGTTGGCGGCAAGGGAGCGCTGGGCGCCGCGATCGGCACCTTGCTCGTCGGGGTTTTCTTCAGCATCAGCGTGGTAGCGGTGTCCTATGCCGCTCGGGTCTCCCCCCAGATGATGGCGATCGCGGCGATGGTCAGCTACCTCGTCAAGGTCGTCGCCATCATGGTGGTGCTGGCCTCGTTCCGCGACACCACGGCCTGGAACACCCAGGCGTTCGCCTGGACCGTCGTGGTCTGCACCCTTGTCTGGACCGGCTTCGAAGTACGTGCCTTCATGAAGACCAAGATCCTCTATGTCGACCCCGAAGCCGGGGTCCCGGGGAAGGGCGATTCATGACGGCAGGTAAAACGGGCGGGGTCCGATATGACTAGTCCGCTACTTGCCTGCTATCGTCAAGGCCGCGATGAGCGCACACGAACGCCGACCCGAAAAGGACGGTCGCGACTTCGCCGACGCCATGTGGTCAGTCCCGAGCTACTTGATCGCCGGGATGGCTATCTACGGAGGCGCCGGCTGGTTGCTGGACCGGTGGTTGGACATGTCCGCGTTCTTCCCCATAGGCATCGTCCTGGGGCTGGTGCTCGGTGGCTACCTGGCATACCGGAAGTTCGGTCGCTAGCCCATACGGCAGTAGATCGCTTCGCTGAGGAAAACCCTTGTGATCCACACTACGACGTTGAAGGGAACGCCGCGTGATTGCGCTGACGGTCCTCGCTCCTCCTGAAGACCAGTTCCGGGCCCCCACGCCTGACGAGCTGTTCAACTCCTTTACCCCGATCATTCCCGGGGTCGACTGGTTCACCAAGCCGGTTCTTCTCGCCATCCTCAGCGCGGTCCTGGTGATCGGCTTCTGCTGGGCCGCCTTCGCCAACCCCAAGATCGTCCCGAGGGGTGTGCAGAACGTCGCCGAGTACGGCTACATGTTCGTCCGCGACCAGGTCGCCCGGCCCTTCCTGGGCAAGGACGCCGACCGGTGGATGGGCCTGCTGCTGACGCTGTTCTTCCTGGTCTTCATCTGGAACATCATGGGTGTCATCCCGATTCTCCAGTTCCCGGTGGCCTCGCACATCGCGTTCCCGATCGTCCTCGCGGGCTCGATCTACGTGCTCAAGGTCTACCTGGGCATGAAGCACCAGGGCCCGATCGGCTACTTCAAGAACCTGATGTTCCCGCCGGGACTGCCCAAGCCGATCTACCTGCTGCTCTCGCCGATCGAGTTCCTGTCGAACCTGATCATCGCGCCGTTCACGCACGCGGTCCGACTCTTCGCGAACATGTTCGCCGGCCACATGCTGCTGGCGTTCTTCAGCATGGTCGGCTTCTGGTTCCTGTTCGAGAAGCTGACGCCGCTCGGCGCCGGGGTGGGCGTGATCGGCGTGGTCATGACCATCGTCTTCACGGCCTTCGAGATGTTCATCCAGTTCCTGCAGGCATTCCTCTTCGCGATGCTGGCCTCGATGTACATCGGCAACGCGCTGCACCCAGATCACTGAGATCCACGTACCGGAATATCCATGACCGGTGAGACTCCGCTTCACCGGCCGTCCAGTAAAGGAATACAGCAATGAGCGTTCTCGCTGAGGTCTCCGGCAACGTCACCGCCATCGGTTACGGTCTCGCCGCCATCGGCCCCGGCATCGGCGTCGGCATCATCTTCGGTCAGGGCGTGCAGGCCATCGCGCGTCAGCCCGAGGCTTACGGCCTGATTCGCCAGAACATGCTCCTCGGCTTCGTTCTCACCGAGGCCCTCGCCCTGCTCGGTCTGGTCGCGCCGTTCATCTTCGCGAACATCTAAGGCCAGAAGAAACCCCTGACGAAAGGCTGCAACCATGACTAAGGCAGCTACGCTCCTCGCGGCGGAAGAGGGCGCTAACCCGCTCATTCCGCACACTTTCGAGCTCGTCGTCGGCATCTTCTCGTTCCTCGTCGTCCTCGTCGTCGTCGGCAAGATCCTCGTCCCGCGTATCCAGAAGACGCTGGGCGAGCGCACCGACGCCATCGAGGGTGGCATCAAGAGAGCCGAGGAGGCCCAGGCCGAGGCGCAGGCCCTGCAGCAGCAGTACCGCGACCAGCTGGCCGAGGCCAGGCACGAGGCGGCCCGGCTGCGCGAGGAAGCTCGCGAGCAGGCCGCGCAGATCAAGGCCGAGCTCCGTGAGGAGGCGCAGGCCGAGGCCCGCCGCCTCGTCGAGGCCGCGCACGCGCAGATCGAGGCGGACCGCCAGGCGGCCTTCGCCCAGCTCCGCACCGAGATCGGCCGTCTGTCGACCGATCTGGCCGGCCGCATCGTCGGCGAGTCCCTCGAGGACGAGGTCCGGCAGAGCCGCATCGTCGACCGGTTCCTCGACGAGCTCGAGTCCACGCCGCAGGCGGTGCGCTAATGCGAGGTCTGAGCAGGACGTCGCTGGCAGAGGTCGAGGAGCGGTTCAACGCGGTGGCCGGCAGTGCCGACCTCGGGACGCTCTCCGACGAGCTGTTCGCGATCGCGGATCTGCTCGACCGCGAACACGGCCTGCGCCGGGCGCTGTCCGACCCGGCCAGGCCCGGCGAGCAGAAGGCGGCCACCGTGCGCGCGCTGCTCGCGGGCAAGGTCAGCGAGGCCGCGATCGCCACGACCGAGGCCGCGGTCTCGGTCCGGTGGTCGCGGGCCGGTGACCTGGCCGACGCGATCGAGCGGCTCGGCGTCGTCGCCGCGGCCGCGGAGGCGGAGAGCCAGTCCAGGCTCGACGACGTGGAGGACGAGCTCTTCCGCTTCGGCCGCATCGTCGCCGCCAACCCCGACCTGCGTCGCGCGCTCGCCGACCAGGCCGCGCCGGAGGCGGGCAAGGAGCAGCTGCTCGGCGACCTGATAGGCAGGAAGGTCGCTCCGACCAGCCTGCGCCTGCTCAAGCAGGTCGCAGTGCATCCGCGTGGGCGTAGCCTGGAGTCGGGCCTGGAGGAGTTCATCCAGCTCGTGGCCCAGCAGCGCCAGCGCCTCGTGGCGGTGGTACGTAGCGCGGTCGAGCTGACCGAGGCGCAGAAGCAGCGCCTCACGGCGTGGTTGAGCGCCTCCTACGGCCGTGACGTGCACCTGAACGTCGAGGTGGACAAGCGAGTGCTCGGTGGGTTCTCGGTCCGCATCGGCGACGAGATCATCGACACCACCATTGTGGGACGAATCGAAGAAGTCCGCCGCCGGTTGGCCGGCTAGGCGAATAGGGAGACAGAGTAGAGATGGCGGAGCTTACGATCCGGCCGGACGAGATCCGGGACGCGCTTGAGCGCTTCGTCCAGGCGTACGAACCGGAAGGCGCCGCGCGCGAGGAGATCGGGACCGTCGTCGACGCCGGCGACGGCATTGCCCATGTCTCCGGCCTTCCCTCGGCGATGGCGAACGAACTGCTCGAGTTCGAGGACGGCACGCGCGGCCTGGCGCTTAACCTCGACACCCGCGAGATCGGTGTCGTTATCCTGGGCGACTTCAGCAAGATCGAGGAAGGCCAGACGGTCCGCCGGACGGGCGAGGTCCTGTCCGTGCCCGTCGGCGACAACTTCCTCGGCCGCGTGGTCGACCCCCTGGGCATCCCGCTCGACGGCAAGGGCGCCATCGAGGCCGAGGCCGTTCGCGCCCTCGAGCTTCAGGCCCCCACCGTCGTCCAGCGGCAGCCCGTGAAGGAGTCGCTGGCGACCGGCATCAAGGCGATCGACGCCATGACCGCGATCGGCCGTGGTCAGCGCCAGCTGATCATCGGTGACCGTGGCACCGGCAAGACCGCGATCGCCGTCGACACCATCCTCAACCAGCGCGAAAACTGGGCCTCCGGTGACCCCACCAAGCAGGTCCGCTGCGTCTACGTCGCGGTCGGCCAGAAGGGCTCGACCATCGCGCAGGTGCGCGCTCGGCTGGAGGAGGCCGGCGCGATGGAGTACACCACCATCGTCGCCGCTCCCGCCTCCGACCCCGCTGGTTACAAGTACATCGCGCCCTACGCCGGCTCGGCGATCGGTCAGCACTGGATGTACCAGGGCAAGCACGTCCTGATCGTCTTCGACGACCTGACCAAGCAGGCGGACGCGTACCGCGCCGTCTCCCTGCTGCTGCGCCGCCCGCCGGGCCGTGAGGCATTCCCCGGCGACGTCTTCTACCTCCACTCCCGTCTGCTGGAGCGCTGCGCCAAGCTCTCCGACGACATGGGTGCCGGCTCCATGACCGGCCTGCCGGTCATCGAGACCAAGGGCAACGACGTCTCGGCGTTCATCCCGACCAACGTCATCTCCATCACCGACGGCCAGGTCTTCCTCGAGACCGACCTGTTCAACGCCGGTGTGCGGCCCGCCATCAACGTCGGCGTCTCGGTCTCCCGAGTCGGCGGCTCCGCGCAGGCCAAGGCCATGCGCAAGGTCGCGGGCACGCTGCGTCTGTCGCTGTCGCAGTACCGTGACCTGGAGGCCTTCGCGGCCTTCGCCTCCGACCTGGACGCCGCGTCCAAGGCTCAGCTGGAGCGCGGTCAGCGGCTGGTCGAGCTGCTCAAGCAGCCCCAGTACAGCCCGTTCTCGCTGGAGCGCGAGGTGGCCTCGATCTGGGCGGGCACCACGGGCGAGCTGGACGACGTGCCGATCGAGGACGTCCGTCGCTTCGAGTCGGAGTTCCTGGACTTCATCCAGGCCTCGCACAAGGGCATCTTCGACACCATCCGTGAGACCAGGGACCTGTCCGACGACACGGTGACCGCTCTGAAGGACGCTGTCACGGACTTCAAGAAGAGCTTCACCACCTCGTCGGGCGAGCTGCTGGTCAAGGACGAGCCGGTGGCGCCGCTGGGCGCCGAAGAGGTCGGCCAGGAGAAGATCAAGAAGGTCGTCCGTCCGGCGGAGAAGAAGTAGGACATGGGTGCCCAGCTAAGGCTGCTGCGGCGGCGGATCAGCTCGGTCAAGTCGACCGCGAAGATCACGCGCGCCCAGGAGCTCATCGCCTCCTCGCGGATCGTGAAGGCGCAGCTGCGGATGCAGGCGGCGCTGCCGTACGAGCGTGAGATCACTCGCGCCGTCACCGGCGTCGTCAGCAACGCGGCCAGCGTCGACCATCCGCTGACCGTGGCGAAGGAGAACCCCACCAAGGCGGGCGTCCTCATCGTCACCAGCGACAGCGGTTTCTGCGGCGGCTTCAACGCCAACGTGCTGCGCGAGGCCGAGGCCCTGCGCGGGCTGCTGGAGACCCGCGGCCTGACCGTGGTCCCGTTCGTCACCGGGCGCAAGGGTGTCACCTGGCACTCCTTCCGCGGCCGCGACATGGGCGGGCAGTGGGTCGGCTTCTCCAGGAACCCGTCCTACGCCGACGCCAAGGGGATCGCGCAGACGCTGATCGACTCGTTCAAGGACGAGAACGGGATCGACGAGATCCACATCGTCTCGACCGAGTTCGTCTCGATGCTGACCCAGAACGTCGTGGTCAAGCGTGTTCTGCCGCTGGAGGTCGAGGAGACCGAGGCGACGGAGACGACCGCGATCCCGCCGTACTTCGAGTTCGAGCCGACCGCTGCCGACGTGCTGGAGTCGCTCCTGCCGCGTTACGTGGAGTCGCGCATCTTCACGGCGTTGCTGCAGTCCGCGGCCTCCGAGGAGGCCGCGCGGCGGCGCGCGATGAAGTCCGCGACAGATAACGCCAACGAGCTGATGCGGGTGCTCACCCAGCAGATGAACCAGGCTCGCCAGGCCGAGATCACCCAGGAAATCAGCGAGATCGTCGGTGGCGCCAACGCGCTCGCTGACGCCGCAGCGGGGAAAGAGTGAAATGACTGCAGAGGCTGTTGAAACTGTAGAGGCCGCGGCGGCCGGCACAGGCCGCGTGGCACGTGTCACCGGCGCCGTCGTCGACGTGGAGTTCCCCGTCGAGGCGATGCCGGAGATCTATAACGCGCTCAAGGTCGAGGTGACCCTCGGCGAGGACACCAAGACCCTGACCCTGGAGGTCGCCCAGCACCTGGGTGACAACCTGGTCCGGACCATCTCGATGCAGCCGACCGACGGCCTGGTCCGCGGCCAGGCGGTGCAGGACACCGGCGCCCCGATCTCGGTGCCGGTCGGCGACGTCGTCAAGGGCCACGTGTGGAACGCGCTGGGCGAGACGCTCGACGTGCCGACCGCGTCGCTCAAGATCGAGGAGCGGTGGGGCATCCACCGTCCGTCGCCGCCGTTCGACCAGCTCGAGTCCCGTACCGAGCTGCTCGTCACGGGCATCAAGGTCATCGACCTGCTCACCCCGTACGTGCAGGGTGGGAAGATCGGTCTGTTCGGCGGCGCCGGCGTGGGCAAGACCGTTCTGATCCAGGAGATGATCCGCCGCGTCGCCCGTAACTTCGGCGGCACCTCGTGCTTCGCCGGTGTCGGCGAGCGCACCCGTGAGGGCAACGACCTCTGGCTGGAGATGGAGGAGGCGGACGTCCTCAAGGACACCGCGCTCGTCTTCGGTCAGATGGACGAGCCGCCGGGCACCCGTCTGCGGGTCGCCCTGTCGGCGCTGACCATGGCGGAGTACTTCCGCGACGTGCAGAAGCAGGACGTGCTGCTCTTCATCGACAACATCTTCCGCTTCACGCAGGCCGGTTCCGAGGTCTCCACGCTCCTCGGCCGTATGCCGTCCGCCGTGGGTTACCAGCCCACGCTGGCCGACGAGATGGGTGTGCTCCAGGAGCGCATCACCTCGACGCGCGGTCACTCGATCACCTCCATGCAGGCGATCTACGTGCCCGCGGACGACATCACCGACCCGGCCCCGCACAACGCGTTCGCGCACCTCGACGCGCAGACCGTTCTCTCGCGGCCGATCTCGGAGAAGGGCATCTACCCCGCGGTGGACCCGCTCGACTCCACCTCCCGGATCCTCGACCCGCAGATCGTGGGCGAGGAGCACTACCGGGTGGCCCAGGAGACCAAGCGGATCCTGCAGAAGTACCGCGAGCTCCAGGACATCATCGCGATCCTCGGTATCGACGAGCTGTCCGAGGAGGACAAGGTCACCGTCCAGCGGGCCCGCCGCATCGAGCGCTTCCTGTCGCACCCGATGTACGCGGCCGAGGCCTTCACCGGCCAGCCGGGCGAGACCGTTCCGCTGGACGAGACCATCGCCTCCTTCAAGGGCCTGTGCGCGGGTGAGTACGACCACCTGCCCGAGCAGGCGTTCTTCATGGTCGGTGGCATCGAGCAGGCCGTGGCCAAGGCCAAGGAACTCGAGCGTAGTTAATCGCCCTGCAGCGGGTCGTCTTCGGCGGCCCGCTGCACCTACGGTGGTGCTTTGGGGTAGGAACGGGGCACCACCACCAGATCGGAAAGGAACCTACACAAGTGGCGAAGCTACGCGTAGGGGTTGTCTCACCCGAGCGTGAGATCTGGTCGGGCGAGGCCGACATGGTGATTGCCAAGACCGTGGACGGCGAGATCGGTATTATGCCGCAACACGCACCTGTGCTCGGCGTCCTCGTCGAGGGCGGCGTGCTTCGCGTGAAGCGGGAGGGCGAAGGCGACCTCGTGGCGGCCGTGCACGGCGGTTTCATCTCCGTGGCCGACGACGAGGTGTCGGTGCTCGCCGAGGTGGCCGAGCTCGGTTCCGAGGTCGACGTCGCGGCTGCCCGTGACGCTCTCGATCGGGCTCAGGCCTCGATCGAGGCCGACCAGGAAGACGCCGACGCGGCGATCGAGGCCAAGCGTGCCAGGGCCCGGCTCCGCGCGGCAGGCGAAGAGGTTTAACAGATCAGGCTTTTGGGGGCGGCATGGCTACGACGGTTCTGATTCTCGTATTGTTTGCCGCCCTCATCGTCCTGCGCGGGGTCACGCTGGCCCGTTCCAGGGGAAGTGTGCCCTGTCGCCTGCGGGAGGGTGACCGGGGCTGGCAGAGCGGGGTAGCCCGCTACGCCGACGGGGAGCTCCACTGGATCCCGCTCCTGGGTGTGCGACTGAGGCCGCGCCACGCTATCGCGAGGCGCGGCCTCGTCGTTTCCGCCCGTCGCGAGATCGACGGCGGCCTTTACGCGGTCGACTGCGGCGGCACCACCCGCGGGATCTCGCTCGCGATGAGCGCCGACGCGATGACGGGCTTCCTCGCGTGGCTGGAGTCCGCGCCGCCCAGCGCCTACCTGGACGTCGCCTAGCCCGATCGAGGGCAGGCCGCACGTCTCAGCGGGTGCCGCCGGGCTTCCAGAGGATCTCCTCGCCCGCGTGGGCGACCCGGCAGGCGATGAAGAGCAGGTCCGACAGGCGGTTGAGGTATTTCGCGGTCAGCGCGTTCATGTCGTCGTGCGCCTGCAGGGCCGCCCACGTCGACCGCTCGGCCCTGCGGACGGTGACCCTGGCCACGTGGAGCGCGGCCGTCGCGGGGTCGCCGCCGGGCAGCACGAAGCTGCGCAGGGGCTTGAGGTCGGCGTTGAACCGGTCGCACTGCTCTTCCAGCCAGTCGATGTACGACTGCTCCACCCGCAGCGGCGGGAACTCCGGATTCTCCACCACCGGCGTGGCCAGGTCCGCCCCCACGTCGAACAGCTCGTTCTGGACGCGGGCGAGCACCTCGACGAGGTCCGCGGGCAGCGTGCGGAACGAGAGCGCGAGCCCCAGGTGGGCGTTGGCCTCCTCCACGTCGGCGTAGGCGGCCAGCCGTGGATCGGTCTTGGACGCCCGGCTCATGTCGCTCAGCGAGGTGGTGCCGTCGTCGCCGGCCCGGGTGTAGATCCGGGAGAGAACGACCGGTTTGTCCTTGTCGGCGCGCGTCATGGCTTCAGATTAATGACAAATGTCATCCGGAAGGGACGCGGGATCCATGTCGGGCCGGTGATTTACGCGACTAGCAGGGCGAACGCCTCCAAAGCCACGATTTACCCATGACGAAGGAGATGACCTGATGCTCGAGATCAGCGAGCTGCGCAAGCGCTTCGCGGGCGGCCCCGATTCCCCCGGCGGAAAGGTCGCACTGGACGGCATCAGCTTCACCGTACGGCCTGGCGAGATGTTCGGCTTCGTGGGCGCGAACGGCGCCGGCAAGACGACGACCATGCGCATCGTGATGGGCGTGCTTCAGGCCGACTCGGGCTCGGTGAGCTGGCAGGGCAGGCCGCTCGGCTACGACGACCGGCGGCGCTTCGGCTACATGCCGGAGGAGCGGGGGCTGTACCAGAAGATGCGGGTCGCCGAGCAGATCGAGTATTTCGGCCGTCTGCACGGTCTGAGCGCGCCGGCCGCGAAGCAGGCCACCGACGACCTGCTCGAGCGGCTCGGGCTCACCGAGCGCAGGGGCGACGCGGTGCAGACGCTCTCGCTGGGCAACCAGCAGCGCGTGCAGCTCGCGGTGGCGCTGGTGCACGACCCCGAGGTGCTGGTGCTGGACGAGCCGTTCTCGGGGCTGGACCCGATCGCGGTGGACGCGCTGGCCACGGCGCTGCAGGAGCGCTGCCGGGGCGGCGTGCCGGTGATCTTCTCCAGCCACCAGCTGGAGCTGGTCGAGCGGCTGTGCGACTCGGTGGGCATCGTCTCGGCCGGCCGCATGGTGGCCACCGGCACGGTGTCCGACCTGCGGGCGGCCGAGGGCGACACGCTGCGCGTGGTCGTCCGCGACCCGTCCCCCGGCTGGGCGGACGGCCTGCCGGGCACGGTCACCGTGAACGGCGACAGGCACGTCCTGCACACCACGGACGGCGACGACCAGGAGATCCTGCGCCGCGCGATGAAGGCGGGGCACGTCGAGCACTTCGGGGTCGAGCAGCCGACCCTCACCGAGATCTTCAAGGAGGCCGTGGCGTGAACGGACTGATGCTGGTCGCCCGGCGGGAGATCACCACGCAGGTGCGGACCAAGGCGTTCGCGATCGGCCTGCTCATCACGGCCGTGCTGGTGGCGGCGGTGACCTTCGCACCCAAGATCCTCGGCGGGCCGGACGAGTACACGCTCGGCACCGTCAACTCCCAGCAGCTCCCGCTGAAGGCCGCCGCGCCGGACGCGCAGATCGAGTGGCGCAGCTTCCCCGACGAGGCCGCCGCCAAGAAGGCCGTGCTCGACGGGGACGTGGACGCGGTGCTGGTCGACGGCACCCGGGTGCTCACGGACGGCGAGATCGACAGCCAGCTCGGCGTGCTCCTGCAGAGCGTCAACCGCGAGGTGAAGCTGGGCGCCGCGGGAATGTCGATCCCGCCGCTGAAGATGGAGTCCGTGGGCGCCGACACCCGCTACGAGTCCGCCCGCGCCGGGATCGCCGTGGTTCTCGTCCTCGTGCTCTTCATGCTGCTCATGGGTCAGGTCATGATGGTGGCCATGGGCGTGGTGGAGGAGAAGGGCAGCAGGATCGTGGAGATCCTGCTCTCCACGATCCGGCCGTGGCAGCTGCTCGGCGGCAAGATCATCGGGCTGGGCGTGCTCGGCCTGATCAACCTGGTCACGATCCTGGCCGTCGGCCTGGCCGCGTCCGCGGCCTCCGGGATCGCCTCCGACTTCCCGCCCGGGCTCCCGGGTCTGGTGGTGGGCGTGCTGGTGTGGTTCGTGCTCGGGTACGCCTTCTTCGCCACGCTGGCGGCCGCCCTCGCCTCGCTGGTCTCGCGCCAGGAGGAGGTGAGCAGCGTGATGACGCCGATGACCATGCTCATCATGGTCACGTACTTCGTGGCCTTCTACGCCACCAACGACCCGACGGGTACGCTGGCCACGGTCCTGTCGTACATACCGCCGTTCTCCGCCATGATCATGCCGGTGCGGATGGCGGCGACCGAGGTGCCGATGTGGCAGGTCGCGCTGTCGATGGGGGCCATGGCGCTGGCCGTGCTCGCGGTCCTGGGCTTCGGCGCCAAGATCTACGAGCGCGCCGTGCTCCGGACGGGGGCCCGGCTCAAGCTCGCCGACGTGCTGCGCGCGGGCTAGATGGACGCGATCAAGCGGGCGCGGCGCCTCACCTGGAAAGTGCTCCTCTCGAACTTCGTCGCGGTGTGGCTGCTGGTCATCCTGACCTCGGTGGTCGCCTTCGGGGAGGGGAGGCTCCAGTGGTGGCGGGCCGTGCCCGCCGTGATCGCCCTGATCTGTTTCACCTGGCTCTGCCCGCGCATCATCAGCGCGGCGCTGGATCGCCGCTACCCCGTCCGGGAGGTGGTGCTGGCGGGGGGCTTCGCCGTGGTCGCGGCGGCGCTGGGCGGGGGCGAGCCGTTCGGCTGGGGCTTCGTGCTCGTCTGCTGGCTGGGCCTGGCCACGCTCCAGGTCCCCAGGCGCACGGTCTACCTGCTGGCCGTCGGCACGTGGGCGGTGGGCGTCGGGATCGGCGTTTCGGCCGTGGCACTGGGGGCGGCCATCATGGGCACGGGCCTGAGCGTCGGTCAGGCGCTGGTCTTCTACGTGATCATGTACGCCGTCTGGTGCGCGATCATGCCGCCGTCCAACCGGATGTGGATGTGGATCTGGTCGCTCGCCGTACAGGCTCATGAGGGCCGCGAGGCGCACACGCGGCTGGCGCTGGCCGAGGAGCGGCTGCGCTTCGCCAGGGACCTGCACGACCTGGTCGGCCACCAGCTGTCCGCCATCGCCGTCAAGACCGAGCTGGCCGTACGGCTGTCGGACGTGGACGCCGACGGGGCCAAGGCCGAGATGACCGAGGTCAACGCACTGACCAGGAAGGCGCTCAGGGAGCTGCGGCAGGCCGTGCGCGGCTACCGCGAGCTTGACCTGGCCGCCGAGCTGAACAGCGTGAAAAGCGTGCTCGAAGCGGCCGGGGTCCGCTGCGAGGTGCACCTGCCCTACCGGGAGCTGCCCGACGGAGTGGCGCCGGTGTTCGCGTACGCGGTCCGCGAGGCGGTGACCAACGTGCTCAAGCACAGCACCGCGACGTTCTGCGACATCTCGATCCGCTTCACGGCGCAGGAGGCGGAGCTGAGCGTCCGCAACGACGGGGTGCAGCGGCGGCGGGCCGCCGACCTCGGGAGCGGGCTGACGGGCATGGGGGAGCGCCTGGCCGCCGTGGGCGGGAAGCTGGGCGCCCATCCGACGGAAGGCGGAGAGTTCATCCTGACCGCAGTCGTGTCACTTCCGCTGGGTGGGTAGGGGAGAGAACACGGGTTCACCTCTCTGAACGCTCCGCGTGCGGAGGTGACTACACCGTGTTGATTGAGGAGGTGGCATGCGCGTCCGGGGCAATCCGAGTGCCCAGGTGGTGCGGATCGGCGCCAGACTCGACGCCGGCACGTCGGCTGGTGTGCGGGAGCGCCTGCACGAGGCTCTCGATTCCGGTGAAGGCGACCTGATCCTGGATCTCTCCCGGCTGGAGATGATCGACGCGACCGGCCTCGGAGTGCTGGTGGGCTCGCATCGGCGCGCGCTCAGCGTGCAGCGCCGCCTCGTTCTTCGGGGGGTGCCCCCGCGGATCATGCGGATACTCGCGGTGACCCGGCTGAATCGGGTGCTGCACATGGAGGTTCCCGCGGCCGCGGTGGCCTGATGTGACATATCGAGAGCGGGCAACGATCAGCCGTTGCCCGCTCTTTTATTGTGTGCCGCAAAATGGTGATTCCGGGCCGTCCATTATGAATGGCCGGCGAATGGTCACGGTGTGCCGAGGCTGCGGATGAAGATGTGCACGGCCACGTCGGCGAGTTCGTCGATCGGCGGCTGCTCGTCCGAGTGCAGCCACTCGATGAGTAACTCTTGTAGCGCTCCAATTACTCCGAGTGCCACCAGTCGCCGATTCAGCCCCGCAGCGTGGGGGAAATCGGCCGACGCCTCCTCGACCAGCCGCGCGAACGCGTCCACCGCGCGTTGACGGGACAGTGTCAGGACATCTCCTGATCGGCGAACCTCAACATGCATGATGCGGGCCCGTCGCCAGTCCGCCGTGGTGAACTCGATATAGGCGCGAATCCCCGCCTTGACTCGATCGTCAAGTGTCTTCGGCGCCTCCTGGACCGCCTTGGCCACCACGGCCAGGCTTTCTTCCACGCAGCGCTCGTGCAGCGCTTGGAGGAGTTCCTCGCGTCCACCGAAACATTCGTAGAAGGCGCGGTTGGAGATCCGCGCCTCCGAGCACAGCCTTTCGATGGTCGTCGCCGTGAACCCCGGCTTCGCGTATAGCGTGTAGGCGGCCGTCATCAGCCGCTCCCGTCTGTCTGCCAGCCTTTGCTCAGCCGACATTCCCCGGTAAGACCGGTTCACATTCCACCCGTCCAACATGATCGTGGCCCCCAGAGCACACAATTATGGACGGATGATCCGTTTTGGGAAAGGGTAAGAATGTTATCTTTTACGTCGCCCATGCAAGAAGGTCACGAGCCTGATCAGCCGCTCAAGCTCGGAGGGCCCTCGGGTGAACGAGGTCAGGTTCATCCCCGGCATCGCGAAGCGCTGGCGGGAGATCGCTTTGGGCCTGGCGAACTCGCGTAGACCGTCGGCCCCGTGGATCCGTCCGAACCCCGAGTCTCCCACTCCGCCGAAGGGCAGCGCAGGCACTCCGGCGAATGAGATGACCGAATTGATGGCGGTCATCCCGGTACGCATCCTGCGGGCGAGCTCCATCGCCCTGCGCGTGTTCCCGGAAAAGATTGTCCCGCCCAGGCCGTACGCGGAGGCGTTGGCGAGCTCCAGGGCCTCCTGGGCGTCGCGGGTGCGGCGGACGGTGATCGTCGGGCCGAACGTCTCCTCGCGCACCGCGGGGGAGTCCTCCGGCACGTCCTCGACGATCACGGGCTCCACGTAGGGAGCGCGGACGGAGTCGGGGCCACCGGTCACGATTTTTCCGGACTTGGTGGCGTCGTCGATGTGGCGCCGGATGATGTCCACCTGGCCCGGCATCGTGATCGGGCCGTAGTCCTCGCCGGCCCTCACCTTTGTCACCCGGCCGGACAGCTCGCGCATGAAACTTTCATAGACGGCGTCGACGACGTAGACGCGTTCGACGCCCACGCAGGTCTGGCCGGCGTTGGACATCGCGCCCCACAGGCAGGCGTCGGCGGCCCTGGCGAGGTCGGCGTCGGCGTCCACGATGAACGCGTCCTTGCCGCCGCACTCGGCCACGATGGGCGTCAGGTTCTCGGCGCAGGCCGCCATGACCCGCTTGGCGGTGGCGGTCGAGCCGGTGAACGCCACCTTCCCGACCCTCGGATCGGCGGCCAGCGCGGCCCCGGTCTCGCCCAGCCCGGTCACGGCCTGGAACACGGGATGCTCGGGCACCGACTCCGCGAACAGCTCGGCCAGCCGCACGCCGATGCCCGGGGTGAGCTCGCTGGGCTTGAACACCACGGCGTTGCCGGCGGCGAGGGCGTAGGCGATGGAGCCCATGGGGGTGAAGACCGGGTAGTTCCACGGGCCGATCACCCCGACCACGCCGAGGGGGAGGTATTCGAGCGTGGCGGCCAGGTTGAGGCCGACCATGCCGGTGCTCACCCGGCGGCGGCCCAACACCTTGCGGGCGTTGCGGGCGGCCCAGTCGAGGTGGGTGATCGCCAGCACGATCTCCAGCGTCGCGTCGCCCACCGGCTTGCCCGTCTCCTCGTGCACGAGCCCGCTCAGCTCTCTCAGGTGCCTGGTGAGGACGGCCTTGTAGTCGAGCAGCCGCTGCCTGCGCGCGGCGTGGCCGAGCCCGGCCCACCAGGCCGCCGCCTCGGCCGCGCGGCCCACGGCCGCGTGTACGGCGTCGGGGCCCTGCCGGGGATGGGTGCCGACGACCTCACCGGTCGCCGGGTTGAGCGAGTCGAACGTGAGCGTCGTCATGACGTCACGATAGTCCGGTAAGCCATCGCTTACTAGAGAGCTCTCCGCAGTAGGACGATCGCGCAGAGTGCTGTCTCGCCGCGGCGGGACGTGCGTTAGGGAATTGGCGGGCCGGGCCCCATTCGTGTGAATATGTGGCGCGATTCCAAAGCCCTTTATTTCAACCGTGGGGGGCTGTGCGGGTTCTGTTCACGACCTATGGCGAGCCGGCCCGAGTTCGTGGACACCACTACCCGAGCCAGTCTCATCTGGCGGTCGGCCGGTTCACCGTCGACCGGCTCCACGCGCAGGTCCCAGGGCTCGCGCGCGGCGCCCGCCGCCGTCAACACGATGAGGCCGAGCACCCTTGAGAAAATCGAGGTACAGCATTCAACGGGTCACGGACAGCTTGTCAGGGGATGAGTTCGGCGTTAGAACAGAGTCGGATTTTCCGGCTCGATGCCGCGCAGCCCGTCGTAGTCGAGGGTGACGCAGTCGATGCCGCGGTCGGTGGCGAGCACGCGCGCCTGCGGCTTGATCTCCTGTGCCGCGAAGACGCCGCGCACGGGCGCCAGCAGCGGGTCGCGGTTGAGCAGCTCCAGATAGCGCGTGAGCTGCTCGACGCCGTCGATCTCCCCCCGCCGCTTGATCTCCACCGCCACGGTCGCCCCCAGGCCGTCCCGGCACAGGATGTCCACCGGCCCGATCGCCGTCATGTACTCGCGCCGGATCAGCGAGTAGCCGTCCCCCAGCGTCGTGATGTGCTCGGCGAGCAGCTCCTGCAGGTGAGCCTCCACGCCGTCCTTGATCAGCCCGGGATCGACGCCCAGCTCGTGGCTGGAGTCGTGGAGGATCTCCTCCATCGTCAGGACCAGCTTCTCGCCGGTCTTGCCGTGGGTGACGGTCCAGGTGCCGTCGCCCTCCTTGAGCTTGCACGGCGGGTTCATCCAGTTGAGCGGCTTGAAGGCGCGGTCGTCGGCGTGAATGCTCACGCTCCCGTCCGCCTTGATCAACACGAGTCGGGGCGCCATGGGGAGGTGCGCCGTGAGCCGTCCGATGTAATCCACGCTGCATCGCGCGATGACCAGCCGCATGACGCCCCACCTTAGCGGCTCTGGAAAACTGGACGCATGGCGTTCGAACGGGTGGGAGTGGTCGGGCTCGGCACGATGGGAGCCGGGATCGCCGAGGTGTTCGCGCGGGCCGGCCTGCGCGTGATCGGGGTCGAGGCCGACGCCGAGGCGCTGGCCAGGGGTCGCGGGCATCTCGAGCGCTCCACCGGCAGGGCCGTCGACAAGGGCAAACTGGCCCCCGGGCAGCGCGACGAGATCCTCGGCCGCATCACGCTGACCACCTCGCGCGAGGACCTGCGGGACGTCGATCTGGTGGTGGAGGCGATCCCCGAGATCCTCGACTACAAGATCGCGTTGTTCAAGGACCTCGACCGGATCTGCGAGCCCGGGACCGTCCTGGCCACCAACTCCTCCTCGCTGTCCGTCACCGCCATCGCCGCCGCGACCGGCCGCCCGGGGCAGGTCGTGGGGATGCACTTCTTCAACCCGGCGCCGGTGATGAAGCTGGTCGAGGTCGTGGGGACGGTGGTGACCGCGCCCGGCCTCGTGGCGGATGTCGCGGCGCTGGCGGGCAGGCTGGGCAAGACGGCCGTGCCGGTGGGCGACCGGGCCGGGTTCGTGGTCAACCGGCTGCTGCTGCCCTACCTCAACCAGGCAGCGGCGCTCATGGAGCTGGGCGTGGCCGGGCGCGACGACATCGACGCCGCGATGAAGCTGGGCGTGGGGCTGCCGATGGGGCCGTTCACGCTGCTCGACCTGATCGGCCTCGACACCGCGTACGGGGTGATGGAGGTGCTGTTCGACGAGACGCGCGACCGGCGGCACGCGCCCGCGCCGCTGCTGCGCGAGCTGGTCACGGCCGGGCTGCTGGGCCGCAAGTCGGGCCGGGGCTTCTACGGCGACTCGCCGCAGGAGGAGCCGGCGAAGTCGAGGCTGGGCACGTTCGGCGTGGCCGGGGCCGGCGGTGACGGGCTGGCGGAGCGGCTGCGGGCGGCCGGGTTCAAGGAGTCCGAGGACCCCGACGTCGTGCTGCGCCTGGCCGACCGTCCCGTGATCGAGCACGCCGTACGCCTCCCCGACCCCGCCAGGATGGTCGGCGTGCACCTCGCCGGCGACCAGGTGGCCGAGCTGGCCGCCACGGTGCTGACCTCGGAGGAGGCCGCGAGCGCCGCCAGGGATCTGGTGAAGATCGCCGGGCTGACGCCGGTGCCGTGCAAGGACCGGGCGGGGTTCGTGGTCGACGCCCTGCTGTTCCCCTACCTCAACGACGCCGTGCGGATGCACGACTCCGGGTACGCCTCGATCGACGACATCGACGCGGCCATGCGCCTGGGCTGCGGCTATCCCGCCGGGCCGTTCGAGATGCTGGAGTCGCTGGGCCTGGCGAAGGTCCGCGACGGGCTGAGAGCCCTCTACGCCGAATACCGCGAGCCCGCCTTCGCGCCCGCCCCTCTGCTCGACCAGCTCGTCACCGCCGGCGTCAGCCGATTCCCGCGTCCATGAGCCCACGCCGCGCCCGCCGCAGGGAGTCCTCCCGTCCCTTCGGCTTCCCGACCGGGCTGGACAAAGTGGAGGAATGGCCCGACGGCGAGTGGAAGGTGCGCATGCTCACCGGCGCCTCCTCGACCAAGGACTACCGATGTCCGGGCTGCGACCAGGAGATCCGCAGCGGCCAGTCGCACCTCGTCGCCTGGCCCAACTGGCCGGGAGGCGACGAGGAGCGCCGTCACTGGCACACCGCCTGCTGGCGCAAGAGACTCGACCGCGGCCCCGGCCGCACCCGTTATTGAAGGGAACCCCCGAAGTGGAGATTCGCGCGGCCACCGTGCTGCCCGCCCGGCGCGAGCCGATCGAGCTGGAGACGGGCGACGGCCTGACCCTGGTCGGTGAGCTGGCACTGCCCCTCGACCGTCCCCCCGTCGCGACGCTGGTGACGCTGCACCCGCTGCCCACCCACGGCGGGTTCATGGACAGCCACGTCTACAAGAAGGCCGCCAACCGGCTGCCCGCCCTCGCCGACCTGGCCGTGCTGCGCTTCAACACCCGGGGCACGTCCTCCGAGCGCGGCACCTCGGAGGGGACGTTCGACGGGGGAGAGGGCGAGCGGTTCGACGTGGCGGCGGCGCTGGAGTACGCCGAGTACCACGACCTGCCCCAGGTGTGGGTGGTCGGCTGGTCGTTCGGCACGGAGCTGACGCTGAAGTGGGCGCACGACCCGCTGGTGGAGGGCGCGATCCTGCTCTCTCCCCCGCTGCACCGGGCCACCGACCACGACCTGGACGCCTGGGCGCGGTTCGGCCGGCCGCTGACGGTGCTGGTGCCCGAGTTCGACGACTACCTGCGGCCCGAGGAGGCCCGCGCGAGGTTCGCGAGAGTGCCCCAGGCGGAGGTCATCGGGGTGGACGGGGCCAAGCACCTGTGGGTGGGGGAGCCGTACGTCCGCATCGTGCTGAACGAGATCGTCAAGCGGGTCAACCCGGCCGCATCGCCGCTGCCCACGGACGTCTGATGTGCCATGACGGAAATTTCCGGACAAATCATGTTTATGAAGGAAATTTGAGCAGAATGAGCAAAACTCTAGACCTCTCGTGTTGTCAGAGTGAAAATCCGATCGTCAACCGAAGATCGTGGAGACGCCGGGCGGGTATGCCTTCTCGCGCGTAACCCCTGCTCACCATGGGTGAGGACGTATGCGGGCAGTTCGTGGGTTGGTTGCGGCGGCGTTAGCTTTCACGATCTTGGCGGTGCCTGACCCGGTGCCCGCCGTCGCGGCGAAGACAGTGGAACCACCGCAGACCGTCCAACCACCCGAGGACTCCGCGCTCACCCTCGCCCGCAGCACCGGCAAGCCCGTCGAGGTGGAAACACAGCGCAGCGAGACCCGCCAGGTCTGGGCCAAGCCCGACGGCACGTTCACCCTGGAGCAGTACGTCCGCCCGGTGCGCGTGCGCAAGTCCGGCGGCTGGGTCCCGGTGGACACCACGCTCCGCCTGCGCCCGGACGGCGCGGTCGAGACGGTCGCCACGGCGGCCGACCTGACGTTCTCCGGCGGCGGCTCCGGACCGCTCGCCCGCATGGCGCGCGGCGCCAAGTCCCTGGAGCTGGGCTGGCAGGGCACCCTGCCCAAGCCCACGCTGAACGGCGACACCGCCACCTACCCCGAGGTCATGCCGGGCGTGGACCTGCAGGTCACCGCGGACGTGGACGGCTTCTCCCACATCCTGGTGGTCAAGTCCCGGGAGGCCGCGGCGGGCCTGACCGAGCTCGCCTACCCCCTCTCGGTCACCGGCCTGTCGGTGAAAACGGACAAGGCGGGCAACCTGGAGGCCGTCGACGAGAGCGGAGGGACGATCTTCATCGCGCCCACGCCGAAGATGTGGGACTCCGAGGGCATCGCCGGTCTGAAGGCGCTCAGGGAAGGCCGTTCCCCGGAGGCCCGCGAGTCCGCGATGGGCGTGGAGCTGGCGGGCAGGCAGCTGCGGCTGAAGCCGGACAGGAAGATGCTGGCGGATCCGAAGACCAAGTTCCCCGTCTACCTGGACCCGTACTTCTCGGCCTCGCGAGGCTCGTGGACGGCGGTCTGGAGCAACTGGCCCACCTCCAACTATCTCAACTCCAGCGACATCGCCCGGGTCGGCCACATCAGCTCCACCCAGACGAACCGCTCGTTCTTCCAGATGGCCACCGGCGCGACCATCCACGGCAAGCAGATCATCAAGGCGACGCTGCGCACGTATGAGACGTGGTCGTACTCCTGCAGCGCCCGCAAGGTGGAGGCCTGGGGGACCGGCGCGATCAGCAAGAGCACCACCTGGAAGAACCCGCCGGCGAAGACCAGGTTGCTCTCCACGGTGAACGTGGCCAAGGGCTATGGCACGGGGTCCTGCGCGCCCGGCGGTGTGGAGTTCGACGTCACGTCGTGGGCCGCCGACGCCGCCGCCAAGAAGTGGAACACCATGACCATCGGTCTCTATGCCACCAGCGAGACCGACCTCTGGGCCTGGAAGAAGTTCAAGAACAACCCGGTCGCCGTCATCGAGTACAACTCGATCCCGACCGACCCAGTGGCCGCCGACGCCTGGTCGGACCCGGGCGGCCCCTGCGTCTCCGGTGACGGGCGGCCGGTCATCAGCACGGCCACTCCCAAGCTGTGGGCCAAGCTCAAGGACACCGACAACTCGGTCAAGGGCCG